>JBEGNZ010000016.1:0-73501 GCA_041182245.1 Pseudomonadota bacterium | reverse complement strand
GGCGCGATGCGCCTCGCAATGACGCAGTAGGCCTGCGGGCCGGTTTGCGTTTGAGTGTAAGGGGCTGGGTCCCCGCCTGCGCGGTGAGCACGGATGTTGAGATGTCCCTTCCTCGTGCTTCGACGAGCTTAGCATGAGGAAGAGTGATATGATCGCACCATTCCATCCCTCCTCATCCTGAGCTCGTCGAAGGACGAGGAGGCTACCTCTACCCCTTCTGCGCCCAGACCAGATATTCCACATTGCCATCACCGCCCGTGATTGGGCTCTTAATCCGGTCGCGGACGGTCCAGCCGATTTGACCGAGCCAATGTTCAACGGCCAAGGCTGTGGCCTCACGCGTGGCCTCATCGCGCACAATGCCGCCCTTGCCGACAAGGTCAGGCCCGGCCTCGAACTGCGGTTTGATCAGCGCGATCAGTTCCGCGCCTGCCTCTGCCAAATCCAACGCAGCGGGCAAGACCTTTGCCAAGCCGATGAAGCTGGCATCGCAAACGACTAACGCGATGGGCTCATCAATCCGCGCGCGGTCGAGACTGCGTGCATCTGTGCGTTCCAAATTCACCACGCTCTCATCGCTGGCTAAGCGGGGATGAAGCTGGCCTTGACCGACATCGACCGCATAGACCCGCGCCGCACCTCGGATCAGACAAACCTCGGTAAAGCCGCCCGTGGAGGCGCCAACATCAATGACGCGGCGTCCTTCAACCCGGATGGGCCAATGGTTGAGCGCATGTTCGAGCTTTAAGGCCCCTCGGCCAACATAGGGGTGGGCGGCGACGGCCTCGATGGGCGCGTCTGGCTCAATCAATTCTGATGGCTTCTTGAGAACCTGCCCCGCGACCTGCACGCCGCCTGCCTCAATCGCTGCTCTGGCCTTGGCGCGGCTATCAAAAAGGCCTCGTTCGACCAAAACCAGATCAGCACGAATTTTGGACATGGTGGATGGGGGTCTCGGACTTGAAAGCTGTGGCGGTGGCGTTCACTCTAGCACCAAGCGGGCCGATCACACGTGCTCACCAATGGGCCCGCACGGAGAACCGTCAAGATGAACGCCTATACGCGTCGTGGCCTGCTGGCCGCCTCTGCCGCTGTCGCTACCGCAGCCCAAGCCCCCATCGCCCTTGCCAAGGCCGCTGTACCGTCCGTAACGCCGCAGCCCGACGCGACCACCTTGGCCGACCGCATCCGCCGCAAGGAAATTTCACCTCTGGAGGCGGTCACCGATGCCATCGGCCGCGCCGAAGCCGCTCAGCCCAAGCTGAACTTCATGGTCACTTCCCTGTTCGATCAGGCTCTGGTCCAAGCCAAGGCCGGCAACATGAGTGGCCCCTTTGCTGGGGTCCCTTTCCTGATTAAGGATTTGAACGACTATAAGGGCGCACCGACGCGCAATGGGTCTCGCGCCTTCCTTGACGCGCCCGTCGCCAAGACCAGTGAGCCGCTGGTCGAGGCCTATAGCCGCGCGGGCCTGGTGGTCATTGGCAAGTCGGCCTCGCCAGAGCAGGGCTATCTGCCTACAACGGAGCCCATGGCCTTTGGCCCAACCCGCAATCCATGGAACCTTGGCCATTCGAGCGGGGGCTCATCCGGCGGCGCGGCAGCAGCCGTGGCGGCGGGCATTGTGCCGGTCGCCCATGCCAGCGATGGCGGCGGTTCGATTCGTATTCCAGCGGCCAACTGCGGGCTCTTCGGCCTCAAGCCCTCGCGCGGACGGATGGTTGGCGCGGAAAAGCAAGCCCACGCCTATGATCTGGGCGTCGAGCATGTGGTATCGCGCTCGGTGCGTGACAGCGCAGCAGTTTTTGCCGCAACGGAATATGTTGGAAAGGGCGCGCACTACCGGTCCGTCGGACTGGTCACCGGGCCTTCCAAGCGTCGGCTTCGGATTGGTGTCTTGCTCGACACTGCCGGTGGCCTAAAGCCAGATGCTGAGGTTCAGGTGGGACTCGAAGCCACGGTCAAGCTCTTGACCAGCCTCGGCCACCGGGTCACGCCGACCAAATGGCCGCTCGACGGTGCGCGCTTCACTCAAG
Source organism: Pseudomonadota bacterium (assembly GCA_041182245.1). GTDB lineage: Bacteria > Pseudomonadota > Alphaproteobacteria > Caulobacterales > Caulobacteraceae > CAISGS01. The sequence goes on along the minus strand of JBEGNZ010000016.1, from coordinate 71,465 downwards.
ACTTCCTAACCCTCTGGGCAACAGATGCGGCCAAGCAGGTCCAGATCGTCACAGCGACGAGGGGCGCAAAGGCTGTGCCCGATATGCTCGAGCCCTTCACCATCGGCTTGGCCGAAATGGTCAGCAAATTGCCCGAAAGCGCGATTGGCGAGTCCATTGCTCGTCTGGAGGCCTCGGTTCCGATCTATGACGCTTGGTTTAAGTCGTTCGACCTGATCTTGACCCCGGTCTTGGCTAAGCCTGCTGTCGCGTTGGGCTATGTTGCACCAAGCCTTGACTTTACAGAGCTGACCGCTCGGGTGACGCACTATGTTGGATACACCCCCGTGCACAATGTCGCGGGCGCAGCTGCCATGAGTGTGCCGCTCCACTGGACCTCAGACGGCATTCCTGTGGGCATGCATTTCGCCGGCCGGGCGGGGGACGAGCGCAAGCTGTTCGAACTGGCCTTCGAACTGGAACAGGCTCAGCCCTGGGCGCAGCGCAAGCCGCCGGTTTGGTTTGGCTAGAGGTTATCGCAAAAAGAAAAAGGACCATCCGCTGATGCAGATGGGCCTATTTTTTGAGGATCCATTCGGGCTTTAACCCTGAACGAAGACCTTCTTCAGTTCGTTCTTGAGGATCTTGCCATTGGCGTTGCGGGGCAGGGTTTCGGGCCAGAAGACGACCTTGACCGGCACCTTGAAGGCGGCCAAACGCTCGGCGACAAAGGCCCGTAACTCTTGCTCAGTGGCATGGGCTCCGGCCTTGAGGGTGACGACGGCGGCGGGCTCTTCACCTAGTTGCTTATGGTCGATCCCGACGAGGGCAGCATCCATGACGGCGGGATGTTCATAGAGGACGCTCTCGACCTCGACGCAGTAGATGTTCTCACCGCCGCGGATCAGCATGTCTTTGGCCCGATCCACAATGTAGCAGAAACCTTCCTCGTCGATCCGCGCTAGGTCGCCGGTGCGAACCCAGCCATCAATGAAGGTCTGGGCCGTGGCTTCTGGCTTGTTCCAATAGAGCTTGGCGACGTTCGGACCCTTGCCATAGAGCTCGCCCACCTCACCCGGAGGAAGCTCACGTCCATCGGCACCGAGGATCTTCATGTCGCAGACCGGCACGGCAGGGCCGCAGCTATCGGGGCGGTTGGAATAGTCTTCGCCCTGATGGTGCGTGAAGGTCGCCGAGGTCTCGGTCATGCCCCAGCCATTTCCAGGCAGAGACTTGGGGAAGGTTTCGACGATCTTGCGGACCAATTCCGGGGCAGACGGCGCGCCGCCATAGGACACGCTTTCCAAGCTGGAGAGATCGTAGTTTGCCCGGGCTGGATGCTCGATCAACTGCCAAGCGATGGTCGGCACGCCGCCGCAGCCGGTGACGCGCTCACGTTCGATTAGCTGCATGGCCAGTTCCGGCTCCCACTTGCGCATCAGAACCAGTTTGGCACCGGCAAAAAGGGAGGGCGACAGAACAGCGAAACAGCCCGTGGCATGAAAGAAGGGCACGGATAGAAGGGTGCATTTTTGCGGGGCGTTGGGGTCGGCAACCGGCGGGGTCTCGCCTCGGCGCAGATAGGTCCGCGCGCCTGAAATGGCAGAGGCCATGATGTTTGAAACGATGTTGCGGTGGGTCCCCAGCGCGCCCTTGGGCTTGCCAGTCGTTCCCGAGGTGTAAAAGATTGTCGCGTCGTCTTCGGGTGTGATCTCGACCTCTGGAAGCGGTAGGTCTGGAAGGTCCTTCCAGCTGTTAGTGGTACCAATTACATCCTCCAACCGATGGACCATCGGATGGGCGCTCTCTTCGCTTTGACGCGACACATAGATGCGCTTCAGATCCGGACAGTTGGGCAGGTGCTCGCGCAGACGTTCCATCCGCTCAGCATCGACGATCAGAATCTTCGAGCCCGAATCGGTCAGGCCATATTCTAGTTCAGGACCGGTCCACCATGCGTTCAGCGGCGTAACAATGGCCCCGGCAATGGTCGCGCCAAAGAAGGCGACGGGCCATTCGGGGAAGTTTCGCATCACGATCGCGACACGGTCACCCTTGACCACGCCATTGGCCACCAGATCGTGGGCAAAGGTTAGGCAGGCCCGCGAAAAGGTCTCAAAGGTGGCGCGCTCATCCTCATAGACCAGAAAATCCTTCTCGCCGTGCGCGCGGCCAAGCAACATCACGTCGCGCAAGCTTGGGGGGGCATTCTTCCAGACCCGCATATTGACGCCGCGGATAACCATCTCCTCCATTTCGAAGGGCTGTCCTGGCGCGGTCAGCAGGTCGTGGGCCTCTGCAATCGACATGGCAGGCCAAGGGGCGGCGGGGGCAGCGTTGGTCATAGATTGTCCTCGTTAGGGTGCGACGCGTCTCTCAAAACTGCGCGCCTGCCTTTGAGCAAACATAACCGAGCCATGGATGTAAACAGTTGTTTGGGGTTCCTTTCCGTTCCTTGGAGCGGATTGGCTTAGTGGACTGGAAAAGGCCGCTGACCAAGGAGCCAGCGGCCTGATGTTGGAAGTCGAGTTCAAACCCTATTGGACGACCTGATAGCGTCCATTGGCGTCGGCACAGACCCGAACGAAGCGCTTTTGGACGCTACCATCAGGCATATAAATCGGGCTTTCGGCCAGGGTGCACTGATCGGCGTTGGAGCGTTCGGCGATGGAACGGCCATAGTCACGGTGATGATCATAGCCGCGATAGCCATAGTCCCTGCGGCTCTGATAGGGCGAATAGCCGCGATAGACCTGGGTAGAGTAGACCTCATAGCCTCCGTCAGTGTCATAGCCGTTATTATAGGCCTGACGATTATAGGACCTGTTCTGTTCGCAAGCCGCGGAACTTTTGCCCGTATTTGCGCCCACCACAGCGCCGAGCACGCCTCCGAGAACGGCCCCTTCGGTCTTGTTGTTCTTACCTGCAATGCCTGAGCCTACCGCCGCGCCAATGGCCGCCCCAAGGAGGCTGCCTCCGGTCGTACGGTTGACCGTCGAGCGCTGGCAAGGATCGTAATAGTACCCATTAGCATCGCGGGTCTGGACCTGAGCAGAGGCCTGTTGCGCAGCGGCGGGGGCGGCAACCAGTGTGCTGATGGACAGGGCGGCGGCGGCGATGGCCAGATTGGCTTTGGCGAACATCATGGTCGGTCTCCTTGCGAGGCTGGATGAATCAGGGGAGCCATCCGTTGTTGTAGCCAATATGTATGGCGCTATCTGAACGGTTCTTGAGTGGGCCGTTCATGTTCGTTCATCTTGGTGATTGGGCAGGAAAGCTCGCTTGACGCCTGAATTTAGGGCATAGGCTGGCCTTGGTATCGACCTCGCCACTGAGGGCGTGCCCAGACAAGTTCAAGAGTGACCGTGACCCGACCTTCCAAGCCAATCAGAAACTCCGCTCGCAACTCCCAAAACAAGGCGAGGCAGGGTGGTGCGCGTCCAGCCCCGGTAGGTCCCACGGAAGAACGGGTGGTCAAGGTCAGTCACGTCGGCACCCAAGGCGACGGCGTGGTCCTCGAGCCGCGCCTCTATGTACCGCTCGGCCTGCCCGGTGAAACCCTCAAGGTCCTGCGTCAGGGCGACTATGCCGAAATTCTAGAGGTGATTGAGCCGAGCATAGACCGGGTTTCGCCGTCCTGTCAGCACTATGGCGACTGCGGCGGCTGCGCCTTCCAGCACTGGAGCCCAGAGCCCTATCTGGCTTGGAAGACCCAACTGGTGCGCCAATTACTGGGCCGTGAAGGAATCGAGACTGAGGTCTTGGCGCCCTTCGCTGCGGCTCCGGGGTCAAGGCGTCGATTGGCGCTCCATGCGCGACGGGGCATCGGCGGGGCAGAGCTGGGATTTAAGGCGCGGCGCAGCTGGCGGCTGGTCGGGATGTCCGACTGCACGGTAGCCGATCCAAGGCTTGTGGCGGCCCTTCCGGCCCTCAGGCGTCTGGCCTTGCCCTTTTTGGAACACCCTAAATCCGCGCCGACCCTGCATGTGACCTTGACTCGAACGGGCCTGGATATTGACGTGACTGGCGTTGAGGCCAAGAGCGGCGGCCTCTCGATGGATGCGCGCATTAAGGCGACACAGATTGCTGGCGAATGCGATTTCGCCCGCGTGACCTTGGCCGGCGAGATCATTTTCCAAGCCCGTCAGCCGATGGTGTCGTTCGGGCCCGCGACAGTGGCCTTGCCTGCGGGATCGTTCTTGCAAGCCGATCCTGCGGCTGAAGCGGCGATGGCCAAGATGGCGGTGGACGCCTTAGCGGGGTCTAAGGGCATTGCCGACCTGTTCTGCGGGGCAGGGGCCTTCACCTTCAATCTGGCCCAGATCGCCCCGGTCTATGCGGCGGACTCCTCAGCTCCCGCCGTCAAGGCCCTGACCTCGGCCATCGGCTCGGCCTCTGGCCTGAAGCCGATCACCGCCGAGGCGCGTGATCTCGACCGTCGACCGGTGCTGGCCATGGAGTTGAAGAAGATCGATTCGGTCGTGTTCGATCCGCCCCGAGCGGGTGCGGAAATCCAGTGCGGTGAAATTGGACGTTCAAAAGTGTCTCGTGCAGTGGCCATCTCCTGCAATCCCGTAACCTTCGCGCGAGACGCCAAGATCCTTGTCGAGGCAGGCTTTGCACTAAAATGGGTCCGACCCGTGGATCAGTTCCTATGGTCGCCCCATATAGAGGTGGTCGCCCTCTTCGAACGCTAATCCTAGGAGCCCTCCCATTTCCAAGCCCGCCTTTCGCAGCGCCGCCGCGATGCAGTCCGTGCGGGCAAGCCTTAAGGCTGTCTGGTGGGGGGCTGCGGGCGGTGCCGCGCGACTGTTGGTCCGTCCATCAACTGGCACCCTGACTCCAACTTCGCCAAAGCCGTCCATGGCCCGGGTTCGCGCAGCCTATGCAGAGGCCTTTGCCAAGGATCGCCGCGATGTGGCTGCGGGTCTCTATCCGGCCCTTGAAGATCGGCCCATCAGGCCCTTACAGGCCTTAGCGCGGGCCATGGACTTCCTGCAGGATGCGCGGGAGGTCGATCAGAGGCGCAGGCGCGGCGATGGGACAGAGGTGCGGGATCAAACCCCGTCAGAGGCCTATCCGATCTATTATCGTCAGAATTTCCATTTCCAGACGGGCGGATGGTTCACGGCTGACAGTGCCAAACGCTATGACGCCCAAGTCGAGGCGCTGTTTTCAGGCACAGCAGCGGCGATGAGGCGGCGGGTCCTGTCGGTCCTGATCAGGGCCCTTAAAGACACGGACCAGCGCGGCCTGACCCTTGTTGATCTGGCCTGTGGGTCTGGGGCCTTCTTGAAGGATTTGGCGGCAACCCTGCCGAGGGCCAATCTGATGGGTCTGGACCTGTCTAAGGCCTATCTGGACCAGTCGCGGCGGCGGTCTAGTCAGCCGGTTGTGCAGGCCAAGATGGAGCAATTGCCTTTTGCTGATAGTAGTCTTGAGGCTGTGACCTGCATCTATCTGTTCCATGAATTGCCACCGCGCTATCGCCCTGTGATCGCGGCTGAAATGGCCCGTATTTTGAAACCGGGCGGATTTTTGGCCTTTGGCGACAGCATCCAGCCCACGGATGAGCCTGATCTGCAAAGGCTGCTCGAGGTCTTCCCGGCCTTTTTCCACGAGCCCTATTATGAGAGCTACGCCCAGACCGACCTAGAAGCGCTCTTTGGCGCGGTGGGCTTGATCAAGATCGATGATGATCGCGCCTTTTTGACCAAGGCGCTGTTGTTTCAGAAGCCCCTTTAGCGCGGTCGCTGACGGCCCCTAAAGCCGAGCTCGGAAGCTCAGCAGATCGTTCCAGCTCTTCTTCTTGGCGCTGGGCTGTTGCAGCAAGAAGGCGGGTGTCAGGGTGACCATGGCCGGAAGGCTGGTTTGACCGTCGCTTGACGTCCAGTCCTGCCAGCGCCCGTGCATGGCCAATATGCCATCATCACGTCCGAGCATGCCACGGGCAGAGGCCGTGCCGAGCAGCAGCAATGATTTTGGAGGGCTGAGTTGAATGGCCCGCTCGACGAATGGCAGGCAGATCTTCTGTTCTGCCGCAGTCGGGGCTCGTCCGCCCGCCGGTTGCCAAAAGACGGAATTCATCATGAGGCACTGATTGGTTAGCCCTGCCGCTGACAGCATCCGGTCGAGCAGTCGGCCCTCGATGCCGCTGAAGGGTTGACCCGTCGATTGATCGCCTGCCGTGGGTGCCTCACCAATGATCAGAACCTGGCTGCCCGGCTGTCCGCGCCATAGAACCGGCTGATGGGCGCCATCGCGGCGCAGGGGACAGTCTTCAAAATCAACAATGGCTTTCGCCAGCGCCTCGAGTGTTGAAGCCGACGATGCCTGGCCCTTCGCCTTTTCAGCGGCGGTCTCGAGCGCGGCCATATTGGCGGCGGCGTGTCCGCGCGGGGCAGGAGCGACCCGCAGCGGCGTCGGCGGTGTCTGCGCGCGCATCATCTGCGCCGTTTCGGTCAACCGGTTGATCGGTTCGTCCTCGAGACACAGATCGATTCCCGCATCAGCCCAGAAGGACAAGAGGCTTTCTACGCCGCTTAGATCGGCCAAAGGGGAGGGGGTTTGGGTCACTTAAGGCTCGTAACACGGACCAGAGGGCGGATGGACAAAAAACCACGGGCAAAATCGAGAACAAACAGCACAAGTGCGAGCTATTGCCCTTGACCGAACGTGGCTCACATTCCGATAAGTTGGCGCAGGGATCAATGGCGCACCTAAAAGGTGGCGCTTCTAGGACTAGGGGATCAGGTCATGAGTGAAGAACTCGAACGCGAGGCCATGGAATATGACGTCGTTATCGTCGGCGGTGGCCCGGCTGGCCTGTCGGCCGCGATCCGTTTGAAGCAATTGGCCGCAGAGGCTGGCACTGAAATTTCGGTCGCGCTCTTAGAAAAGGGATCCGAGGTTGGTGCGCATATCCTGTCGGGTGCGGTGCTGGACCCCAAGGCCCTGTCAGAGCTGTTCCCAGACTGGAAGGCCATGGGTGCGCCTCTGGAAACGCCCGTAACCCATGACAAGTTCCTGATACTGGGCCCGCAGGGTGAGCTTTCCCTGCCCATGTTTGCCCTGCCGCCGTTCATGCACAATGATGGCTGCTACATTGGCTCGCTGGCCAATGTTGCCCGATGGATGGCGGCACAGGCTGAAGAGCTTGGTGTCGAGATCTATCCCGGATTTGCTGCATCTGATCTGGTCTTCCGTGAGGATGGCTCGGTCAAGGGTGTGATCGTCGGTGTCGTTGGCATCGGCAAGGATGGCGTCAAGAAGGACGACTATCAACCTGGCATGGAGCTGCACGGCAAGTATGTCTTCATCGGCGAAGGTGTGCGCGGATCTCTGGCCAAGGTGCTCATAAACAGGTTCGATCTGGCCAAGGACAGCGAGCCTCAGAAGTTCGGCATTGGCATCAAAGAGCTGTGGCAGGTGCCGCCTGAGAACCATAAGCCCGGTCTGGCGCAGCACACGACGGGCTGGCCTTTGGATATGAACACGGGCGGCGGCAGCTTCATGTACCATTTCGGCGATAATTACGTGTCGATCGGCTATGTGGTGCACCTGAACTACAAGAACCCGTTCCTGTCGCCGTTCGACGAGTTCCAGCGCTTTAAGCAGCACCCCACCGTTCGGCCTCACCTTGAGGGCGGCAAGCGTATTGCCTATGGCGCGAGGGCCATCACCGAAGGCGGCCTTCAGTCGATTCCAAAACTGACCTTCCCCGGCGGCGTGTTGATTGGCTGCTCGGCAGGCTTCGTTAATGTGCCGCGCATTAAGGGCAGCCACAATGCCATGAAGACCGGCATGATGGCCGCTGAACAGGCCTTTGCCGCGATCACGGCGGGCCGCGAAGGCGACGAGTTGGTCGAATATCAGAGCGCCTATGAAGGCTCTTGGGTGGCCAAGGAACTGAGGCTTGTGCGCAATGCCAAGCCCATCCTGTCCAAGTTCGGCACCCTGATCGGTGGCGCGCTGGGCATGTTTGACATGTGGTGCACGACCCTTCTGGGCGGTTTCTCATTCTTCGGCACCATGAAGCACGGCAAGCCTGACCATGCCTATACGGGTCTGGCCAAGGACTATAAGCCCATCGTCTATCCCAAGCCCGATGGCGTCATCAGCTTCGACAAGCTGTCGAGCGTGTTCCTTTCGGCGACCAATCACGAAGAGGACCAGCCCGCGCACCTGACGCTAAAGGACCCCTCCGTGCCGATCTCGGTCAATCTGCCCAAATATGGCGAACCGGCACGGCTCTATTGCCCGGCGGGCGTCTATGAGGTGCTCTATGACGAGGCGGGGAACAATCCGAAGTTCCAAATCAACGCCCAGAACTGCGTCCACTGTAAGACCTGCGACATCAAGGATCCGTCGCAGAACATTAACTGGACCACGCCCGAAGGCGGCGGCGGTCCCAACTATCCCAATATGTAATCTGTTATTTTCGGTTTGGGGCAGGCCATAGGCGGTCTGCCCCTTGAAACCGAGGGTGAAACAGAAGACGTTCGGTTCATGTCTGATTTTGCCCCCTCTATAAACCTTCGCTCCCTCGCGCTCACCCTGTTGGCCAGCGCGTCGCTGACCCTAGCAAGCTGCGCCTCGGTTCCCGTCGCCCCTGAGGGCCCGGTGAACGAGCCCTATGTTCCGATGGTGAGCCAAGAGGCCTCGGTCTACGCCCTCTATATGGCAGGTCAGACGGCGATCAATTCTGGGCGAAGCACGGACGCCGCGCGATATTTCGCTCAGGCCCATGCCTTGGATAGCGGCAATAGCATGCTCGCCGAGCGCACCTTTACCGCCGCGCTTCTGTCGGGGGATGTGGCAACGGCGGCCAAGATGGCAGCCATTACCAGCGGCCATTCTCAAGACGGCACCAAGTCCTTGGGCCAGTTTGTCCGCGCGGTTGACGCGATGGGGTCTGGTGATCCCGCCAAGGCCAAATTTGCCTTTGACCTGTTGAGCCAGAAGGATTTTGATCCCTCCTATAAGGTCTCAACCGAACTGCTCTTGCCCTATGCTGCGGCCATGGCCGGCGACTGGGATGCGGCTCTGGCCACGCCCGCGCCGACCAAGGATCGGTTCGCCTCGTTCTTTGCCACCCTAAATCAGGCGCAACTGTTAGAGCGTCGCGGCAAGATTGATGAGGCGACTAAGGCCTACCAGACCCTTATGGCCTCTGGCGACGGTAGTGGCTTCCTTGCTGGGGCTTACGGGGCGTTCCTAGAGCGTCAAGGTCGCAAGGCCGAGGCCATCGGGATCTATGATGCTGTTCTAGCAGGCGACGCTAGCGATGTGACCGCTTTGGACGCCAAGGTCCGACTGACCAAGAGGCGGCCTGCACCGCCCTTGCCATCCCTACAAAAGGGCGCGGCGGCAACCTTGATGGCAACCGCCGTAGCCGCTGTAGGGCAGCGCCAGCCTCAGGGCGGTCTGATCTATCTTCGACTGGCCCTTAGACTTGATCCCAGTTTGGATGAGGCGTGGGTGCTAATTGGCGACCTGATGACCAGCGCCAAGGACAGCACGGCAGCGACGGCGGCCTATTCGCAGATCTTGCCGTCCAGTACGCGCTATGGCGAGGCCCGCAACCGCCTTGCCTGGGGGCTCCAGAGGGGCGGCGACACTGCGGCCGCCATCAAATTGGCCGAAGAGACCGTCAAGCAACGGCCAAAGGATGTCGATTGTCTTTCGACCCTTGCGGATCTTTTGCGTTCAGCGGAGCGGTTTGACGAGTCGATCAAGATCCTCGACCGGGTGATTGCCATGCGCGGCGAGACCGCTGAGTGGGGTTACTATTTCATGCGCGGAATTGCGCTCGAGCGCTCGGGCCAGTGGTCGGCTGCTGAGGCTGACTTGAAAAAGGCCCTAGACCTCAATCCCACCGAGCCTGAGATCATGAACTATCTGGGCTATTCGTGGATTGATCGCGGTGAAAATCTAGAGGAGGGGCTGGCCCTGATCCGGCAGGCGCTGACGGGTCGCCCGGATTCCGGGGCGATGGTCGACAGTCTCGGATGGGCCTATTACCGTCTCGGAGACTTTAAGCGTGCGGCGGATATGCTCGAGCAGGCTGTGCAGATGGAGGCGGCGGACGCTGACGTCAATAACCACCTTGGCGATGCCTACTGGCGCGTCGGGCGCAAGGTCGAAGCAAAATATCAGTGGGAACGGGTTTTGACCCTTAAGCCTACAGACAAGATGAAGGCCGAGGTTGAGGGCAAGTTGAAGGACGGCTTGCCGGAACTGACCGGACCGCCTGCGCCGCCCCTCAGGGCTGATCCGCTACCGGGTGGAGGAACAGCGACGTGAGCCTGACGGCCTTTGCTCCGGCGAAGATCAATCTGTTCCTGCATGTGGGCGGATTGGACGACAGCGGCTATCATCCTCTGTCGAGCCTGATGGTCTTTGCCGATTTCGGCGATCAGATCTCAGTCGAGGCGGCAGATGCCATCACCATCGAATTGGATGGCCCCTTTGCCGAGGCTTTCGAGAATGAAAACCTCTCGGACAATCTGGTCACGGGGGCAGTACGCAAGATCCTATCCGTCATTAAGGGGCCTCAGCCGCCCTTTCGGGTGCTCTTGACCAAGAACCTGCCGGTCGGCGCGGGCCTAGGCGGCGGATCCAGCGATGCAGGGGCGACCTTGCGGCTGCTGCGAAGTGCGCTCAACCTGTCCATCAAAGATCAGGATCTGCAGGCGATGGCCGCGAGCCTTGGCTCTGACGGCGCGGCTTGCCTGTGGGCTGAGCCGGTCATCGCAGAGGGGCGCGGCGAGATCCTGTCGAAGGCCCCGCAAATGCCGACCCTCCATGCGGTGCTGGTCAATCCCGGCATTGTCTGCTCGACCCTAGCGGTCTTTCGCGCCTTTGATGAGGCGGGCGAAGAAGGCGATGCCCACACCCCCAACCTGCCGCCGGTGATTGAGACGGTCGAGGAGGTTGCGGCCTATCTGACCTATTGCCGCAATGATCTGGAAGGGCCAGCCGTACGGCTCCATCCTGAGATTGGTGAAGTGCTCGAGACCTTGCGCGAGGAGCGTGAGACGCTGCTAGCGCGCATGTCAGGGTCTGGCTCGACCTGTTTTGCCCTCTGTGGCAGCGAGATCGAGGCTGAAGGTCTGGTCGACCGACTGGAGCAGATGCGTCCGGACTGGTGGATCAAGAAGTGCCGCCTCGGCGGGCCTTGGCCGCAAGACTAATCCCTAAACGAAAACGGGGGCCCCGAAGGACCCCCGTTCCGCAGACCTGGGCCTCCGCCCCTGTCTTAGTGCATGGCTTCCCCGTGTAGGGAGGCGTCGAGCCCTTCGACTTCGCCCTCTTCGGAAACCCGCAGACCCACTGTGAACTTGCAGATCATCAGGATGATGTAGGTGGCGACACCCGACCAAAGGATGGTCACGCCCACGCCCATGGCCTGCTTCATCACCGAGGCGCCTTCGCCCAGGCTATTGATGGTGGCGTCGGCCAACAGACCGGTGAGGAGCGCACCGATGATGCCGCCAATGCCGTGCACGCCGAAGGCGTCGAGGCTGTCATCATAGTTGAAGATCTTCTTGAGCCAGACGGCGCTAACATAGCAGCCCGCACCGGCGATTAGACCGATGATCAGGGCACCTTGTGGGTTCACGAAGCCCGCAGCCGGGGTGATGGCCACCAGACCGGCAACCGCACCCGAGGCCAGACCCAGCATGCCGGGCTTCTTGCGCTCAACCCACTCCACGATCATCCAAGACAGGGCCGCAGCAGCAGCAGCGACTTGGGTGTTCAGCATGGCAGCAGAGGCGATACCGTCAGCGGCCCATTCCGAACCGGCATTGAAGCCGAACCAGCCCACCCACAGAAGTGAGGCACCGATCATCGTATAGACGAGGTTGTGCGGGGCCATGTTCTCCGAGCCGTAACCCTTACGCTTGCCCAGAACCAGGGCACAGACCAAGCCAGCAATACCGGCATTGATGTGCACCACAGTGCCGCCCGCGAAGTCGAGCACGCCAGCGGTCGAGAGGAAACCGCCGCCCCAAACCCAGTGACAGACTGGCGCATAGACAAAGATTGACCAGAGGGTCGTGAAGACCAAGAGAGTCGAGAACTTCATGCGCTCTGCAAAGGCACCAGCAATTAGGGCTGGGGTGATGATCGCAAAGGTCATCTGATAGACGACCCACAGCATTTCAGGCAGCCCCTTGGCCACTGCGTAGGCTGTGTCGACCCGTACATTGTTCAAGAAGAAGGCATCAAAGCTGCCGATATAGGGCTGCAGGGCCGATGATGGGTTGTATCCTAGGGCGAGGCTGTAGGTGCAGACCATCCAGACCACCGTTACCAGAGCGGTAATGGCGAAGGATTGGGCGACCGTGGCAATGACGTTCTTCTTACGCACCATGCCGCCGTAAAACAGGGCGAGGCCCGGAATGGTCATCAGCAAGACGAGAGCGGTGGAGGTCAAGATCCAAGCGGTGCCGCCGGAGTCCAGCTCGAGTGGGGCCTGGTGTGCCAGTAAGGCCGGAGCAGGCGCAGCAGCCTCTTCAGCAGCGGGAGCCGACGAGGCGGGCAGGGCCGCTTCGGTCGTATCAGCGGGCGCCGATGACGCGGCAGGTGCGGCGTCTTGAGCGTGGGCGGTAGGCGCGGCCATCAGACCGCCTCCGACCAGAACGGCCGCAAGCATCAGGCCGCTAAGCCCCTTGCCGATCAGCCCTTTGAAAGAGGTGAGTTTCATCGTGGAGATCCCCAATATCTGGTCTTAAAGAGCCGATGAGCCGGTTTCGCCGGTGCGGATGCGCACCGCTTCTTCGACGTTGAGTACGAAAATCTTTCCGTCGCCGATCTTGCCTGTTCCGGCGGCAGCCTTGACGGCCTCCACGGCACCGGCAACGGCACCATCGTCAACAACGGCTTCAAGCTTCATCTTCGGAACGAAGTTCACTTGATATTCCGCGCCACGATAGATCTCGGTCTGTCCCTTCTGACGGCCATAGCCCTTCACTTCAGAGACAGTCAGGCCCTCGACGCCAGCTTTCACGAAGGCTTCACGCACCTCGTCGAGCTTGAAGGGCTTTATGATCGCAATGATCAGTTTCATCCGTTCGCTCCCGCGCGTTCGAGCCACCGCGCGCCCCTCGAAATTGGTCCTAACCGAAAGGCCATCGGGGTCTCGCCGCGCCTGTTCGACATCCAGAGGCTAGACATCCGAACCGCGAGTAACGAACCTGTCGTCGTCGAATCCGGCCCTTTCTTGGCCCTTGCCTAAATTTTGCGCACCGGGATCGGGCGGTGGCTAAATTTTTGGCGCACCCTGCGGTGCCGTCTTCAGTATCGAAACCGCTGTTGTGCAATGAGTCCGAACATTGAGGGGTGCTTGCGATGCCGAAAGCTTGATGCAAGCGCCAACGCGCCCTATGGTCCGCCCACTTTTCTTTAAGGAATTTAGCGGTCCATGGTCGATGCCAATGCTCCCTCCGGTTCCCCCGGTGCTAGCGCGCCTAGCGCCTCGCAGGGCCTGTCCTTTCAGAACCTGATCCTGACGCTCCATGACTATTGGAGCCGTCAGGGCTGTGTGATCTTGCAGCCCTATGATCTTGAGGTCGGGGCCGGCACCTTGCACCCAGCCACCGTTCTGCGCGCCTTGGGTCCAAAGACGTGGAAAGCGGCCTATGTGCAGCCGTCGCGTCGTCCCGGCGATGGCCGCTATGGCGAGAACCCCAACCGTTTGCAGCACTATTACCAGTATCAAGTGATCCTGAAGCCCAACCCCAAGGACATGCAGGCGCTCTATCTGGGCTCGCTGGCCGCCATTGGCCTGGACCCCACGCTGCACGATATGCGCTTTGTCGAGGATGATTGGGAAAACCCCACCGTCGGGGCCTGGGGCCTAGGCTGGGAGGTCTGGTGCGACGGCATGGAGGTCAGCCAGTACACCTATTTCCAACAGGTCGCGGGCATGGATGTCGATCCCGTCGCCGGGGAATTGACCTATGGGTTGGAGCGTCTGGCCATGTATGTGCAAGGCGTCGACAATGTCTATGACCTGCGCTTCAACGACGATGGCGCCTCCTATGGCGACGTGTTCCTCGAGAATGAACGCCAGTTCAGCGCTTTCAATTTCGAGGTCGCTGATGTCGAGACCCTGAAGCGTCAGTTTGAAGACATGGTCGCTCAGGTCAGCCGCATTCTTGAGCATCGCGGCCCGCAGGGCCAACGCTTGGCGTTGCCCGCCTATGACCATGTTCTGAAGGCCAGCCATCTGTTCAATCTGATGGATGCGCGCGGCGCGATCGCCGTTGCCGAACGTCAAAGCTACATCGGCCGCATCCGCGACCTGTGCAAAGCCACCGCCGCTGCGTGGGTGGAGTAGGTCCCATGCCCCAGTTGCTTCTCGAACTGTTCTCCGAAGAGATCCCCGCCCGCATGCAGGCTCAGGCGGGCCGCGACCTTGAGCGCATGGCGCGTGAGCGTCTGGCCGAGGCCGGGTTCCTGCCCGAAGCGGTCAAGTCCTTTGCCGGGCCGCGTCGTCTGACCTTGGTCATAGAGGGCTTGCCCGCCGCACAGCCGGACCGGACCGAGGAACGCAAGGGTCCCAAGGTCGGGGCACCGCAAGCCGCGCTGGACGGGTTCCTGCGCTCCACCGGTCTGACCCAAGACCAGCTGACCGAGCGAGACGGCGTCTATTTCGCCCTGAGCGCCAAGCCGGGCCGTCCGACGCCAGAGGTGATTGCCGAGATGGTGCCGGCCATCATCCGCGCCTTCCCTTGGCCCAAATCGATGAAGTGGGGCACCGGCTCCTTGCGCTGGGTCCGGCCTTTGCAACGCATCCTCTGCGTCTTTGACGGCGAGGTCGTGCCCTTTGAGATCGAATCCATTGTCAGTGGCGACATGACCGAGGGCCACCGGTTCATGGGCTCACGCGCTCCGTTCCGCGCCCATCATTTCGACGCCTATGCCGCAGGGCTTGAGGCCAATTTCGTGGTGCTTGACCCCGAAGAGCGCAAGGCCCGCATCCTTGAGGGCGCACGCACCCTCTGCTTTGCGCGCAGTGTGGAGCTGGTCGATGATCAGGGCCTGCTCGATGAGGTCGCAGGCCTCGCCGAATGGCCCACCCCGATCTTGGGCGATATGGATTCGGCCTTTCTCGACCTGCCGCCCGAGGTGATCCGCACCTCCATGCGCACGCACCAGAAATATTTTGCTGTGCGCGACCCCAAGACCGGCGGTCTCGCGCCCAACTTCCTCGTCGTGTCTAATATTGAGGCGCGCGATGGGGGGCATCTGGTCTCGATCGGCAATGCAAGGGTCCTGTCGGCGCGTCTGAACGATGCGCGGTTCTTCTGGGATGAGGACCGCAAGACGCCGCTGGAAGACCGGCTGGAAAAGCTCAAGGCTGTCACTTTCCACGCCAAGCTGGGCACGCTCTATCAGCGCGCTGAGCGGATTTCGGCGCTGGCCGGACAGATTGCCGAGCTGATCGGCGCGGATCGGGCGCAGGCCGAGCGGGCAGGGCTGCTGGCCAAGGCCGACCTGACCTGCGGCATGGTCGGCGAGTTCCCCGAGCTGCAAGGCCTGATGGGCGGCTACTATGCCCGCCAACAGGGCGAGCCCGACGCCGTCGCCGACGCCATCCGCGACCACTACAAGCCCCAAGGCCCCGCCGATAGCGTGCCAACCGCGCCGGTCAGCGTCGCCGTGGCCCTGGCCGAGAAGCTGGACACGCTGGTTGGGTTCTTTGCCATTGACGAGAAGCCGACGGGATCGAAAGACCCCTATGCCCTGCGCCGCGCGGCCTTGGGTGCGGTTCGACTTATTCTCGATAATAGTTTGGCCATTAACCTGCGTGATCTTTGTATCGATCATGCACGAGTTGGATTTTCGTTAGAGTATGCTGACGCATCGACGCCGATAAATGCGTTGATGATGTTTGTTGTCGATAGACTTAACGTGGCATTGCGTGAGCAGGGCTTCCGTCACGATATAATCAGCGCCGCATTTAGAGCCGTAGAGACCACAGAACTATTTCTGACGAATTTGGTAGATAGGGTACGCGTTCTCTCAACCTACCTGCCGACGCCGAACGGAGAAAAGTTACTGGCTGGCTATCGTCGCGGCGGCAATTTCTTAAAAAATGTGAAGGACTTTGATGGATTGGGTGACCCAATCAGGGTGGAGGGTGCTCCATCCGAAGAGCTAGCTCTTTTTGATGAATTTACACGTGTTCAAGCGCAAGTGTTGACGGCATTTTTGGATGGAACTCAGGTTTCCGTTCCAGTGCTAAATGCACTCGCTTCGCTGCAAGACCCGATAGATGCCTTCGCGGATAACGTATTTATTGCTGAACCTGAATTCCGCATAAACCGTCTGCGGTTATTGACGCGAATAAAGGCCACTATGGAACACGTCGCAGACTTTTCCTTGATTAACGGGTGAGATGACCATGGCGAACGATAGCGCGAACCCCATCCGTTGGGTCTATGGCTTTGGCGGCGGCAGTGCCGATGGCGATGCCAAGATGAAGAACCTCTTGGGCGGCAAAGGTGCCAATCTGGCCGAGATGAGCGCGCTGGGCCTGCCGGTTCCGCCGGGCTTCACCATCACCACCGAGGCCTGCGTCCACTATTATAGCAACGGCAAGACCTATCCCGCCCATTTGGAAGATCAGGTTCGCGCCGGTCTGGCCAAGGTTGAGGCCATCACGGGCAAGGTCTTTGGCGATCCGGCCAATCCGCTGCTGGTGTCGGTCCGTTCCGGCGCGCGCGCCTCGATGCCCGGCATGATGGACACTGTGCTGAACCTTGGCCTCAACGATGCCACGGTCGAGGGTCTGGCCAAGCTGTCGGGTGACCGGCGCTTTGCCTTTGATAGCTATCGCCGCTTCATCCAGATGTATTCCAACGTCGTGCTCGATCTCGACCATCACATGTTCGAAGAGATCCTCGACGAGCATAAGGACCGGCTAGATGTCAGCATCGACACGGCCCTGAGCGCCGAAGACTGGGAAGCGGTCGTCACCGACTATAAGGCCGCTGTCGAGCGCGAGCTGGACCGTCCTTTCCCGCAAGACCCTGCCGCCCAGCTCTGGGGCGCGGTCAGCGCCGTCTTTGCCAGTTGGATGAATGAGCGGGCCAAGTTCTATCGGCGCATGCATGACATCCCCGAAAGCTGGGGCACGGCGGTCAATGTCCAGTCGATGGTGTTCGGCAATATGGGCGAGACCTCGGCGACGGGCGTGGCCTTTACCCGCAACCCCTCGACCGGCGAGGCACGGCTCTATGGCGAGTTCCTGATCAATGCCCAGGGTGAGGATGTGGTGGCCGGTATCCGCACGCCGCAAAGCCTGACCAAGATTGCCCGCGAAGAGATGGGTGAGACGGCCCTGTCGATGGAAGAGGCCATGCCCGAGGTCTTTGGCCAGTTCAAGGCCGTAGTCGAGCGGCTAGAACGCCACTATCGCGACATGCAGGATATCGAGTTCACGGTCGAGCAGGGCGTGCTCTATATGCTCCAGACCCGCAACGGCAAGCGCACGGCCAAGGCGGCCTTAAAGATCGCGGTCGATATGGCGGCGGACGGCATGATCACTCAAGAAGAGGCGATCTTGCGCGTAGAACCTTCGGCGCTGGACCAGCTCTTGCACCCCACCATCGATCCCAAGGCTGAGCGCAATGTCATTGCTCAGGGCCTGCCCGCATCGCCCGGTGCCGCGACGGGGACGGTCGTGTTTGATTCCGAAGAGGCCGAGCGTCTAGGCAATTCAGGCCATTCGGTCATTCTGGTCCGCGATGAAACCAGCCCCGAAGACATCCACGGCATGCATGCGGCGCGCGGCATCGTCACGGCGCGCGGGGGCATGACCAGTCACGCCGCTGTGGTGGCTCGCGGTATGGGCCGGCCCTGCGTCTCGGGCGCGGGCGAGATCCAGATCGATGGCAAGGCGGGCGAGTTCCGCTGTCGGGGTCGGACCTTCAAGGCCGGTGATATCATCACCATCGATGGCTCGCGCGGCGAGGTTCTGGCCGGTGCCGTCAAGATGGTCGAGCCGGAACTGACCGGTGACTTCGCCACCCTGATGGTGTGGGCCGACAAGGTGCGCCGTCTGAAGGTGCGCGCCAATGCTGAAACGCCGTTGGATGCTCAGACAGCGCGTCAGTTCGGGGCTGAGGGCATTGGCCTTTGCCGTACCGAGCACATGTTCTTTGACGCGGACCGTATTGCGGCCGTGCGCGAGATGATCCTGGCGGATGATGAGGCCGGTCGCCGTCTCGCCTTGGCTAAGATCTTGCCGATGCAGCGCAATGATTTCACACAACTTTTCACGATCATGGCGGGCCTTCCTGTGACCATCCGCCTGCTCGATCCACCTCTGCACGAGTTCTTGCCCCACACAGAAGAGGATGTGCGGGCGGTGGCCGAGTCGACCGGCCTGGATGCGCAAAAGTTGCTGCGTCGGGCCAAGGAACTGCAAGAAACCAACCCCATGCTTGGCCATCGCGGCTGCCGCTTGGGTATATCCTATCCGGAAATCTACGAGATGCAGGTCCGCGCCATCATCGAGGCGGCCTGCGACGTGGCCAAGACCGGCGACGCACCTGTGCCCGAAATCATGCACCCCTTGGTCGCCAAGGGCGAGGAGATGAATTTCCTGCGCACACTGACCGACCGCACGGCCAAGGCGGTGATGGAAGAGCGCGGTGTGACGATCCAGTATATGGTCGGCACCATGATCGAATTGCCGCGCGCCGCGATCCGGGCCGGTGATCTGGCGGAAAATGCTGAATTCTTCTCGTTCGGCACTAATGACCTAACCCAGACCACCTTTGGCATCAGCCGCGACGATTGCAGCCGCTTCCTAGAGGCCTATCTGGCCAAGGGCATCTTCGAGCGCGACCCCTTCGTGACCATCGACCAAGAGGGCGTCGGCGATCTGATCCGCATTGCGACGGAGCGGGGCAGGGCGGTGCGTCCCGATGTTAAGCTTGGCATCTGCGGCGAACATGGCGGCGATCCCGCCTCGATTGCCTTCTGCGAGAGCGTGGGCTTGGATTATGTGTCGTGCTCGCCCTACCGCGTGCCCATCGCGCGGCTAGCGGCGGCGCAGGCGGCGCTGAACCGCTAGGGCAGGTGTGCGCGAACCCACCTTCCCCCAGACGGGGAAGATTTGCTGTAGAGGTACTTCCCCCTCTGGGGGTAGTACCGGCGAAGCCGGGGTAGGGGGTCTTGTTTTTTATGACAACAAGCAAGGCCCTCACCCAACCCTCTCCCACAGGGAGAGGGCTAAGAAGAACGATTAAGCCCTCGCCCCCTTGGGGGAGAGGGTTGGGTGAGGGGGCTACATCCCCACCCTCTCCACTGCGTTCCCCGCGAAGACGGATATAGAACCACCCCATGACAACAGACACGCCAAAGTCCGCGCTCACCATTCCCTGGACCCATCTGGCCTTGGCTCTGGCTGTCGTCGCGGTATGGGGTAGTAATTTTGCGGTCATTAAGGTGGCCTTGGACCAGTTGCCTCCCCTTCTCTTCGCCAGCTTAAGGTTCTTCTTCGTCGCCTTTCCGGCAGTGTTCTTTTTTAAGCGTCCCAATGTGACCTGGTCGAGGCTGGCGACCTACGGCATTCTGATCGGGCTGGGACAGTTTGGTATTCTTTATATAGCCATGAACGGCCAGATCGCGCCGGGTCTGGCCTCGCTCTTGATGCAGACCCAGGTTTTTTTCACCATTGGCCTCTCCATGGTGCTGAGCGGTGAGCGAGTGAAGGCCTTTCAGGTCATAGCCCTAATGATCGCTGCGGCGGGGATTGGGGTGATCATGGCCCATGCCGACGCTTCGACCGTAACGCCTCTGGGCCTCGTCCTGACCCTCATCGCCTCCATGAGTTGGGCTGGAGGCAATATCACGGCAAAGCGTGATCCGGGCGCGGATATGTTGGCCTATGTCTGCTGGTCGAGCCTCTTTTCGATCCCGCCCTTGGTGATCCTGTCCCTGACCCTTGAGGGCTGGCCCGCCATGGTTCACGCGGTCAGGGTTGCTGACGCTGCGACCTGGGCGGCCGTGGCTTGGCAGTCGGTGGGAAATAGTCTGTTTGGTTACAGCGTCTGGGGCTGGCTCTTGGCGCGCCATCCGGCAGCCACGATCACGCCCATGGCTCTGTTGGTCCCGGTCTTTGGCATGATCACAGCTAACCTGATGCTGGGCGAGGCCATGCCCGTCTGGAAATTGACCGCTGCGGGTCTGGTCATGCTGGGGCTGGGCGTCAATGTCGCCTGGCCGCAGATCAGCAAGGCCCTGAGGCTCTAGGCCCGCTTGCGCACAAAGACGGTGCCTGCCGAATAGCCCGCGCCAAAGCTGCAGATCAAACCCGTCTCACCCGCTGCAAAGCCTTGACTATGCAGGTGGAACGCGATGATCGAGCCAGCCGACGAGGTGTTGGCATAGGTGTCCAGAACGATGATGTTCTCTTCTGGCGTCGGGTCACGTCCCAGAACCTTACGGCCGATCATGTCGTTCATGTTGATATTGGCCTGATGGAGCCACATGCGCTTGAGCTCTGAGCGCTCCAGGCCCAGCTCACCGGCATGGTCGATAATCATCTCGGCAACCATCGGCACCACGTCCTTAAAGACCTTGCGGCCCTGTTGAATAAACAGCTTGTCCGGCTTGCCGATTCCCTCGGGCGCAGCATTGTTCAGGAAGCCGAAATTGTTGCGGATATTGTTGGAGAACACTGTCTTCAGGCGCGTGCCCAGAATGTCCCAACCGCCCGGTCCGGCCTGATCGGCCGCCTCGACGATCACGGCGGTGGCCACGTCGCCAAAGATGAAGTGGCTGTCGCGGTCCTTAAAGTTCAGGTGACCCGAACAGACCTCTGGATTGACCATCAAGATGGCCTTGGCTGAGCCTGAGGCGATGAAGTCGGCAGCGGTCTTGATACCAAAGGTGGCCGAGGAACAGGCGACGTTCATGTCAAAGCCAAAGCCCTCAATGCCTAGCGCATTTTGGATCTCGACGGCCATGGCTGGATAGGCGCGCTGCATGTTTGAACAGGCGCAGAGCACAGCTCCGATCTCGCTGACCGGCTTGCCCCAAGCCTCAATGGCCTGACGCGCGGCGGCGACGGCCATTTCAGCGAGGATCGACAACTCATCATTGGACCGCTCAGGCAGTTGCGGGCGCATGATGGCCGGATCGATGATCCCGTCCTTATTCATCACGAAGCGCGACTGGATCCCGGAGGCCTTCTGTACAAATTCGGGGGAGGAGGGTTGCAGCGCCTCAACGGTTCCGGCTTCAATCTCAGCCGCGTGCTCGGCATTGAAGTTGGCGACATAGGTGTTGAAGGCGTCGACCAACTCTGCGTTGGAAATCGAATGGGGCGGGGTGAACAGGCCAGTGGCGGCGATGACGGCTTTTTGCACGGAACAGCAATCCTTTTCGAGGCGCTGCCGCTGCTGCAACGGGATGAAGCAGGGCCAAAGCGCGCGTCGGCACTATGAGATTCTATCCACTAGATAGCATGGCGACCGATGCCGTCACCAGTGGGTTGCGCTTGGTCATGCTTGACGCGGGCCACGGTGCAGTTGAGGGTCATTAAAACAGTGGGGCGGCGTACGTGACTTTGAAATATATCATCACCCAGTTGGTGACCTTGGCCATTGTCGGCGGGATCATGGGGCTGGTGGCTTGGGTTAAGATCCCACGTGCGACCCCGCCCTTGGACGAGGCTGAGGTTAAGCGCCGACTGGCCGAAGACTTTCCCCAGACCCCCTTGGATCAGATCTGGCTGGCTCTAGATGGCAGAGGGGCGGTTGCGAGGTCCGGTGATTTGGCCCTGCTGCTGTTTCGCTTGGGTGACAGCTATGTTTCGCGCAGCATGGCGTGGTCTCAAGCGCTTCAGGCTGAAGCTATCAAGGGCCGATTTTGTTTTAAATTCAATGATTTTGCAGCCCCAAAGGCGTCTTTGGCCCTCGCGCCAAACTGGGCTAAGGCTGCAATGGGAGAGACGATCTAATGGCTGCCCCCACTGTACCGGCAATTGATCCGGTTACGCTCGCTGTCCCGTTCTTCATTCTCGCCATCGTGCTGGAGATCCTTTTGGCCCGCTTTGGCAAGGTCAAGGCAGTCTATGAGGCCAAGGATACGGCGACCTCCTTGCTGATGGGGTTTGGTAGCGGCATTGCCGGGCTTCTGACCGGCGGGGTGGTCTTTGCGGCCTCGGTTTGGGTCTACAACTATCGCCTGTTTGACATCCCGATGTCGGCGGCTTGGGCGTGGCTGGCAATCTTCCTATTGGAGGACCTGACCTACTATTGGTTCCATCGCTTGAGCCATGAGCGGCGGTTTTGGTGGGCGGCGCATGTCAATCACCACACCTCGCAGCACTATAATCTGGCCACGGCCCTGCGTCAGACCTGGACCGGCGGCGCGGCGGGCACCTGGGCACTGTGGCTACCCCTATCACTGCTGGGCTTTCCGCCGGCCATGATCGCTATTCAGAAGGGGATCAGCCTCGTCTTTCAGTTCTGGATCCACACGGAGGCCGTGCGCCGTCTGCCAGTCTGGGTCGAGGCCCTGTTCAACACACCATCGCACCACCGCGTCCATCATGCGCGCAATCCGCGCTATCTGGACAGCAACTATGCCGGCATTCTGATCATTTGGGATCGGATGTTTGGAACCTTTGTGCCGGAACTGGACGAGGAGCCGTGCCGTTACGGTGTGGTCAAAAACCTCGGGGATTTCAATATTTTCCGCGTGGCTTTTCATGAGTGGGTTGGGATTTTTTCGGACCTTTTGACGGCCAAGTCCCTGCGTGAGGCCCTTGGCTATCTGTTCGGCGCGCCCGGATGGAGCCCGGATGGATCACGGCAAACCTCCACCATGCTCAAGGCGCAGTGGGCAGAAATGCAAACGGCGGAACCGGTGAAAACCGATCCCGCCGCAGCGTCTTAGATTTGAGGTCTAAGTTTTAGAACTGCTTGCGCAGGGTCACGAACATCTGACGTGGTGCCGCGACCAACAGGGTCTGGCCGTCACCCGTTGGGTCGGAGTTGCCGAAGCCTGCCGAACCGACTGTCGAGATATATTCCTCGTCCAGCAGATTGGTGACATTGGCCTGAACTTCCAGGCCGTTCAGCAAGCTGTTGTCCGACTTGAAACGGTAACCGACGGCCAGATCAAAGACCGTAACCGAAGGAACCGAGGCGTCGCCCGTATAGGTGTAGGTACGCTGGTCCGTATAGGAGCCGTTCAAATTTCCGAACAGGGCACCGTTGTCATAGGAAAGCGTGCCCTTGAGCAGGTTTTCCGGTGCATCAACGATGGTCTTGCCGGAGATCTTGGCGGTCACGACACCGGCGCCGTTGCGCACGTCATCGTCATAGGTTGACTTGTTAAAGGAGTAGGAGCCCGACAGCTTCCAATCGTCGGTCAGACGATAGGTACCCGCAAATTCCAGTCCGTCCGAGGTAACGCCGCCGACATTGGTCAGAACCACAGGGTTGCCGACGATGGCTGCGCCTGAAGATGTGCCCAAGATGCGGTTCTCGAACTTGACATGATAGAGGGCCAAGACGCCTTGGAAATTTTCATTCCGATAGCGATAGCCACCTTCAAGTGTCTTGGACGTTTCTGGGTTCAGCTTTGACTTGATCGCTTCAAAACCCGCTTGGCTGGTCGAGAAGGGACCCGAGGTCGCCGAAGACACAAAGGCGCGAGCATTTTCGGCGTAGGAGCCGAACACTTCGCCCATGGCACCGAGGTCATAGTTGAAACCAACCTGTGGCAGGAAGCCCTCATCGACCTTGATCGACCCGACGGCATTGGGGCCTATCAGACGAACAGCTTCATTTTCAACATTGATGGTCTTGAAGCCAAAATTGACCTTCAAGGCGTCACTGACTCGCCATGTATCTTGCAGATACATGTTGTTGGTCTTGGTGTTGAAATTATATTCCCACTGGGTGAAGAAGGGTCCGGTTGGGAACTTCAGGCTGTCACGTGGCTTGTCAACGCTGTTACCGTAGAAGCGGCGCGCATGATGGAAATCGTTGTCTTCCGTCCAGATACCGCCTTCGATGGTGTGGTCACCGGCGACATAGGTCACGTTGGCAATGATGCCTAAACGGTCGATACTATATTCAGACGTCCGTACTGAAATCGGTGCGCCACCCGGGGTCGGCACATAGGGCGTAAACCAAGTGCCCACGCCCTTATTGGTGTGGCGATAGACGGTTGCCGTAGCCGAAAGGCTCTTGGTGATGTCCCAATCGGCCGTGAAACCGCCGAGTGTGTCCTTACGCAGGCCTGAAGCGTCAAAATAGACATCGTCAACAGTCGTGTAAGGCGCGGGCAAGGGCTTGCCGGTCTGGTAGGCGGTCGCGATCTGCTTGGCCAAGGTCCAGTTGTTCTTGATGTTGTCGATATTGTAGCCGAGACGCTTGATCATGTTCAGCGACACATCTTGATAATCGTTTTCTGCACGATCAGACATGTTGAAGAAGGTGGTGGTGGTCACCGGACCGATAGGCTGAACGAACTTGGCATTGACCTGATACTGGTTTTGCTCGCCGCCATAGCCCTTCCACTTTTCAGCGGTCTGGTTGGCATAGCTGATGTAACCACGGCCGCCAGTGGGCAGATCGCCCGACTCAACGCGCACAAAGCCGTGGAACGTGCTGTCGCTGCCCGTCGTCAGGGCGGTCAGGACGCCGAACTTGTTCGAGGGATCGATCGACGTAAACTTCAGCGTTCCGCCGAGGTTGGAGCTCGATGCGGTCTGCAGGCTACCAGCACCTTGAGCCAGTTCAGCGCTGCCGATGTTCTCGGAAATAATCGCGCGGCTGATGTGCAGGCCATTGTGGTTGCCGTAGGACATGTCGCCCAGTGGCACGCCATCAAGGGTAAAGCCCAGTTGGTTTTGATTAAAGCCACGAACCGAGATACGGACAGCCCACTCGTAGGAGCCATAGGCGTCAGCCGATTGGAAGTTCACGCTTGGCAGTTGCGACAGGACCTTCAGCGGGCTGGTGCCCGGGGCCGCGGCCAGAATGTCGACGGCCTGAATGGTCTGGACCTGGCGGGTTTCGCCACGGCCATAGACGACGATCTCTTCGATGGCGGCATCATTGGAGGCGGTGGCTTCGGCCTCAGCGGCGAAGGCAGGTGCTGCACAGCAAAGAGCGAGCGCTGAGGCGCTCAAGAGAAGACGTAATTGCATTTCATATCCCCGTTATCCCGACCGCATTGTTCGCAGACAGGTCAGGACTTGGGTTAACGATCTTCGATGACAATACAAGTGCACAGATGTGACACTTTTACTAAAACGAGACGATTGTTGTTTTCGCCACTGGGTAGCAATTGGGGGTCTACGATCCGTCCCGAATGAGGGGCAGCGAAAGTCCGAGCGTAGATCGGTTTTGAAGTTGCTCACGGCAGAAGCGGAATAGCTCGGCGGGGCGACCGCCGGTCTCCACATCATAGCGCCCAAGCCCCTCGACCAGGCCGGTCCGATCCAAAACGCGCCTGAAGTTCTGCTTATGCAGCTTAACGCCGGCCACCGCCTCAACGGTCCTTTGCAATTCGGATAGGGTGAAGGTGGGCGCGGTCAGTTCGAAGACAACGGGGCGATATTTCAACTTGCCGCGCAAACGGCCCAGACCCGTGGCCAAGATGCGGCGGTGATCTGAGATCATGGGTTCACCGAAGGCGGGCGATAGGGCCTGGGGTTCTGGCGCGGGCAGACCCCACGCGCGGTCACGGTCACGCGCGGCCTCGGGGGCCAGTCCGGCCTCATAGAGAAGCTCGTAACGTTCTAAAACCCGTTCTTCATTCCAAAGCGCGCCCTCCAGGGCAAAGAGGGTGCGGGCCCGATCAAGGCGGCTCTCGCCATCATTGCCGCGTCCTGCAGAGGCCCAGTTGCGTAGGGCCGGGGCGATGGCCTCATCAATCAAGATCGGGCGACCTTGGCGCCAATCCTCCCAAGGAAAGAACCTAGACCACGAGGACCAGGCGGTGTCGGGGGCAGATGTGTCGACGGGCACGGGCGTTAGGGCCAGATAGCCCACCGAGATCACCCGCGCTGCGCCAGCGCCGACATCGGCTAGGGGAGCGTCGCGGCCCTTGTCGCCAAAGGTATAGAGCTGCTCGACATAGCCCAGGTCAAACCGCGTCTGTTCGGTCACGAAGGCGCGGAGGGCCAACTCGAAAGTGCGATGGTCATCGGGGTCAAAGGGGCCGAAGGGCAGACCTGCGAGGGTCGAGGCCTCTCCGGTCAGGGGATCATGAGGGCGAACGGTCAAGACCACAGCCTCGCCGTCGCGAATAGCGACGACAACGGCAGACAGGCCAATGACGATCAGGGTACTCATGTGGCTTACCTAACCTCGGCAGGGCAAATTGGCTAGGGTGGCCTATTCTGTGTCAAAGGCTGAGGGTGCTGTCGCAAATCCAGCCGCAACAGACAGGACGTGGAACCGGGCGAGAAACCGCTCTTGAGCGAGACCCGTAGGCATCGGGTCAATATCGAGATGATAGGCTTCTGGCGGTGGCCCAAACAGGGATACCCCTTCGGCTTGCGTAAATCCGGCCAACTGGACCGCTTCAAAATGGGCGCAGGCGCGATCCGATGCCTTGATCAGGGCCTTGATCTCCTCAGGAATATGAACCGGAAGACCGAAACGGATGTGGATCGCCGCCTCGAGGCGGTGCTCAAAGGTGCGGTAATTCAGCCCAAGTGCGGCCTTGAAGGGAGAAATCATGTCGCCGATCACATATTCCGCCGCATCGTGAAGCAGGGCGGCAAGACGCCAGCGTGGATCGAGATCGGGTTTGAGATGGGCCGCGATTTCTTCGACGACTAACGCGTGCTGAGCTACAGAAAAGCCATGGTCACCAGAGGTTTGCCCATTCCAGCGCGCCACGCGCGCAAGGCCGTGCGCGATGTCCTCAATCTCGATATCCATAGGAGAAGGATCAAGGAGGTCCAACCGCCGACCGGATAGCATCCGTTGCCACGCTCGGGGACTTTCGACCCGCGTGCGGGTTTGTCGCACTGCTTTCGCCACGAAAAAGGTTCCTAACTGTGATGTCGATAGTCTCTGGCGTGTGTTCGACGATAGATCAATGGATTAACGCGAACGGGAGATAGGGATGAACTGGGCAAGAATTATGGTGCCGTTGAGCGGCAACCCCGGCGATGCAGCCGTTATGAAGTCTGCGGCTGTGATTGCTAAGCTTTTTCAAGCCGAATTGGCGGGGGTCTACACCCCCTCAGATATTGCCGACCTCATGCCTTGGATGGGGGAAGGCTTTATGGGCGGCGTGCAGGTCAGCGCGGTTGAGAGCCTTCAGGAGGCCATTCAGGAGGGTGAGCGTAAGGCGCGCGCGGCTGTTGAGGCGACTGACTATGATCATAAGGCCGTTGTTACCATTGCCTCGCCGGTGTGGCTTGGGCTGTCGAGTGAAAGTCGTCTTTCGGACCTTGTGGTCTTTGACGACTATGCGGCGCGCGGGCGAGGGGCCTTGGCTGAGAGTTTCCAACAGGTTGTCGTTGATGAGCAAAGGCCCGTCCTGGTCGCCCGCCCTGGCTTAACGGGAACCGGCGTGGCCGCGATTGCTTGGGATGGTGGCAAGGAATCGACCCGCGCTGTGCGCACGGCCCTGCCTTTGCTGGAAAAGGCTTCGAAGGTGGTGATCCTCTCGGCACCGTCCGAGTCGCCGCGGCCCTATGATCCTGCCCGATTGCAGGCCTTTCTCACGGCGCGGGGTGTGAAGTCAGAGGTCTTATCCTTGAAGGCCAATGGCGAGGTTGCGCCTCTGTTGCTGTCGACGGCGAAATCTATTGGCGCCGAATTGATGATTGCCGGTGCGTTTGGCCATCCTCGCCTGCAAGAATTTGTTTTTGGCGGCGCGACAAGAAGCTTTCTGCACGCAGACGGTCCGTCACTGTTCCTCTCGCACTAGAGGGGGCGAGGAGCCCTGATCATCATGACGATGAGCCGAATTACCCTTCGACTGGCCCGTAACCCCTCGACGCCCTTTGTCGAGGGAGATCCGGAGCGCGGCTATGTCTTGCTGGCCCCCCTGACAGCCGATGGCAAGATCGATGCCGATGTCTATGCGGCAGCAAAAGCGGCCTGCACGGTTCGGCGCTTTGGGCCCGATATGGATGCGGTTGAAGGCCGACTTAGGCGGCACGCCTCGGTCTGGTATTTTGACTATGACCCGGAACGGTCATCCGATGATGAGCCGGGCTTCAAGCTTGGTGAGCACAGGTTCCTGCCCGGCGACTATATCACCATCACCGATGACGAAGGCACGCCCCTGACCTATCAGGTGAGTGAGATGGTTCGGATTGGTGCGGTTTGACCTGCCGCGTGCTGGCGGTTGGTTGAAAACCGCGCAGGGCTAATAAAAAACCACCCTGATGCCGCGGCACTCAGGGTGGCTCTCAATGACCTAAAGGCCAAGTCTATTCTTACCCAAGATAGTAAGGCTTACTGCCCTGGACGGGTGCCGCCTTCGCGACGCGCCAAGAAGGCCAGGCGTTCGAACAGATGGACGTCTTGCTCGTTCTTCAGCAGGGCACCGTGCAGCGGCGGGATCAGCTTGGTAGGATCCTTTTCGCGCAGGACGCTCTCGTCAATATCTTCGACCAGCAGCAGCTTGAGCCAATCGAGCAGTTCAGACGTGGAGGGCTTCTTCTTCAGGCCGGGGACCTTGCGCATGTCATAGAAGATGCGCAGCGCTTCAGCGACCAGCTTTTGCTTGATGCCGGGGAAGTGGACGTCGACGATCGACTTCATCGTCTCGTCGTCTGGGAAGCGGATATAGTGGAAGAAGCAGCGGCGCAGGAACGCGTCTGGCAGCTCTTTTTCGTTGTTCGAAGTGATGATCACGACCGGACGAACCGCAGCCTTAACGGTCTGGTTTGTCTCGTAGACATAGAATTCCATCCGATCCAGCTCTTGCAGCAGGTCGTTCGGGAACTCGATGTCAGCCTTGTCGATTTCGTCGATCAGCAGGACGGGGCGGACGGGCGCGTCGAACGCTTCCCAAAGCTTGCCCTTCTTGATGTAGTTACCAATGTCCTTGACCTTCTCGTCGCCAAGCTGGCTGTCACGCAGGCGGGTCACGGCGTCATATTCATAGAGGCCCTGTTGGGCCTTAGTCGTCGACTTGACATGCCAGGTCAGCAGCGGCGCATTGAGAGCCTTGGCGACCTCATAGGCCAATACGGTCTTACCGGTGCCGGGCTCACCCTTGATCAACAGCGGACGCTCCAAGGCGATCGCGGCATTAACGGCGACTTTTAGGTCTTCGGTGGCGACATAGTCGCTGGTGCCCTGAAAACGCTGGCTCATCTGTGGTCGTCTCCTCAGGGATCGCATTCCAACGGCGGGGCGATCCGCAAACACGTTTCTAAACTCAACCCAACCTAAAGGCCGTTTGAAGGGTTTCAAGCACGATTACGGCTTTGAGGCCGTGCGAGCCACTTAAAACGTCCGTTTGAACGCGGTGACCCTAAGGCAGGGGGCTATGGGAGCGAAACAAAGGTCTCAGTGAGGGCGTCTGAGATCTGTTCCATCACGGGCTGCCAGTCCCTGAAGGCGACGGGTGTAAAGATGCGGACCTGCGGATACCAAGGCATGGAGTCGGTACCGAGGCGTGTCCAGGCTCCGGGAATGGAGATGATCCAGACTGGTGCGCCGCAGGCAGCGGCAATATTGGTGGTGGCATTGGAAAAACCAAGTGTCAGATCGAGCGCGCAGGCGAGGGCACCGACATCGGCAAGATCGTCTTTCAGATTGATCCCGGGTGGTTGCCAAATATCGATACCGAACTCGGCCTTGGCCTGGGCGATCTCGGCTTCTGTGTCACCATATTGCATGTTGACGAAGGTGATGCCGGGCGTTTCGAGAACCGAGCGCCATTGCTCAAAGGGCGAGAAGGAGCGCAGGCGCGATCCATCCATACGCAAGCTCTTCCAAAGGATGCCAACCTTGGGACCGGGGGGGGCGGATTTCAACTGGTCCGTCCAATAGGCGATCCGCTCGGGATCTGCTGTCAGGAAGTTCTTTTTCTTTGGGAAGGCGTCAAGCGACCGACGATATTTCCGTAATAGTGAGGCCAAGGGTGCCCAAGCATCAATGGTTGATGGGTCTTCGACAAATCTTGCTGCCCGCACAATGCGGTGTTCATAGCGGAAGGTGACGTGGGCACCGACCTCAATGGAGGGAAAAGATTGTTGGAAAAGAGCAACCAATCGTTCTTCAACCGCGAGGGTCAATTTGCCGGTTGGGCCAATATCTTCGATCAGGTCCGGCAGGAGGTTGCCGAACAGAACCTCGTCGCCCAGGCCTTGCTCACCGATCACCAAGATGGATTTGCCCCGTACATCCATCTCTGGGGTCCATTTGGGACGGTCGATATAGAAATGCAGGACATCGGCGAAGTTGGGGTCCAGCCGAACCTCATATTCGTCCCAGCCTTCACCGATCTGGCCGAGGCACATCAACATGGTCGAGCGCGACATGCGCATCATGGCCATTTCATCGAGACCAATCTTGCCGGTCATAGCCTCGTCACAGGCTTCTAAAGCCGCATTCAAGTCCCCTAGGATATGATGGGCATTGCCGAGATTGTACCGCGCCTTAGCGAAGGTTGGATCATTACGAAGTGCCTCTTCATAAAACAGCTTTGAGGATGCCACCTCACCCTGTTCGCTGAGCACTGTGCCAAGTGTGTTCCAAAGCAGGGGGTCTTCACGATGCACATTCAGCGCGGATTTCAGCACATCGACAGCCTCATCATAGCGTTGCCCGTCGCGTAGGATGCAGGCCAAATTGTTGGCGATCTCATTTGAGGTGGGGTCTTTGGCCAAACAAAGACGAAAGAGCTGCTCAGCGATTTCCTTCATATTCATTCGATAGGCTAAGCGCCCGAGGTCAGAGGCCACCATTTCCGGGTCATCGAGCAGTTGGAAGGCCGACTCGTAACATTTGAGGGCGTTCATCAGATCGCCGGTCTTCTCTTTTGCGATAGCCAGCAGGTACCAGCCCAGCCCGTTACGTTCGTCTATATCAAGGACGGCGAGCGCTAATTCGGTCGATTTGGCGTAATCGTCCTTCTTTAGAAACTCCAAACTCTGGTTGATCAGAGGGATCAGCGATTGCTGGCGCAGCGCATCGGCATGGGACTTGATTCGGTTTAGGGATCGCTTGGAGGCCGAATCGCCCGCCGTCTGTGAGACGGCTACGCGAGGAGCCGCCTGCGCGCCTATTTTGATCTGCTCCCCCAATTTTGTGGGGTCTAGCTCGAGTCCAAGAGCCGTGGAGGACTGTAACTGATTGCGCTTTGCCATAGCTGGCCCATCGGTCTGTAGAGCCGTTTTGGCTAATTGAGATCAGGATGCCGCCGAAACATTAATGACGCACTAACCATGTTGGGCTATCTGCGGTGGGTAAGTTGGTTCTACTGCCGGACAAGATTGAGTTCGTAATCATCGTTGTAAGGTATAGGGTTGACGAGTGTGGGGGGCATTTGGTCTCCTAGACGGACGGTCGTCTAACCCACGGTCTGAACATCGGAGCCTGCCCAGATGCCCCTCAAGCTTTCGCTCAAGCCAGGTGAGAAATTCGTTCTGAATGGGGCCGTTGTGCAGAACGGTGATCGCAGAGGCACTCTGATCTTGCAGAACAAGGCCTCCGTTCTGCGTGAAAAAGACATCATGCAGGAATCAGAGGTAACAACACCGTCACGGCGTATATATTTCCCCGTAATGATGATGTACCTAGATGAAACATCGGCTCATCAATATTACGACGAATTCGTTCTGCGATTGAGTGAGTTTATGGCCGTGATCGAGAATCCGAGCGTGTTGGCGGACTGCGTTGGCATTTCGAAGCACGTTCTAGCACGGGAATTCTACAAGGGCTTGATGCTGGCCCGGAAGTTGATGGAATACGAAGACGAGAGGTTGGCGAATGTCGCTGCAGGCCTACCAAAAAGCGTCAGCGCGGGCTGAAAACCCCCGTGAGATGGAGTACCGCCTGTTCGGACAGGTGACCCGCGCCTTGATGGCTGCGGCAGAAGTTGACGTGTCCGACACAGCCACCCGTATCGACGCGCTCGATTGGAATCGGCGGCTTTGGTCTGTCTTGGCGACGGACTGTGCCGATTCTGCCAATAGTTTGCCGGTAGAACTGCGCGCTCAAATTATTTCCTTAAGTATCTGGGTTAATAAGCACAGCAGCGCTGTGATGCGTAGGGAGGAAGATTTTGCCCCCCTCATCGAGGTCAATCGGATCATGATGCAGGGATTAGCAGGGCAAGTCGACGGACCTGCTGGATAGGGTCTGGCGAGCTCTTTCTGATGGATAAGCAAAAGATCGGTATCGTTTTTTCGCCGAAAGTTATTTATCTATCTGTTTTAAAACAATTTTGCGTCCATGAGCGAGTCCCGTAGTTTTTGTTATTCTTATTATTGATTTATTAGATAGTTCAAGCTACGAAGGACAGCGGCATAAATTGCCGGGGGGTAAAAATTACCCTGATCATACAGAAGGATCGTTGATATGGCGCTTTACAGCGTTAATACGAACCGTAATGCCATGATTGCGCTTCAGAATTTGAACGCAACTGGCGCGGAGTTGGGGATCGCCCAGCAGCGTATTTCGACCGGACGCAAGGTCGATAGTGCAAAAGACAATGGTTCGACCTGGGCGATTGCCCAGTCCATGCGGGCCACCTCGACCTCCCTTAATGCGGTCAAGGACTCGCTTCAGCGCGGGCAGTCGACCCTCGATGTTGCTTTGGCTGCCGGTTCGGCTGTTTCGGATCTGCTTTTGCAGATGAAGGAAAAGGCGCTTGCGGCATCTGATACAACCCTTGATACGACGAGCCGCTCGGCCCTAAATGAAGACTTTAAGGCTCTACGCGACCAACTAGCCAAGACTGTAGCTAACGCCGACTTCAACGGCACTAACATGATCAAGACGGGCGGCAGCAGCCTCGCGGCCTTGGCCAATGCGGCGGGCACTAGCAAGATCACGGTTGCGGCCCAGTCTCTTGGTTTGGGCAGTGCCAACTTGACCGGCATAACCAGCACGTCGTCGCTATATGCGGCCTCGGCAGGTACGGCGAATGCGATGATTGCCACAGTGAATACCGCAATTGGCAAGGTTAGTACCGCCTTGGCCAAGATGGGTACAGGTTCTAAGGCGTTCGATTTGCACCTTTCCTTCGTAATGAAGCTCCAGGACACATTGGACAGTGGCGTGGGTAACCTCGTTGATGCCGATCTAGCCAAGGAAAGTGCCAAACTGCAGTCTCTGCAGACGAAACAGCAGTTGGGTGTTCAGGCGCTATCAATAGCCAACCAATCGACTTCTGCCCTGCTTGGGCTTTTTCGATAGGTTAAAATACCCTTGATATTTAGAGGGGCGAGCGATTATAGTTTCAGTCGTTCGCCCCCATAATAGAGAGGATACAGCCTTTTGCGCTGTTATGCTTCGAAATGATCGGAAAGATTGATCCTTCTCCAGTTCCAAATAGCGGCTTTCAAGATCTTGGCGTCAAAATTCCAGCTGCTGACAGCGCGAATCTATCAAGTTCAGCGCTCAAGTCTTTGAGCCCAAAAGAATTGATTGGCGCTGACTTTCGGTTGGTCATTGAAAGGAGCAGTGAAACGGGCAATTATGTCTACAAGACATTGAATTCGTTCACGGGGGAGGTGGTCAGCCAGAGGCCTGCGGAGGAATTGGTGCAGATGGGGGCTTCATCTCAGTATGCACCTGGTTCAATCATAAACTCGAGGGCTTAGGGGAATTGATGGCTTTCCAAATGGTCTCAGTTTTGATCGAGGTCGTTGGTTTGGCTGTAGAGGTATAGGGCGCAGAATCGGGTTAGATTGAAATATAGGCGTTATGTGATAGTCATAACTAGAATATGGTTACTGAGTCGGTTTTCGGCGCTTGTTCGGCAAAAGGTCGTTCAGGTTTAAGCCGTTGGGCTTCAAGAGGTGAACACTCGTGTCGATTGGCGTCAATAATAACCAAGCCGCCTTGATCGCGCTTCAGAACCTGAATCGGACTCAGGACGATCTGATGGGTGCGCAAAAGCGCATCAGCACTGGCCGTATGGTTAACGACGCGAAAGATAATGCTTCCGTTTGGTCCATCGCTCAAAAGCAGCGCGGTGATATCGGTGCGTTGAGCGCCGTAAAGATGAGTTTGGACCGAGCCAGTTCAATCGGAAACGTGTCCATGATTGCGGGCACAGCCATCTCGGATCTGTTGGTGCAGATGAAAGAGAAGGTTACCGCTGCGATGGATGTATCCATCGACACGGTTTCGCGTACCGCCTTGAACAACGACTTTAGAGCGCTTCTGAACCAAATCAGATCGACGACAGAGAACGCGTCTTTTGATGGCGCAAACATTTTGGATGGCTCTGTCACCATTGGTATCAAATTCCTGTCCAATGCCGATGCGACCTCGACTATCACGCTTGCCGTCCAGAACATGTCGATTGGCGGGACCAATATTACCTTTAGTGCAGGATCAACGATCCTGACGGCGACCCTAGCGTCCGCGGTCATGACCAAGTTGAGCCAATCACTCACCAACGTGAACTCGGCCATGGGCAGCATGGGCGCTCAGGTCAGACAGATCGAGGCCCACAATGTGTTCGTCTCTAAGCTATCGGATGCTTTGGAGACGGGGATTAGCCGATTGGTTGATGCGGATATGGCCAAGGAAAGTGCTCGGCTTCAGGCTCTTAATGTGAAGCAGCAATTGGGTGCCCAGTCGTTGTCGATTGCAAACCAGGCACCTCAAATTGTCTTGAAGCTCTTCCAGTAATTGGACGGCGAGCACCTTAGATTATAAGGTGATCCCAACTCGGCCGAGAGGCCTTCAGAGTTTTCGCTATGGTCGAACTCCAACCTGTTACTGAAAGTGATCGCCAGCGTCTTTACGATTGGCGCATTGATCCGAACGTTGATCGATGGATGAGTGACCCGCTTGCTCCCAATTGGGAACTGCATAATTTCTGGTTCGATAGCCTTCTCAATGATCCCAATATTCAAGGGTGGGTGATCTATTTTGCCCATGAACCGGTGGGTTTTTTATCTTTGACGGGACTGCTAAGTCCGAATCGGCGGGCTGAATGGGGGTGGTATGTGGCTTCTTCTGTGGCGCGAGGCCGCGGCGTGGGCCGGGCGGCGCAGGTTTTGGGCCTCGATATTGCATTTGGCACCTACGGATTAGAGCGTGTCTGGGCTCAGGTTTTGGCGGATAATGATGCAGCTCTTCGCGCTCAAGGTGCTGCGGGCTTCCATCGAGAGGGATATCTGCGAAATCATCTGTTTAAGGCCGAAGCCTTCCACGATGTCGTCATTCTTGGTGTTCTTTCAAATGAGTGGAACGAAAACCGAGAACGGCTTATAACTAATCTCGTTAGAACAGGATTGCTGGAGCGTTGAGGGTTCGGCACCCTCCGCGTGGTTAACACTTTTTTACACCTTTGCGTTCACGCTAGAGATGCAAAATGCATCCGGGGTAAGTCTCTTGATCGGAATCGATTCAAGCCTGTTGACCGCCTATTACCAATCGCTCAGCGGTGGGGCAGGCTCCGCTGGTTCGAATCCTATTCAAAATCAGACGGGAACGACATCGTCCACATCCAACGGCCGGTCCAAGGCGGTTTTGCCCATTGCGCCTTGGGAACCGAAGTCACAGCTTCTTCGGGCGCCGGAATTGGTTAAGAAGGCCCTTGATGGACGGTCTTTAATCGATCCAAATGGACTTCAGTCGAGCGGGACAGATCCCAAAAGCGATTATGGCAAACTTTTCACCCTCTATCAGGGACTGAACGGGCTCACTGGGCTCGTTGACAGAATCCAGACCAAAAATATTACAGCTACGGAAAAGGCCAAGATCCAGACGGTGTTCAACAAGGGGCAGGCCGACATTTCCGCCTACATAGATAGCCTCAAGTTGGACGCCATGTCCTTGACGCGAGGGGCGGCAACGTCAACCTCAAGGACATCGGCGGGTGTTCATCGTTCAAACACGAGCTACACAACCTCACCCATACACACAGGAACGGCTACGGAATCGGTGAAGGCATTCGAGGGGCCCATCGTTTTTGACATAGCTGTTAAGGGCGTAAATACGACCAAGACCGTAAATATTGACCTTGCAGGAATGGGCGCAACCACGCGGTCGATCAATGAGGTCGTCGCCTATATCAACACTCAACTCAAAGCCCAGAATATTGCAACACGCTTTGAGAAGCTTAGCATTCCGGCTGAGCCCAAGACCATTCAGTCCAATGGTAAGACGGTGACATTGCCTGCGGGTAGCCCGTCTTGGTCTTTGAAGATCAAGGGTGACGTCGGCGAGGCCTTGACCTTTTCAACCACAGAAAAGGCCGATGCCGTCTATCTGACACAGACCGCTGGTGTGACGTCGCCGGTTTCAACATTAAAGCCGGTTCCCGGAATTACGCCGCCAAAGCCAACCTTTAGCCAGCAAGAACTGCTGAAGTTCCAAACCGATCTGACCACAGCGACTCCTCCGCCTGATGCGTTTCACAGGGTGGGAGAGACAAACTATGTTGATGATCTGGCTTTCAAAAAGGTTTTAGGGCCCGAAATCACAGCGATCCGCGCATCTCAAACGACCTCTGATGGCTCTGTCTATATGCTTGCCGATATCAAGTCTGCGGTCGGTGATCAAACCATCAAGGGCAGCGGGGATGTTGCGCTGATCAAATATGACTCCGCTGGAAGCGTAATCTATACGCGTACCCTAGGCGCGGGGGACAAGGCCTCTGGGTTGGCGATGAGTGTCAACTCTGATGGCAAGGTTGCGATTGCGGGTTCTGTCACCGGCGTTTTGTCTGGAGCGACCAACGGTTCGGGCTTGGCGACCGAGGGCGTGACGACAGCACCATCCTCAACCCTGACCAAAACACCCGCGCCAACAATGGACAGTTTTGTCACACTATTTGATGATAAGGGCCAAGAAAGCTGGACCATGCGCCGTGGCGTGACCGCCGATGATGAGGCTACAGCGGTCGCCTTTGCGGCGGACGGATCAGTCTATGTCGCGGGTCGGACCAAGAGTGCCTTTTCAGGCAACGCGGCGGTTGGCGGCTGGGATAATTATATCCAGGCTTACGGATCCGACGGGGCAGCGGTGCCCAAGACCGTATTTAAATTCACGACGCAGTTCGGTAGCGCCGGGGATGATCGTCCGGCCTCAATGATTGTCGATGGGTCAAGCCTGTTGGTTGGCTCGAAGGAAAATGGCCGCGCGATCCTTCGCCGGTTCGACATCCAGGCCACGGGCGCGCCGACCTTAGCGGCAACGCGCGACCTTGGCGACTTGATGGGGGGAGACCTGACGGGCATCGCCCTTAACGGTGACAATCTGGTCGCGGTTGGGTCCAGTTCGAACGCGGCGCTGTCGGGGGCGACGGTCTCTCGGGCCGCGTCGGGCGGCCAAGATGCCTTTGCCATTAGCCTTTCCAAAGATCTTGTCGCCAACAGTTCCGACCGGATCGCCTTCTTGGGCGGTACAGGTCAGGACAGGGCTACAGCCATGACGGTGTCAGACGGCAAGCTTTGGCTGACGGGAACCTCTACAGCCGCGATCGATGGCGCGGCGCTGATGGGCACTAAAGACGGTTTTGTCGCTCGCTTTGATATAGCGACCGGTACCCAAGAGTGGACGCGCCGCTTTACCGCCAAGGATAAGTCATCGATTCCGAGTTCAATCGCTGTTGCCTCGGGCGGCGCATCGGTACTTGACCGGCTTGGTTTGCCCAATGGGCAGATCGCCTATTCAGACTCTACGCTTTTGACATCTGCAACCTCCGTGCGGGCAGGGGACCAGTTCAGAATCCGGACCCAAGAGGGCGGTCCCACCACCACCATCACCATCTTGCCGACCGACACGATGAAGACTTTGCAGGCCCGATTGTCGTCGAAATTTGGAAGCCAGGCCAAGGTCTCCGTATCCAGCGCGCTGGGCGTCGATAAGCTGTCCATTACCTATGCCAGCAACAGAAGCAGTGTCGAACTTTTGGCCGGTCCATCGGGTAAGGATGCTTTAGAGGGTCTCGGTCTGGCTGAAGGTCAAATCCGAAGCTTCGCCTATGACAAGACCGTCAACCAATATACCTACGGCTTGAAGCTCGATCGTGACCTAAAGATTGATACCCCCGAAGCGATTAAGCTGACGACCGACGATATTCAAACGGCCATGTCGACCATTCGCACGGCCTTTAGAGCCATTGGGACAGGTCTGAATCCGACCGAAGCGGCCGCTCAAGCCGCTAAGGAAGCTAAGGTTCAGAAAACGCAGGCGGCAGTACCCGCTTACTTGGGCAAGCAAATTGCGAACTATCAGGCGGGCCTCAATCGCTTGACAGGCGGTGGATAAGGTTGCCGTAGCGTCTTGAATACTGCGCTCTGACAGCGTAGCGATCGTTCATGAGGTTTGTTCGAAATCGACGAGTCGTTTTGGCCATCGGTGCGGGGCTTGCGTTGATCGCAGGACTCGGCATCGGTCTGTTCATCATGATGCGCGACCATGGATCCAACAGTCCACCGCCAGCCTCAACAGGCGGGTTGGTGGTTGAAATGGGTTCGGTCGATGAGGCCCCCTCTGCCAATGGGCGACAGTTGCGCTGTTTTGTGCGTGGTCAGTTCGTCGGCATGGCCAGTCTTGTCCAATGCGCGAAGAAAAACGGTGTCTCTACGCAAGGCTTGGATGTTGGCCTCGATGCGAATGGTGCTTTGGCCGCTGCCGATGGGGCAGGGGTCGTCGTAACGCCTCTCGCGCCGGACCAGATTAAAGACCAGATCGAAGAAGAGGTCTTGGGTGCGCCTGTGGAACCCAAAACGGCTGAGGTTGCCGACGTCAAAAAGCCTGCGGTTGCAGCATGCATGCGATTTGCTTCCGGCGAATGGCGCAAGGTTGGCGATGACCTTGAACTGAACAGTTGCGCGCGGACTCTCTTTGATGGGAAGTGCGAAAAGGATGGATCGGCGAGCTATGGGCGATGGGGAACCCAAACCCTTCGTCTGGTGCCTGGCAAGATCGAGCAATCATCAGACAATAAGAGTTTTGCCATTCTGGTCGAGCAAACCATGCCAGGATGTCATCTGCCTTAAGGGGCGCTTTTACCTGAGTGCCCAGAAGCTATTGGCGAGGAATGGCCGTTCAACCATGAAACATGCTCACCACATTGCTTTCGCGCTTGTAGCCTCGGTGATTGGCCTTTCGCTCTCGGCCTGCACCAAACAGATTGCCGCCCCACTCGAGCGTGGTGCCTGCTGGCACGCCGTTCCAATGACTGATGGTACCATAAGGTTCAATGATCTGGCCAAGAACCAACCGTCCATAGAGGCGTGCGCCGCACGCCTTGAGGATATGCGTTTAAAATTCAAAGCTTTAGGATCACAACAGACCTATATGCTTGGGGCCTATCAGGGAAATTACCTGTTCCTCCAGCCGGAAGGTGTTTTTACGTCTCGCACCTACAAGGGGAATCGCTATCTGGTCTTGGTGCGCACCGGTGATGGAAGATTGGCCAAGATTGGCGAGATGCCATTGCAATAGGCTCCGTTTCGAGCCACTGTGAACGGAACAAGAACATTTATCAGGCGCTGCAATGGAGCAGCCACATAACGGGGGTCCCCATGGCGGGAAGTGTCAATAAGGTCATTCTGGTCGGTAATCTGGGCAAGGATCCCGAAATCCGTACGCTGAATTCGGGCGACCGGGTCGCCAACCTGACAGTCGCAACATCGGAAACCTGGCGCGATAAGTCTTCGGGCGAACGTAAGGAAAAGACTGAATGGCACCGCGTGGTGATCTTCAACGACAATCTGGTCAAGGTCGCTGAAAATTTCTTGCGCAAGGGTGCCAAGGTCTATCTTGAGGGCTCGTTACAGACCCGCAAATGGACAGACCAGTCGGGTGCTGAAAAGTTCTCAACCGAAATCATCCTGCAGAAATATCGCGGCGAATTGACCATGCTCGATGGCAAGGCTGGCGGCGGAGCAGGCGCGGATGATCGTGATGAAGGCTATTCGAGTGGTGGTGGCTATGCCCCATCGGGACGTGCCGCCCAGCCCTCTGGTCCGCGCGAGAGCTTTTCGGCTGATCTGGATGACGAAATCCCGTTCTAGGAGCAGGGTGAGTGTTAAAACCTGCGGCAGGGTCTCCCCTGCTGCCCCTCGAATGGGCCGCGATCGTCGGCATTGTTCTGGTTTGGGGCGTCAATAATATCGCAGCCAAATATATGACGGAGTACATCCCGCCTATCTTTATGGGTGGGGTACGCTTTGCTGTAGCGCTTTTGTTTTTGGTTCCCTTTATCAAGCCCCCTTTCCCTGACCCAAAGCGGTTACTGCTGATCCTGCTGATGATCGGTCCGCTCAATGCAGGGCTGATCTATCTCGGATTTTCGATGATCGACTCGATGAGCGCCTTCATCGTTTCTCTTCAGCTTTGGGTGCCCTTTACGGCACTGTTTGCTTGGCTGATCTTAGGAGAGGCAATGGTCGGGCTTCAGCTTCTTGGGCTCGTCGTCGCCTTTGGCGGCATTGCGTGGATGACCCTGTCTCCGGGCACGCAAGGCGATATTCCAGGCATATTGGTCGGGGTGGCGGCCAGTATCTGTTGGGCGCTCGGCACAATCCTTGTGCGCCAAGTGCCTGCAATCAGGCCGCTGAAGCTTCAGGGTTTAACCGCGATCCTGTCCGCGCCGCTGATGTTCGCTGTAGCCTTTGGAACTGAAAAGGACATTGTCCCGTCGGTTATGGCCGCCCCAATGATGGTCTGGGTTTGTGTCCTTTGGGCCGCAGTCCTATCGACCGTGGGGGCCACCGCCATCATGTTCTGGCTTGTGCAACGCCGAGAGCCGGGGCGGATCATGCCCTATTTCCTGATGACCCCTTTGGTCTCCTCTGGCATCAGCGTTCTGTTCATGGGTGAGGTCGTCACCTGGCAAGTGGCGATGGGCGGTGCGGCCACCTTGGCTGGTGTTGCCTTGGTGGCCTTATCAGAGCGCCGTCTGGCCAAGGCCAGCGAAACGAATCTCGAAACTACTTAATCACCGCGCAGGCCACGCGCGCACCCGCGCCGCCAATTGGCTGGCTGATATGATCGTCAGCATTGGCGTGAATGACGAGGGCGGAGCCATCGGCGTCGCGCAGTACCGCCTCAGTCGCCGATGAGCGCGCCTCTAATCTCACCGCCGTTGTGAAGGCCTGCCCGTGGGCTGAACCATCCGCTGCCGCATAGAGATTGACCATATCGCCAAAATCGGGCCCTTCGGGGTTGAGCAGGCCGTGCGGCTTCTTGCTCTCGGCATGGTTCATATGACCACCGCTGGTCATGAATTTCGGGTCAGAACAGTCGCCGGTCTGATGAAAATGCATGCCATGCCAGCCGGGCGTCAGGCCCTTGGTGATATCGACCTGCAACAAAACACCGCTTGGGGCGGCCGTTAGGCTCAGCGTGCCGATGCTCGTGCCATCGGCGAGCGTGATCGGTGTGGTCATCGCCGTCGGGGCCGCAGGCGCTGTGGCTACGGCTGGTACTGGGGTTGAGGTATGATCATGCCCCTGGGCGAGGGCTTGGAACCCAATGAGGGAGAAAATCGCTACTGAGTTCAGTAAAAGCTTCATGTTTCAGGCTCCTGCTTTTGCGCCGAGGGCGTAGGGATGCTAACTGTACGCCTTAAGATCGGTCTAGCGATTCATCATTCGAAAAGTTCTGAAAATCAGTGTCCGACGAAATCATCAATTCGCCCGAAGAGACCCGCCGTGGTGGCATTGCGCCCATCAATATCGAAGATGAGCTAAAGCGCTCTTACCTCGACTATGCGATGAGCGTGATTGTCAGTCGCGCCTTACCCGACGCCCGTGACGGCCTCAAGCCGGTGCACCGTCGCATCCTCTTTTCGATGCATGAGCAGGGCTATGGTCCATCGGGAGCCTATCGCAAATCGGCGCGCGTCGTCGGTGACGTGATCGGTAAATATCACCCCCATGGCGACACGGCGGTCTATCACGCCATGGTTCGGATGGCGCAGCCCTTCTCGATGGGCATGGTCCTGATTGATGGTCAGGGCAATTTCGGTTCGGTTGACGGCGATATGCCTGCAGCCATGCGCTATACCGAAGTGCGGATGCTCAAGACGGCTGAGGCTCTACTCGCCGACCTCGACAAGGGGACGGTCGACTTTCAGCCCAACTATGATGGTTCTGAAAATGAACCTGTCGTGCTGCCTTCGCGTGTTCCGAACCTTTTGGTCAACGGCGCAGGCGGCATTGCCGTAGGTATGGCCACCAACATCCCGCCGCATAATTTGGGTGAGATCGTGGATGCCTGCCTCGCGGTCATCGACAATCCTCAAATTCCGTTGGACGAGCTGCTGGACATTGTGCCCGGTCCTGATTTCCCGACGGGCGGCGAGATCATCGGGCGGACCGGCGCTCGCGAAGCCCTGATGACCGGGCGTGGCTCAGT
Source organism: Pseudomonadota bacterium (assembly GCA_041182245.1). Classification (GTDB taxonomy): domain Bacteria; phylum Pseudomonadota; class Alphaproteobacteria; order Caulobacterales; family Caulobacteraceae; genus CAISGS01. Next base: position 28,956 of record JBEGNZ010000016.1, on the reverse strand, counting down.
GATCATGCGCGGTGTGGCGACCGTCGAAGAGGCCCGCGCCAATCGCGAAGCCATCGTCATCACCGCCATCCCCTATCAGGTCAATAAGGCCAATCTGGTCGAGCGGATCGCCGATCTGGTGCGTGAAAAGCGCATTGAAGGCATCTCGGACATTCGCGACGAGAGCGACCGTCAGGGCATGCGGGTTGTGGTCGAGCTCAAGCGCGATGCGTCGGCTGAAGTGATCCTCAACCAGCTCTATCGCTATACGCCGCTGCAAAGCTCCTTTGGCGTCAACATGCTGGCGCTGGACCGGGGACGGCCCGAGCAGATGGGCCTGCGCCGCCTAATTGATTGTTTCGTGGAGTTCCGCGAAGAGGTCGTGGTTCGCCGTACCAAGTTTGAACTGTCCAAGGCCCGTGATCGCGGTCACGTCTTGGTCGGTCTGGCGATCGCTGTGGCCAATATTGACGAGGTGATCCACATCATCCGCTCGTCTAAGGACCCTGCTGAAGCGCGTGAGCGTTTGGTAGCGAGGGACTGGCCTGCGGGCGATATGAACCCGCTCATCGAGCTGATTGCTGATCCGCGCACCCTCGTGGTCGGTCTGGCCGATGGGGCACCGGCGGTGCGCCTGACGGATGAACAGTCCCGCGCTATTTTGGCCCTGACCCTATCGCGCCTGACCGGACTTGGCCGCGACGAGATCTTTGGCGAGGCCCGCAGCTTGGCCGAAGCCATTGCCGGCTATCTTGAGATCCTCGCCTCGCGCGAAAAGATCATGGCCATTGTTCGCCAAGAGTTGGTCGAGGTGCGTGAAGCCTTCGCCATCCCGCGCCGGACGATCATCGTCGAAGGCGATGCGGATATGGAAGACGAGGACCTGATCCTGCGTGAGGACATGGTCATCACCGTCACCCATGGCGGCTATGTCAAGCGGACCCCCTTGGCGACCTACCGGACCCAGCGCCGGGGCGGGAAGGGCCGTTCGGGCATGTCGACCAAAGAAGAAGATGCCGTCACCCGCGTCTTTGCCGCCTCGACCCACGCGCCGGTGCTGTTCTTCTCATCGACGGGTAAGGTCTACAAGCTCAAGGTCTGGCGCTTGCCGCTCGGATTGCCGTCTTCGCGCGGCAAGGCCTTCGTCAATCTGTTGCCGCTCGAACCCAACGAGTCCATCACCTCAATCCTGCTCTTGCCAGAGGACGAGGCGCAGTGGGATGGGTTGGACGTGATGTTCGCCACCCGGTCTGGCAATGTGCGCCGCAACCGTCTGTCCGATTTTGTTCAGGTCAATCGCAACGGCAAGATCGCGATGAAGCTGGATGTGGGCGATGGCATTGTCGGTGTCGGTCTTTGCACCGTGAACCATGACGTGCTTCTGACGACCGCCTTGGGTCAGTGCATCCGCTTTGGCGTTGATGATGTCCGTGTTTTTGCAGGCCGTGAGTCTACCGGCGTGCGCGGCATTCGACTGACCGAGTCTGATCAGGTCATCTCCATGGCTATCCTGCTACATCTTGGCATCAGCGCGGCTGAACAGAGGGCCTATCTGAAATATGCCAAGGCCATGCGTGCCGTTACCGGTGAAGCCGTCGATGAGGCCGAGGTGGCCGTGGTCGACGAGCCAGAAACCGAAGGTGCCGGTGCCGAAGAGGGTGAAGCGGTGCTTAGCCTCGAGCAGATCAGTGCCTTGGGCGCGCAGGAACAGTTCATCCTGACCCTCAGCGACACCGGTTATGGCAAGCGGAGTTCCTCCTTCGAGTACCGGGTTACGGGACGAGGCGGTAAGGGCCTGGTCGCCCATGACCTGTCCAAGCGCGGCGGCAAGGTGGTGGCCTCGTTCCCGGTCGAGGATGGCGACGAGATCGTACTTGTCACCGATCAGGGCCAATTGATCCGTTGCCCCGTTGCAGAGATCCGTATCGCGGCTCGTAACACCCAGGGCGTGACAATTTTCCGAACCGCAGATGACGAACGTGTCGTATCAGTTGAGCGGCTGGCTGAAGGTGATAAGGGTGAAGAAGAGAGTGGTTCAGACGATAGCGCTGAGCCCTAGTCACTAAGGTCTAGGTCGACACACCGGTAAGGGACGCGTCAGTTGTCCCACCGGAACGGAAATCTGAGGGGATATCTCGTCTATGGAACGTGTTGGGCTCTATCCGGGGACCTTTGACCCCATGACCAATGGCCATCTCGATATTATCGGGCGTGCCGTAAAGCTGGTCGATAAGCTGGTCATCGGTGTCGCGATCAATCGCGATAAGGGGCCGCTGTTCACGCTCGAAGAGCGGTGCGCCATGGTTCTGGAAGAGACTAAACCCTTCACCAAACATGCCCAGATTGAGGTTCGGCCCTTTGAGGGCCTGCTGATGCACTTTGCGCAAGATGTCGGGGCTCAGATGATCGTCCGCGGCCTGCGGGCTGTCGCGGACTTTGAATATGAGTTTCAGATGACGGCGATGAACCAGCAACTCAACCGTGAGATCGAGACTGTATTCCTGATGGCTGACCCTCGTCACCAGGCTGTCGCCTCACGTTTGGTTAAGGAGATCGCGAAGCTCGGCGGGGATATTAGCAGCTTCCTGAGCCCGACCATGGCCAAGATCCTGCTCGAGAAATACAACCGCGCCTGAGGGCTTTGCCGCAATATTGCGGCAATTCACGGTTAGCGCGATCTATCGATAGGGCTCTTGGGGCGTGGCGCTGGCCACCCATCGTGCCCGAACTGTAATGAGGACGACATGAAGACCATCCTATCGGCCTTGAGCCTGAGCCTGCTGCTTGGTACGGCCATGTCCGCAAACGCTGCGGCACCCAAGGCCAAAGCCCGTCAGGTCTCTCCAGTTCCCGCCGTGGCTAAGGGTCCTGCTGCTGGCGATTGGCGGGTTCCTGATCCTGAAAATGTCGTGGTGATTGACACGACCAAGGGCCGGATCATTGTTGAGTTGTCGCCAGAATTGGGTCCCAACCATGTGGCACGGTTCAAGGAACTGACCCGTGAGGGCTTCTATAATGGCTTGAAGTTCCACCGCGTGATTGACGAGTTCATGGCCCAGACGGGTGACCCGCAAGGGACCGGTGAGGGTGGCTCGGCCAAGCCCGATGTGGCGGCTGAATTTACCTATCGTCGCGGCCCGCAAAGCCCCTTTGTACCCATTAGCCAGCCGATCGGGATCCAGTCGGGATTTGTCGGTGCCGTGCCCGTCATGACCCAGATCGATGATCTGATGGCCATGACAGCGGACGGCAAGGTCCATGCTTGGGGCCAGTTCTGTCCCGGCGTTCTGGGTGCCGCGCGGGGTGAAAATCCTGACAGTGCCAACAGTCAGTTCTTCTTGATGCGCCAAGCCTTCCCGTCGCTAGACAAGCGCTATACCGCCTATGGCCAGACCTTATCGGGTCTCAACGTCGTTCGGGCGATCAAGACCGGTGAGCCCGTGGTCGATCCTGACAGCATGACCAAGGTCCAGATGTTGGCAGACATGCCTACCGCTGAGCGGCCATCGATCAAGGTACTGGATGTTCGCAGTGGCTACTTTAAGGCCATGGTCGAGACCTTGCGCGCCAAGAAGGGTGCTGATTTTTCTGCCTGCGACATCGACCTTCCGGTCGAGGTTCGCTAGGAAGACCCGTCTTTCATTTTTAATCGAGAAAAACCATGGCTGCCGATCCAGAAAACACCCTGTTGTTGACGCTTGAGACCGGCGTCGTGACCATCGACCTGCGTCCTGACCTTGCACCCGGCCACGTGGCCCGGATCAAGGAACTGGCGCGCGAAGGCTTCTATGATGGCGTCGTCTTCCACCGCGTCATTCCCGGCTTTATGGCTCAGGGCGGCGATCCTACGGGCACGGGCGGCGGCGGCTCGTCCAAGCCAAACCTACAGGCTGAGTTCAGCGCAGAACCGCACCTGCGCGGCGTTTGCTCAATGGCTCGTACCTCTGCGCCCCATTCGGCCAATAGCCAGTTCTTTATCTGCTTTGATGACGCCACCTTCTTGGACAACCAATATACGGTTTGGGGTGTGGTGTCAGATGGCATGGACCATGTTGACGCCCTGCCAAAGGGTGAGCCACCGCGCAGCCCCGGCAAGATCATAACAGCCCGCGTCGCGGCTGACGTTTGAAACTTTCAGACTTTGACTTCCATCTGCCGGACGAGGCCATAGCCTTGCGTCCGGCGGAGCCGCGCCATAGTGCGCGGCTTCTGTTAGTGCGGCCAGGGCAGGCTCTGGCCGATCATCAGGTCCTTGATCTTCCAGAGCTTTTGCAAGCCGGTGACGCACTGGTCTTTAATGATACGCGCGTGATTCCCGCCCGCCTGTTTGGCACACGCACGCGCGGTGAGAATGTTCAGGCCGTCGAGGCGACCTTGCACAAGCGCCTCAGCCCCAATGGCTGGACCGCCTTCATGCGCCCGGGCAAACGGCTCAAAATTGGCGATCAGGTTGTGTTCGCCCCGCATGAAGATCGCGTTGCCGATGGACAAACCCTAACGGCGACGGTCGAGGCCAAGGGGGAGGGCGGGGAGGTGGACCTGTCGTTCGAACGCTCCGGCGTTGAACTCGACCTCGCCATCGCCGCCATCGGTCTGATGCCGCTGCCGCCCTATATCGCCGCCAAGCGCGCCGAAGATGAGCGCGATCGGCGCGACTATCAGACGGTCTATGCCCGCGAAGATGGTTCAGTCGCAGCCCCCACGGCGGGCCTTCACTTCACAGCTGAGTTGCTTGCCCTTTTGAAGGTTAAGGGTGTCTCCTTACACTTTGTCACGCTCCATGTCGGGGCAGGGACCTTCTTGCCGGTGAAGACCGACGATCTGACGGATCACAAGATGCATGCCGAATATGGCGTGGTGACCGAAGAGACCGCTTCGGCGCTCAATCAGGTTCATGCCAAGGGCGGGCGGGTGATCTGTGTCGGCACGACCAGCCTTCGCCTTTTAGAAAGTGCGACGGACGAGGATGGCACCATCCGACCCTTTGCCGACGATACGGCCATCTTCATCACGCCGGGCTATCGGTTCCGCGCCGCAGATGGCCTGATGACCAACTTTCACCTGCCCAAATCAACGCTGTTCATGCTGGTCAGCGCCTTTGCCGGGCAAGTCCAGATGCGCGAGGCCTATGAGCGTGCCATCGCCACTGGCTACCGGTTCTATTCCTATGGTGACAGTTCCCTGCTATGGCGCGCCTCCTAATGGCAGAGTTTCGCTTCGACATTCACGCCACCGATGGCTCAGCCCGGACCGGGGTCCTTAAGACCCCGCGCGGGGACATCCGCACGCCAGCCTTTATGCCCGTGGGTACGGCGGGGACGGTGAAGGCCATGACGGTCGATCAGGTGGCCCAGACGGGCGCCGATATCATTCTGGGCAACACCTATCATCTAATGCTGCGTCCGGGGCCAGAACGGCTCGAGCGACTGGGTGGCCTGCACAAATTTATGGGCTGGAACGGTCCGATCCTCACCGACAGCGGCGGCTTTCAGGTCATGTCCCTGTCCGGTATCTCGAAGGTGACGGAAGAGGCTGTAGCCTTCCGCAGCCATATCGACGGCTCCAAGCACATCTTGACGCCCGAACGCTCCATTGAGATTCAGGCCGACCGGATCGGCTCGGACATCATCATGCAGCTTGATGAGTGCGTGTCCTATCCCGCCGAAGAGCCCCGCGCCGCCGCCGCCATGAGGCTCTCGGCGCGCTGGGGGGCTCGTTCTAAGGCGGCCTTTGGCGAGCGCGAAAGCCAAGCCCTATTTGGCATTCAACAGGGCTCGACCTTCGAGGCCTTGCGCCGGGAATCGTCCGACCGCCTGATTGAGACCGGCTTTGATGGCTATGCCATTGGCGGGCTGGCGGTCGGTGAAGGCCATGAGGCCATGTGCGATACCCTGTCCTTTTGCGCGCCGCTATTGCCGGTCCATCGCCCGCGCTATCTGATGGGGGTCGGCAAGCCGATAGATCTGGTCGAGGCGGTCGCACGCGGCGTCGACATGTTTGATTGCGTCCTGCCCACCCGTTCGGGTCGTCATGGTCAGGCTTGGACCTGGGACGGCCCATTGGCCCTTAAAAACGCCCGCTTTGCCGAAGATGACACGCCGCTGGATGAGACCAGCGCCTGTCCGGCCAGCAGCGCCTATTCCAAGGCCTACCTGCATCATCTGGTGAAATCCGAAGAAATCCTCGGCCAGGTGCTGCTGTCTTGGCACAATATCGCCTTCTTCCAAGCCCTGACGGCCGCCATGCGCGCCGCTATTAGCGCGGGCCGATTTGAAGCCTTTCGCCGTGAGTTTCACGCGCGGCAGGAGCGGTAGGGGCTCTTCCTCGTGCTTCGACAGGCTCAGCATGAGGAAGACTGTTAGGCCACAGATTTCCCATTCATCCTCATCCTGAGACTGTCGAAGGACGAGGATGCTCTCCTATCTCTCCACCAGTTTCCACGCGCGGCAGGCGACTTAGGAACGCGTCATTGCGAGCGCAGCGAAGCAACCTAGGGGAATGTCACTTCAGGTTCGCGTCAGTCCCCTAGGTTGCTTCGCTGCGCTCGCAATGACGCTGTTATTGGCCTCCCCGCCAAGGCCCGGTTCCAGCGGGCCACTTCCCGCCAGCGTGTAAGGTTCTGGGTCCCCGCCTGCGCGGGGAAGACAGAAGAAAATTGTGGGTAGGGGGCTACGCCGCCTTGCCTTCTGTCTCGGCCATCCGCTGGATGGTGGCATAGTCAGTCTTGCCCGTGCCGAGAACGGGGATCTCGGTGACGTGCATGATCTTACGCGGCACGGACAGCTCGGGCGCGCCGATGCTCTGGGCGTGAGCCACCAGTGGGGCGACCTTGGCATCCAGCCGGTCGGTGACCAGTACCAGACGTTCGCCTTTGCGCGGATCGGGCATGGCAATGACCGCATGGCGGGCATCGGGCCACATCTGTAGGGCCAGATCTTCAGCCGCCGTCAAGGACACCATCTCGCCGCCGATCTTGGCGAAGCGTTTGACCCGGCCCAGAATGGTGATCCAGCCATCGTCGGCCAGTTCCACCACATCGCCCGTATCGTGCCAGCCATCGACGGGGGCTTCGACCTGACCATCATCATTGAGATAGCCAACCATGACATTGGCCCCGCGGACATAGAGACGCCCACCGGTAGGAATGCCATCGACCGGCTCGACGCGGGTCTCGATACCGGGAAGTAGGCCGCCGACCGTGCCGTGACGATTATCGGTTGGCTTATTCACCGCAATGACCGGCGCGGCCTCGGTTGCGCCATAGCCCTCAAGCAGGGGGATGGGACCGAACCGGTCCTTGACCAGCTTGTGGGTCTCTTCGCGGACCTTCTCGGCACCGCAGACGACGAACTTTAGGCCTGAAAGATCGCCGGGGTCAGCCGCACGGGCATATTGGTTGATGAAGGTGTCGGTCGCGAGCAGCACGCTCGCACCGCTTTCGCGCACGAGCGTTGGGATCTGTTTGACATGTAGCGGTGATGGATATTCGAAGGCCTTCATGCCGTTGAGGATCGGCAACAAGACGCCCGCCGTCAGGCCAAAACAGTGGAAGGTCGGCAAGGGATTGAAGAAGACCCAAGCCGGATCAAGATCAATATGGGCGGCGATCTGGCGTACATTGGTTACCAGGTTGGCTTGGCTGAGTATTACCCCTCTCGGCGCACCAAAACTGCCAGAGGTGAACAGAACAACGCCCGTTGAGTCAGGCGTTGCCTTGGCCCGGAAACGGCGCGGCATGGCCCCCGCTGCAGCCGCAAACAGCTTGTCACCCAGGCCCAGACTGGCCCGGACATCTTCGAGATAGTGGACTTGGCACACTTCACTCAAGGCATCGGTCAGATCCTCAAGCTTGCCCTGTTCGACAAAGCGGTGCGCGGTATAGACACGGCGCAGGCCAGAAATCTTGACCGCAGCCTTAAGATTGCGAATGCCCGCTGTGAAGTTCAGCATGGTGGGCACGCGGCCAAAGGCATGGAGCGCAAAGAAGGTCACGACCACGGCAGACCCCGACGGCAGCAACAGGCCGACCCGTTCGCCGGGCTCGGTGACCGCCGCGATTTTCCGGCCGAGCGCAAAGGCGGCCCGGATCAATCCTGTGTAGCTCAGCGGATTACGGTCTTGATCTTCGAGGATCAGTTTCTTGGCACCGTAGAGGTTGCTGGCCTCAATCAATGCATCAAACACCGAGCTCTGACCCGATGTGGCGTCGTATGCCTTTGGCATTACGGCGTCGCCTCCCTGTCGTTCATCCAGTTCGTTGTCATAATTTGATCTTATTTGCGCTGAGGTCCAACAGAAATAGGCAGTTTACCTGCAAAGATGTCGCCAAGGCTTGATCATCGGCGCGCAAAGTCCGATTTAAGGACTATGGTCACGCTCATCGACACCAATGCCGCCCCAACCTTGCGCCACCCCGAAAAGCGCAACCGTCCAGAATCAGTGGTTCTGCGCAAGCCCGAATGGTTGCGGGTCAGGGCCCCAGGCTCTGAGGGCTATAATCAGACCCGTAAGATTGTGAAGGACAATGGTCTGGTCACGGTCTGCGAAGAGGCGGCCTGTCCCAATATCGGAGAGTGCTGGAGCCAGAAGCACGCGACCATGATGATCATGGGCGATACCTGCACCCGGGCCTGCGCCTTCTGTAACGTCAAGACCGGGCTTCCCGGGCCTCTCGATGCGGACGAGCCCGAACGGGTGGCCCGGGCGGTGCAGCAGATGGGCCTTAGCCATGTCGTTATCACGTCGGTGGATCGTGATGATTTGGTTGATGGCGGCGCTGAGCACTTTGCACAGGTGGTTCGCGCGATTCGTGCAGCGGCTCCGGCCACAACGATTGAAATCCTGACCCCCGACTTTCTGCGCAAGGACGGTGCGGCCGAGCAGGTCATTGATGCCCGGCCCGACGTGTTCAACCACAATCTAGAAACCGTACCGCGCCTCTATCTCAAGATCCGCCCCGGAGCGCGCTACTACCACTCCTTACGCCTGCTCGAGCGGGTCAAGGAACGCGATCCTTCCCAGTTCACCAAGTCTGGCCTGATGGTCGGGTTGGGCGAGACCAAGGAGGAGGTCATGCAGGTGATGGACGATATGCGCTCTGCAGGCATCGATTTCATCACCATCGGCCAATATCTTCAGCCGACACGCCGTCACGCCCCGATCGACCGCTATGTCGAGCCGACGGAATTTAAAGCCTATGAGGCCATTGCCCGGGCCAAGGGGTTCTTGATGGTCTCAGCCAGTCCGCTAACGCGATCATCGCACCATGCGGGTGAGGATTTTGCGCGTCTTAAAGCTGCCCGCGCTGCCAAGGCGGCGGCAATGTCCGCCCAGCGCTAGGGCCTCGCTCCCCCTTGCGCCACGCCCTGACCAAGATCTTGCCCTACAGCGTCGCCCAGTTGGTGGCGTTGGTCGGAGATGTGGAGGCCTATCCGGACTTCATTCCGTGGATCACACAGATGCGAACCTGGAACGCCATGACCCGCGCGCCGGGTGTGACTCAGGTGGATGCCGAAGCGGGTGTCGGGTTCAAATTCTTGAGCGAGCGGTTCGCGACCCGGGTTCTGCGCGACGAAAACCAAGGCCGGGTCGAGGTGGCCTTGCTCTATGGCCCCTTTCGCAAACTGTCTAATGTCTGGGCCTTCTATCCCGACCCTGCCGGAACCCGGATCGAGTTCAGCATTGATTTCGAATTCAAGACTCGTCTGCTCGATGCCCTGCTAAAAGCCAATATGAACAGTGCTGTAGAGCGGCTTATTCAGTGTTTTGTAGAGCGTGCAGAGCATCTCTACGCCAGCCCTAAGCCTTAGGTCAGGCGGTCGCGAAGCATTTCCAGAGCCACCTTGACCGCCTCCATGCGGATTTCATTGCGGCCGAGATCTCCGAACCGCTCGACCCGGTGGATCACCGAATGGTTGGTACGGAAGGTGGCAAAGTGCACCAGTCCAACGGGCTTGAGGGTCGTGCCGCCGGTTGGGCCTGCGACGCCAGTGATCGAGACGGCAATATGGGCGTTAGAATTGCTGACGGCTCCCTCGGCCATCATCCGCGCGACGGGCTCGGATACGGCACCATAGTCCGCGATCATGTCGCCCGGGACATCGAGCATTTCGGACTTAGCGCGGTTGGAATAGGTCACGAAGCTGCGCTCCAGCACGTCGGAAGACCCTGAGATGGCCGTAATGGCCGCAGACACCAGTCCGCCGGTGCAGCTTTCCGCTGTCGTGACCCGAAGTCGACGCTCTCGCGCCTCATCGACGAGTAGGCGGGCGAGGGTTTCGATTTCCAAGGGAAACATGAGGCAGACTTTCCAATAGGGACTATGGGCAGATCATGGCCCGTTCGTGTGCCAGTGACAATGAAAGAGCGAGGCTAGAGCGGCATATCGATAGAGGCGATAGCCTGAGCCGCCAGACCCTCTTCACGCCCCGTAAAGCCCATCCTTTCGGTCGTCGTGGCCTTGATACTGACCCGGTCTAGGGGCAGCCCGAGAATATCGGCCACCCGCTCGCGCATGGCTTGGCGGTGAGGTTTGATTTTCGGCCGCTCGCAGATCAGCGTCAGGTCGACATTAATAATGACCCCGCCTTTGACCCGAACAAGGTCGGCGGCATGTCTCAAAAAGACCTCGGACGCCACGCCGCGCCATTGCGGATCGGTTGGGGGGAAGTGATCGCCGATATCGCCCTCGCCAATGGCGCCTAGAATCGCGTCTGTCAGGGCGTGAAGCCCGGCATCTGCATCGGAATGGCCGATCAGGCCCATCTCGTGGTCAATCTTAATCCCGCAGAGCCAGAGTTCTTCGCCTGCGCCAAACCGATGGGCGTCTATACCCTGTCCGATCCGCACCGCGCGGCGACGGGAGGCTAGGGCCTCAGCCATGGAAAAATCCTCAGGATAGGTCAGTTTAAAGAGCATGGGATCGCCCGGAACGGCCAAGACCCGACCGCCCATCACCTCAACCACCCCGGCATCGTCGGTCATTTCCGTGTCGAAGGGGAGGGCATCATAGGCCTTTATGAGCGCCTCAAACTGAAAGGCTTGAGGCGTTTGGACCCGATAGAGCCCGTCTCGTGAGGCGGCGGTTAGACGACCCGCGTCGTCTTGGCGTTTGAGGCTGTCGGCCATGGCCAGCGCTGGCACCGCACCCTCTGCCTCGGAGAGCCTGTCCAGCAAAGCGCCAATATGGCCTGCGGTAACAAAAGGCCTGGCGGCATCATGGATCAGTACCGACGCAATAGGATGCGGACTTGCCTTTAAGGCTTCAAGGCCCGCGCGGACGGAGTCGGTGCGCCGTGCGCCGCCAATGGCACTCTGCCAGCCCTCCAGCCCTTCCAGCGCGGCTTGAGCCTCGGCCTCAGTGCCAGCGGGAATGACCACGATCAGGGGCTTGGCACCCGCCTGCAACATCGTCGCGACGGACCAGCGCAGAACGGGCTGTCCTCCAACCTGCCGCCACTGTTTGGCGGGGCCGGAGCCTGCCCGTTGACCCGAGCCGCCGGCTACAATGATCGCTGAAAATTCCATGTCTCTGTTTTGGCCATCAGTCATCGAAAGTCTAGACTAGACGGCATCGATTTATCTGCCTAAAAAGTGAGCTCAAGGGGTGACTAATAAATGGGCGATTGGCTATCCATTGGGTCTGAAACCGTTCAGGGGCGCGTCTTTCTTGCGCCGATGACGGGAGTCAGTGACCTGCCATACCGGATGACGGCCCTCAAGCAAGGGGCTGCCTATGTGGCCACCGAGATGGTTGCCTGTGCCGATCTGGCCAAGGGACGCCCCGATGTCATGCGCCGCGCCGCGATTGGCGAGGGCTCTCATCTGATGGTCATGCAACTGGTGGGTCGTGAGGCCCAGTGGATGGCTGAGGGCGCGCGGCTTGCCCAGAGCGCTGGGGCCCACATCATCGATATCAATATGGGCTGTCCTGCCAAAGAGGTGACCGGTGCCCTGTCCGGGTCCGCCCTCATGCGAGACCTTGATCTCGCCGAAAGCCTGATCCGCGCCGTGGTCGATGCCGTCGACGTGCCTGTGACCGTCAAGATGCGGCTCGGCTGGGACGAAAATAGTTGCAATGCGCCGGAGTTGGCCCAGCGCGCTGAGGCCGCTGGGGTCAAGGCCGTCACCATCCACGGGCGCACCCGTTCTCAATTCTATAAGGGCCAAGCCAACTGGGCCGCAGTTCGGTTGGTCAAGGAGGCTGTTTCCATTCCTGTGATCGTCAATGGCGACGTGGTCGATCTGGCCAGCGCAAAGGCGGCTCTAGAGATTTCGGGCGCGGATGGCGTGATGATCGGGCGAGGGGCCTATGGAAGGCCTTGGATTGCCTCCGCCCTATCGGCGGGCCTGAGCGGTGAGGCCTTTGCAGAGCCGGACATTGACGGCCGTCTCTCCATTGCGCTTGACCATTTTGACGCGGCCTTGGCCTTTCACGGTGACCATCACGGGGTTCGTATCTTTCGCAAACATCTGGGCTGGTACATCGAGGCCGCGCCCGTGCCAATCGATCCCGCCCTTCGTCGCCAAGCCAAGGCGATACTCTGCCGCCTCGAAGACCCCAAAGCCATCATCGAAGGCCTGACGACGCTTTGGTCCTCTGATAATGAAAGTCTTGCCGCATGACCTTGAGCAGCAGTGGCAACCGCCTAGGTAAGCCCGTCAAAATGCCGGAGGCGAAGCAGAGCCTGCGCGCCACCGCCTTTGACCTCAGCCCTGAACCTGCCTTGGTCATTGGGGAGGAGGGCGGGATCATTGCCGTCAACGAGGCTGCAGAAACCCTTTTTGGCCATGGATTGAGCCTGCTTGCACGGGGTCGGTTCCGCGATGCCCTGCCGACGGGATCGACGCTGGTTTCCCTGATTGACCGGGCCATTGCCGAAGACGCGCGGGTTCGAGAGCGTGGGCTTGAGATTAGCCTGTTCGGTCAACCGACCTTCGAGGCCGATGGCGCGGCAGCACCTATGGGAGATGGCTCCATCCTTTTGACGCTGCATCCTCGGCTGACACCGCTGGGGTCTGAGCGACTAGGGGACTCAGCGGGCCTGCGATCGGTTGTCGGGCTTGGCCGGATGCTCGCCCACGAGATCAAGAACCCTCTGGCCGGTATTCGCGGGGCCGCTCAACTGCTGAAATCGAGCGCTCGGGCTGAGGATGCGCCGCTCGCCCAACTGATCGTCGATGAGACCGACCGAATTCGTCGCCTCGTCGATAAGATGGAGGCCTTTTCGGACAATGCGCCTCCGGTGCGTGAGCCGGTCAATATTCACCTCGTCCTGGACCGGGTGCGGGCATTGGTCGTCAATGGCGTGGCCGACGGTCTGACCTTGAAAGAGACCTATGATCCGTCCTTACCCTCGACCTATGGCGACGAGGACCAGCTCATTCAGATCTTCCTCAATCTGGTGAAGAATGCCGCTGAGGCCGCCCATTCGCGCGGTGACGGACGCGGCGAGGTCCTGATTTCGACGGGCTATCGCCACGGTGTTCGGGTTCGGACCATCCGGGGTCAGACCCCGCGGGGTGCCCCCCTTGAGATCAAAATTACTGACAATGGCCCAGGCGTTGCGCCGCATCTGCGCGACCATCTGTTCGAGCCCTTTGTGACCAGTAAGACATTTGGTGCCGGTCTGGGTCTGGCCTTGGTGTCCAAGTTGGTGGTGGCCCACGGGGGTATGATCGATTTTGAGTCGGAGCCCGGCCGCACAACCTTCCGCGTTCTTCTGCCAATCGAACCGTGAGTGCACGTCCTCTCCCCCGTGCTGTCTAATTGCTGCGAATAGGTTTGCCCCATGTCTGCACACCACAAGATCTTGATCGCCGATGATGATGCCTCAATTCGGTTGGTGCTAAGCCAAGCCTTTACCCGGCTCGGCTATCAGGTGCGGGCCACGGGCAATGCAACAACCCTGTTAAAATGGGTGTCGGACGGGGAGGGCGATCTGGTCATAACTGACGTGGTCATGCCCGATGAGAATGTCTTCGATGTCTTACCGCGCATCCGCAAAGATCGGCCTAAGCTACCGATCATTGTGATGAGCGCTCAAAATACGCTCGTCACGGCGGTCAATGCTGCTGAGGTTGGGGCCTTTGAATATATCCCAAAGCCCTTTGATCTGGATGACATGACCGCGGCTGCCAAGCGCGCGCTGTCGCGGCCTGCTGATGGCGAGGCGGCGAAGGCTCAGGCCCGCGCGGTCCGCGACGAACGTTTGCCGCTAATCGGTCGTTCCGCCCCGATGCAGGAGGTCTATCGCACCATCGCGCGTTTGGTCGGCGCAGACCTGACCACCCTGATCCTTGGCGAATCCGGCACTGGCAAGGAGTTGGTCGCCCGCGCCCTGCATGATTTGGGCCGTCGCCGCGATGGAAGGTTTGTGGTGATCAATCTGGCCGCAACGCCGCGCGAGCGGGTTGAGACCGAACTGTTCGGACGCGATGAGGGCGAGAGCGGCAAGCTCGTCGAAGCTGACGGCGGCACCCTGTTCCTCGATGAGATTGGTGATATGCCGCTTGATGCCCAGACGAGGTTGCTGCGAGTCATTGATGGGTCGGAATCGGCGCTGAACCCAAAGACCAACCGCCGCCCCAATGTCCGGATCATTGCCGCCACCAATCGCGATCTGCGCAGTTTGATTCAGCAAGGCCTGTTCAGAGAGGACCTGTTCTTTCGGCTCAATGTCGCGCCGGTTCGGTTGCCGCCGCTTCGGGATCGCACCGAGGATATTCCCGACCTCGCTCGCTCGTTCCTGTTGCGCGCCAATCGGGAAGGTTTGCCGTCCAAGACCATCGATCAGAACGCGCTTGAGCGGCTAAAGGTCCACAACTGGCCGGGCAATGTCCGTGAGCTCGAAAACCTGATCCGTCGCATCTGCGCCCTCTATGGCGAGGACCTGATCACAGCCCGGATTATTGAGCGCGAACTTCAGGACCATAGTCCAGTCCCGATCACTGAAGAGGGGCCGATCACCCTGTCGGGCCTGATTGAACGCTATCTCAGTCGGCATTTTGCTGATCAGCCCGACGGCATCCCCGCTGTTGGGCTCTATGATCGTATTCTGATGGAGATGGAGGCCCCTCTGATCAAGCTGACCTTGAATGCCACACGCGGCAATCAGGTTCGGGCTGCAGAGATTCTCGGTCTTAACCGCAATACCTTGCGCAAAAAGATCCAAGATCTTGGGGTCAATATGGCTAAGCCCAAGCGGTAAACCAGATTGCCACAGTCTGACAGGATCAAAGGCCTGAAAATCTGAGGCGGTTGCAGACTATTGACGCCCATCGGCAACATGGGTGTTGAAAATTAGGCACAGTTGATCCTACTCTTATCCCATGAGTGATGACGCCCTTCGTCATAGGCAGTTCGATCCCACCGCGCTGATGAGCCGGTTGAGGGTACGCATTGGCGAGATCGCGCGCATTCGATATGGTCTGGGTCTTGGTTACGCGCTCGCCTGTATCTTGACGGTTGTGGCGGTATCCTTGGCATCATCTGCCCCCGGTGAAGGGCCGATTGGTCCAGCCAGCCGCGCGGTTCTGGCCCTCCTGATCTTTAATCTGCTTTTGATCCTCGCCCTGGTTGGCGCGATGGGGTGGCGGGTGGCGCGTTTGGCGACCCAGTCCAAGGATGCGGGCTCCCGTCTGCATTTGCGCTTCGTGACCCTGTTTGCGGCTGCCGCTGTCGCGCCCGCTGTCGTGGTCGCGATCTTTTTTGGCCTTCTGGTCAATCAGGGCGTCGACAACTGGTTTAACCTGCGGGTGAAGACCGCGGTCGAGAATGGTGCCGTCTTTGCCAATGCCTATCTCGAAGAGCAGAAGGGCTATATCCAGCGCGAGATGGGCGATCTGGCCAGTGACCTCAATCAGGTGCCGACCAAGCTGACCGAAAGTCCGGTGACCTATTCCAGTTACCTTCGCGATCAGGCGGCCTATCGCGCCTTTCCGGCGGTCTATGTCATCGACCACGAGGGCAGAATTCTGGCCCGCGCCGAGTCGCCCAGTGCACCGCCCTATCTCGCCCCGCCGCCCAGCACCTTGGTTGCAGCCGATACGGGCGAAATCGTCATGCGCCCCTTTGCGGCCGAGAATCTGTTTCGCGCGGTCTATCGGCTCAAGGCCTATGATGACGCCTATCTCTATACGGCTCGGTATGTCGAAAAGGGGCTGATGCAGCGGCTCTTTCAGTCGGAAAAGTCCGTGCTCGACTATCGCGATGCTGAGACCAATCGCGCCCGTATCCAGACCGTCTTTGCCATGAGCTATGTCGAGACCGTGCTGTTGGTGCTGGTCGGTGCCGTATGGTTGGGCATGGCGGCGGCCTCGGCCATTGCAACACCCATTGCCAAGCTGGTGCAGGCAGCAGACCGGGTGGCAGGCGGCGATCTGACGGCGCGCGTCGAGACCGTGCGCTCGCCTGAAGAGATTGCCGTTCTGTCAGACGCCTTTAACCGTATGACCAAGGACCTTGGTGACCAGCAACAGGCCCTCATTGCGGCGAGTATCGACGCTGAATCGCGACGGCAATTTATTGAGACCGTGCTGTCGGGCGTCAGCGCTGGCGTTCTCGGCCTCGATCCTCAAGGACGGATTTCAGCGACCAACCATCAGGCTATGGCCCTGTTGGATATGGAAAACACGCTTCTCTACGGCCTGCCGCTGAGCGAGGTCGCGCCGGAGTTCTTGCCCTTGGTCGCTATGGCCCAGTCCGCGCGCGGAGAGGCGGAAGAAGAGGTCGATATTGTTCGCGGGGCTCAGACCCGCAGACTGCGCGTGCGCGCCTCTACGACGGCGGAAGCGGAGGTCGTTTTGACCTTTGATGACATTACCCGTCTGGTCACCGCCCAACGCAATGCCGCCTGGCGCGATGTTGCACGTCGCATTGCCCACGAGATTAAGAACCCGCTGACCCCGATCCAGCTCTCAGCAGAGCGTTTGCGCCGCAAATATCGCGGTGAAATTCAGAGCGATCTCGAGACCTTTGATCGCTGCACTGACACCATCATCCGTCAGGTCGGCGATATTGGGCGGATGGTCGATGAGTTCTCATCCTTTGCCCGCATGCCCGCGCCGCAATTTTCGACCTGTGATGCCAATGAGATGCTGCGCCAAGCCGTCTTTGCCCAGCGCGTCGCGGATCCGGAGACCGCGATCGTCATGGAAGAGCCGGACGAGACGATTAGCCTGACCTGCGATGGGCGGATGGTGGGGCAGGGGCTCACCAACCTTCTCAAAAATGCCGGCGAGGCCATTTCGGCCCGGCGCTTGAAAGAACCGGACCTGCAAGGCCGGATCCTCGCACGCCTGATCTTGATCGACGGTGCGCCCGCCTTTGAGGTTGAGGACAATGGCATTGGCTTGCCGTCCCGTGATCGGGACCGCTTGACCGAACCCTATGTAACGACGCGGGAAAAGGGCACGGGCCTAGGCCTCGCAATTGTAAAACGGATCATGGAAGACCATGGCGGCGATCTGGCCTTATCAGATGCCGCTGTTGCGCCCGGAGCACGAACGAGCCTTCGTTTTGCCCGGTCGAGCAGAGTTCAATTATCTCTGGCCAGCGCGTCAGAGACCGAGCGAGGAAGTCATGGCGGCTGATATTTTGGTAGTCGATGATGAGGCCGATATCCGCGAATTGGTGGCGGGTATCCTCGCGGATGAGGGCTATGGGGTTCGCACAGCCCCGGATGCGAACGCGGCGCTGGTCGCGATCAATGCGCGAAAGCCATCCTTGCTGATCCTGGATATATGGATGCAGGGCGGCGGCATGGACGGGCTTGAGCTGCTCGACATGATCAAGAGCTTGGACGCTGACCTGCCGGTCGTGATGATCTCTGGCCACGGCAATATTGAAACCGCCGTCAGTGCTATTCGGCGCGGTGCCTATGATTTCCTCGAAAAGCCTTTCAAGTCTGACCGGCTGTTATTGGTGGTTCAGAGGGCCTTGGAGTCGGCCAATCTAAAGCGTGAGAATCGCCGCCTTCGTCAGCAGACACTGGCACCGGATGGCTTCATTGGTCATTCGGCACCGGCCCAGCAACTGCGTCAGCTGATCGGAAAGATCGCGCAAGCCAATAGCCGCATCTTAATCTCGGGCCCTCCTGGATCGGGTAAGGAACTGGTCGCGCGCCTAATCCATGATGCCAGCCCACGGTCGGGTAATGAGTTTGTGGCTATTGCGGCGGCGGGTATGACGACTGACCGCATCGATCTGGAACTGTTCGGGGAAGAGGGCGCTGACGGCCATCCCAGCAAGATCGGTGTCTTTGAACGGGCCCACGGCGGCTCGTTATATTTGGATGAGATCGCGGATATGCCGCGCGAGACGCAAGGCCGCATCTTGCGCGTCTTGGTCGATCAAAGGTTCCGGCGCGTTGGTGGCACGACCGATGTTCAGGTCGATGTGCGGGTGATTTCCTCGACCGCGCGAGACCTGCGTGAAGAGATCGCGGCAGGTCGCTTCCGTGAAGACCTGTTCCATCGCTTGAATGTGGTGCCCGTGCGCGTGCCTGGACTGTCAGAGCGGCGGGACGATATTTCCGAACTGGTCGACTATTTCATTTCCGCGATCAGTGAGGCCACGGGCCTTCCGCGTCGGATCTTGGGCGACGACGCCATCGCAACCCTTCAGGTCCATGCTTGGCCCGGCAATGTTCGACAATTGCGCAACAATGTTGAGCGGCTCTTGATCCTCGCCAGCGGCGATCCTACCCAGCCGATCACAGCCGAGATGCTGCCTTCGGAGGTCGCGACGGCGGGAACGGCCGGCTCGATGGGGGCGGAGCGGATTATTGCTCTGCCGCTGCGCGATGCCCGCGAGGTGTTTGAGCGCGAATATCTCAACGCCCAGATCATGCGCTTTGGCGGTAATATTTCGCGCACGGCAGCCTTCATCGGTATGGAGCGCTCGGCTCTGCACCGCAAACTCAAGTCGCTCGGGGTTGCCCCCCTGCGATCTGGCGAAGACGAGGAAGACTGATGGGACGGGTTGCCTATGTGAACGGCCGGTATCTGGAGCACAGTCAGGCCGTTGTCCATGTCGAGGACCGTGGCTTTCAGTTTGCTGACGCTGTCTATGAGGTCTGGGCCGTCTTTGATGGGAAGTTGGCCGATTGCGACGGCCATTTTAACCGGCTCGACCGCAGCCTTTCGGAACTGTCCATCGATCAGCCGATGAGCCGGGCGGCCTTGCGCATGGTGATTGGCGAGACCTTGCGGCGTAATCGCATCAAGGACGGCATGGTCTATCTGCAGATCAGCCGGGGCGTTGCTAAGCGCGACCATGCCTTCCCCGATCCTGCCCCCTTGCCGACCTTGGTCTTGACTGCCAAGTCGATCAATTATGACGCTTTGAATGCCAAGGCTGCCAAGGGCGTCAGCGTCATCACCCAGCCCGACATTCGTTGGGGCCGCTGTGACATCAAGACCGTGGGTCTTCTTCCCAATGCCATGGCCAAGACCTTGGCCCATGATGTCGGGGCCGAAGAGGCTTGGCTGGTGGATGAGATGGGGTTGGTCACCGAAGGGGCTTCGACCAATGCCTGGATCGTGGATGCATCCGGAACGCTGCGCACACGCGACACCCAAGCCAATATCTTGCGCGGCATTACCCGTGCGGCCCTGATTGAGCGATTGAAGGAGGAGGGGATAGAGTTCTCTGAAAAACCCTTCTCGGTCGAGGAGGCCAAGGGCGCAAAGGAGGCATTTTTGACAGCGGCGTCAGCTTTTGTGCTTCCGATCGTGCAGATCGACAACATTACCATTGGTAATGGACAGCCGGGACCTTTGAGCTTGAGCTTAAGAAGATTATATATGGAGACGGCCAGACGCACAGCGAGCTGACCGCGAAACACTCATGTGTGGGGGCACTTTGCCTCCAATTAAGAAAAAGAGGGTCGAAAAGGCCATGTCGAACGATAAGAAGCAAAATCTACAAGACACATTCCTCAACAGCGTCCGCAAGACCCGCACGCCCCTGACCATCTTTCTGGTCAATGGTGTCAAGCTACAGGGCGTCGTCAGCTGGTTTGATAATTTCTGCGTTCTGCTGCGCCGTGATGGCCAGTCGCAGTTGGTCTATAAGCACGCCATCTCGACCATTATGCCCGCACAGCCGGTTCAGCTGTACGAGCCCGAGCAAGATTTCGACGATTGACCGACAGTTTCGTAGACCGCACGCCAGAGGTCCAGACGGCGCTGGTGGTTCATCCGGTTCGCGCTCAGGGCCGCGGATCCGTCAATCGGCTCCGCGACCCCGCAGCGCGTCTGGAAGAGGCCGTAGGCCTCGCCGAGGCGCTCGACGTTGTGATCTGCGGTGCGCAGGTCACGCCCCTTCGTACCGCCATGCCCGCAACCCTATTCGGTAAGGGCAAGGTCACGGAAATTGGCGAGCAGGCCCGTGATCTGCGCGCGAATGTCGTCATTATTGATGATGCCCTGACGCCGGTTCAACAGCGCAATCTAGAAAAGGCGTGGGAAGTTAAGGTCCTAGATCGCACCGGCCTGATCCTCGAGATCTTCGCGCGCCGCGCCCGCACCCGTGAGGGCAAGCTTCAGGTCGAATTGGCACGGCTCGACTATGAAAAGTCACGCCTTGTGCGCACCTGGACCCACCTAGAGCGCCAGCGCGGCGGCATGGGCGTCATGGGCGGTCCCGGTGAAACCCAGATTGAAACGGACCGGCGCCTACTGGCCGACAAGATCGGTAAGTTGAAGAAAGAACTGGATGAGGTGCGGCGGACCCGCTCCTTGCACCGAGTTACCCGTCAAAAGACTCCTACGCCGACCATTGCGTTGGTGGGCTATACCAATGCCGGAAAATCGACCCTGTTCAACCGCCTGACTGAGGCCGAGGTCATGGCTGAGGATATGCTGTTCGCCACCCTTGACCCGACCTTGCGCACGGTGCGTCTACCCGGTGGACGGCCCGCCATTCTGTCCGATACTGTGGGCTTCATCTCAGACCTACCGCATGAACTGGTTGAGGCCTTCCGCGCGACCCTCGAAGAGGTGCAAGAGGCGGATGTCATCTTGCATGTGCGCGACATCGCCAATCCCGACAGCCGCGCCCAGGCCCATGATGTTGAGTCCGTCCTCGACCAGATCAAGCTTGGCCGTGACAGCGACCGCGTCCTGATCGAGGTCTGGAACAAGGTCGATATGCTCGACGAGGAGGGCCGGGGGGAGGTTCTCTCCCGTGCCCTTCGCTCCGACGAAGGTGTCGGTCCTTTGGCTGTGGCCGTCTCTGCTGTCACGGGTGAGGGCATCGAGCGCCTTCGCCAAATCCTTGCCGATCATGTCGATACCGGCGAGGAGGCGACCATCTCCCTGGCCTATGCCGACGGGCAAGCTATTGCTTGGCTCTATCGCCATGGCCGCGTGCTTAAGCGCGTTGATCAAGACGATGGCGCGGTTGTGCTTCGTGTCCGCCTTGACGCCCAAGCGATTGGACGGTTCCAGCGCGGGTTTCCTAATGCGGTGATGGATTAGGGATCAATCCCTATTACTGCGTCATTGCTAGGCGCATCGCGCCGAAGCAACCCAAGGGAACTTCAATTTTGGTCCGCGTCAGACCCCTGGGTTGCTTCGCTGCGCTCGCAATGACGCGTTAAGGAAACAAGGCCCTCACCCCGCCCTCTCCCACGGGGAGAGGGCTAAGAACGAATAAGCCCTCGCGCCCTCGGGGGAGAGGGTTGGGTGAGGGGGCCTATCCGCCACCTCCGGGCCCTCAAACGCTAACCCTTAGCCTTATCAATCGCCTTGGCCGCGTTCCACAGATCATCCATCTCGGCTAAATCAGACTGATCGGGTGTCCGACCCCGCGCGGCAAGAGATCGCTCTATATAGCTGAAACGTCGCACAAACTTGGCATTGGCGCTGCGCAAGGCATCTTCCGGTTCAATGTCCAGTTTGCGCGCCAGATTGGCCACCACGAACAGAAGATCTCCCAGTTCCTCACGCGCCTTGGCCAGATCAGCGGCATCAATTTCAACCTCGAGCTCGGCCAGCTCCTCGCGCAATTTGGCTAGAACCTCGGTCGTATTGGGCCAGTCAAAGCCCACCCGAGCCGCCCGCTTGGTCAGTTTGACCGCACGCGTCATGGCCGGAAGGCTGGCGGGAATATCGTCGAGGAGACTGGTCGCCTTACCCTTTGCAGCGCGCTCACTGGCCTTGATCACTTCCCAAGCGTCGGTCTGCTCAGCGGATGTGCGGCCATCGGCCTTTCCAAACACATGGGGATGACGCCGCAGCATCTTGTCGCAAATGGCCTGAGCGACGTTGGCAAAGTCAAATTGCCCCTGTTCCTGCGCCATCTGGGCATGAAACACGGTTTGAAACAGAAGGTCGCCGAGTTCGTCGCGAAGGTCGCCCAAGTCACCCCGCTCAATGGCGTCGGCCACCTCATAGGCCTCTTCGACCGTATAGGGCGCGATAGTGGCGAAGGTCTGTTCCAGATCCCAAGGGCAGCCGCCGACCGGATCGCGCAGGCGGCGCATGATCTCGAGCAGATGAAAGATTGGGTGTTGATCATCCATGGGCAAGGACGGCGCGTTCGTCGTCATGGGACTAGACGCCTTCGTTGGGCGTTTGCGCCTCATCGCTTTGGCGTAAGGCCTCACGAATGGCGCTGTGGCGGGTTGCGTCCAAACTATAGTCCTTGAAGGTCCAGGCTGCGACCAGCGCCAACAGCCCGGGAACAACACCATAGAGGACCTGGAGACCAACTAAAGCTTCAGGCGAATTGTCTGTCCCGCCTGCCTTAAAGCCCATAGCATCAAGGCCGAAATAGGTGAGCCCAACAGCCAAGGCGTAGCCAATCTTGCTGGTCCCTGCCAGCACTGCATAGAGCAGGCCCGTGCGATCTATACCGGTACTCAGCCGCTCCTCGTCGCCAACATCGGCCAGCATTGACCGCAGCAGGACCCCGGCTGCTGCATAGGGTAGGCCCGCAAGGAACAGGCCAACTGCCATGAAGGGCAGGGATACGGAAGGCCAAAAGACAAGCGCGCTTTGGGTAACGGTATAGACAACAGAGGCGACAATCAGCGCCTTGTGCTTACCAATAGCATTGCTGAGCCTTGACCAAAGCGGCGCGCCAATGAGTGCGGCGATGAAATAGATCAGCAGCATCAGGCCCGCTTGGGTCTTGTTCAGGTTTTTAACCTGCTCAAAAAAGAAGAAAAACAGGGCGCCCGTGATGCCAGGGGCGAGCCCCAAGGTCAGGTCGGCCAGCATGATCCGCCGCACGGAGTCGTTCTTGAACAGGTCGAAATAGGCTTTCAGATCGGCTGGACGATGGGCAACAGGGGCCAGATTTACCGGCTCTCCGACGACCTTGGTGGCCAAGAGGATCGTTAGGGGTAAGAGCAGAACGATGAACCAGCCCATGGCCTGCAGCCCCCCAGCATAGTCCATATGGGCCACGGCAGACAGGATCGGCGGCAGGGCGAGAACAAGGATCATGCCGATCACATTGCCCGCCTGCCAGAAGCCATAGATCCGAGACCGCTGATTATAATCAGACGACAGCACCGAGGCCCACGAGGTATGGGCCAAAACAACGGCCGAATAGGTGATGTAGGTCAGGGCTAACCAGAACCACAGATAGACCGGCCCAACGCCCTTTTGGGCCATGAACAGCATGTATGTGGACAGGGCGAGGATCGGCGTATTGAGCAACATCCATGGACGAAACCGACCCATGCGCGTGCGGGTGCGATCCATCATCTCGCCGAAAATGGGGTCCAGAAAGATGTCTGAAAACCGAACCGCCATAAAAGCAAAACCCACCATGGCCAGGTTTAAACCCAGATGGTTGGCGTAATATTCCGGCAAATAGACCACCAAAGGCAGGCCCAAGGCGGCCAATGGCAGGGTGGGGGCAGAAAAGGCAGAAAGGGTTAATCTGCTTGGCGGCTGGGCCTTGGTCATAGAACGGTCATCCCCAGTCATGCCGATCTATCTCGTCGGCCTGGACGCCATCTGATCGACAGTCGCGGGCAACTGCAAGCGGGAACTCTTATTTCTGGGGGATATCCTCACGTCCTTCGGCAACCCTGCGGGCAAAGCCGTGAATGGCCTGTTCGGCATCACCCCAGGTGCCCAGTCCTTGCGCCCAGCGGATATCGCTCTCGTACCAGCTATAGCCCAGCTTGACGCGGCTCCTATCGGCATTGATCTGCTCTCCGCGAATTTCAGCACCGCCAATGCCAAAGCTCTGCATGGACAGGCCGGGCCGATCGGACATCTGTTTGAAGGTCGGATGGTTCGGCTTGGCATCGACCAGCACCAGCTCAAGCGACGCACCGCCCACAGCGTCGGCCTTGAACCGACCCTTGGCCGTCAGGGACCGTTCGACGGTCTTCTTTAAATAGTAGGCCAGATCGCCAACCTCCTTGGCCCCGTAGGTCTTCACGCCACCAGAAACAAATTTCGGATCGAGCGTCACCGTCACACGGCTCACCACAGGATTGACCGGCTCAGCCAAAGCCGCCGTGCCCATCAGGCTCAAACCCGCAACCACCATCAAGACCCGCGCGGAACGGTTCATGGAATTCTCCCGTCGAAATGACTGAATAACAGACAAGTAGGCTGCGGTGAGACTAGGGCAAAAATTAGACCGGGGTGACTTTATTGATTGAGCGCCTGACCATTTAATCGTCTAAGGAAGATTATGAGAAATATCTATCCGTTACGCTTAACCTAGATCCTTTGGATTTTTAGAAACTGCGAATCTATCCCGCTAACCCGATGGGTTGAAGCAGTTCCAGTCAATCAAACCACTCATACAAAACATCCGGCTCGCGCTCTTCGTTGCCCGAGCCGTCGGTGATATCGATCTGCACGAAACCACGAGACTCATAAAAGTTCCTAGCACCGTCGTTGCGTTGAAAGGTCCAGAGACGCAAAGGGTTTTGGGCGGCCTTGGCCTGATCTAACAGCCTCGTGCCCAGCCCCATCATCTGGTGCTCTGGCGCGACAAACAGATGGTCAATCCAGCCGTCTCTAAAGGCGATGAACCCCACCAGCCTCTGGCCCTCAAACCCGCCCCATAGGACGCAAGTCGCGCAGACTGTGTCGCGAAAATAGGCCAGATCCTCGTCAGGTGTGTGAATACCACTCAGCCAAGGCAAACGATCGTTAAATGAGGCACGGTGCACATGGGAGATGTCAGCGGCATCTGCAGATGTTAGGCGGCGGAGAATGAAGGTCATAAGGCCGCTGAGCCTAGGTCCAAAGACTGCAAGACCAAGGCTTCCTCCCGCAATCGGTCAGCTTGCGGCCCTTGACCCAAGATGTCCATCTGGCCTGCAGCATCGATGCGCTTTGTGATCTCGGATCGAACCAGGGCCTGAACCTCATGGGTGGTCAGGATGCGGCGCGGCACCTCGGTCCCAGGGCCTCCAAACCCATGGGTTTCGGAGCGCCGATGTTGGGTTCCAACCGGCACGGATTCGGCATTGTCGAGCGCAGCAAGGACGGTCCGTAGGGCTGCCACCTTCAGGGCCGCTTTGGCGCGCATCGCCTTGACCAACTCGGCGCGGATCTGAGCCTTCATTGCCGTGGCGGGGTCCGTTTCAACCATGGTCGCCTTTCGTCGGGTCTAAAGCGGCATTTCGAACCTGAGGCCATCATAGCCAACCTCGACGCCGTCAGGCAGCCTGCGGGCCAGTTCGTTATAGTCTAGGTCCAGATGGAGGTTGGTCAAGATCGCTCGTTCTGGGCGAAGCGCGGCAATCCAGTCGAGGGCCTTGTCCACATGGGCATGGGTCGGATGGGGCAAATAGCGCAGGGCATCGACGATCCAGACCTTGACCCCTGCAAGGGCGGCAAAGGCGGCGGGGTCCAGATCGACCACATCGCTGGAATAGGCCACATCGCCCATGCGGTAGCCGACCGATCGCACCGAGCCGTGATCCTGATCAAAGGTGATTATGGGAATTTCACCCGAGGGTCCGTTAACGCTCCACGCGGTGGCGTGCGGTGGGATGAGATGGTCATCGCAGATGGCGGGATAGCCGCCTTCGGTCTTGAAAATATAACTAAAACGGCGGGTTAGGCTGTTTTGGGTCGCCTGATCCATATGGACCGGAATCCGCTGGCGTTGGATCAAGGCGAAGGCGCGCACATCATCGAGGCCGTGGGCTTGGTCGGCATGATCATGGGTCATCAGGACTGCATCGAGGCGACCAATTCCAGCCCGGACGCTCTGCAAGCGAAAGTCTGGTGAGGTATCGATTAGGGCGGTTGTGTCGTGCTTAGGCCCCTCCCCCGACAGTCGGCGCACCAGCATCGAACAGCGCGAACGATGGTTTTTCGGCTCATTGGGATCGCAGACGCCCCAGTTTCCGTCTGCGCGTGGCACACCGGCGGACGAGCCAGAGCCAAGGATGGTAAATTCTAAACTCATGCAACCGGCCTTGGGATCGTGTCGAACAGGTGAAAGAAGGCGGCCTCGGTGCGGGCCTCGGCCTCGGCCAGCGACCAGCCGCGGATTTCGGCGAGCTTGGCCAGAACGTAAGGCACATAGGCCGGTTCATTGCGCCGCCCCCTCATGGGGACCGGTGCCAGATAGGGGCAGTCGGTTTCGACAATGATCCGGTCGGCGGGCATGTCGGCAATCACGGCCCGCACATCAGCGGCGGCCTTAAAGGTAGCGATGCCCGAGACCGAAAACCAAGCGCCCAAGGCGGCCGCACGCCGGGCCAATTCCGCGCCGCTGGTATAGCAATGGAGCAGGATCTTGAACGGCCCCTTGGCATGTTCCTCTTCGAGAATGGCGATCATGTCCTCGTCGGCGTCTCGCGTGTGGACAATCAGCGGCAGGCCGGTTTCGCGCGCGGCCTCGATGTGAACGCGGAAAACGCTCTGTTGAACGCCTCGGGGGCTATAGTCATAGAAATAGTCGAGGCCGGTTTCACCGATCCCGACGACGCGCCCAAGACCTGATAAATCAATTAAGGTTTGTGCGGTAAGAAACGGATTTTCCTTGGCTTCATGGGGATGAGTGCCGACGCTGCACCAGATATCCGAGTGGGTCGTGGCGATGGTGTGAACCGTGTCAAAGACCGAAACCTTGTCGCAAATGGTCACCATCAGTGCCACGCCTGCGGCGCGTGCGCGGTCGATGACCTCGGCTTGATCGTCGGCAAACTGTGGCGCGTGAAGGTTCACGTGACTGTCGATTATCATCGTCTTTATCTTATCATTTACAGGGCGTTAGGATCACGTTCTCGCTGCCTTTCTAAGGTCGGACATGACCGTCCAAAAGGCATCGCTACGATCAAGATTGAGTCCCTCGACCTCTGGCGGCAATCGATTGAGCTGTTCCCAGGCCAGCGCCCACCGATCCAGCGCCGCTCCAGCCTCGCCACGCAGGGCGCTGTCGACCGCTAGGGCGTGAATCTGGTCGGCCAGTCGCTCCATCAGCAGGGCAAAGCGCCCTGCCCCATCATTGCCGCGAAACCCATCGGTAATGTGCAGCAGTTCGGCCTCATCGATCTTAGGCAGACGTCGCAACAGATCCTGCGCTAACTGGTCCAGTTCCAAAGCCCTGTTCGCGGCCAGATCCAGAATACGGCCGGGGGCCCCCTTAGCCATCTGCGCCAATCGGTAGGCACCGGCCGGGTCCTGATCCGTATGGGTGCTGGCAAACGCGACCAGTCGGGCTTCTTCCCACGGCGCGAAGGATAGGCGCCGACACCGCGAGCGGATCGTCGGCAACAGGCGTCCCGGCGAATGGCTGACGAGAAAGACAATCCCGCGCTCTGGAGGCTCTTCCAGCGTCTTCAGCACGGCATTGGCGGCACTGTTGTTCATATCATCGACCGCATCGATGATGGCGACGCGAAAGGGCGCAGTAGCGGGAGACCGAGAGAAGAACTCGGGCAAACGCCGCGCCTCCTCGACGACAATGTTCTTTTTGGCCTTACCGTCGACGACCGAACGTTCCAACACCATCAGGTCAGGGTGAGACTGAGCGGCGACCTGTCGACAGACGGGGTCATGGGGATCAGAACCGAGGAGCCCGAACTCTGGCTCTGGCGCAGCGCCCAGCAATCGTCTGGCTGCCCGATAGGCAAAGGTTGCCTTTCCGACACCCTCGGGCCCGACCAGCAGCCAAGCATGATGCAGACGACCGCGCGACAGGCTGTCGATCAGCGCCTGCTCGGCCTCCTGCGCGCCGTCCATCTGATAGACATCACGCGGATGGAGCGGAGCCTCACTCATGACCGCGCCGCCAAGGCGGGTTGCACCAGATCCCAGATCAGGGCCTCGAGTGCATCGGGCGTCTGATCCGCATCAATCAGGCGGCAACGCTCGGGTTCGGCCGCCGCAATATCAGCAAAGCCTTGGCGAAGCTTTTCATGGAACGCTTCGCCCTTGGACTCAAACCGCGCCTCTGCCCCGCCCCGGCCCATAGCCCGCGCAAGACCCACCGAAACCGGTAAATCCATGATCAGGGTCAGGTCTGGTCGAACGCTCCCAAGGCAATGGGTTTCCAGCGCACCGATCAGCTCTGGCGATGCGCAGCCGCCCGCCCCCTGATAGGCCCGCGTGGAATCATGGAACCGGTCAGACAGGACCACGGCCCCTCGCTCCAAGGCCGGAACGATGACCCGCTCGACATGGTCGCGGCGCGAGGCATACATCAGCAAGGTCTCGGTCATGGGCGACCAACGCTCAGCAGGACCATTGACCAGAAGGTCTCTGATCAGTTCCGCGCCCGGCGATCCGCCAGGCTCACGCGTCGCCACGACCTCAAGGCCCAGCGTCGATAGACGTTGGCTCAACCGGCGCACCTGAGTGGACTTTCCAGCCCCCTCGCCGCCTTCAAAAGATATGAAGAGTCCTTGGGTCACACCCGCACATTGGACAGTTCGCGCCGCGACGCAAGGGGGCTTTGCGACTGATCTTTATCGCGGTCCACCCGGATAGATCACGCGCGCGTCGACCAGGCCAAGGATCGCGAGCTGTTGGCGC
>JBEGNZ010000015.1:0-74356 GCA_041182245.1 Pseudomonadota bacterium | reverse complement strand
AGCCAGCCGAGCCTTGGCTGTCTATGCCGAATGTTGGGGTTTGGTGAGAGCCCAATCCTCCGCCGCGACTCGCAGCGAGGTCGATGATGGTATGGGGGGATGGAGCGATGGCTCCCCGGGCAGGACTCGAACCTGCGACAAGTCGGTTAACAGCCGACTGCTCTACCAACTGAGCTACCGGGGATCAGCAAGCGCTGAGGGAGGCACCGTATAGGATGGACATTCAGGCTGCGCAAGCGTCCGATGCATGTTCTGTGACAAAAAAAGAGCCCGGCGCAAGGCCGGGCCAAATCAAGTCGTGATGGTGGGTTGTCTTCTCAGAAGACCATCCGAAATTGCGCCGCGTCGGTTAATCAGAGATTAAAGTTAACGGCCGTGAAATGCGGCTTAATCGAAAATTGGTGATCAATTCAGCGCTAAGGGGCGGGGAGATGGAGGCCTGGTCGAGATTCGAACTCGAGTACACGGCTTTGCAGGCCGCTGCGTAACCACTCCGCCACCAGGCCATCCGGTGTTACTTGCGACGCGAGGCCGCTAGCGGAGGGCGTTGGCTATCAGAACAAATTGCGCGGGGCAATGGGCAGACTGTCAGTTGCCTATCAAACATCGCTAAGCGCTCATTGCCTTTGAGGCTATCCCCGACCTATAAGCAGGGAAATCACAGCATCAGCACAGAGTCTGGCTCTGGGCTAACGACGCAAGGCATGGGTTGCATGACGTTTGATTTTCGCGCCGCTAGACTGACGATGGTCGAGAGCCAGGTTCGCACCAGTGATGTGACCGACACCGACCTGCAGGACGCTATGCGCACCATCCCTCGCGAGCGGTTTTGTCCAGAAGGCAAGGCCTTCCTCGCCTATGCCGAAACAGAGATCGAATATGCGCCGGGTCAGTTCTTGATGGCCCCGCGCGATATTGCCAAGCTTCTGCAGCTTCTAAAGCCCCGCTCGGGTGAGGCGGCTCTTGCCATTGCTGCGCCCTATGCCGCCGCCGTGTTGCGCCAGATGGGCCTGACGGTTGTGGAGCAGGGTGCCAATGACCCCGTCGCCAAGGGGGCCTATGATGTCATCGTCTCTGAAGGCGCTGTGCACCATGCGCCGCAGGCATGGCTAGAGGGTCTGAGCGCCGATGGCCGGATGGGCGTGGTCGAGCGTTCTGGCCCGATGGGCAAGGCCAAGATCTTTGTACCTGCCGAAGAAGGTTACGGCGCGCGCGACGGATTTGACGCCGCCCCGCGTTTCCTTAGCGGTTTTGAGCCCAAGGCCAGCTTTGCCCTCTGAAGAGGCGCGACATTTGATCGGTTGTGAATAAAGCTTAATTCGCCTTGGCTCATCAGCCACGCTAAATAGATATGACAAGATGGGTGATCTGAGAGATCATCCCCTAGGTTGATCAGGGAATAGTTCGATGCGCTCCAGCCTCCGTCAGATTCTTTCGACCGCCGTCGGTGCGGTGGCGCTCATGGGAGCCTTTGCGGCACCGGTCGCAGCGGAGACCCTGCCTGAGGTCATCGCCTTGGCCTATCAGTCCAACCCCACCCTCCTGTCACAGCGCGCCCAGTTGCGGGCTCAGGAGGAAACCTACAATCAGGCCCGCGGCGGCATTCGCCCGACCGTGTCGCTGGGTGCCTCGAACCGCGATACCAACACCCAAGGCGGCCCGGACTATTCCTACAATTCCGCCAGCATAACCGCATCGCAGGCGATCTTTACCGGTGGCCGGACGGCCAACGCCTTGCGCTCATCCGAAGCCCAGATCTTGGCCGCTCGCGCCGGTCTGCGCCGGACCGAAGCCTCGGTGATGCAGGCCGTGATCCAAGCCTATATCGATGTGCGCCGCGACATGGAAAGCCTGCGCATCCGGCAAGAAAATGTTGCCGTCCTGAAGCGCCAGCTCGATGAGGCCAAGGCCCGCTTCGAAGTGGGAGAAATTACCAAGACGGACGTCAATCAGGCGGCAGCCCGCTATGCCGCTGCTCAGGCTCAGTTGGCTGCAGCCCAATCGCAACTGGCCAGCAGCCGCGCAGGCTATACCTCAGTCGTCGGTCAAGCCCCCGGTGATCTGGCGCAAGAGCCAGAACTGAGCCAGATTCCAGCTTCGGTTGACGAGGCCTTTGCCATTGCCGAACGCAACAGCCCGATCTTGGAGCAGGCAGACTATGCCGAGCAGGCCTCGCGGGCACGGATTGCCGCGGCAAAGTCTGAACTAATGCCATCGGTCTCACTGCAAGCGCAGTTGGCCTTTACCGATCAGTCCAGCGCCCTGTCGGGCCGCGATTCGGGCAACTATGACCGCAATCTGACGACCTCGGCGGTGGTGTCACAACCGCTCTTTGCCGGTGGCGTAACCGCGTCGCGCATTCGCCAAGCCGTCGAGAGCAATGTCAGTGATCGTATGCAGATGGATGTGGCGCGCCGGTCGGTGGTGCAGTCGGTCTCGCAATCTTGGGCGCAACTTTTGGCGACCCGCAGCGCCATTACCGCCAATGAAGAGCAGGTCCGGGCAACGACGGTCGCCTTTGAAGGCACCAAGCAAGAAAACCAGGTCGGTCTGCGCACGACGCTCGACGTTCTGAATGCCGAACAGGAACTGCGCAACGCACAGCTGTCACTGGTCAATGCCCGCCGCGATTCCTATCTGGCGGGTGCCCAATTGCTCAACGCCATGGGTGCGCTGGAGGCCCGTAACCTCAGCGCCGGTGTCACGGTCTATGACGCCGAGGGGCGGTTCAAGTCGATCAAGTCGGGCTGGACCATCACGCCTTGGGACAAGGTTGTTGAGGCCATTGACGGCATTGGCTCGCGCAAGATTGAGTCGCGTCAGCCTGCCGACGACACCCCGATGGCGACGGCACAGCCCTCTGGCGGTCGGTAGTTTCAGCCATCGGAACGAAATATTCCGGATATTGCGTCTTTCAGACCTATTATGTGGCAAGTTTCGATCTTCGAAATTGCCTCTAGCGCCGCTCGCGCTTAGCCTATGGTCTATTGCTCGCCTTAACCCTGACGTCGGTGGCCCTGCTCATGTCCGAACCCACTTCTCAAGAACCGACCATGGAGGAGATCCTCGCCTCGATCAGGCGGATCATCTCTGAGGACGAAGTCCCAGCAGAAGAGGGGGCCGAAGAGCCTGAGGCCGAGGATGGGCCCGAAGCTGAAGCCGAGCCCGACTATGAGCCCATGGAAGCGCCAGAGGCTGAAGTCGTTGCGGTGGCCGCACCACAGCCTGCTCCTGTGTTCGACGATGAGGACGATATCCTCGATCTGACCGAGCCTTACAAAGCCCCTGAGCCCGCGCCTGCGCCGGTGTTTGAATCAGATGATCTGGCGGCCTATGCTCCGCCACCGCCGTCGCCGCCTCGAACGCCGGCCCCCGCGCCCATGGCGGTAATGGAAGACGCCATTGTCAGCCAAGTTGCAGAGGTCGCAGCGGCTTCGGCCTTTGGTCACCTTGCTCAGACCATCGCTATGCCCGGCCACGGCCGGACACTCGAAGATGTGGTTCGGGAACTGCTTCGTCCTCTGCTGAAGAGTTGGCTGGATGAGAATCTGCCCACCATTGTTCAGGCGGCGGTCGATGAAGAGGTGGCGCGAATCTCACGTCGCCGTCTTTAAGCCGGGTCAAACAGGTCTCTGATCCCTATATTTACCAAGCTAGCCCGCCGATGGGCCGCTAAGCGGCTTCGCAATCGTCGTGGGGGGCTGCTATAGATTGGCAACGGCGCATCAACCGCGCCGATGTGATTGGTCATGCTCGAAAAAACCTACGATCCCAAAGCCGCCGAACCTCGTCTCTACGCCCAATGGGAAAGTTCCGGGGCGTTCCAGCCTTCGGACGATCCAGAGGCAGAACCGTTCAGCATCGTTATTCCTCCGCCGAATGTGACGGGCTCGCTACATGTTGGCCATGCTCTGAACAATACGCTCCAAGACGTTCTGACGCGCTTCGAGCGGATGCGGGGCAAGGCGGCGCTCTGGCTGCCCGGAACCGACCATGCTGGTATCGCCACCCAGATGGTGGTTGAGCGCCAACTCGCTGCGGATGGCAATCTTTCGCGCCGTGAGCTTGGCCGTGAAGCCTTTGTCGATAAGGTCTGGGAATGGAAGGCGACCTCGGCGGGATCGATCCAGAATCAGCTTCGCCGTCTGGGCGTGTCCTGCGACTGGAGTCGCGAGCGCTTCACGCTCGATGAGGGCCTGTCCGAGGCCGTGCGCAAGGTCTTTGTCACCCTGCACAAGCAGGGCCTGATCTACCGCGATAAGCGTCTGGTCAATTGGGACCCCCAGTTCCAAACCGCCATCTCCGACCTTGAGGTCGAGCAGCGAGAGGTTGACGGCTTCTATTGGCACTTTGCCTATCCGCTGGAGGATGGCTCTGGCGAGATTGTCGTGGCAACCACCCGCCCCGAAACCATGCTGGGCGATACGGCGGTTGCCGTCCATCCCAAGGACGAGCGCTATCAACATCTGATCGGCAAATCCGTGCGCCTGCCGATCGTTGGACGTCTGATCCCCATCGTCGCGGACGACTATGCGGACCCGGAAAAGGGCTCTGGCGCGGTGAAGATTACGCCCGCCCATGATTTCAACGATTTCCAGGTCGGCAAGCGCAACAATCTGCCGCTGATCAATATTCTCGACGATTTCGGCAAGATCGCGGGCGATGTGCCTGCGGACTATCTCGGTCTCGACCGGTTCGTGGCCCGTAAGGCCATTGTCGCTAAGTTCGAAGAGCTTGGCCTCCTGCGTGAGATTGAAAAGACCCGTCATACCGTCCCGCATGGTGACCGGTCTGGCGTGGTGATCGAGCCCTATCTGACCGATCAGTGGTTCGTTGATGCCCACACCTTGGCTCAACCTGCGATTAAGGCAGTAGAGCAGGGCGATACGGTCTTTGAAC
Organism: Pseudomonadota bacterium; assembly: GCA_041182245.1. Taxonomy (GTDB): domain Bacteria; phylum Pseudomonadota; class Alphaproteobacteria; order Caulobacterales; family Caulobacteraceae; genus CAISGS01. The sequence continues at coordinate 69,457 of JBEGNZ010000015.1, read as the reverse complement.
CGCGCAACTGGGAAAAGACCTATTTCGAGTGGCTGCGCAACATCGAGCCTTGGTGCGTGTCACGCCAGCTCTGGTGGGGCCATCGTATTCCGGCCTGGTACGGCCCAGACGGCACCATCTTTGTCGAAGAGACTGAGGCCGAAGCCAAGGCGGCGGCGCTGGCCCATTACGGCAAGGCTGAGGCGCTGCATCAGGACGAAGACGTTCTCGATACCTGGTTCTCGTCGGCCCTGTGGCCCTTCTCGACCCTGGGCTGGCCCAAGGATACGGAAGACCTCAAGCGGTTCTATCCGACCCATACGCTGGTGACTGGCTTTGACATCATCTTCTTCTGGGTTGCCCGAATGATGATGATGGGCCTGCATTTCAAGGGAGAAGTGCCGTTCAAGCGGGTCTTCATCAATGCGCTGGTCCGCGATGAAAAGGGCCAGAAGATGAGCAAGTCCAAGGGCAATGTCCTTGATCCGCTCGAACTGGTCGATGAATTTGGCTGCGACGCCCTGCGCTTTACCCTGACGGCGATGTCGGGGCAGGCGCGGGACATTAAGTTGTCTAAGCAGCGCATTGAAGGTTACCGCAATTTCGGTACCAAGCTGTGGAATGCCGCGCGCTTTAGCCAGATGAACGAATGTCTGCGCGAAGAGGGTTTCGATCCTGCCTCCGCCAAACAGATCATCAATCGTTGGATCCGGGGCGAGACGGTCAAGACCGTCCAGACCGTCACCAAGGCCTTTGAAAACTGCGCCTATGACGTGGCTGCCAATGCGCTCTATCGCTTCGTCTGGAACGTGTTCTGCGACTGGTATCTGGAACTAGCCAAGCCAATCCTCAATGGCGACGATATGGAGGCTAAGGCCGAGACCCGCGCGACGGCGGCTTGGGCGTTGGATGTGTGCCTAAAGCTTCTGCACCCTGTCATGCCGTTTGTGACCGAGGAGCTTTGGAGCAAGCTGGCCGAGTTTGGCGCGCCTCGCGATTCTATGCTGATCAGCGCCAAATGGCCGGTCTTCCCAGACGCTTGGGTCGATGCCGAGGCCGAGGCCGAGATTGGCTGGGTCATTGATCTGGTCAGCGAAGTCCGTTCGATCCGGTCCGAGATGAATGTGCCGCCTTCAGCCCGTGCTCCCCTGACCCTGATCGGGGCCGGAGAGGTCGCGCGGGGCCGTCTGGCGCGCAATCGCGATCTGATCGTGACGCTGGGCCGGCTCGATTCGGCCAAGGAGGCGGATGCGCCGCCTGCAGGGGCTGTGCCCTTCGTGCTGGGCGAAGCGACGGGGGCCTTGGCCATCGCAGAGTTCATTGATTTGGCCGCCGAAAAGGCGCGCCTGAACAAGGAGATTGCCTCCTTCGCCGGTGACATAGAGCGCACGGCCAAGAAGCTGAACAATCCCGACTTTATCGCCCGCGCTCGCGAGGACGTCGTGCAGGAAAACCGCGACCGTCTTGTTGAATCCGAGACTGCCAAGGCGAAGCTGGAAGCGGCCTTAGCCCGTCTTTCCGCCATCGGTTGAACCTTGTGCGCTAGGGCTTTTGGGTGAAGACCCGATAGCCCTTGCGCTCGGCGGCGGCGAGCATTTCGGTGTCGCCGCTGGTATCGCCATAGGCGGCTGTGAGGCGAAGTTCTGGACCATAGGCCTCTGTTAAACGCACAACCTTCTCGGCGGCGCGGCAGTTGAGGCCGATGAACCGGCCTGTGACCCTGTCCTGATCGTCAAACTCTAACCGCGTCCCGATCAGGCCTGCCGCGCCAAGGCGTTTGGCAAAGGGCGCGATCAGGATTTCAGGTGAGGCGGTGCAAATGACCCGGTCGGCCCCTTGGCTGCCCCAACCATTCCAAGCTGCCAGGGCATCGGGGCGAAACAGTTTGCCTGCGGCCGCGCGGGCGAAGGCGTCCGCCGAGGCTTCCAAGGTCTTTCGTTCCAGGCCGCCGAGAAATATTCGGACTGCCGCCATTTTAATCAGACCACGGTCGCGATGGATCAGATAGGCGAGGGCGGCGGGAATCAGTTGGATCATGCCCAAAACAAAGCGGGGTGCACCGCTGCGCCAGGCCAGAAAGGCCATAAAACTATCCCTGACCGTTAAGGTGCCGTCAAAATCGAACGCCACCAAGGCCTTATCGGGTTGGGGATTGGTCATGCTTTGAGCCGTCTCTTGATTCTCTTTTGCCTGTGGGGACTGGCAAGGTGTGTCTGGATCACCCATCTGTAAGGGGTTCCGGTCTCTTTGTTTGGCGAAAAAGCACGAGGAGCAGGCCTCTATCCGCGACGAAACAGCTTCAAGGGGTTGTGATCGTGCGCGGGATCAGAGATTGTCAAGGTTTAGAGCATACCCGGACTATATCTTCCCTAGTTGGTTTTGAGACTCTGTCCGGAACATGATGTCGGCCCCCCGGGGTCTGCATCGTAAAGTGAGAGCGATTATGACGAAAGCTGCGAGCGGCGACACAAAGAGCACGCTGTATTGCTCCTTCTGCGGAAAGAGCCAGCACGAGGTGCGCAAGCTCATTGCCGGTCCAACCGTATTCATCTGCGATGAGTGCGTTGAGCTGTGCATGGATATCATCCGTGAAGAGCACAAGATCTCCTTCGTCAAATCCAAAGACGGCGTGCCCACGCCAAAGGAAATCTGTGAAGTTCTCGACGACTATGTGATCGGTCAGGAGCACGCCAAGAAGGTCTTGGCCGTTGCCGTGCACAATCACTATAAGCGCCTGAACCACGCCACTAAGAATAACGATGTCGAACTGGCCAAGTCGAACATCTTGCTGGTCGGTCCGACCGGTTCGGGCAAGACTCTGCTGGCCCAGACCCTCGCACGCATCATCGACGTGCCCTTCACCATGGCCGACGCCACCACCCTGACCGAAGCCGGTTATGTCGGTGAGGATGTCGAGAACATCATCCTCAAGCTCCTGCAGGCCGCAGACTATAATGTCGAGCGGGCGCAGCGCGGCATCGTCTATATTGACGAGGTCGATAAGATCAGCCGTAAGTCGGACAATCCCTCCATCACCCGTGACGTGTCGGGCGAGGGTGTGCAGCAGGCCCTTCTGAAGATCATGGAAGGTACAGTCGCCTCTGTGCCGCCGCAGGGCGGGCGCAAGCATCCTCAGCAAGAGTTCTTGCAGGTCGACACGACCAACATCCTGTTTATCTGCGGCGGTGCCTTCTCAGGACTTGAGAAGATCATCTCAGGCCGAGGCAAGGGCACGTCGATCGGCTTTGGTGCCACGGTTAAGGATCCGGAAGAGCGCCGCACTGGCGAAATCTTGCGTAATGTCGAGCCAGACGATCTGCAGCGCTTTGGCCTGATTCCTGAATTTATTGGCCGCTTGCCAGTTATCGCGACCTTGGAAGATCTGGATGAGGCCGCGCTGGTCAAGATCCTGACCGAGCCTAAGAACGCGCTCGTAAAACAGTATCAACGCCTGTTCGATATGGAAAATATCGGCCTGACCTTTACTGACGATGCCCTAAGCGCCATTGCGCGCCGGGCGATCTTACGCCGTACGGGGGCTCGCGGCCTGCGCTCGATCATGGAAGGCATCTTGCTCGAAACCATGTACGAACTACCGACCTATCAGGGCGTCGAAGAGGTCGTGGTCAATGGCGAGGTCATTGATGGCCGTGCTCAGCCTTTGATCATCTATTCTGAGCGTCGTGGTGAAAAGGACGTTGCCTCCTAAGGGCTGCTTTTCAAAAACCCTCATTTGAGCAAGATCAAGCCCGTCGTCAGTTTTAACTGCGGCGGGCTTTTTATTTCGCCAATCTAAGGGCTGATTTGGCGAGGAGTTGGGGATGAATTGACTCTAGTTCTTGAATGCGGGGGAAAAACCGCCACATAATTCCTAACCGATCGCCTGAACCGGCGATGTGGTGCTCTCCCCGGCCAGAAGGGTCATGGGGCGAGTGCCTTGTTTTTAGGGTCTGACCAAGGCGTACAGGTCTGACCAGGAAGCTGTTGACATGTCTGATCTGAAAACACTGCCCGTTTTGCCCCTGCGCGATATTGTCGTGTTTCCGCACATGGTTGTTCCGCTTTTCGTCGGCCGTGAGAAATCGGTCCGTGCGCTCGAAGAGGTTATGCGCGGCGATAAGCAGATCCTACTCGCCACCCAAAAGAACTCTTCGGACGATGATCCGGCCCAAAGCGCGATCTATCAGGTCGGCGTGGTGGCCACCGTCCTACAACTGCTCAAGCTGCCCGATGGAACCGTCAAGGTGCTGGTCGAGGGCAAGTCGCGGGCGCAAATTATGCGCTTCACAGATCAGGCTGACTATTTTGAAGCTGAGACCGCCTTGGTGGCTGACGAGGCCGGAGACGGCAGCGAGGCCGAGGCCCTGTCTCGCGCCGTGGTCGAGCAGTTCGAAAATTACGTCAAGCTGAACAAGAAGGTGCCGCCTGAGGCCCTGTCTGCCATTCCTCAGATTGTTGAGCCGGGCAAGTTAGCGGACTCCATTGCCGCGCACCTCTCGGTCAAGATCGGTGACAAGCAGCAACTGCTGGATATTTTCAGCGTCGTAAAGCGCTTGGAAAAGGTCTTTGCCCTGATGGAGGGCGAGATCAGCGTCCTTCAGGTCGAAAAGAAGATCCGTAGCCGTGTGAAGCGGCAGATGGAAAAGACCCAGCGCGAATATTACCTGAATGAGCAGATGAAGGCGATCCAGCGCGAGTTGGGCGAGCAGGACGAGTCTCGCGACGAGCTTCTCGAGCTGGAAAAGCGCATCAAGAAGACCAAGTTCTCAAAAGAAGCCCGGACCAAGGCCGAAGCGGAGCTGAAAAAGCTGCGCAATATGAGCCCCATGTCTGCCGAGAGTACGGTTGTGCGCAACTATCTCGATTGGCTTTTGTCCCTGCCGTGGGGCAAGGCCAAGACCAAGAAGATCGATGTGGCCGCCGCTGAACGCATTTTGGACGAAGACCACTACGGCCTTGAGAAGGTCAAGGAGCGGATCCTTGAATATCTGGCGGTGCAGGCTCGGACCAACTCGTTGAAGGGCCCCATCCTCTGCCTCGTGGGCCCTCCAGGCGTGGGTAAAACCTCGCTCGGGCGTTCGATTGCTAAGGCGACCAGCCGGGACTTCGTGCGCCTGTCGCTTGGCGGTATGCGCGATGAGGCCGAAATTCGCGGTCACCGCCGCACCTATATTGGATCGATGCCTGGCAAGGTCATTCAGGCCATGAAAAAGGCCAAGTCGACTGACCCCTTCTTCCTGCTCGACGAGATTGACAAGCTGGGATCCGACTATCGCGGAGACCCGTCATCGGCCCTGCTGGAAGTCCTGGATCCCGAACAGAACGGAACCTTTGCCGACCACTATCTGGAGGTCGATTACGATCTGTCGCAGGTCATGTTCGTGACGACATCGAACAGCCTGAACATGCCTCAGCCGCTGCTGGACCGCATGGAGATCATCCGCATCCCCGGTTACACTGAAGATGAGAAGGTCGAGATCGCCAAACGCCACCTGCTCAGCAAGTTGGCGACCAACCACGGCCTTAAGGCCGGGGAGTGGATCGTTCCAGACGACAGTCTGCGAGATCTCATCCGGTATTACACCCGTGAAGCGGGCGTGCGGTCGCTTGAACGTGAGCTTGCCAATCTGGCACGCAAGACGGTCCGTGACCTTGAGCGCGAAAAGTTGAGCTCAATCACGATCGATGCGGCGCGTCTGGACAAATATGCAGGTGTCCGTCGCTATCGTTTTGGCGAAACCGACGCCGAGGACCTGATCGGCATGGTGACGGGTCTGGCTTGGACCGAATTTGGCGGTGATATTTTGACGATCGAAGCGGTGCGTATGCCCGGCAAGGGGCGGATGAGCATCACCGGCAACCTCAAGGAGGTGATGAAGGAATCGATCTCGGCCGCCAATTCCTATGTCCGTTCACGGGCGGCGGCCTTTGGCATCAAGCCGACCCTGTTTGAGAAGACCGACGTCCATGTTCACGTACCTGAGGGCGCGACGCCTAAGGATGGACCCTCTGCCGGTGTGGCCATGGCAGTCTCTATGGTTTCGGTTCTAACGGGCGTGCCGGTGCGCAAGGATTTGGCCATGACCGGTGAGATCACGCTGCGTGGCCGGGTACTGGCCATCGGCGGATTGAAGGAAAAGCTACTCGCGGCCCTGCGTTCTGGCATCAAGACCGTCCTGATCCCGGAGGAAAACGTCAAGGATCTGGCCGATATTCCGGACAATGTGAAGTCTGCTTTGGAAATCATTCCGGTTTCAACGGTCGACCAGGTGCTGGCTCATGCCTTGGTGCGACCCCTGACTCCTATCGAGTGGGTAGAGCCAGATGATTCGGTTGTGGCGGCCGTAAAGTCAGATGAAGGCGACCAAGACGCCGTAATTACACACTAGATAGCAAATTAACGGTGATCACCTAGGCGGCGCAGAGGATTCTGCGCCGCCTTTGTTTGACGAGGGGGCTTGCCGATGCTCATAGTCCCTATAGCGCACCGACCATGCAGGATCGTTGCCACATATAGGGTTGGGAGACATTCATGACGAAAGCCGAACTGGTTGCTGCGATGGCAGATAAGGCTGGATTGACCAAGGTACAGGCCAAAGACGCGCTCGACGCATTTTTGGATTCTGTGACTGAATCCCTGAAGAAGGGCGAAGATGTTCGTCTCGTCGGCTTTGGCAGCTTCCTGCCCGTCGACCGTGCTGCAGGTACGGCGCGCAATCCTCGCACCGGTGAAACGGTTGCACGGGCTGCAGCCAAGACCGCGCGCTTTAAGGTGGGTGAAGGACTGAAGTCCGCTCTGAACTAAGAGCACCCTCAAGAATGAAATCAAAAGGGTGGGTGCACTAGCGCTCACCCTTTTTCATGACTAGAAGACCACATCGAAGCGGGCTAAAGGTCCGTTCGTCGGGCGGCTAGCTCAGCTGGTCAGAGCACCTCGTTTACACCGAGGGGGTCGGGGGTTCGAACCCCTCGCCGCCCACCAACGCTCCTTCACCGTTTTGAAAATCGGGATGAGGCCTTGCGGCTCGCGTGAGCGCAAGATCTCGGCGCTATGCGCCTAACAGTAAAAGCAATTGGAACTTTAAGGGGAGGGTCTGCGCCACTTTCCGACTTGGGGAAAGTGGCGCGAGTGACGGGACTCGAACCCGCGACCTTCGGCGTGACAGGCCGACGCTCTAACCAACTGAGCTACACCCGCATCTGCCGCGCCCGGAAGCAACGGCGGCGTGAGGCGCGGTTGATAGGGCGGGGGCAGGGACCTGTCAACAGACAAGTTGAGTTCATCTAAGGGTTCTGTGGATGGAATTGAACAGTGCCGCCTTGTGCCTGATTTGACCTAGGGTCAAGAGGTCGTTCGTTTAGTGCGTAGAGATTAAATTGCCTGCAAAGCGAGGAAAACTATCTAAATCGGCAAGGCTCAGTTTGAAGCTACGACAGGCTTGGGCTACAAGGCCTGCGAGTCGATCTTCGAGCGTTGCTGTCTTTGGTGGCAATGGGCTGAGTAGGTCAGGGGCAAGAGGGCCAGATGAACGGATTTTTGCTGCAATATCTGCCGATCGTCATCTTTCTCGGCATCGCGACGGTGCTGGGCGTGGGGTTCATCCTCGCGGCGGCGATCCTAGCCCCCAAGGCACCGGATCCAGAAAAGTTGTCGGCCTATGAGTGCGGGTTCAACGCCTTTGACGATGCGCGCATGAAGTTTGATGTGCGGTTCTATCTGGTCTCGATCCTGTTCATCATTTTCGATCTCGAAGTGGCCTTCCTGTTTCCTTGGGCTGTCAGCCTGATGAAGCTGCCCCACGAGGTCCAACCCTTCGCCTTTTGGTCGATGATGACCTTCCTCGGCGTTCTCACCGTCGGGTTCATTTATGAGTGGAAAAAGGGAGCCCTGGAATGGGAGTGACCCTACCGGCCCAATCTGGCCTGTTGAAGCCCGCCCTTTCGGGCGCGACATCGACGGTCGAGGGCTATAACCCCAAGCTTCATGATCCGTTCTTTGACGGCGTGTCTGACCAGTTGGCAGACAAGGGCTTTGTCCTTGCCGCCGCCGATGACCTCATCACCTGGGCCCGGACGGGCTCTTTGATGTGGATGACCTTTGGCCTGGCCTGCTGCGCCGTGGAAATGATGCAGGCCTCGATGCCGCGTTATGATCTCGAGCGTTACGGCTTTGCCCCGCGCGCCAGCCCGCGTCAGTCGGATGTGATGATCGTGGCTGGGACCTTGACCAACAAGATGGCTCCCGCCCTGCGCAAGGTCTATGACCAGATGCCAGAGCCGCGCTATGTCATCTCGATGGGCTCCTGCGCCAATGGCGGTGGCTATTACTATTTCAGCTATTCGGTCGTTCGCGGTTGTGACCGCGTTGTGCCCGTGGACATCTATGTCCCCGGCTGCCCGCCCACCGCTGAAGCGCTGGTTTATGGCGTGCTGCAACTGCAAAAGAAGATCCGTCGCACGGGGTCCATTGAAAGATGAGCATCGTGACCACAGAGCGCCTGGCCGCGCTGGCCGAACAGATCACCGCCAAGGCAGCTGGGGCCGTCACAGGCTCCACCATCGCCTTTGGGGAATTGAACATCGAGGCGCGGGCCGATCAAATCGTTCCGCTACTAACCCTGTTGAAGGACGATGCCGACTTTCAGTTCCAACAACTGATCGAGCTGTGCGGCGTTGACTATCCAGAGCGCCCCCTTCGGTTCGACGTGGTCTATCACCTCCTGTCCCTGACCATGAACCTGCGTCTGCGGGTCAAGGTTCAGACCGATGAGGACACGGCGGTTCCATCGGTCACGGGCGTTTATCCCAATGCCGATTGGTGCGAGCGCGAGACCTTCGACATGTATGGCGTGTTCTTCTCAGGGCACCCAGACCTTCGCCGTATTCTCACCGACTATGGCTTCCACGGTCACCCCTTGCGCAAAGACTTCCCGATGACCGGCTATGTCGAGGTGCGTTATGACGACTCGCTCAAGCGCGTGGTCTACGAGCCGGTGAAGATCACCGAATATCGTGCGTTCGATTTCCTCAGCCCTTGGGAAGGTGCGCAATACGCCCTACCAGGCGACGAAAAGGCGAAGGTTTAAGCCCATGGCTGATGACATGACCCCGCTGCCGACTGTGGCCACTGCCGAGGCTGACGTGGCCTTGGTGACAGAAACCAAGGTTCGCAAGTTCAATATCAACTTCGGACCCCAGCACCCGGCTGCCCACGGCGTTCTGCGCCTCGTGCTTGAGCTGGACGGCGAAGTGGTTGAGCGGGTGGACCCCCATATTGGCCTGCTCCATCGCGGCACCGAAAAGCTGATCGAAGCGCGGACCTATCTGCAAAATACGCCCTATTTCGACCGTCTCGACTATGTCGCGCCGATGAATCAGGAGCACGCCTTCGTTCTGGCCATTGAAAAGATGCTCGGCCTCGAAGTGCCCAAGCGGGCGCAGCTTATCCGGGTTTTGTTTTCCGAAATCGGCCGCATCCTTTCGCATCTGCTGAACGTCACCACCCAAGCCATGGACGTGGGCGCTCTGACCCCGCCGCTTTGGGGTTTTGAGCAGCGTGAAAAGCTGATGGTGTTCTATGAGCGCGCTTGCGGTGCACGCCTGCATGCCAACTATTTCCGTCCCGGCGGTGTTCACCAGGACCTGCCCGAAGCGCTGATCGCAGATATTGACGCCTGGTGCCTCGGGTTCCCGAGCTACATGCGCGACATGGACGACCTGATCACGGGTAACCGGATCTTCAAGCAGCGCAATGTCGATATCGGCGTGGTGACCCGTCAGGAGGCTCTGGATTGGGGCTTCTCCGGCGTCATGGTGCGCGGTTCTGGCATTGCTTGGGACCTGCGCCGCAACCAGCCTTACGAGTGCTACGACGAGCTAGAATTCGATATTCCGCTCGGCAAGAACGGCGACTGCTATGACCGCTATCTGTGCCGCATGGAAGAGATGCGCCAGTCGGTGCGGATCATGCGTCAGTGCGTCGCCAAACTGGCCGAGACGCCCGGTCCCGTCATGACCGAGGACCACAAGGTCGTGCCGCCGCGCCGCGCCGACATGAAGCGGTCGATGGAAGCGCTGATCCATCACTTCAAGCTCTATACCGAAGGCTTCCACGTGCCTGCCGGTGAGGTCTATGCCTGCGTTGAAGCCCCTAAGGGTGAGTTCGGCGTGTTCTTGGTCGCTGATGGCTCGAACAAGCCCTATCGCTGCAAGATCCGGGCGCCGGGCTTCCATCACCTTCAGTCGATGGACTGGATGAACCGCGGCCACATGCTGGCCGATGTCAGCGCCATTCTCGGGTCGTTGGATATTGTTTTTGGAGAGGTTGACCGATGAGCGCTGTGGCTTTGGTTCAGGGTCAACTGGACGCCTATAATGCTCAGGATGTTGACGCCCTGTGCGGCTTCTATGCCGACGATGTCATTGTTTCGGACCTGAATGCGACGCCGAACCTGCATGGGCTGAAGGCCTATCATGAGCGTCATGTCGGCCTGTTCGCCCAGTTCCCACAGAACCAGGCAGAGCTCGTCTCGCGGATCGTCATCGGCAATACCGTGATTGATCATGAGCGCGTGTTGCGCAATCCCGAGGCCGTGCCTTTCGAGGTCGCGGCCATCTACACCATCGTCGGTGACAAGATCGCCCGCGTTGATTTCGTGAAGGCCTAAGGCATGTCCGTTCGTCGTCTTGCCAAAGACCAGCCTGAAAGCTTCACCTTCTCGGCGGCGACGCTGAAGCAGGTTAAGTGGTGGCTGACCAAATATCCGGCGGCCCGTAAGCAGTCGGCGGTCCTGCCGATCCTGTGGCTTGTGCAAAAGCAAGAGGGCTGGGTCTGTGAGCCCGCTATCCGTCAGATCGCCGATATGCTGGACATGCCGGTCATCCGGGTGCTGGAGGTCGCGACCTTCTATACCATGATCCAGCTTGAGCCGGTCGGGAAGGTGGCCCTCATTCAGGTGTGTGGCACCACGCCCTGCATGCTGCGCGGGGCCAATGACCTGATGAAGGTCTGCAAGGACAAGATCGGGGCCAAGGACAAGCTGTCTGCAGATGGAGCCTTCACCTGGCAAGAAGTCGAGTGCTTGGGGGCCTGTTCCAATGCGCCGATGGCGCAGATCAACGATTATTATTACGAGGACCTGACGCCAGAAAGCCTGGCTCAGATCATCGACGACTTTAAGGCCGGCAAGGCCCCTAAGGCGGGGTCCTATGCGGGGCGTCATTCGTCAGAACCGGCCGGGGCTGTCACCAGCCTGACCGATCCGACGCTCTATGATGGCTCAAAGGCGGCCAAGTTGACCTTGCCGAACCTGCCGGAGGCTGAACCGGCCTGATGAGCACGACGGGGCTAGATATTCCGACTGGAGTGGACACGGCGCGTTTGCGCAGCCTGTTCATGCGTATGATCGCGATTGAGGTGGTCTGCGTCGCGGTAGCAATATTGGCCTTTTTCGGTTTTGCTCTGGGCCATGTCCAGCCTCTGCTGTGGGTCTTTGTGACCGCTTTGCTTGCCGGTTTTGGTGGGCAGATCTGGTTCGTGATGGCCTGGGCGAAAGAAACGAAAGCGAAGGCTAGTCATGGCTGATGCTGCAGCGGTTGCGTTGAAGGCCTATCTGGCCGAGGTCCGCAAGATTGCTTGGCCCCTTCGGGTTGGTGGTCTGGTCGTGGTGGCCTTGGGCACGCTGGGCATCTTGGTCAATGAGCGGTCAGGGCTTGGGCTCTCGACCGAACTGGGCAAGAGCGCGGTCGCGATGATCTTGATCGGGTGGTTTTGCCTGATCATGTCGATGATGAAGCGGGCAGCGTGGGTTAAGGCCCATCCGTTCGTTGCACCAGAAGAAGACTAGGCGTCGGCCCCGTCAGACGGGCTAAGAGAGGGTCGAGGACATCCGTTCTCGGTTGGTTTTAAAGGTTTTAGGCGGTATGTCCGCCTGCAATTCCTGCCCTCGGCAGGGGTTGATTTGGAGAGCAGGGTCATGGTCGGCATCCTGGAAGACAAGGATCGGATCTTCACGAACCTTTACGGTTTCCAAGATTGGGGACTGGAAGGCGCGAAGAAACGTGGCGCGTGGAACGCGACCCCGGACATGCTTGCTCAAGGGCGCGACTGGGTGATCAACCAGATCAAGAATTCCGGCCTGCGCGGTCGCGGCGGGGCGGGCTTTGGCACCGGCCTGAAATGGTCGTTCATGCCCAAAGAGGTCAAGGATCGCCCGCACTATCTGGTGGTCAATGCCGATGAGTCCGAGCCCGGCACCTGCAAGGACCGCGAGATCATGCGTCATGATCCGCATCTGCTGATCGAAGGCTGCCTGATTGCCAGCTTCGCCATGCAGGCCAATGCTTGCTACATCTATATCCGCGGCGAATATGTCCGCGAGCGTGAAGTGCTCGAAGCCGCCGTCAAGCAGGCCTATGAGGCCAAGCTGATCGGTAAGAACAATATCCACGGCTGGGACTTCGACCTCTATATCCACCACGGAGGCGGGGCCTATATTTGCGGTGAAGAGACCGCTCTGCTCGAAAGCCTCGAAGGCAAGAAGGGCCAACCGCGCCTGAAGCCGCCTTTCCCGGCGGGCGCGGGCCTCTATGGCTGCCCCACCACTGTGAACAATGTTGAGTCTATCGCTGTTGTCGGGACTATCCTGCGCCGTGGCGCGGACTGGTTCGCGGGCTTTGGCCGTCCGAACAATACCGGCACCAAGCTGATGTGCGTTTCGGGCCATGTTGAGCGGCCCTGCAATGTCGAAGAATCCATGTCGATCCCGCTACGCCAGTTGCTGGAAGACCATTGCGGCGGCATTCGCGGGGGCTGGGGCAACCTGAAGGCCATCATTCCGGGCGGATCCTCCGTGGCCATGATCCCCGCTGAACAGTGCGAAACAGCGCTGATGGACTTTGACAGCCTGCGTGAGCTGCGGTCGGGCCTTGGCACCGCCGCCGTGATCGTGATGGACAAGTCTACGGACCTCGTAAAGGCGATCGCGCGTCTGGCCTATTTCTACAAGCATGAGAGCTGCGGCCAGTGCACGCCGTGCCGTGAAGGTACCGGCTGGATGTGGCGCGTGATGGAGCGTATGGCAACCGGCGAGGCCGAGATGAAGGAGATCGATCTCCTGCTCGACGTGGCCAGCCAGGTGGAAGGTCACACCATCTGCGCCCTCGGTGACGCGGCGGCCTGGCCGATCCAAGGCCTGTTCCGTCACTTCCGGCCCGAGGTCGAAGACCGCATCACCCGCTATCGCATCGGTCGCCCTCACGTTCAGGGCGTCACCCTGACGGCGGCGGAGTAACGGACATGGTCGCGACGGTTGCAATGTTGAGCGTAGGATTTGCACATCATGCCTAAAGCCAAGGTCAATGGCGTCGAGGTCGAGTTCGAACCCGGCATGACGGTTCTTCAGGTCGCCGAACTGGCGGGCGAAGAGATTCCGCGTTTTTGCTATCACGAACGTCTGTCCATCGCGGGCAACTGCCGTATGTGCTTGGTCGAGGTGAAGCCTGGACCGCCCAAGCCGCAGGCCTCTTGCGCCCTTCCAGCGGCAGAAAACCAAGAGATCTTCACCAATAGCCCGATGGTCAAGAAGGCCCGCGAAGGGGTGATGGAGTTCTTGCTCATCAATCACCCCCTCGATTGCCCGATCTGCGATCAGGGCGGTGAGTGCGATCTGCAAGACCAAGCCATGGGCTATGGCCGCGACGAGACCCGCTTTGACGAGAATAAGCGCGCCGTCGAAGAAAAGTTCATGGGTCCCCTGATCAAGACGGTCATGACCCGCTGTATCCAGTGCACCCGTTGTGTGCGCTTTGTTACCGAAGTTGCGGGCGTGCCGGAAATCGGCATGACGGGCCGGGGCGAAGATGCTGAAATCACCACCTATCTCGAGGGCGCTGTGAACAGTGAACTGTCGGGCAATGTGATCGATCTTTGCCCGGTTGGTGCCCTGACCTCCAAGCCCTACGCCTTCAATGCCCGGCCTTGGGAGCTGAAAAAGACCGAGACCATCGACGTGATGGACGCTCTGGGTAGCGCCATTCGCATCGATGCGCGCGGTGCCGAAGTCATGCGCGTCCTGCCGCGCATCAATGAAGAGGTCAATGAAGAGTGGATCTCTGACAAGACCCGCTATGCCTGCGATGGCCTGATGCGCCAGCGTCTGGACCGGCCCTATGTGCGCACCGGCGGCAAGCTTCAGCCTGCGACCTGGGCGCAAGCCTTTGATGCAGTTGTTGAAAAGCTGAAATCGGCCAAGGCGGACCGGGTCGGCGTCATTGCGGGTGATCTGCAAGACGCAGAATCGATGAAGGCGGCGCTGGACCTGTTCGGGTCGCTTGGCGTGACCAGCCTCGATTGTCGTCAAGACGGCGCAGCGCTGGACCCCAAGGCGGGCCGGACCTCCTATCTCTTCAACTCGTCGATCGCGGGTATCGATGAGGCCGACCATATTGTTCTGATCGGCGTCAATCCGCGTCACGCGGCCCCCGTGCTCAATGCGCGTATTCGCCGGGCCGTGATGCAGGGCACCTGCAAGGTCAGTGTCATCGGTGAACAGGCCGACCTGACCTATGGTTACGACTATCTGGGCGCAGGTCCTGAGACCCTGACCCGCTTTGCCGCCAAGCCTCCCAAGGGCGCGGCCAAGCCGATGCTCATCGTCGGTGCCGAGACTGTCGCTCGCGCCGATGGTGCTGCGGTTCTCGCGCTGGTGGCCAAGGCGGCCAAGACTATGGGCGCGGTCAAGGATGGTTGGAACGGTTTTAATGTCCTTCACACCGCAGCCAGCCGCGTTGGCGGGCTGGATATGGGCTTTGTGCCGGGCGAGGGCGGTTTGACCGCGGCTCAGATGGTACAAAAGGGTGCGCTTGACGTGCTGGTCCTGCTGGGCGCGGATGAGATCGACCTGTCCGCTTCTGACGCCTTTGTCATCTATATGGGCACCCACGGCGATGCCGGGGCGCACCGTGCCGATGTGATCTTGCCCGGTGCCGCCTATAGCGAGAAGGCGGGCCTCTATGTGAACACCGAAGGGCGTGTCCAGATGGCGTCGCGCGCCGTGTTCCCCAAGGGCGACGCCAAGGAAGATTGGGCGATCCTGCGCGCCCTGTCCGAGCGTCTGGGCAAGACCCTGCCCTATGACAGCCTGAACCAATTGCGCGCCAAGCTGTTTGCCGACCATCCGACGTTCGGTCAGATCGACTATGTCGCAACAGGCGCGGCCCTTGATCTGGCAGCGGTTGGTACGGCGGGTGACTTGAGCGATGCGGCCTTTGCCGGACCTGCTCATGACTTTTACCTCACCAACCCCATTGCGCGGGCGAGTGTGACCATGGCCGAGTGCTCCGCCACCGCCAAGGCCGCGCGCGTCAAGCCCGTAGCGGCGGAGTAGACCTGATGACCGCTACCGCTTTGGATTTCTGGGCAACGCCTTTGGGCTGGACCCTGATCACCGTGGGACAGATCCTGCTGGTCGTTATTGGTGTTCTTCTGTCACTGGCTTTCTTGCTGCTGGCGGACCGTAAGATTTGGGCCGGCGTTCAGATGCGCAAGGGCCCCAACGTCGTGGGTCCGTTTGGCCTGTTCCAATCCTTTGCGGACTTTTTCAAGTTCGTTCTGAAGGAAATTGTCATTCCGGCGGGGGCCGACAAGGTGGTGTTCATCGCCGCGCCCCTGATCAGCTTTATCTTGGCCTTCGGTGCCTGGGCGGTCATTCCGTTCGCGCCGGGCTGGGTGGTGTCGAACATCAATGTCGGCGTGTTGTACCTGTTCGCGATCTCGTCGCTGGGCGTCTATGGCATCATCATGGGCGGCTGGGCGTCGAACTCGAAATATCCATTCTTGGGCAGCCTGCGTTCGGCGGCTCAGATGGTGTCCTACGAGGTGTCGCTGGGCTTCATCATCATCACAGTCATTTTGTTGGCCGGGTCGATGAACCTGCAAACCATCGTTGAGCATCAGGCGGGCGGCTTCTGGAACTGGCATGCCTTCGCCCTGCCCACCATCCTCGTTATGTTCCCGATGATGGTCATCTTCTTCATCTCGGCCTTGGCGGAAACCAACCGTCCGCCCTTCGATCTGCCGGAAGCGGAGTCGGAGTTGGTGGCGGGCTATCAGGTTGAATATTCTTCAACGCCCTATCTGCTGTTCATGATCGGCGAATATTCCAACATCGTTTTGATGTGCGCCATGATCTCGCTGCTGTTCTTTGGCGGCTGGCAGGCCCCGTTCCCGACGCCGTTCTTGGCGGCCTGGTCGCCGACGGCTGTGAGCCTGTTTGGCTTCCTGTGGTTCGCGATCAAGATCGTCTTTTGGTTCTTCATGTTTGCGATGGCGAAGGCCATCGTCCCACGCTACCGCTATGACCAACTGATGCGTCTGGGCTGGAAGGTATTCCTGCCGGTCTCTTTGGTCGCTGTGATGCTCATCGCCGCATGGCGCGTTTTTGGCCCGCAGGTTTAGGAGACAGATCGATGTCATTTTCTGCCCGCGTTACCCAAGCCGTTAAAGGCGCAGCCCTCATGGACTTTGTCGGCGCTTTCGGGTTGGCCATGAAGTATATGATGCGCCCCAAGGCGACCGTGCTCTATCCGAATGAGCGCAATCCGCAGTCGCCGCGTTTTCGCGGTGAGCACGCCTTGCGTCGCTATCCCAATGGCGAAGAGCGCTGCATTGCCTGCAAGCTGTGCGAGGCGATCTGTCCGGCTCAGGCCATCACCATCGAGGCGGAACCTCGCGCCGACGGCTCTCGCCGCACGACCCGCTATGACATTGATATGGTGAAGTGCATCTATTGCGGCCTGTGCCAAGAGGCCTGCCCAGTGGATGCTATCGTCGAGGGACCGAACACCGAGTTCGCCACCGAGACCCGCGAAGAACTTTACTATGACAAGGAAAGGCTGCTTGACAACGGCGACCGTTGGGAGCGGCAGATTGCTAAAAATATGGAGCTAGATGCCCCTTATCGCTAAGGGACGCTGGTTTGGGACCGGTGATGCGGCTTTGCCGGATCACCATTGTGACGGACTTATCCCGCTCGGGTGCCTTGAGCACAGGCGGGTAACAGGGGGGCTTTAGACCCAGCATGGACTTGCAGGCGATCGCCTTCTATCTGCTGGCGGCAGTGACCGTCATATCGGGCTTTCTCGTCATTACGGCGCGCAACCCGGTGCACTCGGTGCTGTTCCTGATCATGGCCTTCTTCACGGCAGCCGGGCTGTTCGTGATGTTGGGGGCAGAGTTCCTCGCCATGCTGCTGATCGTCGTCTATGTCGGCGCGGTGGCGGTGCTGTTTCTGTTCGTCGTCATGATGCTCGACGTTGATTTCACCCAGCTTCGTGAGGGTTTCGCGCGCTACCTGCCCATTGGCATGGTGGTCGGCGGCGTGCTTGCGGTTGAGATGGTGATGGTCGCTGTCACCGTGGCGGCGAACGGGGCTGCTGGAAAGAACGCCGCCCCGGCAGCGCCGGTCGCGGACCTGCCCAATGCTGAGGCGATCGGGCGGGTGCTCTACACGGATTACATTTATTTCTTCCAGGCAGCGGGCCTTGTCCTGCTGGTGGCGATGATCGGGGCCATCGTCCTGACCTTGCGCCACCGTCCGGGCGTGCGGCGCCAGAACATCGGTGATCAGGTCGCACGCAACCCTGCGAGCGGCATGAAAATCGTCCAGATCAAGAGCGGCGAGGGGCTTTCCGAATGACCATTGGCTTGGCCCATTATCTGGCGGTTGCCGCCATCCTGTTCACCATAGGGGTGCTGGGCATCTTCGTGAATCGTAAGAACATCATCGTCATCCTGATGTCGATTGAGCTGATCTTGCTGGCCGTGAACATCAATCTGGTGGCCTTCTCGGTCTATCTGCACGACGTGGTCGGTCAGATCTTCGCCATGTTCGTCTTGACTGTGGCGGCGGCTGAAGCCGCTGTCGGTCTGGCAATCCTTGTCACTTTCTTCCGTAACCGCGGCGATATTGCCGTGGATGACGCCAGCATGATGAAGGGCTGAGATCGTGGAACCTATCGTCACGACCCTCGTCTTCGCGCCGCTGGTCGGCGCCTTGATCGCCGGTCTGTTTGGCCGCCGCATCGGAGACCTCGCCTCGCAAAGCGTGACCACGGGCCTGCTTTTGCTAACCTGTGGCCTGTCTTGGATGACCTTCTATCAGGTGATCTGGGGCGCTTGGGCGGGTCAAGAAACCTTCACCCTGGCCCCGTTCATTCACATCGGGAACTTCATTTCCAACTGGTCTATCCGTATCGATACCCTGTCTGCCGTAATGCTGGTAGTGGTCAGTTCGGTGTCGGCCTTGGTGCACATCTATAGCTGGGGCTATATGGCCGACGACCCATCGCGGCCCCGGTTCTTCGCCTATCTGTCGCTCTTCACCTTCGCCATGCTGATGCTGGTGACCGCTGCCGACTTCATGCAACTTTTCTTTGGCTGGGAAGGGGTGGGTCTGGCCTCCTATCTGCTGATCGGCTTCTGGTTCAAGAAACCGTCGGCTAGCGCGGCCGCCATCAAGGCTTTCGTGGTCAATCGCGTTGGCGACTTTGGCTTTGCGCTCGGCATCATGACGGTGTTTTGGATGTTCGGTACGATCCAGTTTGCTGAGCTCTTCCCCCTGATCGCGGCCAAGGCCGGGACTCAGTGGACCTTTATCGGCCAAAGCTGGAGCGCCATCGATCTGGCCTGCGGTCTGCTGTTCATCGGGGCCATGGGTAAGTCGGCGCAGTTCTTCCTGCATACCTGGCTGCCTGACGCGATGGAGGGCCCGACGCCCGTGTCGGCCCTGATCCACGCGGCGACCATGGTCACGGCGGGCGTCTACATGGTCTGTCTGCTGTCGCCCATGTTTGAATATGCGCCCGTGACCAAGCAGATCGTCACCCTGATCGGCGCCATCACGGCCCTGTTCGCCGCGACGGTAGGTCTGGCGCAGAACGACATCAAGCGGGTCATCGCCTATTCGACCTGTTCACAGCTCGGCTATATGTTCTTTGCCGCAGGCGTCGGGGCCTATCAGGCCGCCATGTTCCACCTGTTCACCCACGCCTTCTTTAAGGCCCTCTTGTTCCTCGGCGCCGGTTCGGTGATCCACGGGATGCATCACGAGCAGGACATGCGCAAGATGGGCGGTCTTTGGAAGTACCTGCCCGTGACCTATGCGGTCATGGTCATTGGAACCTTGGCCATTACGGGCTTCGGCATTCCAAGCCTTCATCTGGGCTTTGCCGGCTTCTATTCCAAAGATGCGATCATCGAGTCGGCTTGGGCTGCGAGCGGCAAGAACGGCATTGCGTCCTTCGCCTTTGTCGTCGGTCTTTTGGCCGCCGGTCTGACCGCCTTCTATTCGTGGCGCCTCGCCTTCATGACCTTCCATGGCACGGCCAAGTGGGATAGTGCCCACGCCGATGCCCATGGCCATGATGACCACGCCCATGATGCGGCGCACGGTCACGATGATCATGCCCATGACGATCATGGTCACGGCCATAGGCCGCACGAAAGCCCACTGGTGATGCTGGTGCCGCTGGTGGCCCTCGCAGTCGGTGCGATTGGGGCGGGCTATGCCTTTGTCGAGAACTTCGTTGGCGAACATCGCAACGAGTTTTGGCGCGGCGCGATCTTTAACGCCCCGACCAACCAAGTTCTGGAACAGGCTCACCATGCACCAGAGTGGGTCGTGATGGCCCCGCTCGTCGTGTCCATGACTGGCTTGGCTGTGGCGATCTATGTCTATCTGATGAATGAGGGCATGGGCCTGCGGGTTGCATCGCGCGGCGGTCCCCTGCACACCTTCTTCTATAACAAATGGTTCTTTGATGAGCTTTACGAAGCCACTTTCGTGCGCGCCACCCGGTTCTTCGGTGATGTGTTCTGGAAGATCGGCGATCAGAAGATCATTGACGGCTTCGGTCCCGATGGGGTTGCAGCGGTGTCGGCCTCGGTCGGTCGTCGTCTCAGCAAGGCCCAGAGCGGATATGTTTATCACTATGCCTTCGTGATGTTGCTTGGGGTAGCGGGGCTCTTGTCCTACGCGCTCTGGGCTTGGGCGCACTGAGGGGAAATCAGGACATGACCGGCATCCTCAGCCTCATCACCTTCGCCCCCATGATCGGGGTCGCCGCCATCTTGGCTTTGCGCGCAATGTCCGCAGGCCAGGACACCGCCGTCGTGGCCAACCGTGCCAAGATCGTCGCTCTGGTCACCAGTCTGGTAACCTTGGCGCTGTCGGTCTTCCTCGTGTCGAAGTTCGACGCCAAGGACACGGGCTTCCAGTTCGTGGAGACGGTGACCTGGTTCTCCGGGGCGACCTACCGGATGGGCGTGGACGGGATTTCGATCCTGTTCGTGCTTCTGACCGCCTTTCTGCTGCCGATCTGTATCCTGGCCAGTTGGGAGTCAGTGACGGACCGGGTGCTAGAATATCTGGCGGCCTTCTTGCTGCTTGAGACCCTAGTCATTGGTGTGTTCTGCGCGCTGGATCTGGTGCTGTTCTACCTCTTCTTCGAGGGTGGATTGGTGCCGATGTTCCTGATCATTGGCATTTGGGGCGGTAAGAACCGGGTCTATGCGGCCTATAAGTTCTTCCTCTACACCCTGCTGGGTTCGGTGCTGATGCTGGCCGCGATCTTGGCCATGGCCTCGATTGCCAAGACCACCTCGATCCCTGATCTGATGGTGTTCAAGTTCGATCCCCAGGTTCAGATTCTGCTCTGGCTGGCCTTCTTCGCCTCCTTCGCCGTGAAGATGCCGATGTGGCCGGTCCATACCTGGTTGCCAGACGCCCACGTGGAAGCGCCAACGGCCGGTTCGGTCATTCTGGCCGGTATTCTGTTGAAGATGGGCGGCTACGGCTTCCTGCGCTTCCTGCTTCCCATGTTCCCGCAGGCCTCCGTCTATTTCACACCTCTGGTCTTCGCCATGTCGGTGATTGCCATCATCTACACCTCGCTGGTGGCGTTCCGGCAGGTCGATATTAAGAAGTTGATCGCCTATTCGTCAGTCGCCCACATGGGTTTCGTGACCATGGGCATCTTCTCGGGCAATGCCCAAGGGGTGCAGGGCGCGATCTTCCAGATGCTCAGCCACGGCGTCATTGCGGGCGCGCTCTTCCTCTGCGTTGGCGTGGTCTATGACCGCATGCACACCCGTGAGATCGCCTTCTATGGCGGCCTTGCCAACCGTATGCCTTGGTATGCGGCAGTGTTCTTGCTGTTCACGATGGGCAATGTCGGCTTGCCCGGAACCTCCGGCTTTGTCGGTGAGATCTTGACTATGACCGGTGCCTATCAGGTCTCGACCTGGACGGCACTTGCAGCCACCACGGGGGTGATCCTGTCGGCGGTCTATGCCTTGAGCCTCTATCGGCGAGTGATGTTCGGAGAGTTGGTCAATCCCAAGCTGGCCGCCATTCAAGACCTGACGGTGCGTGAAGTTGTGATCTTCGCGCCCCTGATTGCCTCGACCCTGATCCTGGGTGTCCGCCCCGGTTTGATTTTCAACCTCACTGCCGCATCCGTCGACCATCTGGTTGGCGCTTACAAAGCCGCCGTAGGCGGGTGAGGGGAGCTTGACCATGACGTTTCAAGACGCACTGCTTCTGGCCCGGCCCGAAGTCTTCCTCGCCGCCTCGACCCTGGTCCTTTTGGTCTGGGGTGCCTTTCGCGGTGACAAGGCGATGGGCGAAGTCTCCATCGGTGCCAGCCTCGCCCTGTTCGTTGCGGCGGGCTTTGCAGCGGTCAGCCCCGAAGGCACGGCCTTTGCCGGTGGTTTTATCGCTGATGGCGCTTCGTCCTTTGGCAAGGTGGCCATCTATCTGATCAGCCCTGTGGCCATCTATCTGGGCGATCGTTGGTTGGTTCGGGTTGGCAATGGCCGGTTCGAGTTCCCGATCCTGATCCTTCTGGCTGCGCTGGGCATGGGCATGATGGTGTCCGCCGGTGACCTGATCTCGCTCTATATCGGTGTCGAGCTTCAGTCCTTGGCGCTCTATGTGCTGGCAGCCTTTCGCCGTGATGATGCCAAGGCGTCAGAAGCGGGCCTGAAATATTTCGTGCTCGGCGCCCTGTCATCGGGTCTGCTGCTCTATGGATCGTCTTTGATCTATGGCTTTGCCGGTTCGACCCATTTTGACCTAATCGCCAAGTCGATTGAGGGCGGCGCCACCGGCACGGGCGTTCTGTTTGGCCTCGTGTTCCTGATCTGCGGTCTGGCCTTTAAGGTCTCGGCGGCCCCGTTCCATATGTGGACGCCCGACGTCTATGAAGGCGCGCCGACCCCGGTCGTTGGCTTTTTTGCCGCTGCGCCGAAATTGGCCGCCATGTTGCTGCTGGCTCGGGTTCTGTCAGAGGGCTTTGGCACAGCGTTGGAGCAATGGCGCCAAATCATCGTCGTCACTGCCTTCCTGTCGGTGGCAGTGGGAGCCTTTGGCGGTCTGGCCCAGCGCAATATCAAGCGTCTGCTCGCCTATTCCTCCATCGCCAACATTGGCTATGCCCTGATCGGTCTGTCGGCAGGCTCTGCCGAGGGTATGGAAGCGGTTTTGGTGTTCATGGTCCTCTATATGATCGATGTCACCGGCTTCTTTGCCTGCCTTGGGGCCCTGTCGCGCGATGGCAAGCCTATGGAACAACTCAGCGATTTTGCGGGTCTGGCGCGGGTTCGTCCCGGCATGGCCTTGGCGCTGACCGCCCTGTCCTTCTCGGTCATGGGCTTGCCGCCCTTCAGCGGGTTCTGGGCCAAGATGTTCGTCTTCAAGGCCGCCATCGCCTCTGGTCAATGGGCCCTGGCTGCGGTGCTTCTGCTCGGTAGCGTGGTCGCAGCCTTCTATTATCTGCGGCTGATCAAGACCATGTGGCTCGATGCGGCTCCCGGCCAGATCGACAAGGAGCCGATGGATGCCAAGGGCGTGGCTCTGGCCTCGGCCCTGTTCTGCTTCCCTGTGGTTCTGCCTGCCTTGGCGGTGCTTGAACCCCTAGCCAAGACGGCGGCTTCGGCCTTCGGGCTGAAATAGGCCCAAAGACGTGTTGCCGTTGGACCGTCCGCCGGTCCTGATCTTGGATGAGACCCCTTCGACCAATGCCGAGGCCCGGATGAGGGCTGAGGCAGGGGATGCTGGTCCGCTGTGGATCATGGCCCGCCGTCAGACCGCAGGGCGCGGGCGGCGGGGTAGGGCGTGGGAAACGGGCGTGGGTAATCTGGCAGCCACCTTGCTCTGTGTGACGGCCAAGCCCCCGGCGGAGGCGGCTCAGATCTCGTTCATCGCCGCCCTCGCCGTCGCGGACCTAGCCGATAGCGCCATGGCTCACCCCTTGGCCCAGCTCAAATGGCCCAATGACGTGTTGGTTCAGGGGCGAAAGATCAGCGGCATATTGGTGGAGTCAGGGCTGCGGCCCGATGGTGCCCTTTGGCTGGCGGTCGGGATTGGGATCAATCTGCAAACCCCACCGGATGGTGCTGAGCGCCCAGCAGCAGCGATCGCCGATTTCGACGGTGCGCAGGCCTTGAGCCAAGACGAGGCTTTAGCGCGACTGTCTGTGCGCATGGCCGACGGCATAGCGCTTTGGGAGCACGAGGGTTTTGCGCCCATTGCCAAGGCTTGGACGGCTCGCGCCTATGGCTTGGGGCAGGCCTGCACGGCTCGCCTTGGTCATGAAACGGTTGAGGGTATAGCAGAAGGTCTTGACCCGGACGGGTCCTTGCGCCTTCGTCTCGTCGACAATTCCGTTCGCCGAATTTCGGCGGGCGACGTCTTCTTCGGAGAGGTCTGATGCTGCTGGCCATTGAGCAAGGCAACACCAATACCCTGTTTGCCATTCACGACGGAAACGAGTGGACCGCCCAGTGGCGCTCATCGACCGAGTCCTCGCGCACCGCCGATGAATATGCCGTCTGGTTGATGCAGTTGGTGCATTTACAGGGCCTGACGCTGGACAGCTTTAAGGCCTGCATTATCTCCAGTGTTGTGCCCCAATCGATCTTCAATCTTCGCAACCTTAGCCGCCGCTATCTCAAGGTCGAGCCCTTGGTGATTGGCGACAATGCCGAATTGGGCGTTGATGTTCGGATTGAAAAGCCGTCAGAGGCAGGCGCTGACCGCCTCGTCAACGCCGTCGGTGGCTATATGAGCTATGGCGGTCCGTTGATCATCATCGATTCCGGCACTGCGACCACCTTCGATGTGGTAGGAGCCGACGGCGCCTTTGAGGGCGGGGTCATCGCGCCGGGCGTCAACCTGTCTATGCAGGCCCTCCATACTGCCGCAGCCAAGCTGCCGCGCGTGGCCATCCAGCGTCCAGACCGGATCATCGGCAAGGACACAGTCGGCGCCATGCAGGCCGGGGTCTTTTGGGGCTATATCGGACTGATCGAGGGATTGATCAGTCGGATCAAGGACGAATATGGCCAACCCATGAAGGTGGTCGCCACTGGAGGCGTCGTCTCGCTGTTTGAAGGCGCGACCGATGCTATCGATATTTTTGATGGAGATCTTACGATCCGCGGCATGCTTGAAATTTACCGACGCAACACCCCTATAAGTGCTGCATGAAAAAGACATCCGAAGATGAACTCGTCTTCCTGCCGTTAGGTGGGTCGAACGAAATCGGTATGAACTTCAACCTCTATGGTTACGGCCCGCCCCATGCACGTAAGTGGATCGTGGTCGATGTCGGGGTGACCTTTGGCGACCAGACCACACCGGGTGTGGAGATCATCCTGCCAGACCCCGCCTATATCGAAGACTATGCCGACGACATTATCGCCATTGTCCTGACCCACGCTCACGAGGACCATATCGGGGCTATGGGCTGGCTCTGGCCGCGTCTGCGGGCTCCCATCTATGCCACGCCCTTCACGGCCTTCTTGCTGCGCGAAAAGATGCGCGATGCGGGCTGTCTGAAGGACGCCGATATTACCGAAGTGCCGATGGGCGGCTCGATTGATTTGGGCCCGTTCCAAGTGACCTTGGTGACCCTGACTCACTCGATCCCTGAACCCAATGGTCTGGCGATCCGCACGCCTTTGGGCACGATCCTGCACACGGGTGACTGGAAGATCGATCCAGATCCTATTCTAGGCGAAAGCACCGATATTGACGCCTTGACCGCGCTCGGAGACGAGGGTGTTCTGGCCATGGTCTGCGACAGCACCAACGTCTTTGTCGATGGCCATGCCGGGTCTGAGGCCGAGGTCCGCGTGGCCATGACCAAGCTGATCCAAGGGCTCAAGGGTAAGGTGGCGGTGGCCTGCTTTGCCTCGAACGTGGCGCGGATGCATACGGTGATCAAGGCGGCTCAGATGGCGGACCGCCGGGTCTGTCTGGTCGGGCGCTCGATGCACCGCATGGCGGCAGCGGCCAAGTCGGTCGGCATGTTCAACGATATTGCGCCGTTTGTCTCTGATGCCGAGGCCGGCTTCTTCCCCGAAGACAAGATCCTTTATCTCTGCACCGGCAGTCAGGGCGAGGCGAGGGCGGCCCTGTTCCGCATCGCCGATGGCACGCACCAGCATGTCAGCTTTGGTCCCGGCGACCACTGCATCTTTTCGTCACGGGTCATTCCGGGCAATGAGATTCCGATCCGCAACCTGCAAAACAAGCTCTCTGGCGCAGGCGTTCGGCTCTATACCGAACGCGACCATCCGGGCATTCACGTCTCTGGCCACCCATGCCGCGATGAGTTGAAGCAGATGTATCAATGGGCCCGGCCGCAGATCGCGGTCCCGACCCATGGCGAGCGGCGTCACCTGCTCGAACATCTGGCCTTCGCGAAGGATCTTCAGGTCCCGCAAGGGATTGCACCGCGCAATGGCGACATGGTCCGGCTGGCGCCAGGCCGGGCGGAGATCATCGATGAGGTGCCTGCTGGGCGTCTCTATGTCGATGGTGGTGTTGTGACGGTGGAGAACGGCGATGCGTTGCGAGAGCGACGTCATGCCGCCTTTAACGGGGTGATCAACGTCTCTATTGCCCTTAACGACAAGGGTAAGATCCTTTCGGGTCCCCAAGTGCGCGGTCTGGGTCTGCCGAGCGACGCGGACTATACTTTGGATGACGCTTTGGATGATCTGGCCATCGCTGCCGAAGAGGGCCTAAGCCGCCTTCGTGGTGACGGGCTCGAAGATGATGACGCTGTTGAGGCCGCTATTAGTCGGGCGGTCAAGAAGGCGGCCCACCGGATTTGGAAACGCCGCCCGCTGGTCGAGACAACGGTTTTGCGGGTTTAGACCCTAGGAGAGGATCAAGATCATGATCGGACGTTTGAACCATATCGGCATCGCCACCCCCTCTATCGAGGACTCTGTGGCCATGTACAAAGACCTGATGGGCGCGACCTCGGCGACGGAAAAGCGGGCCATGCCCGACCAAGGCGTCTGGGTCAGTTTTGTTGATCTGCCCAACAGTCAGATTGAGTTGATCGAACCTTACGGCGAAAACTCGCCCATCCATGCCTTTTTGGAAAAGAACCCCAAGGGCGGCCAGCATCATGTCTGTTTCGAAGTGCCTGACATCTATGTCGCCCGCGATGAGATGAAGGCCAAGGGCGCGACCGTTCTAGGCGAGCCACGCATCGGTGCCCATGGCACCTTGATCATCTTCATCCATCCGAAGAATATGGGTGGTGTTCTGGTTGAACTGATGGAAACCCCGAAGGAAGCACACTGATGGGTCCGGTAACTGCGATTTCTGTCTATCTGGTGACCTGGTGGGTGGTGTTGTTCACGATCCTGCCGATTGGTGTAACCAGCCATGCTGACGCCGGTGTTGATCCCGGTGATGGTGGTGACCCCGGTGCGCCGGTCCAGCCCAACCTGAAGCGTAAGTTCATTACGACCACCATTGTCTCGGCGGTGATTTGGGTGATCTTTATGCTCTGCTTACAATTTCGTCTGATCCCGCTGCCCAATGTTCCGATGATCTAAGCCCTTTTGGGCAAGCTCGTTTTTTGGGCGCCGCCGTGAGGCGTGCCGTTAGGCTGTCTATAAAATGAGCGAAAGGCCGGGCCGCTCTGGTTAGATGTCTGCTGTCTTTGCGGCAGAGCGTTGGGATTTTGTAAGGTTCAATCACGGGGCCGTTTGGTCGGCCATCTTCCGTGGCGTTTCTCCCGATCTTACTTTTTAGGCCGCGCTGGATAGCGCGGCCTTTTTTTCGCCTTTGAGATAGAGAAATCTTCAATCCAGCGATCTTTCCACCTCTCAAATGGTCCAGTCCGTTGCCAAGCCTGCGCTTGCGGGGCTATGTGAACCACCCTCGGCAACCCCACGGATATTATCATGCGCCTGTCGCGCTATTTTCTTCCTGTTCTCAAAGAAACCCCGTCAGAGGCGCAGATCGTCTCGCACCGACTGATGCTGCGCGCGGGGATGATCCGCCAGGAGGCCGCGGGTATCTATTCGTGGCTGCCGCTGGGCCATCGGGTCCTGCGCAAGATCGAGCAGATTGTCCGCGAGGAGATGGACCGGGCCGGGGCCATCGAGATTCTGATGCCAACCTTGCAGTTGGCGGATCTTTGGCGCGAGTCCGGGCGCTATGACGCCTACGGGCCGGAGATGCTGCGCATTGTCGACCGCCATGAGCGCGAGCTGCTCTATGGGCCGACTAACGAAGAGATGGTCACGGGTATTTTCCGGGCCTCGGTGCGATCCTACAAGGACCTGCCCAAGAACCTCTATCACATGCAGTGGAAGTTCCGGGACGAGCAACGTCCACGCTTTGGCGTTATGCGGGGGCGGGAGTTCCTGATGAAGGATGCCTATTCGTTCGACGTCGACGAGGCCGCGGCCAAGCGGTCTTACAACCGCATGTTCGTCGCCTATCTGAACCTCTATGCGCGCATGGGCCTAAAGGTCGTGCCGATGCGGGCCGACACGGGTCCTATCGGCGGTGATTTGAGCCACGAGTTCATCGTTCTGGCCGATACGGGCGAAAGCGAAGTCTTCTGTCACCGTGATCTGGTGGAGATGGGCCCTCCCGGAACCGATCAGGACTGGGACAGCGACCTGCAGCATCTGGTTGATCAGCGCACCTCGCTCTATGCCGCGACCGAAGAGATGCATGACGCCGCCCGCTTTGAGGCCGAAGTGCCTGAAGAGATGCGCCTGTCCGCGCGCGGCATTGAGGTCGGTCATATCTTCTATTTCGGTGAGAAATATTCTGTGCCGATGAAGGCTGTTGTCGCTGGTCCTGATGGTGTCGAGCGTCCGGTCCATATGGGCAGCTATGGCGTGGGCGTGTCACGTCTGCTGGGCGCGATCATAGAGGCCAGCCACGACGACAACGGTATTATTTGGCCAGAATCGGTTGCGCCCTTCGGCGTGGCGGTGATCAATCTGCGTCCGGGCGATGAGGCGGTCGATGCCGCCTGTCAGCAGGCCTATGATCATCTGGCCGCTGCGGGCAAGGAGCCTTTGCTGGACGACACCTCTGACCGGGTTGGGGCCAAGTTCGCGACCATGGACCTGATTGGTGTGCCTTGGCAGTTGATCATCGGCCCCAAGGGGCTGGCCTCGGGCGAGGTCGAGATCAAGAACCGCGCGACCGGTGAGCGGCAATCCCTGTCACTGGACGCAGCCCTCAACTTGCTAAGCGCCAAGGCTGGTTCATAGGGATGGGGCAAGGCGAGGGCCTTTCAAACCGCTCGGCGGGACCGTTCTCCCTGTGGGAACGCCAGCTTGCGGGCCGCTATCTGCGCACCAAGCGTCAGAATGGCGGCGTGGCCCTGATCTCTGGCATCTCCTTTGTCGGCATAATGCTGGCGGTGGCGGTGTTGATCATCGTCATGTCGGTGATGAACGGATTTCGCACCGAGCTTTTGTCCCGCATCCTTGGCTTTAACGGCCATCTCTATGTCGGCGGCGAACTGCTAACTCGGCCAGATCGCGATGAGGTCATCACCCGCATCCGCGCCATCCCCGGAGTGGCTCAAGTCATCCCGATGGTCGAGGCCCAAGTTATGGTCGTCGGGCAGGGCCAGATCTCCGGTGCGGTCGTGCGCGGGGTAACGCCGCAAGATCTAAAATCCATCGAGATCATCACCGGCAATATCAAGGGCGGCTCGATCAAGGGCTTTGGTCAGGGCGACTATGGCGGTGATGAGATCCTGATTGGCGACCGACTGGCGGCCAATATGGGCGTGGGACCGGGTGATCCCATTACCCTGATCTCGCCCACAGGCGGAGCGACCGCCTTTGGAGGGACGCCAAGACGCAAGACCTACACGGTCGGGGCGGTATTCAGCATCGGCATGAGCGAATATGATCAGGCCTTCCTCTATATGCCCCTGTCCCAATCGCAGCTGTTTTTTGGCCGCGACAATGGCGTCGACGTGATCGAGGTCAAGCTGGCCGATGTTGATCAGTTACCCGACATCAAGCCGCAGGTCGCTCGCGCGGCCGGGACCTTCGCCCTCGTCACCGACTGGCGCGACCGTAATCAGAGCTTCTTCAATGCCCTTCAGGTCGAGCGCAATGTCATGCGGCTGATCCTGATGCTGATTGTCGCCATCGCGGCCATGAACATCATCTCCGGTCTGGTCATGTTGGTGAAGAACAAGGGCCGCGACATTGCCATCCTGCGGACCATGGGGGCCGGGCAGGGGGCGATCTTGCGGATCTTCTTCATGGCCGGGGCCAGTATTGGTGCGGCGGGAACGCTGGCCGGTCTTTTGTTCGGGCTGCTCTTTTGTACCTTTATCGCCGAGATTCAGCAGTTTGTGGAGTGGGTGAGCGGCGCGACCGTGTTCAGTGCAGACGTCTATTTCCTCGCCCATATTCCGGCCAAGATCGATTGGGCCGAGGTGTTGACCGTGACCTTCTGGGCTCTGCTCATGTCGGTTTTGGCGACCTTGCCACCGGCTTGGCGGGCCTCGCGGCTCGATCCGGTTGAGGGGCTGCGCTATGAGTGATGCGCCGCCCGTCCTCAGCCTTCGCGGCATTGTTCGCACCTATCGCTCGGGCGACCGGCAGCTCGAGGTGCTGAAATCCATCGATCTGGACCTCTATCCGGCCGAGTTGGTCGGCCTGATCGGACCGTCCGGATCAGGCAAGTCCTCGCTGCTTCACGCCGCGGGCCTGTTGGAGCGCCCCACGGCGGGGCAGGTGCTGATCGGCGGGCAAGACTGTACCGACATGAGCGAGAAGGCCCGCACCCAGATGCGGCTAAACCAGATCGGTTTCGTCTATCAGTTCCACCACCTGCTCGCCGAGTTCAGCGCCAGAGACAATGTTGCCTTGCCGCAGATGATCGCCGGTACGCGCCAGCCAGAGGCGCGGCGGAGGGCTGATGAGCTCCTGTCCCATCTGGGCCTTGCCGAGCGTCTGAACCATCAACCTGCCCAACTTTCCGGCGGAGAGCAGCAGCGCGTGGCCATCGCCCGCGCCCTGGCCAACCGCCCCCGCATCCTGCTGGCCGACGAGCCCACTGGTAATCTCGATCCTGCCACCTCCAGCGCCGTCATCACCAACCTGTTTGCCCTCGTGAGAGACACAGGCGTCGCCGCTCTCATCGCCACCCACAATATGGAACTGGCCAAGCATATGGACCGAGTTTTTACGTTGAAGGACGGGCGGTTGGAGTTGGTGGGGTAGGGAAGCCTGCTAAATTCATTGGATTTGCCGATAGAACATCCTGTTGAGAACAAATACTTGCATTGGGAACAAATCATGAATATAGAACATATAAGGAACAAATCTGGGAGATAAGTCATGATCCAGTTGGCGCGAGACACGCTGTCGCTTGCATCTGTCACGGGGTTCGTTTGGATGGTCTGCTCGGTTGCGCATCTGGTCGGGTGAGTCGATGATGATGCGCTGATGGCAAAAGGGGTTGAGCATGGCGGACTTTGGGGAGCAGGGCTTTGTCCATCTTCGTGTCCGCTCGGCCTATTCCTTGCTCGAGGGCGCGATCAAGGCTGATGCCATTGGCGACCTTGCGGCTAAGGCGGGGATGCCCGCCGCAGCCCTGACCGACCGAACCAATCTCTTTGGCGCACTGGAATATTCGGTTGCCACTAAAGAGGCTGGGGTCCAGCCCATTATCGGGGTTGCCTTGCCGGTCTATGGCATTGGCGAGGGCTTACCAGAGCGTTGGGCGCGGGTACCGACTGTGGTGCTGCTGGCGCAAAATGAGCGGGGCTATCTGAACCTTTCGGCCCTGTCCTCGTCGGCCTATCTCGATGGCGGCGGTGAGGCCGAGCCCTCGGTGCCTTGGGACAAGATCGTCGCCCACAGTGAAGGCCTGATCCTCTTGTCCGGCGGGCCTGATGGTCCGGTTGATCCGCTTTTTGCTGTGGGGCGCAAGTCAGAGGCGGTGGCCGCGCTCGACACTATGAAGGCGGTGTTCGGCGACCGGTTCTATATTGAGCTTCAACGCCACGGCACGCCGCAGGAGGCTGCCGCTGAGCCCCATCTGGTGGCCTATGCCTATGCGCAGAACGTGCCGCTGGTTGCGACCAACGACGTCTATTTTGTCGGTCGTGATCTCTATAGCGCCCATGATGCGCTGCTTTGTATCTCAGATGGCAGTTTTGTTGGCCAAGAGGAGCGCCGCCGGGTCACCCCGGAACATGGCTTTAAGTCGGTCGCTGAGATGCGTCAGCTCTTCGCCGATCTGCCCGAGGCCTGCGACAACACCATCGATATTGCCAAACGTTGCGCCTTCATGGTCAACAAGCATGACCCGATCTTGCCGAGCTTTCCCACCGTCGGTGGCCGATCAGAGCCAGACGAGATGGCCCATCAGGCCCGAGAAGGGCTGCGTGCCCGCTTTGCGGTCCATCAGTTGGCCGCGCCGGAACAGGACTATTGGGACCGGCTCGAGCGCGAAATTGCCGTCATCATCAAGATGGGCTTTCCCGGCTATTTCCTGATCGTGTCGGACTTTATCAAATGGGCTAAGGCGCATGGCATTCCGGTGGGGCCGGGACGCGGTTCGGGGGCGGGTTCTCTGGTCGCTTGGGCCCTGACCATAACCGATCTGGATCCTCTGAGGTTTGGTCTGCTGTTCGAGCGGTTCTTGAATCCAGAACGTGTCTCGATGCCCGACTTCGATATCGATTTTTGTCAGGACCGCCGCGAAGAGGTGATCGCCTACGTTCAAGACAAGTATGGCATCGGGCGCGTGGCCCAGATCATCACCTTCGGCACCCTTCAGGCCCGCGCTGTGCTGCGCGATGTTGGGCGCGTGATGCAACTGCCCTTGGGCATGGTCGACCGTCTGGCCAAGATGATCCCGAACAATCCAGCCAGTCCGACCACCTTGGCTCAGGCCATTGAGATCGAACCGCGCCTGAAACAGGCCAAGAAGGATGATGAGAGCGTCGCGCGGCTTCTGGAAACGGCGCTGAAGCTTGAGGGCCTGTTCCGCAATGCCTCGACCCACGCGGCCGGGATCGTCATTGGTGACCGTCCTCTGATTGAACTGACCCCGCTCTATCAGGACCCACGCTCTGAGCTCCCCGCCACCCAGTTCAATATGAAGTGGGTTGAGAGCGCCGGTCTGGTCAAGTTCGACTTTTTGGGTCTGAAGACCCTGACCGTCCTCGATCGGGCGGTGAAACATATGAGAAAGCGCGGGGCGGGGATCGATCTGTCGACCTTGCCGCTCGATGACAAGGCCAGCTTCGATCTGATGGCGTCGGGCCAGACCATCGGGGTGTTCCAGCTCGAAAGTCAGGGCATGCGCGACACCCTGCGCAAGATGCGGCCCAGCTCTATCGAAGAGATCACCGCCCTGATCTCGCTCTATCGCCCCGGCCCGATGGATAATATCGACACCTATGTCGACTGTAAGTTCGAGCGCAAAGCCGCCGACATGCTCCATCCCAGTCTGGAGCCGGTGCTTAAGGAAACCTATGGCGTCATCGTCTATCAAGAACAGGTGATGCAGATCGCCCAGATCCTAGCGGGCTATTCGCTGGGCGAGGCGGACCTGCTGCGCCGGGCCATGGGTAAGAAGAAAAAGGAGGAGATGGACCAGCAAAAGGCCCGTTTCGTCTCCGGCGCGACTGAGCTCGGCGTGCCCGAGCACCAGTCCGACAGTATCTTCGAGTTGGTGGCCAAATTTGCCGGCTATGGCTTCAACAAGAGCCATGCGGCGGCCTATGCCATCATCGCCTATCAAACCGGATGGCTGAAGGCCAATGCTCCGGTCGAGTTCTTGGCCGCCTCCATGAGCCTCGATATTTCCAATACCGACAAGTTGGCCGTCTTCTATCAGGACGCCAAGCGGATGGGGGTCAAGGTCTGTCCTCCTGACGTCAACCGCTCGGGGGCTGATTTCGAGGTCGAAAACGGCGAGGTGCTCTATGCCCTCGGTGCGGTGCGCAATGTCGGTCAGGCGGCGATGGACAATCTGGTCGCCACGCGGGCTGCGGGCGGTCCGTTCCGAGACCTGTTTGACTTTGTTGAGCGCATCGATCCGCGTCAGGTCAATAAGCGGGCCCTGGAAAATCTGGCGCGGGCAGGGGCCTTCGACCGCATCCATCCCAATCGCGCGCAAATCCTCGCCAATATTGATGCCCTGATGGCCTATGCCCAGAGCGTTGCGGCCGAGCGGGCCTCCTCTCAGGCCAGCCTGTTTGGGGGTGACAGTGACGCTGCAAGGCCAAGACTGTCGCGGGTCGATCCCTGGACGGGTCCGGATCAGCTGGATGAAGAACTGTCGGCTGTCGGCTTCTATCTCAGTGGCCATCCGCTCGAAGATATGGTCACGGTGCTGCGTCGTCGCCGGGTGACCTTGCTGGCCGATGCCATTGTCGCGGCCGAGCAGGGGGCTGAGGCTTTCCGTATGGCGGGTGTCGTGCGTCGTCGCCAAGAGCGCGCCTCTCAGAGCGGTGAGAAGTTTGCCTTTATCTCCCTGTCCGATCCGACGGGTGAATATGAGGTTCTGTTCCCTCCCGAAGCCCTGCGCCGCTGCCGAGAGGTGTTGGAGCCGGGCGCATCGATCCTGCTCAAGGTCCGGGCCAAGGGCCGCGACGGCGAAGTGCGTTTCTTTGGCGATGATGCCGAGCCGATCGATAGGGCGATGGAGAATGTCGTCGCCAATCTGCGCATTCACCTGTCGCCCCGTTCAACCGAAATTGAGGTGCTCAAGCGCCGTCTTGAGGGGGCCGTTAATGCCCGCGGCGGTGAGATCAGTCTCGTGAGTGCGATCGATGGCGGACGCGAGGTCGAGATGAGATTGCCCGGCCGTTATAGTCTGGACGCCTCTCTTAGAGGGGCCTTGAAGACGGCACCGGGGGTTTCGTTCCTCGAGGACGTCTAGAACGGCACCGCCCGCGTTAAATGCCTTGCATTTCCGATGTCTTGGCTCTAGTCACACCCCCATCTCACACGCAGACGTTCGGCAGCGTTCGGGTCAATCCCCGTTGGTTACCGTTCCGGGCTCTTGGTTAAACAGGGGCGTTGGTCTGCGGAGGCAAACCGGAAGAAGGAAAATTTGATATGGCACTACCCGATTTCTCTATGCGTCAACTGCTCGAAGCAGGCGCTCACTTCGGCCACCAGACCCACCGCTGGAACCCGAAGATGGACCGTTACATCTTCGGCTCGCGCGCCAACATCCACATCATCGACCTGTCACAGAGTATTCCTCTGCTGCACCAGGCCCTGATCAAGGTCCGTGAAGTCGCCGCAAGCGGTGGCCGCGTCCTATTCGTTGGTACCAAGCGTCAGGCCTCTGATCCCGTGGCCACGGCCGCCAAGCGTTGCGCTCAGTACTATGTGAACCACCGCTGGCTCGGCGGCACCTTGACCAACTGGCGCACCATTTCGGGTTCAATCGCACGTCTGCGTGAACTCGAAGGCGTTCTGGATGGCGCAGATTCTGGTCGCACCAAGAAGGAACTGCTGCAGCTGACCCGCGAGCGCGAAAAGCTGGAACTGTCCCTCGGCGGCATCAAGGACATGGGCGGTATCCCCGACATCATGTTCGTGATCGACACCAACAAGGAAGGCATTGCCATCCAGGAAGCGCGTAAGCTGAATATTCCTGTGATCGCGATCCTCGACACCAACTGCGATCCTGACGGCATCACCTTCCCGATCCCGGGCAATGATGACGCCGCGCGCGCGCTGCAGCTCTATTGCGATCTGATCGCTGACGCCGTCCTCGACGGTCTGGCCGCTGGTCAAGCCTCTTCGGGCGTCGATCTGGGTGCGTCGGAAGCGCCGATGGAGCCGACCCTGCAGCGGGAATTGACGCCTGAACTGGCCGTGGCTGCTGAAGCCCCGACAGAAGCGGCGGCTGACTAATCTGATGTCGCGGTCTGGCGGCGATCTTGTCGTCTCCAGACCGCGGTTCCTTTCCAACCCTTTACGCCGGCCGCCTTCCCGCGTCCGGTCGTTTTTATAACTGGAGGATATCCCATGGCGGAAGTCACTGCTGCTCTGGTGAAGGACCTGCGCGAGAAGTCCGGCGCAGGCATGATGGATTGCAAGAAGGCCTTGGTCGAAAATGACGGTGACGTCGAATTGGCCATCGACTGGCTGCGCACCAAGGGCCTTTCTAAGGCTGCCAAGAAGGCTGACCGTATCGCCGCCGAAGGCCTCGTGGCCATGGCTGTGTCGGGCAATGCCGGTGCGATGATCGAGCTGAACGCCGAAACCGATTTCGTGGCGCGGAACGTCCTGTTCCAAGGCGCGGCTAAGGCCATCGCCCAGGCGGCCCTGACCGTCGGCTCCGACGTTGAGGCCCTGAACGCGGCCAAGACGGCTGAGGGTGAAGTGGTCACGGACATGCTGGCCAACCTGATCGCCACTATCGGCGAGAACATGGTCCTGCGTCGTGCTGCCCGTTTCGAAGTCTCCAAGGGCGCTGTTGCCTCCTACGTCCACAATGCCACGGCTCCCGATCTGGGCCGTATCGGCGTGCTGGTGGCCGTTGAGAGCGAAGGCGATGAGGCCGCTTTGCGTGAACTGGGCCGCAAGATCGCGATGCATGTTGCCGCAACTCAGCCCCTGTCCCTGTCGACCGATGACCTGGATCCAGAAGCGGTTGAGCGCGAACGCGCTATCTTCACCGAGCAGGCGCTGGAGTCGGGCAAGCCCGCTGGCGTCGTTGAAAAGATGGTCGAAGGCCGTATCCGCAAGTTCTTCGAAGAAGTGGTTCTGCTCAAGCAGGCCTTCGTCATGAATCCGGATCTGACCGTCGAGCAACTGGTCGCCGAAACCGCCAAGACTCTCGGCACGCCCGTCGTGATCAAGGGCTTTGCGCGTCTGGCTCTGGGCGAAGGCATCGAAAAGAAGACCGAAGACTTTGCAGCTGAGGTCGCGGCCGTTTCTGGCCAAGGCTAATCTGTTCAGTTTTTGCTGATAATGGGGCGCGGCGCGTTAGACGTACCGCGCCCTTCGGCTATCTTACACAGACGATTCGATCTGTCCGCGGACTGAAGAGGCGATAACCCATGACCCAAGCCCCCAGCGCCCCGCGTTTCAAGAAGGTCTTACTCAAGGTTTCGGGCGAAGTGCTGATGGGCGACGCGCCCTACGGCATTGATATGAATACGGTCGATGCTGTGGCCCGCGATATTGCCGAGATCGTCCGGCAGGGTGTTCAGCTATGCCTCGTTATTGGCGGCGGCAATATCTTCCGAGGTCTGTCGACCGCCGCGCGCGGGATGGAACGCGCCAGCGCCGACTATATGGGCATGCTGGCGACCGTGATGAATGCGCTGGCCATGCAAAATGCCTTGGAAAAATTGGGCGTCGATGTGCGCGTGCAGTCCGCTATTCCCATGGCCACAGTCTGCGAGCCCTATATCCGCCGCCGCGCGATGCGCCACCTTGAAAAGGGACGGGTAGTGATCTTTGCTGCCGGGACCGGCAACCCGTTCTTTACGACCGATACCGCCGCTGCCCTACGGGCCGCCGAGATGGGCTGTGACGCGC
Organism: Pseudomonadota bacterium; assembly: GCA_041182245.1. Taxonomy (GTDB): domain Bacteria; phylum Pseudomonadota; class Alphaproteobacteria; order Caulobacterales; family Caulobacteraceae; genus CAISGS01. The sequence goes on along the minus strand of JBEGNZ010000015.1, from coordinate 32,595 downwards.
TCTTTAAGGGCACCAGCGTTGACGGCGTCTATACCGCCGATCCTAAGAAGGATCCCGATGCGGTGCGGTATGATCAATTGAGTTATCTTGAGGTTCTGGCCCAAGACCTTAAGGTCATGGATGCCTCGGCCATTGCCCTGATGCGTGACAATGCCATCCCCATTGTGGTCTTCTCGATCCGAGAGCAGGGGGCATTTTTGAACGTTCTGACGGGCGATGGCGTGCATACGGTCATCTCCTGACCGGTCAAGCCATCGACGGTTTGGTTTAAGATTGGATAGACAATGGCAGCAACTGAAAAACCGGTACTTTCTCGTTACCGCGATCGCATGGACAAGTCGGTTCTGGCTCTGAAAGAAGAGTTTTCAGGCCTTCGCACCGGCCGCGCCTCAGCAGGCCTGTTGGATCAGGTGATGGTCCAGGCCTATGGCGCAACGGTGCCCATCAGCCAGGTCGGCGCGGTGAGCGTTCCTGATCCCCGCTCGATTACGGTCAGCATCTGGGACAAGGGCGTTGTGGTCTCGGTTGAGAAGGCCATTCGCGCTGCTGGCCTAGGCCTGAACCCCGTCGTTGAGGGCATGACCCTACGCATTCCTGTGCCGCCCCTGACGGAAGAACGGCGCCGTGATTTGGCCAAACTGGCCGGTAAATATGCCGAGCAGCAGAAGATCGCTATCCGCAATGTCCGCCGCGACGCCATGGATGACCTTAAAAAGGCTCAAAAGGACTCGGTCATCACCGAGGATGAGCTAAAGCGTATGGGCGAAGAGGTGCAAGGCTTCACCGATCAGGCCATTAAGAAGGTGGACGAAACCTTGAAAACCAAAGAACAAGAGATCATGCAGGTCTAAAGACCCGTCGGTCTTTCCAGGCGGTACAACAGAGGTTCAATTGATGGCGCCGTCATCCGGCTCGACTGTGGGACAACCGACCGGAACGGCCTGCGCCGCGCCGTCGCTGCATGTCGCCATAATCATGGATGGCAATGGCCGTTGGGCCAAGGCGCGGGGCTTGCCTCGAACGCTTGGCCATCGGGCAGGGGTCAAGGCGCTTCAGCGCACGGTTGAGGCTGCACCGGGTCTTGGGATCAGTTGCCTGACTGTCTTTGGCTTCTCTACCGAAAACTGGCGCCGACCTGCGGGCGAGGTTGCCGAGCTGATGGGGCTGCTCAAGAGCTATGTTGATAGCGATCTGGACCGGTTGCACCGCGAGGGCGTCAAGGTTCGGGTGCTCGGCCGCCGTGATGGACTTCGCAAAGACCTGCTCGAGACCATTGAGCGGGCGGAGCGTCTGACGGTCGCAAATGATCGGTTCCTGTTGCAGGTGGCCTTTAACTATGGCGGTCAGGCCGACATTACCGATGCCGCGCGCCGGTTCGCGGCCGATGTGAAGGCGGGCCTTATCGAACCGGCGGATTTGGATGAGGCGGCCTTTGGTCGTTATCTTTCAACGGCGTCTGGGCCAGCGCCAGATCTGATTGTTCGCACCAGTGGTGAGCGCCGCCTGTCCAACTTTCTGCTCTGGGAGTCGGCCTATGCTGAGCTGGTGTTCCAAGATGTCCTTTGGCCCGACTATGGCGAAGAGGCCCTGAAGGCCGCTGTTGCTGAATATCGGACGCGGGACCGCCGGTTTGGGGGAGTTGAGGTCAATGACGTCCTCGCCGCCGGTTAAGGCCTTTGATTGGTCCAATCTTGGCCTGAGGGTCATTTCCGCCACGATTCTGATTCCGATGGTGGTTTTGGCCATCTGGACGGGGGGGTGGCTGTTCTTGTTGATGACGGCCGTTGCGGTCGCGCTGTTGGCCAATGAATGGGGTCAACTCTGCGCCTCAAAGGCATCGGCCCGCATGTCGATCGTGATTGCGGCAGCGGTATTGGCACCCACCTTCTATGCCCATTGGGGATATTTTACCGACGCGGCCATCGCGTTGGTCGTCGGAACCGTCGTCGCCGCCATAGCGGCTCTGGCCCTGAAGGAGCGGCCCGGGGACTGCGCCTATGGGGTTTTCTATATTGGTTTGCCGGTTCTTGCCCTGACTTGGCTGCGCACCACGCCTCAAGGTCTGACCTGGACCATCGCACTGTTCGCGGTCACCTGGTCGGCGGACATTGTTGCCTATGCGGTCGGTAATGTTGTGAAGGGGCCAAAGCTGTGGCCCAGATTTTCACCTAATAAGACATGGTCGGGCTTTGTCGGCGGGCTCGTCGGGGCGGTCGTGGCCGCCGTTGTCGTTGCCGTCCTATCCAAGTTGAAGATCTCGATTGGGGCCGCTGCCGCCGTTGGCTTGGTTGGCGGTCTTGCCACAATGACCGGAGATCTCTGGGAATCGATTCTCAAGCGGCGCTATGGCGTCAAGGATAGTGGCGACCTGATCCCGGGCCATGGCGGGATTTTGGACCGGGTCGACGGTCTGATGTTCGCAGCGGTGATTGTTGCGGGCGCGCGATTGATCGCCTTTATCGGATTTCCATTTTGACCCTCAGGCGGACGGTTACCCTGTTGGGATCTACGGGGTCCATTGGTGTCTCGACCCTTGATCTGTTCGAGCAGGCGACGGACCATGGCTCTGCCGAGGTCGAGGTCATCGCCTTGACCGCCGGTCGAAACGTCAATCTCTTGATCGAGCAGTGCCTTAAATGGCGACCACAATTTGCGGTTATTGCAGATGAATCTGAACTTGAAGTCTTGCGCGCTGGTCTGATTGGAACCGGCATTCGTTGTGGAGCAGGGGCCTCCGCAGTTGTTGAGGCCGGTGCCATGGATGCCCAGTGGGTCATGTCAGCCATCGTCGGCTTTGCGGGTTTAGCGCCGACTTTAGCGGCTGCGCGACGGGGCGCGATCATTGCTCTGGCCAATAAGGAAAGCTTGGTTTGCGCCGGTCCAGCCTTGATTGAAACCGCGCGTCAGGCGGGCGGGACCCTCATTCCGGTCGACAGCGAACATTCGGCAATTTTTCAAGTTTTACATCCGGACCAAGAAAGGCGCGTTTCTCGCCTCATTCTTACCGCATCTGGAGGGCCATTCAGGACGTGGACGCGCGACGCAATGGCTGGGGTCACCCCTGAACAGGCCGTCGCCCACCCGAACTGGTCCATGGGGGCCAAGATCTCGGTCGATTCTGCGACCATGATGAACAAGGGCTTGGAAATGATTGAAGCGTCCTACCTGTTCGGCATGGGTCCCGAGATGATCGATGTCGTCGTCCACCCTCAGTCCGTGATTCATAGCCTTGTTGAATATCAAGATGGTTCAACCTTGGCTCAGCTTGGCCCACCGGACATGCGCAGCCCCATCGCGGTGGCCTATGCCTGGCCTGACCGCTTGCCGTGGCCCGCACCCGCCCTTGATTTGGCTACTTTCGGGCAGTTGACCTTTGAAGCTCCGAACCTTGAAAAGTTCCCAGCCATTGCGACCGCTCGGGCGGCCCTCGCTCATGGTGGGGCCGCGCCGACAGTGATGAACGCCGCCAACGAGGTGGCCGTAGCGGCTTTTCTTGACCGGCGTTTAGGCTTTCTCGATATTGCCGCAACCGTGGATCGGACCTTGGACAGGATGAATAGTCTTGGCCAGTTGGAGACGAGCGCGGGTGATGACATACTGGAGACCGCAATGATGGTTGATGCCTCCGCCAGACGCGTAGCTACCGATGTGGTGGCTGGCCTCGCGCGCTCGTCATAGCCGAGAAGGAACCGTCTGATCATGCTCGACTTCGCGTACACCGCGATCACCTACATCGTCCCGTTCCTGTTCGTGTTGACGCTCGTCGTCACCATTCATGAACTCGGGCACTTTTGGGCTGCGAAGGCATGCGGTGTCGCCGTGGACCAGTTCGCCATCGGCTTTGGACGACCCCTGTTGCGCTGGACCGACCGTTCGGGCGTGCAATGGCAGATCGGCTGGATCCCCCTAGGCGGCTATGTGCGCTTTTCAGGCGATGTGAATGAGGCCAGCGTTCCGGATCAGAACGGCCTTGAGGATCTGCGCAAGGCAATTACGGCCCATGAAGGGGCAGACAGCGTTGGTCGGTATTTCCATTTCAAGCCTGTATGGCAGCGCGCCTTCATTACCGCAGCCGGTCCTTTCGCCAATTTCGTGCTCTCAACAGTTCTGTTTGGTCTGCTGCTGATGGTGATCGGTGAGCGGGTCTCGGTGCCACGCGTCGATGGCATTGCGCCAAATCAGGCGGCTGCCAAGGCAGGCTTTCAGGTGGGAGACATTATCAAGCGTGCTGACGGACGTAGGATCGATAGTTTCACCGATCTTCAGCAGATCGTCATGTTGCGTGCTGAAACGCCGATCGAATTCCAGGTCGACCGTGGCGGGGATCGCGTTGACTTGATCGCCATCCCTGATCGACGTGAGGTCACAGATTCCCTAGGCGGTAAGCAAAGCATTGGTGTGCTCGGCCTATCCAGTCAGCCGCGGCAGGAAGACTTGGCTCTGAAGCGATATAACCCGATCGAGGCCTTGGCACGGGGGGCGGGTCGAACATGGGACGTATTGGACACGACCGTCTATTATCTGGGCCGGATCGTAACCGGTCGTGAGTCGGCGGAGCAGTTGGGCGGCCCCTTGGGGATCGCGCGGGCTTCAGGTGCCGTCGCGCAGGCTGGTGCAGAAGGGGCCCCTAGTTTTGCCACGCAAATCATTGGAAGCTTTGTCGCGCTGCTTGGGCTTGCTGCTGTTCTATCGGTTGGGATTGGATTTATGAATCTTTTACCCATTCCTGTGCTCGACGGCGGTCACCTGCTGTTTTACGCCTATGAGTCTATTGCCCGCCGCCCCATGAATGCCGGGATCCAAGCGGCAGGTTATCGGGTTGGGCTTGCTATGCTACTCAGTTTGATGTTGTTCGCCACTTGGAACGATTTGCAGCAACTCCAAGTGTTTCATTTCCTCGGCGGACTGTTCTCGTGAACGCCCGCCCCGCGTCGATGGCTGATCATATGCAGAATTCTAGCGCCCGCAGCACTGTCGCCCGTATAGGGCTCATGTCGGGGCTTGCCTTACTTCTTTCCGGTACGGCCCTGTCTAGGCCTGCCTTGGCTCAGGCAACCGCGGCTCCGGCGGCTGCGGCTCCGCAGACGGCGGTCATTCAGCGGATCATCATCAAGGGCAATGAACGTATTGAGCAGGGGACGGTCCTGTCCTACCTGCCGATCCAGCCTGGCGATCTTGTGGGTCCACCCCAGATCGACTTGGCGCTCAAGACCCTGTTCCGGACCGAGCTGTTTGCCGATGTGAAGTTGGACATCCAGTCAACCGATCTGGTCGTGACCGTCGTTGAGAACCCCATCATCAATCAGGTGGTCTTTGAGGGGAATGATAACCTCAAAGAAGATAAGCTGCGCGATGAGGTGACCATCCGTCCGCGCGGCATCTTCACCCGCTCAAAGGTCCAAAAGGACGTACAACGGATCATCGAACTCTATCGGCGCTCGGGCCGCATATCGGCGACGGTGACGCCTAAGGTGGTGGAACTGCCGCAAAAGCGTATTGATCTGGTTTTCGAGATCAACGAAGGCCCAAAAAGTGGCGTGCTCCGGATCAACTTCCTCGGCAATAAGGAATATTCCGATAACGACCTGCGCGACGTGGTCGTGACCAAGGAGTCGGAATGGTATAAGTTCCTGACATCTAACGATAATTATGATCCAGACCGAATCGAATATGACCGTGAGCAGTTGCGCAAGCACTATCGCAACCGCGGTTTCTATGACTTCCGCATCATTTCGGCCGTTGCCGAACTGGCCCCCGATAAGAATGGGTTTGCGGTGACCTACAGCCTCGATGAGGGCCCCAAATATAAGTTCGGCAAACTAACCGTCGACACCGACCTCAAGAAGTTGAACGGCGATATCCTTCGGATGTTGCTGCCGATCCAAGAGGGACAGATCTACGAAGATAAGCGGATCGAAGACGCGACCGACGCTCTAACCTTCGCCGCCGGTGCTGCGGGTTTTGCCTTCGTGGATATTCGTCCGCGCTATGTGCCCAACAAGGCGACCAAGACGGTCGATGTCGTCTTTGAAGTCCAAGAAGGCCCGCGCGTCTATGTTGAGCGCATCGATATTGTCGGCAATGTTCGCACCCTTGATCCTGTTGTGCGGCGCGAGCTTCGCCTGACCGAGGGCGATGCTTTCAACCGGGTTCTTGTTGATCGGTCTGAGAACCAGGTCAAAGGCCTTGGCTTCTTTAAAGATGTAGAGATCGAAGAATTGCCGGGTAGTGCGCCTGACCGTACGATTTTGAAGGTCAAGGTTACCGAGCAGCCTACCGGCGAACTATCGTTCAGCGCGGGCTATTCATCCTTGGATAAGGTCGTTCTCGACCTTGGCGTGACCGAACGAAATTTCCGGGGCCGGGGCCAGAGTGTGCGCGCTCAGCTGTCCGCGGGTTATATGAGACAGCAGGTCGATTTCTCTTTCACAGAGCCACGGTTCCTAGATCGTGACCTTCGCGCGGGTCTGGATCTGTTCTCCTACAAGTATAATTTCTCGCAATATTCTGGTTACGATACGGCATCGACAGGCATGGGCGTGCGATTTGGCTTCCCCCTGACCCAAAATGCCTCCATGTCGACCCGCTATAATCTGCGAAGCGATGATGTCGTGGTTCAGGCCGGTCTTTGCGGCATCAGCGTCTCGATCCTGCTCTGCGACCAGGCGGGATCTCGCATCACCTCCTTGGTGGGCTATTCCTATCGTTGGGACCGTCGCAATGATCCGATCAAGCCGACGCGAGGCTTCTCGGTTGATGTTCAGCAAGATTTTGCGGGCGTCGGCGGGGATGTGAAATATCTGAAGACTGAGGCGGATGCGGATTGGTATTACGGCTTCACGCCCAACTTCATTTTTAGCGCTAAACTGTCTTCGGGTTACATCTTTTCCTACGGCAATGACAGCATCCGGATCAATGACCGCTTCTACAAGGGGGGCAACACCTTCCGGGGCTTCGAGACCGCCGGTATTGGCCCGCGCAACCTGACCTATAACGACGCCTTGGGGGGGCAGGCCTATGCGATTGGGTCGCTCGAATTGACCCTGCCGACCGGATTGCCTGAACAGTACGGCATCAAGGCGGCCCTGTTCTCTGATTTCGGAACCTTGGGCATGTTGGACACCAAGTCCAAGAGCAGCTGTGTTACCTACCCTGCGGGAACGATCCTATCGGATGGCACTGCCTCCACGGGTTCTACGACCAACTGTGACACGATCAAGGATGACCTAACCCCGCGTGCAACCGTCGGTGCGAGTATCTTCTGGAAGTCACCCATGGGTCCCATTCGCTTTGACTTCAGCCAAGTGCTGTTAAAAGAAGATTATGACCGTACCGAAGCCTTCCGTTTCTCCACATCAACAAGGTTCTAAATCCATGTCCCTGAAAACACTCGGCGCTGCAGGCCTTGGCCTTCTAGCTACCTTCGCTGTGGCGCAATCGGCCTCTGCCCAAGCGGCTCCTGCGGCGGCAAAGACGGCCCCGGCGGCTCCCGCTGCTGCGACGCTTGCAACCGGTCCTGCCATCCCAGGCGTTTGCGTCTATTCAGGCGACCGCGCGATCCTGTCCTCGACGGTTGGCAAGTTCGTGCTGACCCGCATCCAGACTATCGAAGCCCAAGCCAATGCAGAACTGACGGCGGAAAAGAACGCCATCGTTGCTGAGGGCAAGACCCTTGAAGGCCAGCGTGCGACCCTGCCGCAGGAGCAGTTGGAGCAAAAGGCGCTTCAGTTGAACCAGCGCGGTCAGGCTCTGCAACGTAAGGCCCAGCAACGCGGTCGTGAAATCGAAGCCACGCAGCAAAAGGCCCTGTCAAGGGTCAATGAAGAACTATTGCCTATCGTCCGCGACGTGTTCCAACAGCGCGCCTGTAGCCTGTTGCTCGACGGCAATGCGGTCATGCTGGCCAATCCCGCCATGGATATTACCGAGGCTGCCGTGGTGAAGCTGAACGCCAAGATCACGCAATTTGCCTTTGAGCGTGAGCGTCTTGAGGCGCAGCCTGCTCCGGCTCAATAGTCAGTTTTTTGATCCAGCATCGCCTTGAGGCGATCTTGATCAGATAAGCTAATGCGGTGGGCGGGCTTTGCGGCCTGTCCACCGCTGTTGTTTCGTGGGGGACCCATGCCGGACCTACGGTTTTTTGATGATTTGGGACCCTTTACCCTGGGGGTCCTCGCCGATTTGACGGGCGCGGTCCTCGCGGACCCCAAGACGGCCGATCAGGTCGTGACCACGGTAGCGCCCTTGAACCGGGCTCGTGCGGGGGCGATCAGCTTTCAGTCTGATCCTAGATACCGTGCCGACCTACAGGCCACTGAGGCGAGCGCCTGTTTCCTTGCGGCAAGCCAGCAGGACTTGGCCCCAAAGGGCTGCGCGGTTCTGATCACGCCGACGCCGCAGGCTGCCTTTGCCCAATGCGCGGCAGCTTTTTTTCGGCCGAAGCGTCATGTCGGCGCGATTTTCGTCCATCCTGAGGCCCATCTCGAAAAAGGTGTTGAACTCGCACCGGGTGTGGTTGTTGGCCAAGGTGCTACGATTGGCTCGGGAACCTTTATCGGCGCGAATACGACTATCGGCCCGGGGGTCGCTATCGGCCGCGACTGCCAAATCAGCCCAAATGTTACCATCGGCTTTGCCATGATCGGTGATCGTGTTCGCATTCTTGCGGGGGTGCGCCTCGGCGAGCCAGGCTTTGGCATAGCAGGGTCCGCCAAAGGGGCGATGGATGTGCCTCAGCTTGGCCGGGTCATTATTCAAGATGGCGTCACCATCGGGGCAGGGACCTGCATCGACCGCGGTGCCTTTGAGGACACGGTGGTGGGTGAGAACACCAAGATCGATAATATGGTCCAGATTGCCCACAATGTCGTTATAGGCCGCAACTGTATCATTGCCGCTCAGGTTGGCTTTGCTGGCAGTGTCACGGTCGGAGACGGTGCAGCCTTTGGCGGTCAGGCCGGTACAGCGGACCATACCAAGATTGGCGCGGGTGCCCGGATTGCGGGATCTTCCGGCGTGATGAAAGATATTCCAGCAGGCGAGTCTTGGGGCGGCTATCCAGCGCGGCCCATCCGTCGCTGGCTACGTGAAACAGCGTGGGTGTCCCAACGTGTGAATGATCGCGAACCCGGCGGGAAGCCGGACCGTGCGAAAGGCGATGACGAATGAGCAATGTAGAAACCGAAGCCGAACCCTCAATCTCCATCGATATCAACGAGATTTTCCGGCGCATACCGCACCGCTATCCCTTCCTGTTGGTGGACCGCGCGGAGGACTATGTCCCGCACAAGTCGATTGTTGGGATCAAATGCGTGACCTTCAATGAGCCCTTCTTTCAGGGCCATTTTCCCAACAATCCGGTTATGCCGGGTGTCTTGATTGTTGAGGCCATCGCTCAGAGCGGGGCCTTACTGATGTCCAAGACCCTCGATGCCGACGTGACCGGTAAGACCATCCTGTTCATGTCGCTCGACAATACGCGGTTTCGCCATCCGGTCCGTCCGGGAGATGTTCTGCGCATGGAGGTCGAGGTGGTTCGCGCTCGGTCTACCCTGTTCAAATTCCGTGGCAGAGCTCTGGTTGGCGACAAGGTCGCTGCTGAATGCGAGTTCGCCGCTATGGTCGTGGAAACCCCAGAATGACCCAAATTCACCCCAGTGCCATCATCGACCCTAAGGCCCAGTTGGGCGTGGATGTTCAGATCGGGCCCTTCTGTACAGTCGGGCCCAATGTCGTGCTGGGCGATGGCGTCAAGCTGACCTCCCATGTGGTTGTTGACGGTCACACCACGATCGGGGCCCAGACCCTCGTCCATCCATTTGCCTTCTTGGGCGGCCCGCCTCAGCATCTGGCCCACAAGGGCGAGCCGACGGAGTTGATTATTGGCGAGCGCAATGTCATCCGCGAAAATGTCACCATGCATACGGGCACGGTTGGCGGCGGCGGCGTGACACGGGTCGGCTCGGACAGTCTCTATATGGTCGGGGCCCATGTCGCCCATGACTGCATCGTCGGCAACAATGTCACCTTCGCCAACAATGCCACCCTCGGCGGCCATGTTCAGGTCGGAGATTTCGTCTTTATGGGCGGGCTCAGCGCCGTGCACCAATTCACCCGCATTGGCCGCTATGCCTTTGTCGGTGGCGGCGGCGTGGTGACCAAGGATATCATTCCCTATGGCTCGGTCTGGGGCAACCATGCCCACCTCGAAGGCCTGAACCTGGTCGGGCTAAAGCGTCGGGGCTTTACGCGTGAGGCGATCAACAATCTGCGTGCCGCCTATCGCTTGATGTTTGCCGATGAGGGCACGTTCCAAGAGCGGCTCGATGACACGACTGAGGTCTATCGGGGCTCGGCCGAAGTGATGGAGATCGTCAACTTCATCCGCTCCGACGCCAATCGCCCCATCTGTCTGCCACACGATTGAGCACGCCTATGCGCAAGCTTGGTCTCATTGCTGGTGGCGGCGACCTGCCAAGGACGCTGGCCCAGCGCTGCGTCGATGCGGGTCGTCCGTTCTTTGTCGTCCGGCTCAAGGGCTTTGCCGATGCCGCTATGGCCGAATTTCCCGGCGCGGATATCGGTATGGCCGAACTGGGCAAGTGTTTCACTGCCCTCAAAAAGGCGGGATGCGAGACGGTCTGTTTTGCCGGTCTGGTCGCACGGCCTGATTTTGCGGCTCTGAAGCCCGATATGCGCGGCATGATGGCTCTGCCAAGGGTCATTTCAGCGGCGCGCAAGGGCGATGATGGTCTGCTTCGCGCCCTGCTGGCCGAGTTCGAGATGGAGGGGTTTGTCATTGAGGGGGCCCACGAGGTTGTCGATGACCTAACCCTTCCGGTCGGCGTGCTTGGCGCTGTGGCACCTGAGGCCAGCGACAAGGCCGACATTTCTCGGGCCATCGAGGTCGCCCGCGCCATTGGCCGGATGGATATAGGGCAGGGCGCAGTGGTGGTGCGTGGGCTCGTATTGGCGGTTGAGGGGCAAGAAGGCACCGATGCCATGCTGGCGCGCTGTGCAGACCTGCCCAAGGCTCTGCGCGTTGGCGAGACAGGCGAGGCCTGCGGCGTGCTGGCCAAGGCTCCTAAGCCCATCCAAGAGCGCCGGGTGGACCTTCCCACCATTGGTGTGGCCACGGTTCGGGCAGCCGCCCGTGTTGGCCTTCGCGGAATTGTCGGTGAGGCTGGAGCCCTGCTGGTCATGGATCGGCAGGCCGTTATTGAGGCCGCCGATAGTCTGGGCCTATTCATTCTGGGCATCCCTCATGCGCTAGATGTTGATGGGGCAGGGGCCTAAGGTGACCCAAGACGCAAACCCTAAGCCCCTCCGTGTCATGCTGGTCGCAGCAGAAGCCTCTGGGGATACACTAGGAGCCGGATTGGCCCGGGTGCTCAAGGCGCGGCTGGGCGATGGCGTGCGCTTTGTCGGCATTGGCGGCGAGAAGATGGCTGCGCAGGGTATTGTCAGCCCTTTCGAGATATCGGAACTGTCCATCCTGGGCATTCTTGAAGGCGTCGCTGCCTATGGCCGCGTGGTCAAGCGCGCTAATGAGGCCGCAGCCTTGGCCGTGCGCGAACAGCCTGATGTGGCGGTCCTGATCGACAGCTGGGGCTTTACCCTGCGGGTCGCAACCCGTCTGCGCAAACAGCTTCCGAAGCTGCCCCTGATCAAATATGTCGGCCCACAGGTCTGGGCCTCGCGTCCGGGCCGGGCCAAGACCTTGGCCGCCGCCGTCGATCACCTGCTCTCCATCCATGTTTTCGACGCCCCCTATTTTGAGGCCGAGGGGCTGCCCGTAACCTTTGTTGGCAATACGGCGGTTTCGATTGGATTTGAGACCGCCGATCCGGCCCGGCTGCGCGCCCATATTGGTGCGGGGCGAGAGGATCCGATCCTATTGGTCCTGCCCGGCAGTCGTCCGGCCGAGATCGCCAAGGTCCTGCCAGCCTTCGAAGACGCCCTGCGCCTCATCAAGGCAACCCATCCGCATCTGCATGTGGTTGTCCCAGCCGCCTCGACCGTAGCCGATGAGGTCTCTGCTAAGGTTGCCAGTTGGCCTTTCCGCGCCCACGTCCTTCGCAGTGAAGAGCTGAAACGCGACGCCATGGTGGCCTCGACCGCAGCTTTGGCCTGTAGCGGTACGGTGACGACAGAGCTAGCCTTGGCGGGTTGTCCGATGGTGGTCGGTTATCGGATCGGGGCGGTGACCTATGCGGTGCTCAAGCTGTTGCTCCGCACGCCCTATGTCACCCTGTTCAATATTGCGGCGGGCCGCTATGTCGCCCCCGAATTTTTGCAAGATCGCTGCACCGGCCCCTTGATGGCTAAGGCCGTGTCAGATCTGCTCGATGATCCCGAAAGCCGCGCCAGACAGTCCGCCGACCAGTTTGCGGCCCTGGACAAGATGGGCCGAGGTGGCCCTGATCCGGCCGAGCGTGCCGCAGATGTGGTGATGGACTATCTGAAGCGCCGATAGGGTCGCGGTGAGACACAAAAAAGGGCGGCACCGAAGGTCCCACCCTTTTTCATTTTCATCTGGCGCAATAGGTCTAGCGCTTTTGGATCTCCACGAAGTCGCGTTGCAGGGCACCAGTATAGAGCTGGCGCGGACGGCCGATCTTGCGCGCTGGGTCTTCGAACATTTCTTTCCACTGCGAGATCCAGCCGACGGTGCGGGCCAGAGCGAACAGCACGGTGAACATGTCGGTCGGGAAGCCCATCGCCTTGAGGGTGATGCCCGAATAGAAGTCGATGTTCGGGTACAGCTTGCGTTCCACGAAATAGGGATCGCTGAGGGCGATCTTTTCCAGTTCCATAGCCACCTTCAACAGGGGATCATTGGGGTCGCCGACAGCGGCCAGGACCTCATGGCAGGTCTTCTGCATGACGGTGGCGCGGGGGTCATAGTTCTTATAGACCCGGTGACCAAAGCCCATGAGGCGGTACTTGCGGTCCTTAACACCCTGAACATATTCAGGAATGCGGTCGACCGTGCCGATTTCCTTCAGCATCATCAGGGCCTCTTCATTGGCCCCGCCATGGCTTGGGCCCCAAAGACAGGCGATACCCGCGGCAATACAGGCAAACGGGTTGGCACCCGACGACCCGGCCAGACGCACGGTTGAGGTCGAGGCATTCTGTTCGTGGTCGGCATGGAGGATGAAGATCCGGTCCATGGCGCGGGCCAGAACGGGGTTGACCACATAGTCTTCGGCCGGGACGGCAAAGCACATGCGCAGGAAGTTTTCCGAATAGCCTAGATCGTTGCGGGGGCTGACGAACGGCTGGCCGACGGAATATTTGAAGGCGCGGGCCGCGATGGTCGGCATCTTGGCGATCAGGCGATGGGCCGAAATCTTGCGCTGCTCTGGATCATCGACATTGATGCTGTCGTGATAGAAGGCCGACAGGGCACCGACGGTGCCGGTCATGATCGCCATCGGGTGGGCGTCGCGACGGAAGCCTTCGAAGAAGCGATCAAACTGCGCGTGCAGCATGGTGTGATAGGTGATGTTCTTCTCGAACTGCGTGAACTCATCCGCCTTGGGCAGCTCGCCGTTCAGCAGCAGGTAGCAGACCTCGAGGAAGCTGGACTTTTCAGCCAACTGATCAATCGGATAGCCGCGGTGCAGCAGGACGCCAGCATCACCATCGATATAGGTGATCTTGCTCTCGCAGCTCGCCGTCGAGGTGAAGCCGGGATCAAAGGTGAACACGTCGGCGTCAGCATAGAGCTTTCGCACATCGACCACGTCCGGGCCGGTGGAGCCAGACAGCACCGGCAACTCGTAGCTCTTGCCGCCCAGGGTGAGGCTGGCGGCCGCTTTAGGCGTGGTCTTATCATTCATGCCAATGTTCCTTCGTCGTGTGCGGGGCGCGCCCCACGCTTCTTAAGCTTTATAGTGACTAAATTTGATTACAAAAGCCTATCGTCCATCCGCGTCAAGCTTTCGTCACGGTTCAAGGCCGCCAATGTTTTTCCCAGGTCAGGCGCTGGCAATCCTGCGGTCAATATGGCGCGCAGGGCAGGGCCGAACTTGCCAAATCCAACCGCCTCCTGTTCCGCGAAATCGTTGAGCAGGGCTTCGAGGTCTGGAGCGGTCCAAACCGGTGCTGCTTGCAATCTATCGCGCAATCGCGACAGCCGCGCGACGGTCTCTTCGGTCAAGCCCTTGAGGGCCTTTTCATCCAGTACGAGGGGGCGCGGGGCGATGACGAACGCGACCTGATCAGCCAGTTCCAACACGGTTTTGCCTCGGTCCTGCAACAGGGGCATGGCTTGCCGAAGCCGCGCTTCGATGGGTGCATCAAGCACTGTGCCACGTGCCGCCAAGGCTTTAAGCACCAGATCGGAAATCCGATCAGCGTCAGCAGACTTTAGATATTGGGCGTTGATATGGTTCAGCTTGTCCCAGTCGAGGCGCGAGGCCCCCTTATTGACATCGGCAATATCGAACCAAGCGATGGCTTCGTCGTCGGAGAAGATCTCATCGTCGCCATGGCTCCAGCCCAAGCGCGCCAGATAGTTGCGTAGGGTTTCCGGCAGATAGCCGAGGTCCGCATAGTCCCCGACTGCTTGGGCACCATGGCGCTTGGACAGTTTGGCCCCGTCCGGTCCGTGGATCAGGGGGATGTGGGCAAAGGCGGGTATGGCAAAGTCCAGCGCCTCATAGATCAGGCTTTGGCGGGCGGCGTTGTTTAGATGGTCATCGCCGCGAATGACGTGCGTCACGCCCATATCGTGATCATCGACGACAACGGCCAGATTATAGGTCGGTGCGCCGTCCGTGCGCAGTAGGACCAGATCATCCAGATCACGATTGTGGAACGTCACCCGGCCTTGGACCAGATCCTCAACGACTGTGTCGCCGTCGATGGGACCTTTGAAGCGGATAACAAACGGCTGGTTGTCCTTGTCTGGCCCGGCGATCTGATCGCGCCAAGGCGAGCGCAGGGCGCGGCCTTCGGCTCTGGCCTGCTCACGCTGGGCGTCGGCCTCTTCGGTCGTCATGTAACAGCGATAGGCGCGGCCCTTGGCGACTAGGTCCATAACCGCCTCACGGTGACGCTCGGCGCGGGCAAATTGGAACACAGGTTCGGCGTCAGCCTTGAGCCCTAGCCAGTCCAAACCTTCAAAGATTGCGGCGACGGCAGCCTCGGTCGAGCGCTCGCGATCGGTGTCCTCAACCCGCAATAGGAACTTGCCGCCGCAGTGCCGCGCAAAAAGCCAGTTGAACAATGCCGTTCTTGCACCGCCTATATGGAGATAGCCGGTGGGCGAGGGGGCAAAGCGGGTGACGACGGCAGGGCGGTCGGACATCGATATCCAAGGGTTGGAGACGAACGCAGGCGCGATCACGCCAGCGGCGGCGCAAGGCCGCATGCGTGGTAATCCCCAAGTCGCTTCAGCGCAAGGGTTTCAACGGCTTGGTGAATGGGTCCGAGCTTCGTTTCTCTCACAGATCGAGCGCTGGGTTCTGTGGTTACCGGTCGCCTTTGGGCTGGGTTGCGCGAGCTATTTGGCCATGCCGAGGGAGCCGTTGCTTTGGCCATTGCTGATGGCTGGAGCGGTGAGCCTGTCCGTGCTCGTCTGGGCCAACGGATATAGATCGGCGCTTTTCATCCCCTGCGCCCTCCTGCTGGCCCTGAGCGCTGGCATGGTCACCGCGAAGCTGCGCACGATCCAAGTGGCGGCCCCGATGATCAGCCAAGGAACCTCAACGCCGAGAACGGTCGAGGGCTATGTCGTCGATGTGCTCTCACCCGGTGCATCGGGCGGGCGGATTTTGGTCGCACCCGTTTATGTTGAGGGCCTTGAGCCTCGCCAAACACCCCTTCGCCTGAGGGTCACGGTTCAAGATGTGATGGCCACGCCGCCGGGTAGTGCCATTCGTCTTCGCGCCATCCTCAATGCACCGCCCAGTCCAGCCAGTCCCGGGGCCTATGACTTTGCGCGGCGGGCCTATTATGATGGTATTGGCGGGTCCGGTTTTGCTCTGGGTGCGCCGCGCCAGATCCTGCTTGACGCTCCGCCCCTTAGGCTTGGGACGGTCATGACGATCAATAGTTTGCGCTGGCAGGTGTCGCGCTATCTCCTCGAGGTGATGGGCGAGGCAAACGGTGCCGTGGCTGCGGCCATGGTCAGTGGTCATGAGGCTTGGCTACAGCCAAAGCAGGTCGATGATATGCGTGCGGCGGGGCTGGCCCATATCCTGTCGATCTCGGGCCTGCATATGGCCATTGTCGGAGGTTTTGCCTTTTTTGCGGTAAGGGTCTTGATCGCTGCGGTGCCTAGACTGGCACTTCGGGTCAATGGCAAGAAGCTCGCCGCCATGATCGGGCTTGTGGCGGTACTCCTCTATCTGGGTCTGTCAGGCGCGCCCGCCCCGGCAGTTCGAGCAGCCATTACAGCGTCCCTGGCCTTTCTTGCCATCCTGCTGGACCGCCGAGCCCTGACCCTTCACGGCTTGGCCATAGCCGCTCTGATCGTCTTGATGATTGAGCCAGAAGCCATCGTGGAACCGGGGTTCCAGATGAGCTTTGCCGCCACAGCCGCTCTTGTGGCGCTCGCGGAAGCCTGGGCCAGACCGGCCCGTGAGATCAATGCCCCGTGGTTTATTCGGGTGGTTCAAGCAATGTCCACCGGCCTTGTCGCCAGTCTCGTGGCCAGCGCTGTGGCGGGCCTCGCGACGGGCCCCTTTGCCATTCAGCATTTCAACCGGATCGCCACCTATGGCCTGTTGGCTAATATGATCACCGAGCCCTTGACCGGCTTCATCATCATGCCGGGTCTCGCCTTGGGGGCTGTCTTGGCTCCCCTCGGACTGGGAGCGCCCATATTGATCGCGACCGGTTGGGGAATTTCGGCGCTTTCAGCCCTGTCGGCATGGTTTGCGACCTTGCCTGCGGCGATGATCACCATCCCCAGCGCACCGTCCTTGGCCCTACCGATAGCCTTTGTCGGGCTTCTTTGGGTTTGTCTTTGGAGGGGGCGATTGCGTTGGCTTGGCGTACCAGCGGCTTTGGCGGTCAGCCTTTGGCCTCGGCCTCCGATGCCGGATGTTTGGATCGCCGCCGATGGGGCCAACGGGGCCTATCGGCAGGGTACGCAGGCGGTGCTGGTTCAGATTGATGCTCAACGGTTCGGAGCTGATCTTTGGGCCCGGCGTCGAGGCCTCACCGTTGATGAAACGCCGCAGTTTATCTGTGCGCGTAAGGTCTGCCGGTCGCCGCAGGATGCGCCGGTCGCGCTGTCACTCTGGCAGGGACGAAAGGCTCCCGATCAAGCCCAATGGCAATGGCTCTGTACGGGAACTGAGGTGGTCATTGTCCGCGCCGACGCGTCCGTCCCGAGCACCTGTAAGGCAGATCTCATCTTTACCGCACGCGATTTGGCCAAGAGCGGATCGATCGAGCTTTGGCGCGGGTCGCAGGGTTGGCGCTGGCTTGAAGCGGAACGCCTACGCGGTCACCGGCCTTGGACGGCTCAGTGGTAGCGGCGGATCAGGCCGACCAGCTTGCCCTGAACCTCAACCTGATCGGGACCAAAGATACGGGTCTCATAGGCGGGGTTCGCCGCCTCTAGAGCAATAGACGCCCCCTTACGACGCAGCCGCTTTAAGGTGGCCTCTTCGCCCATGACCAGCGCCACAACGATCTCGCCTGACTGGGCCGTGTCCGACTTGCGGATCACGACATAGTCGCCGTCTAAGATGCCCGCATGGATCATGGAGTCGCCCTGAACCTCGAGCACATAATGTTCGCCCGCGCCCAACATGGATTCCGGCACCATCAGGCGGTCGCGTTCATGCTGGATCGCCTCAATCGGCGTTCCTGCGGCGATGCGGCCCAGAAGCGGCAGGTCGCGCACATCGTTGGACACCGGTGGCAAGGCGGCTGGACGCTCGCCCTCAATCACCTGAGGCTTGAAGGTCTGTCGGCCCTGTGACGGGGCCGCGGAGGTTGCTTGCTGTGGCAGCTTGACGACCTCGAGGGCTCGCGCGCGATGGGCGAGGCGGCGCAGGAACCCGCGTTCCTCAAGCGCTGTGATCAGGCGGTGAATGCCAGACTTGGAGGCCAGATCGAGCGCATCCTTCATCTCATCAAAGGAAGGCGACACGCCCGTTTCCTTGATGCGCTCATGGATGAACATCAACAGTTCGTGCTGTTTGCGGGTCAGCATGGTCAGGTCGAGCCTTCATCTGTTTGGTTGGAACAAAGCGCCAACCTTGCAAATGTTCTCTAGGCGTTCTTCCTTAATGTCAAGTTTACGCGAACAGGACGCGAACAAAGCTGAACGTCAGGCCAACAGGGCTTGGGTCGCTGCTGTAACGTCGCTCTGACGCATCAGGCTCTCGCCAACCAGCATGGCGCGCGCGCCGCACTTTGCCATGCGATGGGCATCCTCTGCGGTGAAAAGCCCGCTTTCCGTGACCAAAAGGGCCGATTTTGGGCTCATTTGGGCCAATCGCTCGGTCACGGCCAGATCGACGACGAAGGTCTTGAGGTCACGATTATTGATCCCGATCAGATCGGCACCAAGGGTGATGGCGCGGCTCATTTCCGCCTCGTCATGGACCTCGACCAGCGCATCCATGCCGTGGCGGCGCGCTTCTGCCATCAGATCTGCAGCGAGCGAATCGTCGATCATGGCCAAAATCACCAAGATGGCGTCGGCACCAAGCGCCCGCGATTCGGCCACTTGCCAGACATCGACCAGAAAGTCCTTGCGGATGCAGGGCAGGTTCACCGCCGCACGGGCCGCGACCAGATAGGCGTCATCACCCTGAAAGCTGGGCGCGTCGGTCAGGATCGACAGGCAGGCAGCCCCGCCATCCTCATAGGCCTTGGCCAAGATCGGCGGGTCAAAATCGGCGCGGATCAGGCCTTTGGAGGGGCTGGCCTTCTTGATCTCAGCGATCAGGGCCAGTTTGCCGCCTTGGCTGTGCTTCTCCAGCGCTTTGCGAAAGCCGCGGGGGGGCGAGGCCTTAGCGGCCGCTGCCTCTAACGCCTCAAGGTTGGTCTTGGTCTTGCGCTCAGCCACATCGATGCGCTTATAGTCGGCGATGCGGGACAGGATATCGGACACAGGGCGAAAACCTTAAGGGTTGGTGGCGGCGACAAGCCGGGCCAGAGCCTCACGCGCCCGGCCATCATCCATGACCGTAAAGGCCAGATCGATCCCTTCGCGCAGGGTCTCTACCCGGTCAGCCACGAGGAAGGCGGCGGCGGCATTGAGGGCAACAATATCGCGGTAGGGCCCGCGCTCACCGGCCAAGAGCGCGGTCAGGGCGGCAGCATTGGCCTTTGGATCACCGCCGCGCAGGGCGTCTATCGAGACCCGCTCTAGGCCCACGGCCTCGGGCGTTAGGGTGAACAGGCGGGTCTGACCCTCGCGCCATTCGCAGATCTGGGTTGGGCCTGTGGTTGTGATCTCATCGAGGCCAGAGCCATGAACCACCCAGGCGCGCTCTGCACCCAAGGCTCCCAGAACTTTGGCCAAGGGTTCGATCAGGCGCGGATCATAGACGCCGAGCACCTGGCGCTGGGCACCGGCGGGATTGGACAGGGGGCCTAGCAGGTTGAACACGGTGCGAAAGCCAAGCTCGGCCCGCACCGGCGTCACATGGCGCATGGCCGAATGGTGGGCGGGCGCGAACAGGAAGCAGATTCCAGCCTCGTCCAAGGCCTTGCGCGACTGTTCCATGCTGCAGCCCAGATTGACGCCCAGCGCCGACAGGACGTCCGAGGAGCCCGAACTGGAAGACAGGGCGCGGTTGCCGTGCTTGGCGACCTTGATGCCGCCGCCTGCCGCGACAAGAGCCGCCGCCGTTGAGATGTTGTAGGTGTGCTGGCCATCGCCGCCGGTGCCGCAGGTGTCGATGACCGGATAGGGGTGCTCCAGCTTGGTCGCGGCGTGACGCATGGCGCGGGCGCAGGCCGTAATTTCTCCCACCGTCTCGCCGCGCATCCGCAGGGCGGTCAGGGCTGCCGCCACTTGGGCAGATGAGGGCTCGCCGCGCAGACAGGCGGAAAAGAAGGTTTCCGCATCCTCTTCGCTGAGGACCTGGCCGTCGGCCAGCTTGCTAAGCAGGGGTTTGAAGGCGTCGGACATGGTCGCTTAGACCGCAACCGTGCGCTTGACGCCTGCCATATCGAGGAAATTGGCGAGCAGCTGGTGACCGCCTTCGGTGGCGATGGATTCGGGGTGGAACTGCACGCCATAGATCGGGCGGGTCTTGTGCTGAAGTCCCATGATCTCGCCATCTTCGGTCCAGGCCGTGACCACCAGATCGGCGGGCAGGGTGGCGCGCTCGACGGCCAAGGAATGATAGCGTGTGGCAGTGAAGGGGTTCGGCAGGTCTTTAAACAGTCCCTTGCCGTCATGATGGATCTGGCTGGTCTTGCCGTGCATCAGCGCCTTGGCCCGGACCACATCGCCGCCAAAGGCTTGGCCGATAGCCTGATGGCCGAGGCAAACACCCAAAATGGCCAAGTCCTCCGGTGCGCCCTTGAGCAGGGGCAGGCAGATGCCAGCCTGATCAGGATCGCACGGGCCGGGCGACAGCAGCACTGCTTCTGGCTTCTGGCCCAAGGCCTGCTCGACGGTCAGGGCGTCATTGCGCACCACATTGGTCTGCGCCCCCAACTCGTTCAGATAGTGAACAAGGTTGTAGGTGAAGCTGTCATAGTTATCGATCACCAAGATCATGGTCAGACCCTCTTCTGGAGGATTGATTTAGAGCCATTTGGGCGCGGGGGGAAGGGCATCAAAGCCCTCTCTCTGAGGCAGAGGGTTGGGTGAGGCACCTGTTTGTTTCTATCAATCGTCTCTAGCCAGATCCCCAACCCTCATGGCAAAATTCAGCCATGGCCGAGGACGACGATCTAACCCGCAAACTGGAAGAGGTTCAGCAACTGCTGACCCCTGCGCCAAAGCGCGAGCGGCCCTTGCTCATGCTCGCGGCGGCCCTGTTCATGACCCTCTGCGCGCTTGGGTTTGCCGCGACCGCAATCCTTGCTCCGGCGAACGTCAAGCTGCCCATCGCGGCGCGGAATGTGGATCGCTAGGGCCAACAAGGCCCCCTTCGTCGCTTCGTGCCACTTCCCCCAAAGGGGGAGGATCTTGGCGTTGTAAATCTTCCCCCTGTGGGGGAAGTACTGGCGAAGCCGGGGTAGGGGGTTTCTTTTCTAAAAAGGCCCTCACCCAACCCTCTCCCACAGGGAGAGGGCTTATCGGCGCTCGGCCCCTCACCCAAACCGCCAAGCCTCCTCCGCCGCACGCCTTAGCGCCCGGGACTTGTGCAGGGTCTCTTCATACTCAGCCACAGGGTCACTGTCGGCGACGACGCCGCCGCCGGCTTGGACATACATCATGCCGTCTTTGAACAGGGCGGTCCGCAGGAGGATGCAGGTGTCGACTTCGCCTTCGGCGCTGATATAGCCCGCCGCTCCGGCATAGCTGATGCCGCGCTTTTCGCTTTCCAGTTCGTCGATAATCTCCATAGCCCGCACCTTGGGTGCCCCAGAGACGGTGCCAGCGGGCAGGGCGGCCATGATGACGTCGATGGGGTCGACGCCTTCGGGGGCCTCACCCTCGACATTGGAGACAATGTGCATCACGTGGCTATAGCGTTCGATGCCAAAGCTTTGGGTGACGCGGACATTGGGGCCACGATAGCCCTGCGGCGCGTCATTGCGGCCCGGTTCTCGCAGGCTGGCGACGCGGCCAACATCGTTGCGGCCAAGGTCAAGCAGCATCAGGTGCTCGGACAGTTCCTTGGGATCGGACAGCAGGTCCTTTTCCAACGCCAGATCTTCCTCGGGCGTCTTGCCGCGCGGACGGGTCCCAGCGATGGGGCGGATGGTGATCTTGTTGTCGCGCAGACGTACCATGATCTCAGGGCTCGATCCGGCGAGCTGGAAATTGCCGAAATTGAGGAAGAACAGGAACGGCGACGGGTTCATCCGGCGCAAGGAGCGATAGAAGGCAAAGGGATCGAGCGTGAAGGGCGCGCGGAACCGCTGGCTCGGCACGACCTGGAAGATGTCCCCAGCGCGGATATAGACCTTGGCCCGCTCGACCATGGCGCAATAGTCATCTTGGCTCAGGGGCGAGGTGAAGACCGGCGGGGGCAAGGGGGCGCGGGCCGCCGGATGGGCCATCGGACGACGCAGGTCGCTAATGGTCTCTTCCAGACGCCCAACCGCAGCCGCATGGGCCTCGGCGGCGCTCAGGCCACTGGGGCGCACAGCTGTGACCATGATGATCTCTTGGCCGATAGAATCGAACACCGCGACCACCTGAGGCCGCATCATGATGGAATCAGGCAGGCCTAGGGCGTCGGGATTGATGTCGGGCAGATGCTCGCCCAGACGCACCATGTCATAGCCAATTGCGCCAAACAGGCCCGCAGCCATGGGCGGCAGGTCCTTCGGCAGGGCAATTTTCGAGCGGGCGACCAGATCGCGCAGGCTGTCGAGCGCGCTGCCGGACTGGGGCGTGAACTGACCAGCAGCGATATTGGACCCTTCGGCAATCTCGGCCTGATTGCCGTGACAGCGCCAGACCAGATCAGGCTTCATGGCCACGATGGAATAGCGCCCACGCCAGGTACCGCCCTCAACCGACTCGTACAGGAACGCATAGTCGCGTCCGTGACCGATCTTCAGATAGGCCGAGACCGGCGTCTCCAGATCATCGATCAGACGGGTCCAGACCACCTGCGGCAGTCCAGCCTCATAGGTTTGCGTAAAGGGCTCTAGGGCGGGATGGAAGGTCATTTGGCCTTCGCGTCAGTCTTTGCGGGGGCCTTGGTATCATCTACGGCACCCTTGGCCTCTTCAGGCGCAATGCCAAGAGCGGTCTTGGCGCGAACGAAGTCGGTCTTGACCTTCACCGTCGTGCGCGCGGATTTGCGACCCAGTTGGCCGATCTCTTCGAACATCTGCATGGTCACTTGCGGGCGCTGAGATTCGGCGATCTGAGCGGCTTGAGCCAAATCACCGCCCCGAATGGCTGTGACCTTGGCGACCACAAAGCCGAACTGCACATCTTGGCCGATGAAGGCGTCACCGGTCTTGGCGGCGAATAGCTGGTTCAAGACATCTGGGCTGACCGTGCGGTTTTGACCGGCTGAGGCGCGGTCGATCCGAGCCAGTGAGCCGATTTGTGCGCCCGCAGAGGCGGCGACAGCCTCAATGGCCTCACCCTTTTTCACGCGCGCAATCAGTTGGTCGGCTCGTGCCTTGAGCCGCTTGTTCATCTCGCGGCTCATATAGACGCGGGTCAGAGGTACGCGGATGGAGTCGACCGAAGGCAGCGCCGGGGCGATGATCTTGTCGACCTTTACCGCGTAATATTCGCCAGAGCCTTCGTCTTCGACATCGCTTTCACCGCCTTCGGGCAGAGAAAATGCCGCGCGGATCAGCTTTTCACTGACGCCGCCGACGGGCTGGCCGAGCGCGGTTGTACCCTTGTCGGTGACAGGAGCGATGGACAGGGCAGGAACGCCAGCCTTTTGCGCGGCTTCGACGAGGGTTGCGCCTGCAGAATGGGCGTCCTCATATTTCTGAACCACATCATAGACCTTCTGGGAGGCGGCATCGGCGCGAAGCTGCTGTTCGAGCTGCGGGCGGATCGCCTCTAGGGAGACCGTCTGTCCAGGGGTGATCTTCAAGACCTTGACCACGCCAAGGCCTAATGTGCCTTGGATCGGGCCGCTGACCTGACCGGCGGCTAAGCTAAAGGCGGCAGCGGCCATTTTCGGATCGACGATCGCGGTCTTGGGCGCATCATCATAGGTTACAGGTTCAAAGCCGTAGGTCTTGGCAATAGCGGCCGGGCTTTCGCCCTTGGCCAGACGCGAAGCAATGGCGGCGGCTTGGATGGCGTCTTTGGCTGGGATCTGAACGATCGAGCGTTTTTCAGGGCTCGAAAGACTATCCTTCTTGAATTCGTAGAGCTTTTGCAGTTCCGCTGGATCGACCTTGACCGAAGGGGCCATGGCGGCTGTGCTGAACCGAACTACCGTCAAGGCGCGGGTTTCGGGCGTCATCAGTTGGGCTGAGTTTTCCTTGATGAAGGCGGTCAACTGCGCGTCGGTCGGCAAGGTCGGCGCAGGGACCATGCCTGGACGCACCGAGAAATAGCTGAGGTCGCGGTTCTCCAAGCCATAGGCAGCGATCAACGCCCCGTAGAGCCGTGGAGCGCGAAGGCCCGACACGATGCCGGCCGCATAGTGGCTCTGCGCCAGTTCATCACGCAGGTAGGACTCAAATTTAGCCGGGGTCAGTTGATTTTCAGCGAGACGTTGCTGGTAGAGTTGCTCGTCAAACTTACCGGAAATGGGGTTGAAGAAGGCTGTAGTTTTGCTGATCTCCTTGCCGATCAGCTTGTCCCCTGGCTGGATACCCGAGGTGCGGATCAGTTCAGCGAGCCCCTCATTGTCTGCAATCTCGGTCAGCACCCGCTCATCGAGGCCGCTCTTAACGGCTTCTTCGGTCGAGACCGGCTGGCCCGTGCGCTGTTCGGCCTGTTTCTTGTAATTCTCGAACATGCGCTTGAAGTCGCTGGATGAGACCTCTCTGCTCCCGGCCGTGACCACCGCGTCAGTTATCTTCGCATTGAACACGTCGCTGATGCCGAACACGGCAAAACTAACGACCAGAAGGCCAATGAGGACAGCGGCAACCCACGATTTGGCGAAGGTGCGAATGGCAGCAAGCATGGAGGTCTCGACCTTTGCAAAGCGTTTGGGCAGGGCCCGGTTTGACACGCATCTTAACGCGACACTGAGGGGTATAGTAGAGGCCGCCAACGCCCTGCAAGCTTTGCACTGAAGTTCGCGCACTGGATAGACAGGCCAGCGGGGTTCCTTTACCCCTCAGTAGCCGATTGAACAGGGGTAATTTCATGTCCGCACCACGTCCACTGATCGCTGGTAACTGGAAGATGAATGGTCTTTCGTCCGATCTCGACGAGGCTAAAGCCATCGCTGTAGGGGTGGAGCAGGGGGCTTTTGGTGCGCGGGTCGCCCTTTGTCCTCCGGCAACGCTGTTGGAGCGTATGGCGCGGGTTCTGGAGGGTTTGCCTGTGGCCGTGGGCGGGCAGGACTGCCGCGCCGAGAAAGGCGGAGCTTTCACGGGAGATGTAAGTGCCAAGATGCTGGTCGACGCTGGGGCAAGTCTTTTGATTCTGGGCCATTCGGAACGCCGAGCCGGACACGGCGAAACCGACCAGATCGTTTCGGCCAAGGTTGAGGCCGCTCTATGGGCCGGACTCGAGCCCATCATCTGTGTCGGTGAAACCTTGGAACAGCGCAAGGCTGGCAAGGCCTTGGAGATTGTTACCGGACAGGTTCGCGCGTCCTTGCCCTCAGCTTTGTCCAGCAAGGCCTTTTGTGTCGCCTATGAGCCGGTCTGGGCCATCGGCACGGGCTTGACGCCGACTAGTGGAGAGATCGCTGAGGTCCATGCGGCGGTTCGCAAGACCTTGACAGACCTGTTCGGAACAGCAGGTGCCGGGGTGCCGATCCTTTATGGCGGCTCGGTCAAGGCGGCCAATGCGGCGGAAATCTTGCGGATCAAGGATGTTGGCGGTGCCTTGGTTGGCGGAGCGTCGCTGAAGGCCGAAGACTTCCTGCCGATCATTGCCGCGGCTTAGGCGGCTGTTGAACGCTTTGCGTCGGACCGCGCTTGATGATAGAGAGCGCGGCTTGTGTGGTTATCGGAGTTCGCTCTGACGCCGCCCCTCTATTAAGGCTAGATCGTCCATGCTGCTCAGCATCCTCTTGACCATCCACATCATCGTCTGCATTGCGCTCATTTTGGTGATCTTGATGCAGCGCTCCGAAGGCGGTGCCTTGGGTATGGGCGGCGGCGGTGGCGGTGGCGGGATCATGACCGCACGTGGCACAGGCGACCTATTGTCCCGCACCACATGGACCTTGGCCGTCATATTCTTTGTATTGAGCGTCCTTCTGACCATCTTGGCCGGTCGTGGCCGCGCCAATGATTCGGTTGTTGATCGTCTGAAGATCGACTCGATGGATGTCGAGGCCCTGAAGCCAAAGGCGGCACCAAGCAATGGCGCGCCTGAAGCACCGACTCCGCAGGTTCGGCCCATCTCTCAACCGCCTGCAGCGGCTGTGCCAGCGCCGGTCGCGGTTAAGCCAGCGACGGCTCCAGTGCCTGCCCCAGTGCCTGCCAAGACCGCACCGTAAAAAGCTGTGGGTTCTTTTGCGGTTGGTCTGAAGTCATTTCGCGAATCAGCACTACTCTGATCGCCCATGACCCGGTACATTTTCATCACCGGCGGCGTGGTATCTTCCTTAGGAAAAGGCCTCGCCTCCGCCGCCCTTGGTGCGTTGCTACAAGCACGCGGCTATAGCGTTCGCCTGCGCAAGCTTGATCCCTATCTCAATGTCGATCCGGGCACGATGTCGCCCTATCAGCATGGCGAAGTCTTCGTCACCGATGATGGGGCCGAGACCGACCTCGATCTGGGTCACTATGAGCGCTTTACCGGCGTGTCGGCCAACAAGGGTGACAACATCACCACGGGCCGCATCTACCAGACCATTCTGGAGAAGGAGCGCCGGGGCGATTATCTCGGCGCGACCGTTCAGGTCATTCCCCACGTCACCGACGAGATCAAGCGCTTCGTCCTGACCCCTGCCGTCGACGAGGCGGGTCGCGAGGTCGATTTCGTGCTGGTCGAGATTGGCGGCACGGTCGGCGATATTGAAGGCCTACCCTTCTTCGAAGCCATCCGACAGTTGGGGCAGGACCTGCCGCGCGGCCAATCCTGCTATGTGCATCTCACGCTGCTGCCGTTCATCAAGACGGCGGGCGAGATGAAGACCAAGCCGACGCAGCACTCGGTCAAGGAACTGCGCTCTATCGGCATTCAGCCCGATATTCTGCTATGTCGTTGCGAGCAGCCCATTCCACCGGAAGAAAAGCGTAAGATTGGTTTGTTCTGTAATGTGCGTGAAACCGCAGTCATTCAGGCAATGGACTCGTCCAACATCTATGCCGTGCCTCTGGACTATCACGACCAAGGTCTCGATGCTGAGGTGCTCAGCGTCTTTGGCATTGCCGATGCGCCAGAGCCTGACCTGACGCGCTGGACCACCATTTCTGACACCATGACCCATCCTGATGGTGAAGTCGTGATTGCGGTGGTGGGTAAATATACCGTCCTGAAAGATGCCTATAAGTCACTGATCGAGGCACTGGTCCACGGCGGCGTCGCCAACAATGTCAAGGTTCGGCTCGACTGGGTCGAATCAGAGACCTTCGAAGGTGACGCGGGTGCCGCGGCAGAACGGCTTGAGGGCGTCCACGGTATCCTCGTTCCTGGCGGCTTTGGTGAGCGGGGGGCTGAGGGCAAGATCCGCGCCGCTCAATTCGCGCGCGAACGCTCGGTACCTTATTTTGGGATCTGTTTCGGTATGCAGATGGCCGTCATTGAGGCCGCACGCAATGTCGCGGGCATCACGGGGGCGTCCTCGACGGAATTTGGCCCAACCGCCGATCCGGTCGTTGGTCTGATGACAGAATGGGTGCAGGGCAATGAACGTCTTCAGCGCCAAGAGGGCGATGATCTGGGCGGAACCATGCGTCTAGGGGCCTTTGAAGCAGTATTGACCCCCGGATCGAAGGTTTGCGACATCTATGGCGGTCTTTCGATCAGCGAGCGCCATCGCCATCGCTATGAGGTCAATATCGCCTATCGCGCGCAGATCGAGGCGGCGGGCCTGATGTTCACCGGCCTATCGCCCGACGGCGTCCTGCCCGAAATTGTCGAACGGCTCGACCACCCTTGGTTCGTCGGCGTGCAATATCACCCCGAACTCAAATCCCGCCCCTTCGCCCCACACCCCCTCTTTGCCAGTTTCATCGGCGCCGCGAAGGTGCAGAGCCGACTGGTTTGAGGGGTCTTTGCGACCTCACTTGAACTTGTCGGCGGTTTAGGGCATACACCGCCGCTCATTCGACGGAACAGGTTCGTGACCCGGCCCGACGACACCTTTTTAGATGCTCCCGAGCAAGAGATTCAGACATGGCTGTTCCTAAGCGTAAAGTTTCCCCATCGCGCGCTGGCATGCGTCGTTCGCACCAGGGTTTGGGCGCAAACTCTTACATCGAAGATAAAGAAACCGGCGAACTGCGCCGTCCTCACCATGTCGATCTGAAGACAGGCATGTATAAGGGCCGTCAGGTTCTGACCCCCAAGGAAGACTAGGGGCCTCTGGTCTCGGTTGGGCGATTGAGAGCGCCTGACTGCTGGACCGTTGCTGTTCAGGCGGCGCGTGAGGCCTTCCTCGCGCGCCGTCTTTATTTTATCCGCCCGCTGATGCGGGACTGCTCAGAGGACTGCCATGACTGAGATCGTCGACATCGTTGCCCGTGAAATTCTCGATAGTCGGGGTAACCCAACGATTGAGGTCGATGTGGTTCTGGAAGACGGAGCCTCTGGCCGCGCCGCCGTTCCGTCAGGAGCCTCTACGGGCGCTCACGAGGCCGTGGAGCGCCGCGATGGCGAAAAGAGCCGCTATATGGGCAAGGGCGTGCTTCAGGCCGTTGGAGCGGTCAATGGCGAGATCTTTGACGCCCTGTCTGGCATGGATGCTGAAGATCAGCGCCGCATTGATAAGCTGCTGATCGAGCTCGACGGCACCGCGAATAAGAGCCGTCTTGGGGCCAACGCCATTTTAGGCGTCTCGTTGGCGGTGGCCAAGGCTGCTGCGGATAGCGCCGCGCTGCCGCTTTATAAATATGTTGGCGGCGTCTCAGCCCGCGTCCTGCCCGTTCCGATGATGAACATCATCAATGGCGGGGCCCATGCGGACAATCCGATTGATATCCAAGAGTTCATGATCCTGCCCACCGGCGCGGCCAACTTTTCTGAAGGTCTGCGGATGGGGGCTGAAATCTTTCACGGGCTGAAGAAGGCCCTGAAGGATGCCGGTCACAATACCAATGTCGGCGATGAGGGCGGCTTTGCGCCGAACCTCGGATCCGCCGAAGAGGCCTTGGCCTTTATCGTTAAGGCCGGTGAGGGCGCGGGCTACCGGGTCGGTGACGACTTCGTGCTGGGCCTGGATGTCGCCTCGACCGAATTCTTTAAGGACGGCCTCTATCACCTTGAAGGGGAGGGCAAGGTCCTCGATCAAGGCGGTATGGTCGATTATCTGGCCGGTCTGGCCGCCAAGTTCCCGATTGTCTCGATCGAGGATGGCTGTTCGGAAGATGATTTCGACGGCTGGAAGCTGCTGACCGAGCGTTTGGGAGGTAAGGTTCAGTTGGTTGGCGATGATCTGTTCGTGACCAATCCGATCCGTCTGGCCGAGGGTATTGAGCGCGGCCTCGCCAATTCGATCCTGATTAAGGTCAACCAGATCGGCACCCTGTCCGAGACCTTGGACGCGGTCGATATGGCCCATCGTGCGGGCTATACGGCCGTGATGTCGCACCGTTCGGGCGAGACCGAGGACTCCACCATCGCTGATCTGGCGGTCGCAACCAACTGCGGCCAGATCAAGACCGGCTCATTGGCCCGTTCGGACCGGTTGTCCAAGTACAATCAGTTGCTGCGAATCCAAGAGGAACTGGATGATCAGGCGATCTATGCGGGTCGCCGCGCACTCAAGGGTCGCTAAAGGCGGCGTAAAAACCCTTTATTAGCCATGTTCTATTAACCCTGACCGGCAAGACTGGTCAGGGTTTTTTACATTGGGGGGGATTCGCACGTGTTGGCTCAGCTACGCTCCAATTGGCGGACCTTGGCCATCGCCTTTTTGATCTTCTATTTTGGATTTCACGCCCTCGCCGGTGAGGGCGGGCTTTTGACCTGGTCCAAGCGCAACGAGATGATGGCGGCCCGAGCCGAAGAGTTGAAGCAACTGAAATCCCAGCGCGCAGACATGGAGGCGCGTGCCCGTCTGTTACGCAATGAGAGCCTTTCCCGCGACCTACTTGAGGAAAGGGCCCGATCTCTACTAGGGTTCTCGGACCCGAGGGATTATGTGGTGCGTATGGGACCGCAAGCCTGACTCACCGTCGGGCCTTCGGGGTCTGAACGAAGCGCCACATAGGGGTGCTGTGGGAGTTGCCAATGGCGCGAGCGCGCAAAAGCGTTGAGGTCGCAAAGACCGCCAACAGCCAAGAAGACCTGCTGAAGTTCTACCGTGACATGTTGCTCATACGCCGCTTTGAAGAGCGCGCGGGGCAGCTCTATGGCATGGGTCTGATCGGCGGATTCTGTCACCTCTATATCGGGCAAGAGGCCATCGCGGTCGGCATGCAGTCGATCCAGATCAAGGGTGATCAGATCATCACTGGCTATCGTGATCACGGCCACATGCTGGCGGCAGGCATGGACCCGCGAGAGGTCATGGCCGAGTTGACGGGGCGTAGCGGTGGCTCCTCCCGCGGCAAGGGCGGCTCCATGCACATGTTCTCAATCGAGGCGGGGTTCTTCGGCGGGCACGGGATCGTGGGGGCCCAGGTATCGCTGGGCACGGGTCTGGCGCTGGCCAACCAGTACAAGGCCAATGGCAATGTCGCCTTTGTCTATTTCGGCGATGGCGCGGCCAATCAGGGCCAGGTCTATGAGAGCTTTAACATGGCCTCGCTGTGGAAGCTGCCTGTGGTCTATGTGGTTGAAAATAATCAATATGCTATGGGCACCAGCATCGAGCGCTCCTCGTCCGAGACCCATCTTCACCGCCGTGGCGTGTCCTTCAATATCCCCGGTGAAGAGGTCGATGGCATGGATGTCGAGGCCGTGCGCGAGGCCGGAGCCCGCGCTGCCGCCCACGCCCGTGACGGCCACGGCCCCTATATTCTGGAAATGAAGACCTACCGCTATCGCGGCCATTCCATGTCCGATCCGGCCAAATATCGCACCAAGGAAGAGGTCGATGAGGTCAAGAAGACTCGAGACCCGATCGATCACCTGCGTGAAGTGCTGGACGCCAAGGGCTGGGCCGATGAGGCCGCCTACAAGGCCATCGATGGTGAGGTGAAGGCCATCGTCGCGGACGCAGCGGAATTTGCCCGCACATCCCCCGAGCCGGATCCGGCAGAACTCTATACCGACGTCTATCTTGAGGCCGCCCAATGAGTGTCGACATCCTCATGCCCGCCCTGTCTCCGACCATGGAGGAGGGCACGCTTGCCAAGTGGCACGTCAAGGTGGGCGACACCGTTAAGGCAGGCGACGTCATTGCCGAGATCGAGACCGACAAGGCGACCATGGAGGTCGAGGCGGTCGACGAGGGCGTCATCGAGGCCCTGCTGGTCGAGGCAGGAACCGAGGGCGTCAAGGTCAACAGCCTGATCGCCCGGCTGTCAGGCGTGGGTGCGGCCATCCCCTCCGCGCCAGAGCCGGTTCAGGCCCCGAAGGCTGAGCCGCGTACGGTCAGTCCTTTGCCGACGGTGCAGGCCGTTCTGGCGGATACGGACCTGCCAGAAGGTACGACCTTCATCAAGCAGACCGTGCGCGACGCCCTGCGCGACGCCATGGCTGAAGAGATGCGGGCCGACGACCGGGTCTATCTGATGGGCGAGGAAGTCGCGCAGTATCAGGGGGCCTACAAGGTCAGCCGCGACCTGTTGCAGGAATTTGGTCCGCGCCGCGTCATCGACACGCCAATCACCGAGCATGGCTTTGCCGGTCTGGGCGTCGGCTCGGCCATGGCGGGGCTAAAGCCGATTGTCGAGTTCATGACCTGGAACTTTGCCATGCAGGCCATCGACCAGATCATCAATTCGGCGGCCAAGACGCTCTATATGTCCGGCGGTCAGATCAAGTCGTCCATCGTCTTCCGAGGGCCCAATGGCGCGGCCTCTCGCGTCGGGGCGCAGCACAGCCAAGACTATTCGGCCTGGTATGCTAATGTTCCGGGCCTGAAGGTGGTGGCACCCTATGATGCCGCCGATGCCAAGGGGCTGCTAAAGGCTGCGATCCGCGATCCCAATCCGGTCGTCTTCCTCGAGCACGAGATGATGTATGGGGTTGAGTTTGATGTGCCCCAGATCGATGACCATGTTGTGCCTATCGGTAAGGCCAAGGTGCGCCGTCTTGGCCAGCACGTGACCATCACAGCCCATTCGCGCATGGTGGGCTTGGCCCTCAAGGCGGCGGACCTTCTGGCACAGGAGGGCATCGAGGCGGAGGTGATCGATCTGCGCACCCTGCGCCCATTGGACCATGCCACCATCGTTGAAAGCGTGCGTAAGACCAACCGTCTGGTGACGACCGAAGAGGGCTGGGGCCCGATGGGCGTTGGGGCTGAAATCATCGCCCGCGTCGTCGAGCACGCCTTTGACCATCTGGATGCGCCGCCCATGCGGGTCTGTCAGGAAGATGTGCCCTTGCCCTATGCCGCCAATCTCGAAGCCTTGGCCCTGCCGAGCGTCGAAAAGATCGTCCAGGCGGTGCGCGCCGTCTGTTATGTGAGCTAAGCCCATGTCCATCGACATTCTGATGCCAGCCCTGTCTCCGACGATGGAGGAGGGCGTGTTGGCCAAGTGGCATGTGGCGGTGGGTGACACCGTCAAGGCGGGCGAGGTCATTGCTGAGAT
>JBEGNZ010000014.1:0-74487 GCA_041182245.1 Pseudomonadota bacterium | reverse complement strand
TTAGAAATGTTGCAGCCTCAGGTGCGTCGCGCCGGGCACTAGCCGGACGATCCCTTGGGCGGTTGCGGAGACCACCGACCTCATGACCATCTCCATCCGATCGGTTGAAAAGCAGTTCGCACGCTATCCGGCGCTGCGCGGCGTCAGTCTTGAGGTCCAACCGGGCGAGCTTCTGGCGCTTTTGGGGCCCTCGGGCTCGGGCAAGACCACCTTGCTGCGCATCATTGCTGGGCTGGAGTTCCCAGAGGCCGGGCAGGTGGCCTTTGACGATCAGGATGTGACCTTTGCCAGCGCGGCGGCCCGCAAGGTGGGCTTTGTCTTCCAACAATATGCCCTGTTTCGTCACATGACTGTGGCCAAAAACATCGCATTTGGGCTGGATGTCCGAAAGGCCAAGGACCGGCCTGCGCGGGCGGAAATCACTCGCCGGGTGGAAGAGCTGTTAGGTCTTGTCGAACTGGGCGGTTTGGGCAGTCGCTATCCGGCCCAACTCTCGGGAGGCCAACGCCAGCGCGTGGCCCTGGCCCGGGCCTTGGCCGTGTCGCCGCAGGTCCTGTTGCTCGACGAGCCCTTCGGGGCCTTGGACGCGACGGTGCGCAAGAGCCTGCGCAAGGAGCTGCGGCGCATCCACAATGCCACCGGCGTGACCACCATCTTCGTCACCCACGATCAGGAAGAGGCCCTCGATCTGGCCGACCGGGTCGCGATCCTCAATCACGGTATCATCGAGCAGGTTGGTACCCCGCAAGAGGTCTATGAACACCCCGCCTCGGCCTTTGTCTGTAGCTTTGTCGGCGAAACCAACCGGTTTGACGGCACGGTCAGCGGCCGGCGCTTTGTCAGCGGTTCGGTCAGCCTTGCCGTGGACTGCGCCGATGGTGCCAAGACCGCCTTCGTGCGCCCGCATGATCTGACCTTGGCGGCAGATGGGTTCGAGGCAAAGGTTGTGCGCGTGACGGCACAGGGTCCGGTCATTCAGATTGATGCCCTGACATCTTCGGACCAGCCTATCGAGATCAGCCTCTCTCGGCAGGAGGCAGGGTCGATCGCTGTGGGTCAATCCCTTTGCCTCGCGGCCCGAAAGGTTCACCTGTTCGATCCGGCGGATTGACGCAAAGCGCGTGGACCAAGAGAGGCAATTTTGCGCTTAGACCACGCCAACCTTTGTCCAGACTTGACCCGATCCAGAGCTCAGGCTTGATGGGCGCATGATCAGTGTCATCATTCCCACCTTTAACGAAGCCGAACATCTGCCCTTGACCTTGGCGGCGCTCGTACCCGCGGCCGTAGACGGTTTGGTACGAGAGGTGGTGACCAGTGACGGCGGCTCCTCTGATGGAACCTTAGAGGCTGCCGACGAGGCGGGCGCGAAGATCATCACTTCAGCCAAGGGGCGGGGGCAGCAGTTGGCGGCGGCCTGCGCGGTGGCCAAGGGGCCTTGGCTCTTGATCCTGCATGCCGATAGCCGACTGGCCGTGGGCTGGGAGACGATCGCGCTGAGCCATATTCGCCAGCATCCGGACCGCGCAGGCTATTTCAAATTTCAACTGGATGACCCGTCCCTGATCGCGCGGGTCTGGGAGATGGGCGTGGCGCTGCGCTGCCAAGTGTTGGCGCTGCCCTATGGGGATCAGGGGTTGTTGATCCATAAGGCCCGCTACGAGGCCGCTGGGGGATTTGAGGCTGTTCCCCTGATGGAAGATGTCGGATTGGTTCGCCGATTGGGGCGCAAGCAATTGCGCGCCTTGGACGGCAAGATTCTGACCCGCTCTGAACGGTTTCGCAAAGGCGGCTATTTTCGCCGCAGCCTTCGTAACTGGAGCCTGTTGCTGCGCTATCTGATGGGGGCCGATCCTGCGCGGCTGGTCCGCGACTATGACTAGGCCGACCCTGATTGTCTTTGCCCGAAGGCCTGCCATTGGCGTGGGTAAGACAAGGTTGGCGCAAGACCTTGGGGCAGTCGAGACCTGGCGCTTCTATCGGGCTTTGAGCCGGACACTTCTGTTCAAGCTATCCGATCCGCGCTGGCGGCTGGTGGTGCGCATGGCGGGCGGACGCAGGGCTATGCAGGACTGGCCAGCAGGCTTGCGGGTTGAGCCTCAAGGACGCGGCGATCTAGGCCGTAAGCTCCAACGCGCCTTGCGGGGCCATTCCAGCGCCGAGGTAGCAGTGATCGGGACTGACGCGCCCGACATGACGAGGGCCTTGATTGCTGAGGGTTTGGGTCTCGCGCGGCGACGCGGGCTTGCGTTCGGGCCCGCCACGGACGGCGGCTTTTGGCTCTTGGCCCTTAGCAGCAGGCGCGCGAGAACGGTTCGCCTTGATCGGGATATTCGCTGGTCACATCCGAGCACCCTTGCCGACACCCAGGCTGCCCTCGGCGGTAAGGCTGGGCATGTGGCAACCCTCTCGGACATTGATGATCTGTCCGACCTGTTGGCGTGGCGAAGGCGGCAACGCCGTTAGGCCTCTATTGTTGTTGCTGTTGTTGATCTTCCAGCAGGCCGCCGATGGGTGAACGGCGCCGACCGGGCGGCGGGAAGGCCGGGCGGGCAAGCCTTAGATATTCTGGCTCTGCCACGGCAGCGCGGGCCGGGCGCACCGATACCCCAACCGCAAGCTGGCTCAAGGCATCGCCCTTATAGACCCCGCGCGAGGGGGGCACGTCCGAATAGTCTCTGCCCACTGCGACGGTGATGTGCCGATCCATGGCGATCAGGTCGTTGGTGGGGTCAATGCCAACCCAGCGCAACGAAGGCAAGAACACCTCGACCCAAGCATGGGTGGCGTCAGGATCAGACCGGTCACCGCTTTCTTCTCGATTGGTGAACAGATAGCCGGAGACATAGCGGCACGGGATACCCCAGCGACGGCAGACGGCAATCATGATGTGGGCAAAGTCCTGACAGACCCCGCGCTTGGCCTCTAGCGCCAGATCGATCGGGCTATCGGCATCGGTTACACCCGGCTGATATTCAAAGGCTTTGTAGATGGTCGTGGACAGGGTTCTGACCGCCGTCAACGGGTCCGTCTTCATCAGGTCGTTCAAGCCGTGCGAGGCCTCAAAGGCCTTCAAGGCCTCTGTCTCTCGGGCAAAGCCGTGGGGGCGCAGGAGGTCGAAATATTCACCGCGGATGAAGTCGCCGCGCAGGCGATCCCATTCGCCCATGTCTAGGGTCATCGGCAAGATCGGCGGGGCTGTGGTTTCAACAGCGGCACGCGCTTCGATGGTCAGCTTGTCATGCGGCTGGGGCACATCGAAATGGTGAACCGCATTGCCGAACGGATCAGCATAGGAAAACATCTGGGCATTGGGATCGAGGGCCAGATCAAAGCTGATTAGCCGCTGCAGCGCGCTCTTTTGCGGCTGCATCCACAGTTCTATGACGCTTTCGCGCACGGGGGCGGCATAGTGATATTCGGTGACGTGACGTATTTCCAAGAACATGGGTTGGGCTCGATCTGACTCTAGGTCGGAAGATGTTGTTCGAGAGGGTAGGCCACAAAGGCTTCGTAAATGGCCTCGTGAATGCGGCCG
Organism: Pseudomonadota bacterium; assembly: GCA_041182245.1. GTDB lineage: Bacteria > Pseudomonadota > Alphaproteobacteria > Caulobacterales > Caulobacteraceae > CAISGS01. The sequence continues at coordinate 70,949 of JBEGNZ010000014.1, read as the reverse complement.
CAATCTTGGCTGACGGTGGCCAGAAGTCCTCCAGCGCCGCTCGAGGCCGTCTCTTCGAGGTCGGCGAAACGCAGACGCGCGCTCAATCGTCCGGCCAGACGTTCGGGTGCACCGGTCGCCTGAACATTGCCGTGACCCGCCAGAGCCCGCAGGTGCTCCTCAATCCGTGCGGTAGAAAAGCGAATGGAGCGCGGGAAGTCCTCGTTGAACAGCAAGAACTCTTGGATCAGCCGGGGCTGGATGTCGGCCGTATAGACCCGAAGGTAAGGCTCCAGTGCGCAGGCCATGCGCAGCAGGCCCATCTGAGACAGGTGGTCGGATAGGGGGCTTCCCTGAGCGGCCTCGCCAAAGCTGGCATCCAAGAGGCGCGCGATCAGTTGCGCCCGTTCCAGATAGATGCCGAGCATCAAAAAGCGCCAGCCTTCACCGTGGCTCATGGTGGAGTCGACCGCGCCCTTGAACAGGTGCAGGTCGGAAATGACCTCATGCAGGAACGTCACGGCCCGTTGGTCGAACTGGCGCTTGGCATCTGGACTGGTGATGCGGAGAAACAGCAGGTTCAGACGCTCCCAGGTCTCGCTGGTGATCTGGTCGCGGACCTGTCGGGCATTTTCGCGGGCGCGAGCGACCGAGACGATGACAGAGCCCGGATCGTCGCGATCGAGGATGAGGCTCAGCGCCACATCGACGGCCGTCTTGCCCTCATCAATATCCTCAGGGGCCCCGAGCGCGGTTCTGGCCGCACGGGGGGCATCTCCGGTGGCATCGAGTGAGGCGGTGAGCATGACATCGCTGAGGCGGCTGACATGTTCTGCCCGTTCAATATAGCGCCCCATCCAATAGAGGCTGTCGGCAACGCGGGCGAGCATCATGCGGGCAGGTCTCCGGCAGCGGCGGTCTCATTTTCGCCCGTTAGGACCCAGGTGTCCTTTGATCCGCCGCCCTGACTGGAATTGACCACGAGCGAGCCGCGCTTCAAGGCGACGCGGGTGAGGGCACCGGGGGTAACGACGATCTTGTCTCCGCAGAGGATAAAGGGGCGCAGGTCGACGTGGCGCGGCTCGATGGCCCCGTCCACAAGGCATGGTGCGGTCGACAGTTGGATGGTCGGTTGAGCAATATAGTTGCTGGGGTCGGCCTTAAGTTGCTGGGCGAAATCTGACCGCTCTTGGGCGCTCGCATGGGGCCCCACCAGCATGCCATAGCCTCCGGACGCGCCGACCGCCTTAACGACTAGCTTGTCCAGATTGTCGAGCACATAGCTCAATTGCTTCGGTTCGCGGCACAGATAGGTTTCGACATTGGAGAGGATCGGCTCCTGGTCCAGATAATAGCGGATGATCTCGGGCACATAGGCATAGACGGCCTTGTCATCGGCAACACCCGCGCCCGGGGCATTGGCAATCACCACATTGCCCGCCCGATAGGCATTGAACAGCCCTGCAGCCCCGAGAGCCGAATCTCGGCGGAAGGTCAGGTGGTCGATATAGTCGTCATCGACCCTTCGATAGATGACATCAACGCGCTTCAGGCCCACGGTCGTGCGCATATAGACGAGGTTGTCATGGACCACGAGGTCACGCCCCTCAACCAAGGGGGCCCCCATCAAGCGGGCCAGATAGGCGTGCTCGTAATAGGCGGAATTATAGACGCCGGGGGTCAAAACCACGACCTGCGGATTGGGCCTCCATTCCGCCGCCAGACTTTTCAGGGTGGCGAGAAGCATGTCCGGATAGCGCTCGATGGAGCGCACACCGCTAGAGCGGTAGGTCCCCGGAAAGGTACGCTTGGCCGCGTCGCGGTTGGCCAACATGTAGGAGACGCCGGAGGGGACGCGCAGATTGTCCTCAAGCACCACGAACTCGCCGGCCTCGTTGCGGATCAGGTCGCTACCGCAGACATTGGCATAGGCCTTGTGGGGGACATAAAGGCCCTGCATCTCGCGTCTATAGGCCGGTGCGCCGAGGACAAGGTCTCTGGGCACCACACCGTCCTTGAGGATGATCTGATCGCCATAGATGTCTGCGAGGAAGAGGTTGAGGGCCTGAAGTCGCTGGGCCAGACCGGCTTCTATCTTGGCCCATTCAGCGGCAGGAATGATCCGAGGAAAGAGATCAGTCGGAATGATCTGTTCGGTCGAGGTCTCTGCCCCATAGACCGTGAAGGTGATGCCTTGGAGCAGGAAGGACTGTTCTAAGGTCTTTTGTCGGTCTGCCAATTCACTGGCACCGAGCGTTGAGATGCGCGACTGAAGGGCCGCGTAGTGGGACCGCACGCCCGCCTCCCTGTCGTACATTTCATCATAGGCGACGCCGGGGCGGTAGGCAGCCGACAGGGGTCTATCGAGAGGGTCACTGTCGTTCACGCGTTTTTAGTCCCCGAAACAGGCCATCGCCATGTTTGAATTGGCATTAGAAGCCTATGCTTAGGTCGGGCGGTTTGATGAGCAGGACGAAAACTGGCCTTGGCGGAGTTTTTCTTCACCTGTGCCTAAAAATTGATCACCCCATTTTCGCCATCCTTTTGGCGCGGATTGCGGCCTGTCGTGGAAGAATCTGACGACGCAGGTTAGAAGGGGTCTATGGGATTTTGGATCACGGGTTCGCGTTGCGGGTCTGCCGTTGGATTGACGGTGGTGCTGAGCCTCTGCGCGTCGGTGGTCCGGGCCCAAGAACCGCTCGCTCTGGTCAAGATTGCCCCCGGTGCGGCAGGTTTTCCCAAGAGTCTTAAGGCCAAGGTTGATGCGGCGGTCATCAGCAATCGCTCGCCCGCCCAAAACCGTATGGAGGCCAAACGCCACGGACAGGATGCGGCGGACCTTGTCGAAGCGACCCTGCGGTCTGAAGGGCGATATGCCTCTGTTATAGGCTCAGACCTCACCGATGGTCCCGTGCCTGAGGCTGTTCTGACCGTCGATCCTGGACCTTCTTTCGGATTTGCCGACCCGAAGGTCGAGTGGGTAGGCCCGCTTCCGCAGTTGGGGGCAAAGCTGGCGGGCGAAGCGTCGATGGGTCTGCAGATTGGCGCGCCTGGGCGAGCGTCTGAGGTCCTAGATGCCGAAGGCCGCGTGATTGCCGCTGTTGAAAAGCGTGGCTATGCGGATGTGCGGGCCTTGCCAAGGCAGGTCATCGTTGATCATGCCGACCATAGCCTGAGGCCCACCTATCGGATTGAGGCAGGGCAGTTGGTTCGACTGGATGGAGCCAAAATTTCGACCTCAGGTCCGACCAATTTGGATTGGGCGGCCAGTTTGATCCCTTGGAAGCCGGGCGATGTCTATAGTCCGACCAAGCTGGCTGATTTCGAGCAACGTTTGGTCGATACGGGCGTCTTTGACAGCATCACCGTGACCTTGGCTCCTATTGCATATGGTCAGGAAAGACGCCCCGTATTGGTCAGCCTAACGGACAGGCCCTGGCGCAGCCTGGAAGCCAGCGGAAGCTATGCCACCAGCGAAGGCGTTGGGGTCGAAGGCAAGGTCAATTGGTTTAATCGAACCGGGCGCGGCGATACCCGAACCCTGAAGATCCAAGGTTCAAGGCTGAAAAGCGGTCTCGATTTTGAATTCTCATTCCCCCATTGGCATCGCCCACGGCAGACTTTGAAATATGGTGCCGGTATCACGCAGCAGTTCACAGATGCTTATGATGAAACCGGCGCAGGGGTGCGGTTTGATCTGACCCGAGCGCGTGATCGGTCGTCCTACACCACGGTTGGTGCAGCGCTTGATGCGACCCGCACGGTTGGAAAGTCTGCCGTCGCGCTCACAACCGTTTCTGACAGTGTGTCTGGGGCCACCTTGAGCCTTCTGGGGGCAGTCTATATCGATCAGTCCGATGATTTGCTTAACCCGCGCCGGGGGTGGCGTTTGGATGTTCGCTCTGAACCGATCCTGAGTGTCAGCGGTGGGGCGGGGCAGGGCTTCCTCAAGAGCCAAGCCCAAGGGTCCATCTATCTGCCCCTGAGTGAGCAGGCCCGTACCGTGTTGGCCGGACGGCTTCACGTCGGGTCCATTGTCGGTGTTTCGGTTGAAAATGTACCCGTCGCGCGGCGTTTCTATGCTGGCGGTGGTGGCTCTGTTCGCGGCTATTCCTACCAGGGGGTTGGGCCGCGTTTGCCCGACAATACGCCAAAAGGCGGCACGACGGTCTGGGATGGTTCATTGGAGGTACGCCAGAGGCTGAAGGGTCTTTGGAGCGTGGTTGCCTTTGCCGATGCCGGATCGACCAGCGACGGCATCGCGCCAGACTTCCGATCGGTCTCGGCCGGGGCCGGGCTAGGGGTTCGCTATGACCTCGGCTTTGGCCCTGTACGGTTTGACTTGGCCGTTCCGCTGTCCAGCCGCGCAGGAGATCCAGCCTATCAGATCTATCTCAGTATTGGGCAGAGCTTTTGACCATGGCTGAGCCCACCGTCCCGAAAACCTCATCACGATGGTCACCCATTCTCAAGGGTTTGGGCTGGACGGTCGCTGTCTTGGCAATGGCCTTGCTGACGGTGGTGGGTGGACTGTTTGGGGCCAATACCGATTTTGGTCGCCGGTGGATTGAGGGACAGACGCAACGACTTGCCGTGGGACCCGTCGGTTATCTGTCGATAGCAGAACTGGAGGGGGATCTGTGGACCAATCCGTCGGTTCAGCGCCTGACCCTTTCGGATCGTGATGGCGTCTGGCTTGACGCGAAAAATGTCCAACTGTCTTGGCAGGCAAGCGCGCTGTTGCTCCGTCGGGTTGAGATCGCTTCGGTTCGGGCCGATCGCGTCGTCATAGTCCGTCGACCCAAGCTTTTGCCGAGCAAACGCGCGCGCGGTAGGTCACTGTCGATTGAGATCAAAACCGTCGATCTGATCCTCGAAACCCGACCGGCATTTAGCCTTGTTGACGGACGATTTAGGGCCGTTGGAAAGTTGCAGATTAACACCAAAAAATCAATAGATACAGAGTTTAAACTCGATAGTTTAACCCATCATGGTGACGGCCTGTCGGCACAGATATCCTCCCTTGATGCAGGTCCTCTGCGCGCCACGATCCGAGCTTTTGAGGCGAATGGCGGGGCTTTGGCGGGCAGTTTGGGCCTCGATGGCGATCAGCCCTTCGTGTTGAAGGCCGACGCCCTAGCGCAAGATGGCGGAGGTAAGGGCACGCTCATCTGCACCTCTGGCAACAGAGTGCTGGCCCAAGGCCAAGCCGATTGGTCGCTACAGGGGCTTTCGGCCAAGGCCTCGGTGGATCTGCAGGCGTCAAGCCTGACCCAAACCCTAGCCCGTCATTTGGGGCCGTCTGTGCGGCTGACCCTAAGGGGGGCCTTGATCAAATCGACGACCTACCAGATCGCGGCGGCGTTGAGCACAGACACCTTGGCGGTGGATGTGAACGGTGATGTTAAGCGCGATCCGATGGCGATTGAAAAGGCCCTGATGGTTTCGGCCCGATCAACCGATCTGGCACGTGGTTTTGACACCCCTTGGGCGAGGACGGGCCGATTTGACGGGCAGTTGAAGGGAAAGGCTGACGCTTGGAGCCTTGATGGAACTGTCAGCGCCGATGCCGTCAAGCTTGCCACCTATGACCTCAAGCAGGCCCGAGGGCGGCTGACGATAGAACGCACAGCCAAGGCCTTGAGCCTCTCGTCGTCCTTGATGGGAACGGGGGGGCAGGGGGCCGGGCTGGTTTCTGTTCTCTTGGGGACCGCTCCCAAGGCTGAGGCGCGGCTTGATCGGCTGGCTGACGGCCAATGGCTTCTCAAGAGTTTCAATCTGTCAGGCGCAGGCATTGTCGTTGATGCAACCGGTCGCCGGCCTCTGCTGGGCGGGCTTTTTGTCGAGGGCAAGGCGCGGCTGACGGGGCTGGAGCGTGCGCGTGCTGGCGCTTCGGGCAGCTTGAATGGCGATTGGACAGCGCGCAAGGCCAGCCCAGAAGTACCGTGGTCGATTGGCGCGGATGTGAAGGGCTCCGCTTTTAGATCGGGCATCGACCTTCTGGACCATCTTTTGGGGGACACACCGCGTCTCACCGCCAAGGCCGACTTGGGTGCCGGGACCCTTTCGGGCGCGAAGATCGATCTGATCGGTGCGGCCAGCAGCGCGCAGATGCAAGGCGCCGTGGCGGCGCAAGGGCGTCTGTCTGGAACCATAGATTGGCGGGCCAAGGGGCCATTACCCATCGGTCCTCTGGTCATAGATGGTGCAGCGACGGGGAATGGGCAATTGTCCGGTAGCCTTTCGGCCCCGGCTGTAACCTTCTCGTCGCTGATCGAGCAGGTCGATATCCCGCAACTGCCGCTGACCGAGGCCAAGTTGGATCTGACCTTGGCCTCGGGGGCAGGTGGCTGGGCGGGCCAAGCCGCCTTGGCAGCCAATAGCGGTTATGGGCCGGTTTCGGGCACGACCGGACTGTCTCTGCTTCCAGATGGATTGGGGCTGCAGGGTCTCAAGGCGGATGGCGCGGGCATCAAGCTTGTGGGTGATCTGAGCCTTCGCCGCAGCAATGCCGTATCCGCCAATATGAACCTATCCATTGGTCCAGGTGTCGTGCTGAGCGCGGGAAAGCTCGATGGAACGCTCAAGATTGACCAGAAAACCGTTGAATCTCCTGCAAATATTGATCTGCTCGTCAATGCGGATGCGGCGGCCTTTCGATCTCGAGATCTGGTCTTAAGCCAAGGGCGTTTGACGGCTCAAGGACCTGTAATCGGGCTGGACTACCGGCTTGAAGGACGCGGGCGCGTTGGCACCTTTCCGGTTCGTTTGGCGGGTTCGGGGCAGGCCTCCGTCCAGGACCTCAAGGGATCGAGCTTAGCCTTTAACGGTAAAGGCAAGTTGCGAGGTGCCGATATCACGACCTTGGAGCCTGTTCTGCTCCGCTGGGATGGGTCTCAGCGTTCGGCGCGCGGGCGGCTGAGTTTGGGGGGCGGTGAGGTCGGCGTGGAGGCGTCGATCTCTGGGCAAGACCTGAAGGCACAACTCAGTCTGGCCAAGGTGGACCTCGGGGCGCTGGGTGAGGACTTGGCCGGCACGGTTCAGGGGTCCGTCTCGCTGGCCGGGCGGGGGGATCAGCTGACAGGTCAGGGCGACCTCCAGTTTTCAGGCGCGAGGGCCGCCGATGCACCCCTGTCCCTAGCGCTTGATGGATGGATAAAGGGGCGTCTGGACAATGGTCGAATGTCGATCGACGCCCAGACCAGAAATGGTCAAGGCCTTAGGGCTGTGACGCAGGTGGACCTTCCGGCGCAAGCAAGCGCCCAACCGTTCAGAATTGCGCTGGTTCGTGATCGCGCGATGACGGGCCGCGTGGATGTTACCGGCGAGATCAAGCCGATCTGGGACCTATTTTTTAGTGGCAATCAGGCGGTGGCGGGTCTGGTCGACGCCCATGGCACCCTTGGCGGTACACTCGCCAAGCCGCAGTTTCAGGGGTCTGCTGACCTGACCAAGGGCTCATTTGATGATGTGGCCGCAGGTTTGCGTCTGCGGGACCTTGCCCTCCATGCTGAGGCCTCAGCCGATCAGGTGAGCGTTAAGAGCCTGAGCGCCAATGATGGTTCGGGAGGTACCGTAACCGGGCAGGGGCTTGTTGGTCTGGGCCGTGACGCCCCCAGTTCGCTGACCTTGGCCCTGAAGCGCTTCAAGCTCATCGATAATGAGTTGGTTGAGGCCATCGCAAGCGGCACGGCAACCATCATTCGCGCTGCCGATGGCCGAGCGACTGCGACTGGTGATTTAATCATCGATCATGCCGATGTGATTGGAGATGCCCGAACCACCGCCTCTGTGGTTTCTTTGGATGTGATCGAACGCAACCGGCCGGTTGTCGAACAGGTCGTGGAGAAGGCGGCGATTAAGGTTCCCGCGGTGGCCCTTGATGTTCGGCTGCAGGCTGCTCGCGGGATATTTGTTGGGGGCCGAGGCTTGGATGCAGAACTGGCGATGGATGCGCGGGTAACCGGGAACACCGCTGCCCCGGTCCTGAGTGGTAAGGCCACCGTCGTTCGCGGTGAATATGATTTTGCGGGCAAGCGGTTCACCTTTGATGACCGCGGCGTTATCTATCTGGCCACACGCCCGGACCGTATCCGGCTGGACCTGACCGCGACCCGTGAAGATACCAACCTCACGGCAGTGATCGTGATTAAAGGAACCGCTGCCAAGCCCTTGATCAGCTTGACCTCTACCCCGGTCCTGCCGAATGACGAGGTCCTATCTCAGGTGCTGTTTGGTCGCTCCGCTTCACAGCTATCGCCGCTAGAGGCGGCACAGTTGGCCTCTGCTGTTACCGGTCTGGCGACCGGTGGCGGGCTTGATGTGATCGGCAATCTTCGCAGCTTTGCCCGTTTGGATCGCCTGGCGCTTGGGGGCGGTACGGCGGGATCCGGCGTGACTGTGTCTGGCGGGAAATATGTCACCGACAATATCTATCTCGAACTGACCGGCGGCGGCCGAGAAGGCCCCTCGGCTCAGGTCGAGTGGCGGGTCAGTCGCCGTCTTGCGGTCATCTCGAAATTGGCAAGTCAGGGCGACGGCAAGCTGTCGGTCCGCTGGCGTAAGGATGAGCGACGTAAAGGGCCGTAACCCAATGGGCTGGGGCTAGTGCGCCATACGTGAACGCGGGCGGTATTGGCCCTCATTGAAGCCTTCGAACATGAGCGCCGTATGGGGGTGGCCGACAGGCTCACCGGTCTCGTCGGGCAGGAGGTTCTGCTCGGACACATAGGCGACATAGCTGTTCTGATCGTTCTCAGCCAAGAGGTGATAGAAGGGCTGGTCCTTGCGTGGGCGCACCTCTTCGGGGATGGAGTTCCACCATTCCTCGGTATTGTTGAACTGCGGATCGACATCAAAGATTACGCCTCGGAAGGCGAATATCCGGTGCTTGACCACTTGGCCGATCGAAAATTTTGCAAGTCGTAAAGTCATGATTCCAACCATACACCCAGTTCGGCCCGAGCAAAATGTTTAGCCGCGCGTGAGCGGCAAGAAGTGGTGTCTGCAAGCCAGACGTTGTGATTGAGCCACGAGTTGCTACAGTCAGTCTAACCGAGGCGACGATCCCGTCTGTCTCTCCCGCGAGTTGGGCCATGAACAAGGCGCCACCCCCTGCAGCCGACCCCGTCGGCCGCCTCGAGCCATTGTCTGCCGAGCCTGTCTCGGTTGAGGCACCGCTCTTTGCTGCCGTTGATCTGGGCACGAACAATTGCCGCCTTCTGATTGCGACCCCGTCTTTGGGCGGCTTTCGGGTGATTGAGTCCTATTCGCGCATTGTCCGATTGGGCGAAGGACTTAGCCAGTCAGGGCGTTTGGCTGATGGCGCAATGGACCGGGCGATGGCCGCCTTGCGTATCTGCGCCGAGAAAATCAAGCGTCGCCGGACCTTGCGGGTTAAGGCCATCGCCACTCAAGCCTGTCGCTCGGCCAGCAATGGCGCGGAGTTTGTCGAGCGTGTAGCCAAGGAAACCGGTATCCGGCTGCAGGTCATTAGTCCGCGAGAAGAGGCGCAACTGTCTGTCGCAGGCTGCTTGAACCTGTTCGACCGTGATTCGCTGGCGGCGCTGGTGATCGACGTGGGCGGAGGATCGACAGAGCTGTCTTGGGTCGATTTGACCGACAAGGCCTTGGATGTCCGTGCACGAGATTTTGTGCCGTCGGCCCTGCCCATTCGCGCGTGGATCTCCTTGCCGGTGGGCGTGGTCAGTCTCGCTGAGCGGTTCCCCGAGCGCCCCGATCAGGGCGAGGCATGGTTCCGATCCATGGTCGAGGACGTCAAGGTTCGCATCACCGCCTTCACCCATGCCGATCCCATGAGACCCATTTTCGACAGAGGACAGGCCCATCTTGTCGGAACCTCGGGGGCTATAACGGGCCTTGCGGGCCTGCATCTTGGCCTTCGTCGCTATGACCGCACCCAGATTGATGGCCTATGGATGAGGCGTCAGGACTGCGAGGTTGCGACTATGAGCCTCTTGAAACAGCTCCCCTCGGAGCGCGCCGCTCAGCCCTGTATCGGCCCAGACCGCGCCGATCTGGTCTTGGCCGGGGCGGCGATCTTGCAGGCGGTCCAAGAGGTTTGGCCCTGTGACCGGGTCCGCGTCGCGGACCGAGGTTTGCGTGAAGGTCTTTTATTGACGCTCATGTCTGACAAGAATCGCAAAAAACGCCCCCGACGACGGCGGTCGCGGCATGGCAAGGCTGTGCAGGCGGGTTGAGCTTCCTCGTCCTTCGACAGGCTCAGGATGAGGAAGGCCTTGCCAAATTGTCCGCGTCATTGCGAGGCGCGTAGCGCCGAAGCAACCTAGGGGAACATCTGTTTAGGTCCGGGCCATACCCCTGGGTTGCTTCGCTGCGCTCGCAATGACGCGGGCAAAACAATCAAGGCACTGACCCAACCCTCTCCCTCTCCCTCTCTCTCCTCCGTGTTCCCCGCGAAGGCGGGGAACACGGGTTATGCGAGGCTTGCTCGTCGTTCGCCGCTTCGCTTCCGAACCGAACTGCCTTAGACTAAACCGTATGAGTACCGATAAACCCGAAACCCCGCCGCAAGAGCGTAAGCGTCTGGTCAAGGCCCCGACCCGTGGCAAGGAGATCGGAACCCGACCGAAGGCCGTGCGGGTGATCAAGGGCAACAAGATGACCCAGTCGTCTCAGGCTTGGCTCTCTCGCCAACTGAACGACCCTTTTGTGACGGCGGCCAAGGCCAAGGGCTATCGCTCGCGCGCGGCGTTCAAGATTCTGGAGCTGGACGAAAAGTACCATTTCCTCAAGCCGGGCCAGCGGATCATTGACCTTGGCTGCGCACCGGGGGGATGGGTCCAGATGGCCTTGGCCAAGGGGGCGTCCAATGTGGTTGGCGTGGACCTGCTCTATGTCGAGCCCATGCCGCCCGCAACCATGATCCAGATGGATTTCACCGATCCAGCCTGCGGCGATCGCTTGATCGCGCTCTTGGGCGGTGCGCCGGATGTGATCCTGTCCGACATGGCTCCCAACACCATGGGACACCGCCAGACGGACCACCTGCGCATTGTCGGCCTGATCGAGGCGGCGGTGGACTTCACACTTGAGACTCTGCGTCCCGGTGGCACCTTCGTGACCAAGGCCTTCCAAGGCGGCGAGATGGAAGGGGTGCTCTTGTCCCTCAAGCGCAATTTTGCTGAGGTCAAACACGTCAAACCCAAGGCTAGCCGGGCCGAAAGCTCAGAGGTCTATCTGGTCGCGACCGGCTTTAAAGGCCGATAGGTCCAACTTTCGCCAATCCGCTCTATCGTTGAAGCGGTTCTTGCGCTATACGCGGCCCGCAAAACGGAGAGTTCCTATGGAGATTCGCGAGGGGCTTACCTTCGACGACGTTTTGCTTGAACCCGGTCCATCTGATGTGATGCCGGGGCAGGTGAACACCGCCACACGCTTTACAAAAGCGATCAGCCTGAACATTCCCATTGTGTCCGCCGCCATGGACACAGTGACGGAAAGTCGGCTGGCCATTGCCATGGCGCAGGCCGGTGGCTTGGGCATCTTGCACCGCAATCTGACCGTCGCCGAACAGGCCGATCAGGTGCGTGAAGTTAAACGCTATGAAAGCGGCATGGTCATCAATCCGATGACCATTAATCCGGACACGACCCTTGGCACCGTCCGGGCCATCACGGCACAGCGCCAGATTTCGGGCTTTCCGGTGGTCGAGCGCGAGACGGGCCGTCTGGTCGGCATCTTGACCAACCGCGACATGCGGTTCACCACCGATCTGGAAACACCAGCCTCGGCGCTGATGACCAAGGACAATCTGATCACGGTTCGTGAGGGGATTGCGCCAGCGGAGGCCCGTGCCCTGCTGCAACGCCACCGGATCGAGCGCCTGATTGTCGTCGATGATGACTACCGCGCCGTCGGTCTGGTCACCGTCAAGGATATGGAAAAGGCGCAGGCTTACCCCCATGCTGCCAAGGACGAAAAGGGCCGCCTTCTGGTCGGTGCCGCCTCGACCGTCGGCGATGTTGGGTTTGAGCGGACCATGGCCCTGATCGATGCGGGCGTTGATGTGGTGGTGATCGACACCGCCCACGGCCACTCCATCCAGGTCGCCCAGGCCGTTGAACGGGTCAAGCGCGAGAACAACCGCGTCCAGCTCGTGGCAGGCAATGTTGCAACCTATGACGGGGCCATGGCCCTGATCAATGCCGGGGCCGATGCGGTCAAGGTCGGGATTGGTCCCGGCTCGATCTGCACCACCCGCATGATCGCGGGCGTGGGCGTGCCCCAGTTGACGGCCATTAGCGACGCTGTGCGTGCGGCCAAGGCCAGCGGTGTTCCCGTCATTGCCGACGGCGGCATCAAATATTCCGGCGATGTGGCTAAGGCCATCGCGGCGGGCGCCTCCACCGTCATGATGGGCTCGATGTTTGCCGGTACAGACGAGGCACCGGGCGAGGTGTTCCTCTATCAGGGCCGGTCCTACAAGGCCTATCGCGGCATGGGCTCCGTCGGGGCCATGGCGCGCGGCTCGGCGGACCGTTATTTCCAAAAGGAAGTCTCGGACACGCTCAAGCTCGTGCCCGAAGGTATCGAAGGCCAGGTTCCCTACAAGGGCCAGGTCGGGGCGATCCTGCATCAGCTGGTCGGCGGTCTTCGCGCCTCGATGGGCTATGTCGGTGCCGCAACCATTCCTGTTTTCCAAGAGCGTGCGCGCTTCATCCGCATAACGGGCGCTGGCCTGCGTGAAAGTCACGTCCATGACGTGCTGATCACCCGCGAAGCCCCCAACTATCCGAGCAGTGTGTGACCCCAACCGCAAGACTACAGGCTGCCATCGACATTCTGGACGGTTTAATGTCCTCGCGTGCGCCCGCGGACAAGGCGCTCAAGATCTGGGGGGCGGGACACCGCTTTGCCGGGTCTGGCGACCGGCGCGCCATCGCTGAGCGGGTCTATGCCTGCCTTCGCCAAGGCGCTCCGGCGCGGGGCGGACGGGTGATGGTAGCCGTATCCTTGATGCAGGACGACGGGCTGGACCTTGAAGGGGTTCAGGCCCTGTTCAGCGGGATCAGCTATGGGCCAGCCCCCTTGACGGCAGATGAGCTGTCGGCGCTGGAAGCGGCCAATGATACCTCACCGCAACTGCCGGATTTCCTATCGTCCGAACTGGGCCGATCCTTTGGCAAGGATTGGCAGGCCGAGACGCGGGCGCTGCTGCAAAGCCGAGCGCCGCTGGATATCCGGGTCAATCTGTTGTCGGCCTTTCCGGTCGCGGTTCAGGCGGCCTTGGCCGATCTCAGCATCAAGGCCGAGCCGACCCCCTTTGCCAGCGCCGGTCTGCGCCTGGCCATCGGTGACGACATCCAGGCCCTCGACATCTTCAAGGAAGGTGCCTTTGAGATTCAGGACGAGGGCAGCCAGATCATGGCCGCGCTGTGCAACGTCCAACCGGGCCAAACCGTCATCGACTATTGCGCCGGAGGCGGGGGCAAGACCTTGGCTTTGGCCGCGGGTCTCAAGGGCGGCCGCATGGTGTCCTTTGACATTGATGACCGCCGCCTCGCCGCCATCGAACCGCGCCTTAAGCGGGCCGGGGTCGAGGCTGATCTGCGTAAGATCGGGGCCAAGGGTGATCCCGTAGAGGATCTGAAATCTGCCGCCGACCGGGTTCTGGTCGATGCCCCTTGCAGCGGGTCAGGCACCTGGCGGCGCCACCCCGAGGGCGCGGCGCGTCTGACGGCGGATGATCTTCGTCGCCTGTCGGCCCTTCAGCTTCGGATACTGGCCGATGCCGGAGCCTTTGTGAAACCGGGCGGGGTTCTGGCCTATGTCACCTGTTCGGTGCTGGCCGCCGAGAACGGCAATGTGGTCGCGCGTTTTGCCGCCAAGAACCCGCAGTTCCAGCCCCTGTCCATCGCCGATGTCGCGGCAACCTGTCCGGGCCTGACCGCCGCAGGCCGCGAACGGATCAGCACCCTAGCCCGTGGCCATCAACTTCAGCTCTCGCCCCGCCGCACCGGGACCGACGGCTTCTTCATAGCCCTGTTTGAAAGGCGCCCATGACCCAGACGACTGCTTCCATCGCCGCCCCCGCAGGCACGGGCCACCAGCGCGTGCTGATCGTCGATTTTGGCAGCCAGGTCACGCAACTGATCGCGCGTCGCGTGCGCGAAAGCGGCGTCTATTGCGAAATCCATCCCTATGACAAGGTCGAGGCCATCCTCGACGCCTATGCCCCTAAGGCCATCATCCTGTCGGGCGGTCCGGCCAGCGTTACCGACTATGAGAGCCCGTCCGCGCCGCAGCGCCTGTTCGAGATGGGCGTTCCGGTCCTCGGCATCTGCTATGGCGAACAGGCCCTCTGCGCCCAGCTTGGCGGCGCGGTGGAGAGCGGCCATCACGGCGAATTTGGCCGCGCCGAGATCGACATTATCAAGCCCAGCCCGCTATTTGCCGGTCTAAGCACCCGCGAGACGGTTTGGATGAGCCATGGCGACCGCGTCACCGCCATCCCGCCGGGCTTTGAGGTCATCGCCACCTCCGAAGGCTCGCCCTATGCCGCCATCGCCGACGAGGCCCGCCGCTTCTATGGCGTGCAGTTCCATGCCGAGGTGGCCCATACGCCCAACGGCGCCAAGATCTTGCGCAACTTTACCCATGGCATTGCCGGCCTGTCTGGCGACTGGACCATGGCCTCGTTCCGCCGCGAAATGGTCGAGAAGATTCGGGCCCAAGTCGGTGACGGCAAGGTGATCTGCGGCCTGTCCGGCGGCGTCGACAGCTCCGTCGCCGCCGTTCTGATCCATGAGGCCATTGGCGAGCAATTGACCTGCGTCTTTGTTGATACGGGCCTTCTGCGGCACAATGAGGCCGAGCAGGTGGTGAGCCTGTTTAACGAGCACTACAAGATTCCCCTGATCCATGTGAATGCCAAGGACACGTTCTTAGGGCAATTGGCAGGGGTCAGCGACCCAGAGGTCAAGCGCAAGACCATTGGTCGCCTGTTCATCGAGATTTTCGACGCCGAGGCCGCCAAGATCGATGGCGCGGCCTTCCTCGCCCAGGGCACGCTCTATCCCGACGTGATCGAGAGCGTTTCAGCGCGCGGCGGCCCTTCGGCGGTGATCAAGAGCCACCACAATGTCGGCGGCCTGCCGGACTTCATGAAGCTCAAGCTGGTCGAGCCCCTGCGCGAACTCTTTAAGGACGAGGTGCGGGTTCTGGGCGTCGAGTTGGGTCTGGCCCCGGCCTTTGTCGACCGCCACCCGTTCCCCGGCCCGGGTCTGGCCATCCGCATCCCCGGCGAGATCACGCCCCAGAAGGTCGCCACCCTGCAACAGGCCGACGCCATCTATCTGGAAGA
Source organism: Pseudomonadota bacterium (assembly GCA_041182245.1). GTDB lineage: Bacteria > Pseudomonadota > Alphaproteobacteria > Caulobacterales > Caulobacteraceae > CAISGS01. Next base: position 55,624 of record JBEGNZ010000014.1, on the reverse strand, counting down.
AATCCGTAAGGCGGGCCTCTATGACAAGATCTGGCAAGCCTTTGCCGTGCTCCTGCCCGTCAAGACCGTCGGCGTCATGGGCGATGCCCGCACCTATGAAGACGTGCTGGCCCTGCGCGCCGTCACCTCGACCGACGGCATGACCGCCGACTTCTTCGAATTCCCCTGGGAGGTCCTAGGCCGCTGCGCCACGCGGATCATCAACGAGGTCCGAGGCGTCAACCGCGTTGTCTATGACGTGACCAGCAAGCCGCCCGGGACGATCGAGTGGGAATGACGGGATGACCGACACGGACACGGCCGTTCGCATGACTGAGCTTGAGACACGTCTTGCCGAGCAGGAGCGCATGATCGCCGATCTGAACGAGATGGTGATTGCCCAGTGGCGCAAGATCGACAGTCTGGACCGCCGGTTCAGCGAACTGCGTGATGAGATGGACACCGCCGCCCTGACGCGGGCTGGCGCGACGGACACGCCACCGCCGCATTATTGATGCCGCGCCGGGCGTCTAGGACCTGACGTTATAATTCCGTGGGGTAGGGGCGGGGCATAAGGATAAAGCTTCTCAGACCCCCGTGTCGTGGGAGATGATCGCTTAACGATCAAAGCGATTCTGGGGGCGGCAATGACGGGTATGGAAATTCTAAAGCCAGTGGTTGCGCTGGCGATCTGGACGATGGTGATGTGGCTGTGGATGTATGCGACGCGCATCCCGGCGATTGGCGCGCTGCCGAAGTCTGATGAGGCCAATGCTGATATTGGCTGGACGGGTGCCAAGCTAGAGGGGGTGCTCCCGCCCTCTGTTCAGTGGAAAGCCCACAACTATAATCACCTCCATGAAGCACCGACCGTGTTCTATGCGGTGTGTCTGGTCCTGGCCCTGATCCATCAGGGCAGCGGCGTCAATCTGATGATCGCATGGGTCTATGTCGCCCTGCGCGTGGTCCATTCGATCTTCCATGCGACCGTGAACCGGGTCATGCCACGCTTTGCGCTATTTGCCCTGTCCAGTCTGGCCCTGATAGCGCTGATCGTCCATGCCGCAATCGCGGTCTTTGGCGGCGCGGTCTGAGTCTGTTTAAATATTCGTCGCTCATGACGCGCCGGATCCTGTTGCCATATGCGTTGGGTTGTCTCGGCACTCGATCCATCCGCTAGAGACGATTGAGCCTGAGCAGAGACTGAGCCACGAGGCTTCAGTTCGTCCTTGCATTCTAAGAGGTTCGTCCAGCACTCTGTCTGCAAAGGCCGCCAAGACGGTCTGACCCTTGGGCTGGAGACGAGAACATGTCCTTTGTTACGACGGCGCGGCACGGCGGGGCCTTGGTCATAAGCTACAATAATCCCGGCCTTGGGACGCTGACGGCGGCAGGGACGTCTCAGCTTTTGGCAGCTTTGCGGGCGGGGGTGGCCGACGAGACGGTGCGTTGCATCATCTATACGGGCGGTCGGTCAGACATCTTCATCCGTCACTATGATGTGGGGGAGCTGGTGGTGATGAGCGATGTGGTCAAGGGCGATGCCTCGCCACCGCCGCCGCCTGCAGAAGACGATGGCGGCTATTATGCGCTGGTCGATATTACCGCGTCGGCGCCCAAGCCGGTGATCGCGGCGATCAATGGCCTGTGTATGGGCGGGGGCTTTGAGCTGGCTCTGGCCTGTGATCTGCGCATTGCGGGGACCTCGGTTGAGGCCATCGGCTTGCCAGAGACCCGCGTCGGCATCTTTCCCGGCGGCGGCGGAACCCAGCGCCTGCCGCGCATCATTGGCGAGGCCAAGGCGCTGGAGATGATCCTGCGCGGGCTGGTGGTCACGGGGCCTCAGGCGGCGGCGCAAGGCTTGGTCCATGAGGTGGTCGATGATCCCTTGGCGCGGGCTCTAGAAATCGCTGCCGAATTTGAGTCCCGGCCCGCTGAAGGGATTGCCGAGGCCAAGCGCCTGACCCGTTCGGCCCTGACCCGGTCCTTTGCCGAGGGCACGGCTGATGAACGCCGCTCCTTCATGGAACTGCTCAAGGTGCCGTCTTCTGGGGCCAGCATGAAGGCCTCGCTCGATGCGGAAACGCCGATTGAGCGGGCCTAAAATGAGGAAGAGTGAGATGTCCGCGCTTTCAAATTCATCCTCATCCTGAGCCTGTCGAAGGACGAGGATGCGCCATGAACGATCCGGCGGTGTGAAAGTTTCTGGATCTCCGCCTTCGCGGGGAACGCGGACTAATCGATAAGCAAATCTTCCCCCTCTGGCGGAAGTACCGGCGAAGCCGGGGTAGGGGGTTGCAGCGGCCCTGTGCTATAGAGCCTGTGAACCTAAGGGATAGTGATCTTGACTCAGTATGACGTGGTGGTGCTCGGTGCGGGCGCGGCCGGAATGATGTGTGCCATCGAGGCGGGCAAGCGGGGCCGCTCGGTACTGGTGCTGGACCATGCCGATGCGGCGGGTGAGAAGATCCGAATTTCGGGCGGTGGGCGCTGCAACTTCACCAATATGCGCACGGCCCCAGACCATTTCCTGTCGGACAATCCGCGGTTTTGTATCTCCGCCCTACGGCGCTACACGCCCAAAGACTTTGTGGCCATGGTTGAGCGTCACGGCATCGCCTATCACGAAAAGGCCCTCGGCCAGCTCTTTTGCGACGGGTCGGCGGGTCAGATCATCCGCATGTTGCTCGAAGAGATGGACGGTTACGGGGTAAGGTTGCGCCTTAAATCTGTTATTGAAGCTGTTGAAAAAATAGAAGAAGGCTATCGTATCAGGGTCGAGGGCATGGACCATGTCCACTGTGCCTCGGTCGTTGTGGCCACCGGCGGCAAGTCGATCCCCAAGATGGGGGCGACGGGCTTTGGTTATGATCTGGCCAAGCAGTTTGGTCTGCGTCTGACCACTATCCGTCCGGCTCTGGTGCCGCTGACCTTTGAGATTGGCCTATTGGAGCGGCTGTCGTCGCTTTCGGGCGTGTCGCTCGATGCGGTGATCGCCAGCGGCAAGACCAAGTTCGCCGAGGCCATGCTCTTTACCCATCGCGGGCTCAGCGGCCCCTCGATCTTGCAGATCTCCTCCTATTGGCGTGAGGGCGACGAGATCGTGCTCGACATGGCCCCGGGCGTCGATCTGTTCGAGGAACTGCGGCGGGCCCGGACCGAGCAGGGGCGCCAAGCCATCCATACGGTGCTGGGCCATTTCATCCCCAAGCGTCTGGCGCAACTGATTGCCGATCTCGAAGGGGCCAGCGGTCCCATCGGTGATTTTTCGGACAAACGCCTGCGGGTCATCGCCAATGCGATCAAGGACTGGCACGTCAAACCGGTCGGCTCTGAAGGCTATCGCACGGCCGAAGTCACGCTTGGCGGGGTCGATACGCGCGATCTGGAATCGCGAACGCTCGGGGCCAAGGATGTGAAGAGCCTCTATTTCATTGGCGAGGTGGTGGATGTTACCGGCTGGCTCGGGGGCTATAACTTCCAATGGGCCTGGGCCAGTGGTTGGAGTGCGGGGCAGGCGGTTTAGGGCCTTAGAAACAAGACCCCCATCGGCCCTTCGGGCCACTTCCCCCAGAGGGGGAAGATTTTGAACGGAAAGATCTTCCCCTTTGGGGGAAGTACCCGCGAAGCGGGGGTAGGGGGTTCCTTTTGACATAAAAAGGCCCTTACCCAACCCTCTCCCACAGGGAGAGGGCTAAGAAGAAACAGGCCCTCGCCCCCTTGGGGGAGAGGGTTGGGTGAGGGGGTGTTCATCTCCTCATCTCTCAGCCTGTTCAAGCGGGCCTCGAACAGGCTGAGTGTAAGAGTTCTGGATCCCCGGCTTCGCGGGGAACGCGGATGTTGGACCAGGGCTCAGTAGCCCTCGACCAGTGCATTGCGTTCTTCTGGCGTCATGTGGCGCCATTGGCCTTCGGGCAGGTTGCCAAGATCGAGCGTGCCGATGCGGGTGCGCAGAAGATCGACGACATAGAGTTCGACTAGCTCACACATGCGGCGGATCTGGCGGTTGCGGCCTTCGCTGAGCACGAAGCGGAGCTGTTGTTCACCGGTGCGCGTGACCTTGGCTTGGCGCAGTTGACGGCCATCAAGCGCCAGGCCTCGGCGCAGGAGGTTCAGCTTCCGTTCGGTGATTTCGCCCTCGACCGTGACCTCATATTGCTTGGTCAGGACCGAGTCCGGGCCAATGATGGCCTTGGCCAGCACCCCGTCCTGCGACAGGATCAACAGGCCGCGCGAGTCCTTATCGAGACGGCCAAGGGCGGGCAGGCTGGCATCGACATCGGGGATGATCGGATCATCGCCAGAGCCGTCCTTTTCCCACAGAGCTTCGCGGGTCAAGAGGCGCGCGGCGGGGATCTGGTCGGCTTCGGGCTGGGCTGAAACAATGCCGATGGGCTTATGGAAAATGATGCTCAGTTGGGCGCTCAAGGCCCCCTCGGCATCGCTGGCGAGGGTTAAGGTCTGGCCCGGCTCAATCTTGCGGCCAGCATCGGTGACCACCTCGCCATCAATGGAGACTAGGCCTTGCAGGATAAAGGCCTCAGCCTCTCGGCGCGAACAGACGCCGCTCTGTCCGAGCCAGCGATTGATCCGTTGGGGTTCGGGCTCGTTATAGGTGCAGGTCCAGGCCATGGGTCGTCCGAGCAGTCGTCAGCGCCTCACGACGCGGGAACCCTGTCTAGGCCCGCTCGGCCTGAGATGGCAAGGGTGCGGGCCTATTCCGCGTCTGGATAGGGACCGACCCCGCCCTCAGCGATGAACTGATCGATGCGATCAGTCAGAACGGGCAACGGCACCGAACCGAGCGACAGGACTGTGTCGTGGAAGGCGCGGATGTTGAAGCGGCTGCCGAGGGCGGTCTCAGCCTTGGCGCGGCCCTTCTCGATCGCCATCTGACCCAAATAGTAGGCCAGAGCCTGTCCGGGCCAACTGATATAGCGATCGACCTCGGTATTGACCTCGCGTTCAGATAGGGCCGTGTGGCTGAGCAGATAGGCTCTGGCCTGATCGCGGGTCCAGCCCTTGGAATGGATGCCCGTATCGACCACCAATCGCGCGGCGCGCCACATCTGATAGCTCAGCATGCCGAAGCGGTCATAAGGGGTCTCATACATACCCATCTCGACGCCCAACTTCTCACAATAGAGCGCCCAGCCCTCGCCAAAGGCCGAGATATAGGTTTGGCGCCGAAAGGCCGGTTGTTCCCTGTTCTCGCTGGCAAGAGGCACTTGGAACGCGTGTCCGGGGGCGGACTCGTGCAGGGTCAAGGCGGTCAGGGCGTAGAGCGGTCGCGACGGTAGGTCATAGGTATTGAGCAGATAGACCCCCGGCCCACCACGCCCGGCGGTGTAATAGGGCGCGATTTCGTCAGGTACAGGGGTAATGGCAAAGCGCGACCGAGGAAGGTGGCCAAACCAGCGGTCGGCCCGGCCATCAAACTGCTTGGCGACCCAGGCCGCACGGTCGAGCAGTTCTTGCGGTGTCTTGACATAGAAGCGGGGATCTTTGCGGAGGAAGGCGAGGAAGGCAGGCATGTCGCCTTGAAATCCCGTCTCGACCATAACGGCCTGCATCTGGGCCGAGATCAGATCGACCTGTTCCAGCCCGATCTTGTGAATTTGATCTGGCGTTAGTTCAAGCGTCGCATATTCGAGGATCTTGGCCTGATAGTAAGCCTTGCCATTGGGAAGGCTTTCGGCGGCGAGGGTCTCAGTCGCCTTGGGCAGATAGTCGTCCTTAAGGAAGGCCAAGAGCTTCATGTGAGCGGGGATGACCTGATCGCGGATGACCGTGATGGCCTGGGCGCGCAGGGCCTCCTCTTCGCTCGCTGAAAGGCCGGCAGGCAGGGTTTTGAAGGGCTGATAGAAGACCGTGTCGGTGGGCGAGGTCGCCTCGGCGACGACCGCGACGCTGGCCTCACGGCCCAACAGCGTGACCTTGGGCGGGGTAAAGCCGCGCGCCAATCCGGCCCTCATATTGGCCTCAGATTGCTCGAAATAGGCGGGCCAGGTCTGCATTTGGGCGATGAATTTATGGTAGTCTTCGACCGTCTTGAACGGCTTTCGCGCCGTTGAGGCCATTTCGCTCCAGAAGGCACTGTCAGAGTTGAACGGAGCCTCATAGTCCTTGAACCTCTGGCTATTGGCCAAGGTGGTGATCTGAAGGCGATAGACACCATAGTCGGCCCGCGCCTTTGCGGACAATTGATCCACCCGAACCTTTGACAGCTTGGCAAGGGTGGCTTCCCAATAGGCTAGTCTTGCGGCTTGGGTCTTTTCATCAATCTGAGGCATGCGGTCGCGGATCGGACCGTCCCAGCTGTCGGCGATCAGTTGAGCGTCCCGCCATGCCCATTCGGTCTCATAGATCGCCTTGAACTGCGCATCCGCAGAGGTGCGCGCCACTGAGGGCGTTGAGAGACCGGCCCACAGCAGGAGGACGATAACAGCCAAGACGGATCGTAAGAGGGGCATGGGTGGTCCTTAGAAACCTAGCGCTTCACGGCGGGCGAGAGGCCTGACGGATCGATCATCATGCCGTGGACCTGCATATTATGACTATGGGCCAGTTGATGCAGAGCAAAGGCGGTTTGCATGGCGCTGGTTCGTCCTTGTGCATCTTGAGCGGCATTGACCGCTTCCTTGGCCAACTTCAAGGCAAAGAGCGGTTTTTGGGCGATGCGGCTGGCCATGGCGAGGGTGAAGTCTGCGAGGCTTTCCGGCGGCACGACGTGATTGACCATGCCGAGCTTTTCGGCGTCCCTGGCGCTGAGCCAATCGGCGGTGAAGAGCATTTCCTTGGCCTTGCGCGAGCCCAGTTCCCAAGGGTGGTTGAACATCTCAACCCCACCTACGCCCATCGCGACTGTATTGTCCCAGAACGACGCGTCTTCGGCGGCGATGATGATGTCGCAGGGCCAGATCAACATCAGGCCGCCGGCGATGCACTTGCCCTGAACCTGAGCAATGGTCGGCTTGGGCAGGTTACGCCACCGCTCGCTAAATCCGATATAGATTTCCTTTTCGCGGGCCATCTGGGCCTCAGCCCCCGCGCAACCAAAGCCGCACCAGGTCCCGACGGTCTGAAACTCGGCCATGGTTTCCAGCGCCCCCTGTTCGCGCAGGTCGTGGCCGGATGAGAAATGCGGACCGGCAGCTGCCAGAATGATGACCTTGATGTCGTTGTCCTGCGCTGCCCTATCAAAGGCCAAGTTCAGCTCATAAAGCATCCGGGTGTCTTGGGCGTTACGAGTCTCTGGCCGGTTCAGCACCAACCGCGCCACGTGCGGGGCAGGGGTCTCGTAGATCACGGTCTGGTACATGGTCTTCCTCCAAAAGGGACTGCCAAGGATTGGCTCCTTGTGCGCTGACCCATGCTGGCATGAAACATCCGTGCGGACTACGGAACCGTCAGTGTCAAAACCCAATTAATGCATCATCGATCTTTGGCCTTGCCCCGTTCTCGCGACGAATGGACAGATTAAGATGACCCATGGCCTTAAAGGATTGGATGAGGCGCAGGCTGCTGAGCGGTTGATCCGATTTGGTCCCAATCGCCTTGAAGGGTTCAAGGGTCGCTCGCTTCGAGATATCTTGGTTGGCACCTTTCGCGAGCCAATGTTCGTCCTGTTGATCGGGGCCTCTGGCCTCTACCTGATATTGGGCAATAGGGCTGAGGGGGTTTTTCTTAGCGTCGCGGCCTTGGCGACGGTGGCGATGGTTGTCGCACAAGAGGCGCGAAGTGAGCGCGCACTCAAGGCGCTCCAAGGTCTGGCTGCTCCCTCTGTTCGGGTCATACGCGGCGGCGAAAGCCGAACCATTCCGATGCATGAGCTGGTACCCGGAGATCTGGTTCTGGTCAGTGAAGGTCTGCGCGTACCAGCCGATTGTCAGTTGGTTGATGGCGAGATTCTGAGCGTCGATGAGGCAGCCCTGACCGGAGAGTCCGTACCGGTCACCAAGCTACCTGAAGCCGTGGTCTGTGATGGCGATTGGACCGAACCTCAGAGCAAGCGATTTGGCCTCTTTGCTGGAACCCTCGTTGTCAGCGGGCAGGGCTTGGCCGAGGTCAAATGCACGGGCCGTAATACAGCTCTGGGGCGGATCGGCCAGTTTCTGGCGACTGTGGACACCAGTCCGACCCCATTGCAGCAGGCCTCTGGCCGCTTGGTGACACTGTTGGGAAGCGTCGCCGTCGGGGTCTGCGGTCTGGTGGTCTTGGCTTATGGGCTCATACGCGGTGATTGGATTGAGGGCGCGCTGGCAGGCATAACCATTGCCATCTCTTTGATACCGGAAGAGTTCCCCATGGTGTTGGCCATCTTTATGGCGCTCGGGGCGTGGCGGTTGGCTCAGCACAAGGTCTTGGTGCGTCGTCCAGCGGTAATCGAGGCTTTGGGCGGCGCGAGCCTGCTCTGTGTCGACAAGACCGGGACCCTGACCGAAAATCGAATGACCTTGGTGCGTCTTTGGTCCGAGGGGATGGCGGTGGAGCCCGATCGGGCGGCCCTGTTACCGTCCTTGAAGGCCTTGCTGGATAGCGCGATCCTCGCGTCTGCACCCCATCCCACCGACCCGATGGACCGTGCCGTTAGGGCTTGGGCCCCTGAAGGCCCAGGGCTGGGGCGTTTGGATCGGGTATGGCCCTTGACGCCGGACCGATTGGCCGTGGTTCAACGTTGGATCATGGCCGATGGACAGGTTCAAACCGCGGCAAAGGGTGCTCCAGAGGCGATTTTTCAGCTTTGCCAGATGGATCCAGTACAAAGGCGAGCCTTGGGCCAGCAGGTTGACGCCATGGCGCGAGACGGCCTGCGGGTTCTGGCGGTCGCTTCTACACCCACCGAGCCGTTGGCCTTTGATGAGCCCGAAGCGGTTCAGTTTCGCTGTTTGGGGCTGATTGGATTTTTAGATCCCGTCCGCAAGGATGTGCCCGCAGCCTTGGCTGAAGCGCGGCAGGCGGGCATCGCGGTGGCGATGATTACCGGTGACTATCCTGAAACCGCCTTAGCCGTTGCTCAGCAAGCTGGAATCGATAGCCATGCAGGCGTGATGACGGGCGCGCAACTGAAAGGCCTCGATCCAGAGGCGCTAAAGCGTGCCGTCGAGTCGGTCCGGGTCTTCGCTCGGATCGCGCCGGAGCAAAAGCTGACCCTTGTCGAGGCGTTCAAGGCCCGCGGCTATGTCGTGGCCATGACAGGGGATGGGGTCAATGATGCACCCGCACTTCAGGCTGCCCACATTGGTATAGCCATGGGCTTGCGCGGGACCGATGTCGCACGCGAGGCGGCGAGCTTGGTTTTGCTGGATGACAGTTTCCCGTCGATTATCGGAGGCGTGCGGCTCGGGCGACGGATCTTTGCCAATCTGCGCAAGGCTTTGACCTATGTTGTGGCGATCCATGTGCCCATAGCGGGATTGGCATTGTTACCGATCATCATCGGGATGCCGCCGCTGCTCTACCCTATGCACATTGTCTTGATGGAGATGGTCATCGACCCCATCTGCGCGCTCGTTTTTGAGGGTGAGCCAAGTGATCGTGACGCCATGAGGCACGGCCCGCGTGCGGCGACGGATAGCCTGTTTGGTAGCCGACAGCTTGTCCTAGCCCTCAGTCAGGGCGCTGTAATTCTATTGGCGGTCTTGGGTATCTATTGGTTGAGCCTCGGTCAGGATGGAGCCTCGCAGGCCAGGGCGACAGCCTTTGCCGCCCTGATTGCCGCCAATCTGATCTTAGCCCTGAACACTGCAGCCTCGAGCGGGGTTGGTCTTTTTGATGTCCATAGGTTGACCTTTTGGGGGATCAGTCTTGGGGCAGTCGCGGCCCTCGCCTTGAGTTTTACGATCCCGGCGATGGCGAGTCTGTTCCATTTCGAAGCGCCGTCTTTGGCGGGGCTCGGTTTGGCTCTGGTAGCCGGGGCCATGGCTGGGAGCCTATTTACGATCATTAGACGCTTGCAGCGCCGTTTAGGTGAGCATTGGAAGATGGTCTGAGTTAAGTTTCTTCGGCTTCTCATGACATCTGGTTTGTCTGTCTTGAATGAGGCCGTGCTTGCTTCTATCCAGCTGCATCTCTTTGAGGCGACTGAGCTTTAGCAGGCACGGCCAAAGTGGAAAGGACGTTAGTGGGGCCGCATCATACGCCCGGCTAATGTTCCGATAGCGGCGGCAATGGCGATGGTTGCGATCGGATGATCCCGAACGCTCCACTTGACGGCCTCGACCGGACTGCGTGTCTGGCCTGCGCTGCGAAACTCTTCGGTAAAGCGCTTAAGATGGTCGCCTGAGGCGCGAACACGTTTCAACGCCGTTTTTAGGTCTTCGGTACGAAGTCCATCTGCTTGATTTTTATGGGTCCGACCAAACTTGATCGGAAATGAACCTGCATCATCGTAGCGATTTTGTCCGGGCTTTTTCATTGGAATCTCCTCTTGTGCGAAGGTTGCAGTGGAGATCATTTTTCAAATCCTGACCTTGATATGGGTCAGCAGCCAACGATCAGGCGAACGAATGCTCACCGAGGGCTTTTAGGCCACATCACTCAAGGTCTTCGATAGATTACGCGCAAACCGAGCCGCCGAGAGCGCGATAAGCTCGCGATCACAGTGGCGCTGCTCCACTCCAAAATTGGGAAAGGTCGCTATCCCTGTTATTTTTCGAATTTCATTGAAGAATGCGCGCTGAGGTCCGCCATGCCACGAGGTGCAAAAGGCACCTGCCAATCGCGTTTTGGTATCATTGAAGGCCAAATATCGACGCAGAGGGCCTGGAAGTTGGCCGCCCCACACCGGACCGCCGATAATCAAATGGTCATAGGCGCGTGGGTAGCGCTTTGTCTTTGCTGGACCTTTAGAACCCAGTGCCGCTGTGCAGGCAGCGTTTACCAAGCCAAGCGGCCCGTCATAGGCCTTGCCAGCGCTAATCTCATCGCAGTCTGCATTAAGTCGACGCGCCAAGGTCTCAGCCAAGCGAGCCGTAGAGCCGGTTCGAGAATAATAAACTATCATTATTGACATGAATCTATCCTTCTGGATATTCATGCTAAATTCATTTCATACTGAGGAAATGATTTAAAACAAAAACAGGTCCACCAAACAATATATTATGTTGATTGATATGACAGAAATCAAATTTTACTACCAGTAATCATATTATTATTACAAGCGGTTATTTGCGATCGCATGTTTCTATTGTTTTAGGAGGTTGTCGTGAAAACCACAAAGGACGACGCGCTAGCAGATGCCCATTCAAACACGGGCTATCAAGCCTTAGGAGATGTGAGCGGGGTGGTTGCTGAGGCCGCTAACCGAACGCGAGCGGTTTTGGATGCCAGCGTGAAAGCCTTTCAGAGCGAGAGCGCTGAATTTCTCGATGAGTTCTCATCGCAAAGCGAAGAGGCTCTAGAGCAAATGGCACGCTGCAAGTCTCCCCTGGAGGTGATCGCCGTTCAACAAGGATGGATGCAGGCGCGCAGTCTGGCCTATCTCCAATCTGGCCTGCGGTTTGCTCGGACCTTAGCAACGGCCTCTACTGTGAGGACGAAGAAAACCGAACCCCGTCGGCCGATGGCATCATCACGTTCAGATGGTGCCCAGCAAGAGGCTCGTCATTAGAGCGCCTGATTCACTCATCATCTGAGATGAAAACACCCACCCTCTAAAGAAGGGTGGGTGTTTTTGTATGCATAGGGGCCCTATTGTCGTCGAAGATCGGCCCTCTCCAGTGAACCTTACGGTTAGACCCGCTTTCAGAACCTCGCTCTATTTTTCCTGTTCGAGCAATCCAACGAGCCAAGGCATTAGGTTTTGGCCGGTTGGTAGCGAATGCCGATGTTGCCAGGCGCGCCGGATGACGCGCCTGACAATCTGTTGAACCAATTCCTGATCATGAACCTCGACCCCGACCCTGTTTGTCAGACTTGGCCTTGCGGCGACTAGAAACATGCCGAAGGAAAGTATGTCGTTGGTCACTGCGTAACTCTCCCTAGTCAAAGTTTTTATTTTTGCGGTTCAAGCTATTGCCTCACCGACTGTGAAACCGATCGCCGACTAGGACATCGCCTGAATTGGGACCTTTGTTCCGTGGGTCTTGGCTTCCTCCGTTTTCTCGATCTGGATATCGAGAATTCCTTTGGCAAAGCGGGCCTTTACCTTTGCAGGGTCCGGACGAAAGGGCAGTGCCAGACGGCGCTCAAAGGCCCCTGCGATCCGTTCCTTAATATGATAGTCGCGCTCTTTGTCTTCACGTTCGACTTCGGATTTGCCGCGCAATATCAACCGATCATCTTCGATGAGCAGGTCGAGATCCTTCTCATTCATTCCGGGCAATTCGATCTGAATGTTGAGCTCACTTTCGGATTCGCTCATATCGAGCCGCGGCACACCCGTCCTTAGGCGAGGCACAGGCCACTGTCCGATATCGTCAAAAAGTCGATTAATCTCTGACTGTAATGCTCCGAATGGGTCACCAAGTTCAGATGAGCGATCTCGGCTAAAGAGGTTTGGAAGCCACTTGTTCATGGGTCGTCTCCTAGGGGCGATGGATTTGCCCTCATTAGGAGATGCGGCCCTGACTTGCTTTGATCTACATCAAGCGCTAAGTGCTTCGTTACATAAATACACGTCTAGGTTTTGACCAAAGTCAATTTCAAATCGAACTTTGAGACGCAGGCTCGGCACGGCGGATCAGGCCGGCCGCCGAATTTTTGTTAGGAAAAACAATGATTGGAAATCAGCGAACCTGCTATTTGGTTATCGATACTTTGCGCGCTCGTCTGGTGCGCCGTCGCTCCGAAGACGGGTCCTACATCACGATAGAAACCTTGAGCCCGTCGACCGTTGATCGTCCTGGTCGTTTAGATCGTGACCAGCCACCTGCAAGAATTCACGAGTCTGTCGGTGCTGCGCATCACGCGATTGAGATGCGGCTCAATGTGCGAGCCCGCGCACAGGTCGCCTTCGCTAGGGAGGTGTTTGCCCACCTAAAGGGGCTCTTGCACGAAGGTACCTTCGAAACCATCGTACTGGTCGCCCCGGCGCGCATGATGAGTTTGTTGATCCAGCAGATGGACTCAGAACTCGAGGCGGCGTTGATTGGCAAGTTGGCGAAAAACTTGACCAAGGTTCCAGACCATAAGCTCCGCGATCACCTAAAAGCCGTGAGCCTCAAGCCGAATAACCGATTGTCTAACACCACCGAAGCGGTGTGATCGGTCTGTCTCAAACACGGCCTATTGAAAGCGACCGACCATCGCCGTGCGTATGGCGTCTGTGACACTGCGTGCTTCGAGCTTTTCCATGATGTGTCCTCGGTGCACATCAATGGTTCTCGGACTGATTTCAAGGTGCCGCGCAATGCTTTTGGTTGACTCACCCAACATCAAAAATCTGAGTATTTCGCCCTCACGTGGCGTCAGACGTTTAAGAAGTGACAGGGCGTGGATTTGGTAATCTGCTTCTGTCTGGTTTTTTTGTTGGGATTGAAAGGCGTTACTCATGGAGGTGAGCAGATGGTCCGGGTCGAATGGTTTTTCGATAAAATCATAAGCGCCAGCCTTCAGGAACCGAACCGCCTTATCGATATTTCCGTCAGCGGACATCATGATGATAGGAAGGTCAGGCCTTTGTGAGGCAATGGCTTGGAAGGCTTCCATGGCGTCTGATTGTTCGCCGTTTCCGTCCAAGAGAGCGCAACCTTTGACGGGTGTTGAGATGTCGCTCAACAAGGCTGAGACATCGGGATAGGTTTTGACTTGGTATCCAAAGGCCTCCATCAAGGCGCTGATGGCGAGGCTCTCACTCTTGCGACTATCAATGAGGTGGACACAAGGGGCAAGCTCGCTGCTCGTTTTCACACGACCCGGCATGATGATCTCAACTCTGTTTATGTTGCGGTAGAACGAAGGTGAATGCGCCCCCCTTCAAACTCCCATGTCGGTCACCGGGCGAGGGCCTATCATACCAAAGTCGTCCATTATGACCTCGAATTATGCTTTGGCTGATCGCTAGGCCGAGTCCGGTGTTGTCATGGGGCATGGGGTGTAGGCTGCTGAAAACCGTATCCTCGTGCTGATTGTGCAAGGCAGGTCCGTTGTGGCGGACGCAGACGCGCCACAGGCCGGACGGATCTTCATCCAGTTGAATAGATATCTTTGGGCAAACTATTCCTACGACCGACTCAAGTGCGCTCCCGAGCAGATAGGAGAGCACCTTGAGCACCTGTAGGGGGTTAGCCATCACCGGAGCGGGATCGGCAGGTAACTCCAATCGAAGGTCAACGCCCTCATCTATGCGGGCCTGAGTTACATTATGTGCTGCCTCTCGGATGAGATCGTCTAGGTGTGCGGCGTTAAAATAGGCCTGCCCCTTGTTGAGGACTTCTCGCAATCGGCGCAGCATATCGCCCGATTGGGTTAGATGTTTCTTGGCTAGAACCAGTTGCGCGACAGCCTTAGTGGCCGCGACGCTTTGATCGAGCCTCAGCTCGGCAAGGGCAGCATGATTGTAGGCAAGGGCAGAGGTGAGGGGTGGGGCAATATCGTACACGATGGCGGAAGCTGCCGAGAGTGTTGGGTCGTAATCATCTGTAAGCTTCGGGGGACTAGAGGTATGGGCGATGTCGCTCAGGTCTACAATCGCAGCAAAATGCCCAAGAAATTGGCCGCTGGTACCAAATCGGGGTCTTGACACCTCTCGGACGAGACATCCTTTGCCGTGCCCGTCGAAGAGTTCGTAGTCTAGTGTGAACCCTTGCCGTCCTTGCTCTATCGGTGCCAGCAAGCGCTCCAAAAGAGTCAATCTCATTGTCTCTTCGACGCGGTTTAGCCAGCCAAGCCCCCTCGCATCGACCATCCCCATTCCGGTTGATTGAATCCATGGCTCATTGACGAAGATCACTTGAGCGCGCGGATCTGTAATGCGCGTCGCTATGGGACTTAAACTCGCCGCCGAGAACCAAGGCTCATCGGTTTGACGCTTTTTATCCGTTGGTTCTGAGGGCAAATTATCAGAGTCATCAGCGACCGTATTGGATAATTTCTCAATAAAATTCGCTGAAAACGTCGGGTGATTTGTCAAGTTCTGGTTAGACATTTTTACTCTTCACCTTGTACCCAAAGTTTCCGTTGTTTCGTTTTTGTTTGAGGCCTATTTAGGTCTGTATTGTTATGAAAGCTTTGGGCGCGATAGAATCACTGAGTACGTAGTTTTCACTATGTACGGGACCGCTCAGATTGCAATTAACATAGATCAATATGATTTCGCGACTGGGTAGGTAATCACCCTAATTTTTGCCCTGTTGATCGTTTGCTAGTTCTGAGGCTCCAGACAGGAGATTTCTCATGGAACATCGTCAAACTATGTCAGCGGTAAATGGAACTCGATCGGATCGAGCGATTCTTGGTGTGCGACAGGTCCTCAGCAAGGGGGAAACGCTCTATGCAGAAGACGATTTTGCAGGGGATTGGTTCATCATATTGAGTGGGGTTTTGCGAACCTGTCGCTATCTTCCGGATGGTCACAGGCAGGTGACCGGCTTCTTCTTTCCAGAGGACGTCTTCGGCTTGGAGGCTCCGACGCGCCGCACCAGTGCAGAGGCGGTCACCGAGGTCGTGCTGATGCGCTACGACCGTGCGCTTCTTGACGATGGTGAAGGCCTGTCCCTACCGACGCTGGGCCATCCAAACCACCTCCTGCTGGGTGCATTAGATGCCGCCGAAGGTCGTATCGAATTGCTGGGTCTGCGCAGCGCGTGTGAACGGGTTGTTGGATTTCTGCTTCGGATGGACAGTTTGATGGATCACGACGGTTATATCTTTCTTCCAATGGGGCGAGCGGACATAGCCGACTATTTGGCCCTTACCGTAGAAACAGTGAGCCGTACCCTGTCCTCTTTGGCCCGCAAAAAGTTGCTCTCGTTTCGGGGGGCCCAGCGCGTGCTGTTGGTCAATCGTGAACAGCTCGAAGACTTAGCCGGTGGACCTCCGAAGTTATCTGTGGGCATGATGACGCAGAATATTGCCTATTCCAGACATCGCGACGGACCAACTCATCTGCAAAATAATCAATATGTTGCTCACTAGAGGGCTTCGGGCCTCCTAACCCCGCCTTGCGGTAAACAGATCTAAGTTCTGGGCCATGGAGAACTCAAAAGAGGGTCTCCATGGCCCTTCGTTTTTCGGGTCAAGGCCAGTTTGGGAACAGCGGCAATGTTACTCACTTCTCTGTTCTACCGTTTGGCCGTGTCCCTTGTGTTGGGTTTGATGGTTGGGTTTGAGCGGGGGTGGAACTCGCGCAATATTGATGAAGGACACCGCGTCGCGGGCGTTCGGACCTTTGGCCTGATCGGATTGACAGGTGGCGTTTGCGCAATTCTGCCTGGAGACACCATGATTGCGGTCGGTCTCGTCGTGATGGGCAGCGCCCTTATTGTTTTTAATCACTTGGAATATCAGCGGGACAAGGATCTTGGTGCCACCACCTTTGTCGCTGCGATTTTGACCTATGGATTGGGGGCGGTAGCGGTACGTGGAGAGCCGTTGGTGGCCGCGGCCACGGCGACGGTGGCCGCCGGTCTGCTGGCGTCGAAATCACCACTGCATAATTGGATAAAGACAGTCACTTGGTTGGAATTGCGCGCCTTCCTGTTGCTGATGGCGATGACCATCTTGGTGTTGCCGATCATGCCGCGGGTTGCCGTTGACCCTTGGGGCATATTGGTGCCTGCCGAGTTGTGGTTCCTTGCGGTCCTTATGGCGAGCTTGTCATTCATCGGGCATGGCGCGGTGCGCCTTTACGGGGCGAGGGCGGGGGGAGTGGTTTCCGCCATGGCTGGGGGGCTCGTTTCCTCTACTGCTATGGGTATGCTTTTCGCGAGGTCCGCGCGTGAAGATGAATGTGCGGCCAAGCGGATGGCGGGCCTTGCCCTTCTGTCCAGCGGGATTATGGCCTTAAGAACAGCCTTTCTTGTCGGTCTTTTGAGTTTTGATCTCTTGCTGCTGCTTGCGCCCTCTTTGGCGACCATGGCGGCGATCTCGTTTGGGTTCGGGATTGTGTTGTTCAACGACCCAACAAGGGATGGGGGTGGGCATGAGCCATCTCCTGAAGACCTGCGCCAAGCTGCGCCCTTTGATCTATTTTTGACGCTAAGGTTGGCGGGATTAATCGCGCTCGTGATGTTAGCTGCGAGGCTGGCCCGGCAGGTCTTGGGTCAAGAGGGCGTCTTGATTGTTTCGTTCTTAGCCGGTCTTGGAGACGTGGATGCGGTTACCCTGTCTTTAGCGCGGCAAACTGGGGGGCGAGACCAATTGGTCGCAACCGCCCTGGCTATCGGCACGGCCATTACAGCCAATATCATTACGAAGTCATGCCTCGCTTTGTTCATTGGGGGGCACAGACACGGTCTGTGGATCTTGGCAGCAAACCTTGCGAGTCTTTTGGCCTCCACGCTCGTGATGTTTGCCTGCCTGACCTAACCTATCTGCAAAGGTGTGATCTTGATCAATCCCATTTCGCATAAAATCCTGATTATAGACTGATGAGTTTGGGTATCTAAAGTTTCTGAATAGTTGGGATAAAATATCATGGATAAAACCATTGAAGTTCAAGCGGAGTCACCCATTGGCTGGCAAGCTGCAGCAACTGAAGCCATATTAGCAGCATCCCAAACGATGCGTGGTGTAAAGCGCGTTAAGGTGGAGTCTTTTGAGGCTATATTTGACGGAGGTTCCGTCGTTAATTATCGAGTTCGAGCGCTCGTTTCATTTTCACTCGATAGTTAAAGCCTTTGATCGCTTCAGCCTTGGTTCAAAGAGGAGATCAGAGATGAGCGGCGTTGCGCCTCGTTCTTAAGGGCGCTGTAGCATTCGCAGGCGCTCAATTCGAGCCGGTCGCGATTGGTAATGGTGATTTTGCTGTGGCCGTTTGTTACGCAGCCCGATCTACGCAATTCACCCATTGCCACCGTTACGCCAGCCCGGCGGATGCCCAGGAGGATCGACAGTCCTTCATGGCTAAAATGTAAGGTCGGCTCTGGCGAGCGGTCACCAGCCATCAGTAACCATTTGGCCAGCCGCTGTGTGCTCGTGTGCCTTTGGCTACAGGCCGCCGATTGCGAGACCTGATCAAGCGTTCCCTGCACAGCCTGGATGATTGCTTTGCGAAGCGGCTTTATTCTGTCGGACAATGCAATCATCTGAGACGCCTTGACCCGATATCCGGTCATGTCGATCTGAACGGTCGCGTCAATCGGACCTGCGTCGAGTTCGACGATAGCTTGCCAGCCGACCGTACCTTCAGATCCCACAACACCAGTCTCGACAACCGCACCATCGCTCAATGTCAGGCTTAACGAGACCATGCCGCTGGTGACAAAATAGACATGCTCCAAAGGCTTGAACGAGGGTGCAATAATCACACCGCGGTTGAGTTTAACAAATTCCGCGTGATTCAAGACATCTTTTAGATCTTCGACATTTAGGGAGTCGAGTACTGAATTTCTCATTACTCCAGAAATATATTTCTCGATCAGCACCATAAGACGCAATTCCAGAAAATAGTTATTGGGAACGATTGTATAAGCGCCCATAATTTTCAAGTCGAAAACTATAAAAACGCACAATATTGCGCTCATTGAGCGTCAAAAAATCTCTTTAGTATATGAAATTTTATTATGATTAGCCTTTTATTGCTGATTTTTATTTTTAGTTTTTGCCGAAAAGGCTTGATAACATTGACGAATTTTAAGCGAAATTTATAAAAATTCAGTACGAAACAGTACAAAAGCGCGGAATAATTATTGGTACGATGAAAGAGTGTGGTTTCGGCGCGAGGGTCATTTCGTGGATAAACCGGATAATTCTTGTGTTTTTTGCGCGGTTAAAAACATAGCTTTTAATTACCAGCGCAGTAATAAAATCTGTAGATTCTTCGAAGCAGAAATTGTTATTAAAAAGACCCATAAAAATTTATTATCAGGACAGGCAATTTTTGAGCAAAACGGATTTTCAGATAAATTTTTTATCCTGCAGTCCGGACTGATTTCTTTGTCCCTCGGGTTTCGGGATGGCAGCCGTCAAATCTTACGTTTTGTTTTGCCGGGTGAGATTTTTGGAATTGAACCATCCGGGACCTTGCTGCACCACGCCACCGCAGAGGCGGTTACGGCGTCCAGCTATTGTGCCCAACCGGTCGAGGCTCTGAAGGTGCTAGTGAGCGGAAAGCCTGAATTTGCGGCGTGTTATGTCACGCTTTTAGAGCGGGATCGACTGATCCTTCAAAACAGTCTTGTTAATCTCGGCCGACGCGATGCCTTGTCTCGTGTCGCTTATTTGTTGATAGAACTTGCGGTTCGATCAAGCGGACATTTTCCGCTTATAGCTGGATATGGGTATAAGATCCCACTGGTGCAAAGGCTGATCGCGGATGCGACAGGTTTGACATTGATTCATGTGAATCGCATGCTTAAAAAATTACGTTCGGAGGGTTATTTATATTTTCGCGATGGTGAATTATTGGTACTTAATTGAGCAAGAACTGAAAATTTGTTGGATCTTGGATCAGATTCCCTCGCGGCTTTGGAAATGTTCAAGCCCCGTGTCTATTGAAAGGCGTGCAAGAACTTAAAACTTGTAAACGCGGATGGAAAAAGGCCTTGGGCGGGGGGACACCCAAGGCCTTGGCTATTTACATCTCAAATCTTAAGAAACGCGGATGCGGTCCTCAACAGATGTGACGCCGGGAGCCGCCCAGGCCGCTTGCTCTGCAATTTGGCGCTCGTGCCAAGTCTTCACCTGACCTTCGAGCGTGACCCTTCCTTGGTCTGCACGAACCGTAATACGGTCCGCTTCGAGCTCTGCATTTCGCAGAAAGGCCTTTTCGATCTTTTCGCGAATATGGCTGGAGCTGAGAGCGGGCTTGATCGCGATCAGATTGCTGACACCGCGCACGCCACTGAGTCGGTTGACGACCCGTTCCGCAGCCTGTCGCTGATAGGCCCAGTCGACAGATCCCGACAGAGTCACCCAGCCATGCTCGACCTTGACCTTCATGGTTTCTGAGGTCCAGACATTCCATTTGAGTATGTCGAGACACCGTTTCGCGATCTCCTCGTCGGATGTCTTGGGACTGCTCGGGAGCCGGACTTCCAGTTCCATTGCGATGGCCTTGACGCCCTTGACGCGGCTGACGGTGCGTTCAGCAGCCAGCTTTTCAGCATAGGAGTTCACATGCCCGCTGAGCGTCACGACCCCGTCAACCACAGCGACTGCGATACCGGCAGAGTCGATGCTGGGTTCGAAATCGAGCTCGTCAATAATATCGAGTCTTAGGGTTTTATCGTCCATCGTTTGTCTCCTAATGAGGAAGGGTACGTGATGCTCACCGATGGTCGGTGGAACCACATCATTCTGAGGGCGGTTCCACAGGCGGTCGATGATTTGGGTCAAGGGGAACAGTTTTCGTCCGCGGCGTGTCTGTTTGCGGCTTAGGCTCTATCTCTGCTTTTGGCGGGACCACATTAGGAGGGACGGGGTGAGGTCTACAGCCTGCAGCCGCAAAGATTATCGCCGCTGATGCGAGGACTATGAGGCCAAGACTAGGGTTGCGACCGGTGTGTGACACGGGTTCTCCTCCAACTTGATCGCGGGATTTTAGTGGGCGACAAGAAGGAGCGTTGGATCGTTGGCGTGGAGCAGCGTGCGACTGGCCCCGCCGAGGATTAACTCCTGCAGCCTTGTGCGGCCATAGAGACCCATGACGACAAGATTGCAGTGCAGGGTCTTGATCTGTTGCTGCACAATTTCCCCCGCATCGGCATCTCGCCCGCTGACCAGGTTCATGCTGGGTGTCAGATCGTGGCGCTTGATATGGTCTTCGAGGTTTTTCAGGGATTGGTGCTCATCGCTAACACAAACGACGCTGACCTCTAGTCCTGTCAGCATCGGCCATGCGCCGCGCAATGCGTTGGCCGCTTCACGGCTGGCATTCCAAGCCACAAGCGCCTTGGTCGGCAGTGTGATCCGTTCAGATCGTTGCACCAAAAGGACAGGCCCGCCAACAGAAAGGGTGATGTCGGCAGCGGAATAGCCCATCTCCGCTATTCCCGTCTTGGGATAGACGAGCAGATCGGTGCAGCGTGCGAGCGTGATGAGCCCGTTACTATCCGAGCCGTCCAGTTCTCGCCAATCGTGGTCCAGTTTAGCCTTGGTGGCATGAGCCTCGAACTGTTCCTTGGCCTTCTGGCTTGCCTTGCGGACCGTCGCTGCGTGATCATCCATCATGGTTTGGATGACGTCACCAGGAATATAGGTCCCGAATTCAGCACCCATATAGGGATAGAGAAAGGCCGGCTTAATAAAGACACCAATAAGCATAGCTTGGGACCGTTGCGCCTGATGAACAGCGGCCATAATGAGCGACGTGGATTCCATCTTGTCGTCTACCAGCACCAATATGTCGCGATAGGTCATGTTTAATTCCCTTGGTTGTTCAGAGAGTCATGACGCGTCTTAGGCGTGCGGGCCTTGATTATGATCAAGCCATGAGCTGTGACCTATCGTTCCAAGACATAGGTCCCGGGAGCCGCCTCTAAGGGCTTGGCAGGGTCGTGAGATCCATATGGGGGCGGGGCGATATGCGCTGGAGAGCCTTGGTGCCTGAGCCACTTGACCCATTGTGGCCACCAAGACCCCTTATGAACGGAGGTTTTGCCAAGCCATTGATCTGGATCAATATAGGGATCTGAGGCTTGGCTTCGGCTGATCCGATAATAGGCACCTGCCTTGTTGGGCGGGCTTATAACGCTGCTATTATGACCGCCCCCGCTGAGCACAAAAGTCGTGTCGGTCGATGTGTAGAGGACGACCTTATAGACCGAGCGCCACGGTGCGATGTGGTCTCGCTCAGCACCCAGGGCAAAGAGGGGCGTGCGGATATCCTGAAGAGCAACCGCGCGCCCATCGACCAAGATGGTCGAACGCGATAGCCGATTTTCAAGAAATAGGCCCCGCAGATATTCGCTTTGCATCCGTTCAGGCATCCGCGTCGGATCGGCCAGCCAGGCGTCGAGGGGCGTGATGTTCGCCGGTTCACCCAATAGATACCGGGAAACAAGCTGAGCCCAAATGAGCTCGTTGGCCCGCAGACTTTGGAAGGCACTGGCCATTTGACGGGCCTCTAGATAACCGTGGATGTGCATAAAGTCTTCGAGGATCGCCAACTGGCTATGATCGATGAACAGCATCAGCTCGCCGGCATCAACAAAATCAGTTTGGGCGGCCAGTAGGCTGAGACTGGCCAGCCGCTTGTCACCATCGCGGTCCATGGCGGCCGCAGCAATGGACAGAATTGTTCCGCCTAGACAATAGCCGACGGCATGGATCTTTTGATCCGGTACGATCGATTGGATGACCTCTATGGCCTCCATAACGCCCATTCGTCGATAGTCGTCCATACTCGCATCGCGGATGTCTTGGTCTGGATTTTTCCAAGAAATGATAAAGACCGTGAACCCCGCTTCGACCAGATGCCGAACCAGAGACTGCTCTTGGGTCAGATCCAGGATATAATATTTCATGATCCAAGCCGGAACGATCAGGATCGGCTCAGCATGGACCTTAGTGGTCGTCGGAGCATACTGGATCACCTCCATCAGGGCGTTGCGATAGACGACAAGGCCCGGCGTGTTGGCCAGGTTGTCTCCAACCTTGAAGTCGTCTAGCGCGCGCAGCTTGTGCTGGCCTGCGAGCCTTATGGAGTCGTCTAATAGCTGTGTCGCCCCCACGACAAAGTTCATCCCCAAACTCTCTGATGCGGCATGGACCACGGTTGGATTGGTCAGCGGAAAGTTGACGGGGGCCATGGCATTGAGAATCCAGCGCCCGAGAAAATTCACACGGTTCAGGTGGTGCGGAGCGACACCTCGCACGGACTTGGACGCTGCGTCCCATTGAGCCTCTAAGGCCAGATGGGTTTGGGCATAGAGATTGAAGGGCGGGCTGCACCAAGCATGGTCGCGAAACCGCCGGTCCGTTTCCTCCGGTGTGAAGGGACATTCGGCGGTTCCGCCAGACATATGGATCAGGTGGAACTGGGTTAGGATAAGACTGTTGTAAACGGATAGATTACAGAGGTCTAACAGTTGGCCGGGAGATGTGGCGAGGTGAAAGGCCCAGTCTTCCCAAGCTTGCAGCGCGGCCCAAGGCGACAGGCCCCCAAGTGCTGCCGCAAACCCCGCCCTCAATCGATGATCCAGATTCTCAGCCGCCTGCGACCGTTTTAAACGGTTATGGTTCGCATGGGGTGTCATCGGGTCAGACCGATGGATCGCAACGACGGCACCGTGGGACATGAACGACGCTCTACAGGGCCAGGGGCAAGGACCTTTTCTTTGGCCCTATCCGGACCTTGTCGCATTGCGTGAGATCAATCCGCGCCCAGAACTCGCGTCTTGTGCGATGGATCAGCCTTGCCCATAGTGTTCCTAATCAATGATAAGGCAGGAAACATCATGGGTCAGTCTCAGCTTGTTATTCGCAACGGTCGCATTGTCGATGGCACCGGTGCCGAGGGTTATTTCGGCGATGTCGCCATAAGGGATGGCAAGATAGTTGCCGTGGGCGCAGGCATCGCGGCGGGTGATCAGGAGATCGATGCCAAGGGTATGATTGTTGCGCCCGGCTTTATCGATATTCACACCCACTATGACCCGCAGATCTGTTGGGACCGTCTTGCAACGCCGAGCTTGGAGCACGGGGTGACGACTGTGGTGATGGGCAACTGTTCGCTCAGCCTCGCGCCCGTTCGTCCCAATGGCTCGACCAAGCTGATCAAAATGTTCGAGAAGATCGAAGACATCAAGGAGCCGACCTTTGCCGCTGCCGTGCCCTTTTCGTGGGAGAGCTTTGGCGACTATCTGGACCATATCCGCCCAGGTCTGGGCATCAATATCGGGGCCTTGGTCGGCCACTCGGCGCTGCGTTACTATGTGATGGGCGCGGACAGCCAAGAGCGGATCGCCACGGACAGCGAAATTGACGAGATGTGCCGCCTGATGGAAGAGGCCATGGCCGCGGGCGCCTTGGGCCTGTCGACGTCTTATGTCGACATTGATGAGGATGGACGTCCTGTCCCGAGCCGTCTGGCCGACATGCGCGAGAAGGTGGCGCTCTGTAAGGCCATGGCCAAGAGTGGGCGAGGGGTCCTGCAGACCGTTCCCTATTTCATCGATATTGAACAGCAGTTGGCCAATATTGAAGAGCTTGGCGATATCAGCCTGGCCAGCGGCGTAGTCTGTTCGGTTGCGCCGATCACCTATAGCCCGGTTGCGCCCGAGAACTGGAAGCGGTCCTTGGCCAAGTTGGAGGAGCAGCAAATGCGCGGAGCCAAGGTCTTTGGCCAGTCCATGCCGCGCAGCTTTGATATCAACATCATCCTCTCCGAAACCTCGTTCATGCTCTATTCGGTCCGCCGCTGGGACATGCTGATGAAGCTTCCTTTGGCAGAGCGTTTGGCCGGTTTCGCCGATCCTGAAGCCCGGCCAGTCCTCGTCGAGGCCGCTGAGCGCCGGATCCTACCGCTTTTGCGGAACATGTCCGTGGGCCGGGTCTATTCGCCCGAAAATGAGAAATATCTCGGTCGCAAATTGACCGATATTTCTGAGGAGGTCGGCAAGTCCGTGGCCGATGTCATGCTCGACATTGCCGTCGCTGATGGGTTGAAGACCGAGTTCCAAATCCGAGGTGCGATCCATGCCGATCCGGAAATTGTCTCGAACATTTTAGACCATCCCCTGATCCATATCGGCGCGTCTGATGCCGGGGCTCACGTCACCCAGTTCTGCGGTGCGGGTGACACGACCGACATGCTGGAGCGTTATGTACGCACCTTCGGCAAGATGACGCTGGAGCGGGCCATCTATCGCATGACCGGTGAACCGGCCAAGGATTGGGGCATTCGTGAGCGCGGTACGCTTGAAATTGGCCAGGCAGCAGACGTGGTGATCTTCAACGCCGAGACGGTCGGGCGCGGTGATGAGATCTTTGTCGGTGACTTCCCCGGTGAAGCCAACCGCTATGTCCGGCACGCCACCGGCATCGATAAGGTCATCGTCAATGGGGCTGTGGTTCTGGATCGTGGGGAATATACGGCCTCGCGTCTGGGCCAGATTATCTAACCTGACGGCTTAGAGCTTCGTTCCTCGCAATCGCAGCGCGTTGGTAATGACACTTACAGATGACAGTGACATCGCCGCTGCCGCGATTGCGGGGGATAGGAGCCAACCAAAGGCGGGATAGAACAGGCCCCCAGCCAGCGGGATCGCCGCCGCGTTATAGCCAAAGGCTAAGGCTAGGTTCTGGCGGATATTGCGCATGACAGCTTCGGACAGGCGTCGGGCTCGCACTAGGCTGAAGAGATCGCCGTTCAACAGCGTGATCGCAGCACTTTCGATCGCCACGTCTGACCCGGTCCCCATCGCAATACCGACGTCCGCCGACGCAAGGGCTGGCGCGTCATTGACCCCGTCACCGGCCATGGCCACGACATGCCCGGACTTGCGTAAGGCCAAGACGATGTCCGCCTTGTCCTGCGGCAGAATCTCGGCCCCCACGCGTTTAATGCCCAGTGTTTTGGCAACCGCGTGGGCCGTAGTGGCATTGTCCCCAGTCAGCATGACAATCTCAATCCCCAAGGATTGCAGAAGGCTGATGGCCTGATGGCTGGTGGATTTTATCGGATCTGAAACCGCGATGAGTCCGGCTAGCCGATGATCCAGCGCAACAAAGACAACCATCGCGCCTGTTGCGCGTAAGGTCTTAGCCTCTTGGTCTAAGGGGGCAGTTTTTAGATTATGGTCCTGAAAAATCGCGGCACCACCGATCAAGATCGTTCGCCCCTCGACCGTTCCAACAACGCCTTTTCCGACGGGCGAGTCAAACTGTAAGGGGTGGGTAAGACTTAGATGTCTGTTCTTTGCGGCCTCGACAATGGCGCGCGCGATGGGGTGTTCACTATCTTGCTCGAGGCTCGCGGCGAGACGCAGAAGATCGTCATCTGCGACACCCTCCATCGTCATAATCGATGAGACCTTTGGGCGGCCCTCGGTCAGGGTTCCAGTCTTGTCGATGACAAGCCTATCAACCTTTTCGAGTCGTTCTAGAGCTTCGGCATCCTTAATGAGGATGCCCGCAAGTGCCCCGCGTCCGAGTCCAACAGTGATGGAGAGGGGCGTCGCCAGCCCTAGGGCGCAGGGACAGGCGACCATCAGAACCGAAACTGAGATCATCAATCCATAGCTTAGTCGAGGCTCCGGTCCCCAATATATCCAGGCGAGAGCTGACAGCAGGGCTAGGCCCATGACGGTTGGAACAAAAACAGCCGACACCTTGTCAGCGAGGCTCTGAATGGGGGCACGACTATGCTGAGCCCTTTGCACCATCTGAATGATCTGGGCGAGTAGGGTGCTTGAACCGACCTTTTCAGCCGTGAGAATGAAGGTGCCGGTTCCATTAAGGCTGGCACCAATCACCTTGTCGCCTGGGCCTTTAGTGACGGGTATTGGCTCCCCGGTGAGCAAGGATTCATCGATAGATACCTCTCCCTCGAAAACCACACCATCGACGGGAACCTTTTCTCCGGGACGCACCCGAAGCCTGTCGCCGACCTTGACCTGCGCGAGGCCGACCTCTTCCTCTTCGCCATTGGCACGGATGAGATGCGCGATCTTTGGGGTGAGATTGAGGAGCGCCTTGACGGCATCCGCCGTGTGCGTCCGAGCCTTAAGTTCCAGAACCTGTCCAAGAAGGACCAGAACGGTGATGGTGGCAGCAGCTTCGAAATAGACCGGAACAGAGCCGTCGGGACGAACAATTGCCGAGGGAAACAGACTTGGCGCTAGGGTAGCCACGAGGCTGTAGAGCCACGATAGGCCAATGCCCATGGCGATTAGGCTATACATGTTCAACTTGCCGGTTCTGAACGACCGCCAACCGCGTACGAAAAAGCTCCAGCCGCCCCACAGCACCACCGGCGTGCTGAGCACGAGGCCGATGCCATTGGACAGGCGAGGGGGTAGGGCTAGACTGTGACCCATCAGGTGCCCGCCCATCTCGATCACCAAGAGCTGCATGGTGAGCGCGAGGCATGGCCAAAACCGAGCGGTCATCGACCTCATCTCTGAGGACGGCTCATTGTCGAGGCGTACGGTTTGAGGCTCCAAGGCCATGCCACAGAGCGGACAGGTGCCGGGATGATCTTGCGCGACCTGAAGATGCATCGGGCAGGTAAAGGTGAGATCTTGGGTCATGGTAAAGTCTGGCACCCCTTTGGAGGATGAACCATGACACAAGCCATGATGCGTCGATTGGTCAGAACAGCAAGGCGACCTGCCAGCTTCCGCCACTTCAGCTTAGCGGCCAGAGGCTGCTAAGGGCCTAGGTTAAACCGAGGTTTTAGTCCTACTCGACGGTAAAGCTAAAGGACCCGACCATCTCGTGGCCACTCTCGGCGCGCCATTCGACAACATATTTGCCGGGGGACAGGGTGCGCACCGGAACCGTCACAGTCTTGACCATGGTGGTGGGCAGGGTGGCATTGAGCGGCACCCTTTGACCGGCGGCGGTTCGAAGCTGAACCGATCGGAAGACCATCGCGTGAGAAAGGGTTAGCGACAGGTTCGGGGGAGACCCTTTCACGGTCGCGCCATCGGCGGGGGTGGACGCGTCGAGCGGCATGACCATCACATGGGCCATGCCGGGCTTGGCACCCTTGGATGAGGACGGCATCTGCATCTTCGACATGTCGTGGCCCGCATGCGGGTCTTTGGCGGCTTGGGCCGATGCTCCAGACGCGACGAGGCTTGAGGCTAGGGCAAGGATAGCGAGGGGTCGGTTGAAACGGGTGCTCATGTCAGATGTCCTATCCTAGGCTGGTTTGCGGTGTGGGGTGCCGAAGTCAGGATCTGTACTGACCCGTTTTGCGACTGTGCCCTTTGGATGACGGTACCAGCCTGGATCGCCATAGTCTCCGGGTCGGATGTCGTCGCGAACCTTTAGGACCGTGAACATTCCGCCCATCTCGAGATTTCCGAACGGTCCTTTACCGGCCATCATGGGTAGAGTATTGGCGGGGCCTTGGTGGCCTGCATCCGTGTGCTCTTGATGCTCCGCCATGCCGTTCTGACCCATGGCCATGTAGCCAGGCAGGATCTTTTGGATCCGCTCTTCAAGTCCAGACTGATCGACGCCGGTTGGATTGGGAATGTCGTGGCCCATCGCGTTCATGGTGTGGTGGGACATGTGACAGTGAAGGGCCCAGTCTCCCGGTACCGCAGTGAACTCAATATCGCGCATCTGACCGACACTGACCGTCGAGGTCACCTCGCGCCGCCACTGTGATTGGGGCCAGCGCCCGCCGTCGGAGCCGGTTTCGACAAATTGGACCCCGTGCAGATGAACCGGATGGTTCCACATGGACAGGTTGCCGATGCGAATACGGACCCGCTCGCCGGTGCGCGCCACTAGGGGCTCGATAGCGGGAAAGACCTTTGAGTTGAAGGTCCAAAGATCGAAATTGACCATCACCGAAGGGTCAGGCCGCCAGGTTCCAGGATGTAACGCCCAGTTATGCAGAATGAAGCCATAGTCCCGATCAACCGGCACAGCTTCGCCTGCCTTGGGATGGATGATGAAGAGGCCCATCATGCCGTAGGCCAGTTGAGTCATCTCGTCGGCATGGGGGTGATACATATGGCTGCCATGCTGGCGCAGGGTGAATTCGTAGGCGAAGGTCTCTCCGGGCAAAATATGCGGCTGATTGAGCCCGCCAACGCCATCCATGCCATTGGGCAAGATCAGGCCGTGCCAATGGACGGTCGTATGTTCCTTGAGCCGGTTGGTAACAAAGATCCGGACACGGTCGCCCTCGACAGCCTCAATAGTGGGACCAGGCGTACTGCCATTATAGCCCCAACAGGTTGCCTCTGATCCGGGCGCAAAGCTGTGTTGGATTTCTTCGGCAACCAGATGAAATTCTTTGACGCCGTCCTTCATGCGCCAAGGCAGGGTCCAACCATTGAGGGTTCTGACCGGCTTGAACCGTCGATCCGAGGGGGCGTCAGCGGCACTGGCGCGGCTGACGGGGCCTGCACTGGCGGCTAGGGCTGCGGTTCCGGTGGCCAGCATGATGTCGCGGCGGCTGATGGTCATGGATGGCCTGCGTGATCGTGGTGGGTCATGGGCGTGGATCCAGAAGGCTCCAATATATCCGATGCGCTGGGACCAGTTTCTAGACTGTCGGGCGTGCTGGGCAGTCTTGTGCCGACCAAGCGGGTCAGTTCCACGCGGGCGAGCCAGAAGTCACGCACAGCCTCGATATAGCCCTCATAGGCTTCATATTCTTGGGTCTTGGCTTCAATCAGACCGAAGATACCGAGCAGCATATAGTTCTGCTGTTCTTGGCTGCGCGCCAAGATGGTTTGGCGCTGGGGGATGAGATCATTGCTGTGCAGAGCGACCACCTGACGGCGGCGCTGGAGTTCGTCGGCCCGCGCGGCAATTTGGTGGCTGAGGTTCAATCGGATCTGCGCGGATTGAGCCTTGGCCAGGTCGCGCTGGGCGTTAAGGCGTGCGGTCTTGGCTTGCCCCTGATTAAAGAGGGGTAGTTCAAGGTCGAGGTTCGGTCCGCTGGCGCGAACGCCTTCAGGGTCACGCTCGCGCTCCAATCCGAGCGCCGTATCACCCAGCCACCGGGTCGCCCGCCGTGTTGCGGTCACTCGATCCCATATTGCGAGGTCTTGGTTTGCCGCCATCAGGGATAGGTTATGGGTCAAGGCGAGCGATTGAAGCTCCTCGACCCGGTCATCATTTTCGGCAGGCAGGGGTAGGGCGGAGCCGAGCGACCAACTGTGATCAACTGGGCTTAGGCCGATCAGACTGTTGAGGTTGGCCCTCGCAGCATTAGCGCTCACTTGCGCCTGTTGCGCGGCGATCTGGGCTTGGCTGGCCGCGGCCTGTTCATGGCTCAGATCCAGCTCTGTAATATTGCCCGCGTTGAAATAGCGTTCGGCCAGATCGGCAGAGGTTTGGAGGGCGGATGCAACCGCGTTTCGCATCCGCGCGGCCTGCTCGGCGGCTACGGCCTGATACCAAGCCGATTCCACATCCAACTGAACGTCCAACAGGGCGCTTGCCAACTGGTAGCGGGCGCGGGCCTTGGCCTGCTTGGCCAGGTCGAGACGCGCGGGAAGGAGGATAAGGTCGGCGACAGGCAGGGTCAGGCTTTGGACTTCTGTCGTACCGCCACTGGCGCTCAAGCTGCTGAGTCCGAGGCGGGGATTGGCGATCTCTAGGGCGTCCAGAACTTCGGCCTGATCCAGACCCAGTTGACCATAGATCAGACCCAAGCTTGGGCTCTTGACCATGGCCATCTGTACGGCGCTATCCAGCGTCATCGGCTTGGCCATCAGTTGCGCCAAGGCCTCATCACCTTTGCCGACGGTCAGGGCCTTCCGGTCTAATAGAAGACCGCGAATGGCCGCCTGATCCTGTTCGACGGGTGCGGTCGCGCAGGCTGAAACGGTCACAGCCAGCAAAGGCAATGTTAGGGCCAGCAAGGCAGGCTTGAGCCAAAGGGGACGGGAATTGACCATAGGCAACAAGATAGTGCGATTGGCAAGCAATTGACAGGGGAGGGTCGATTGTCCCCTTCAGGCCCATTCAATGGGGGCAAAATGGTCACCCTTACCCCGCAGCCTCTCTTTTGCGTCAAATTGAGTGCAGGGCGGTTGCGATTACCGCTTCAAACTTTGAGACAGGCGTCATAGTTTGACGGCCTAGGGAAAAACCTCAGGAGAGATCTATGCGCGACGCCGTTATCGTTTCTTACGCCCGGACGGGCCTGGCCAAGGCTGGCCGGGGCGGGTTCAATGTGACTGCCCCCATGACGATGGCGGCCCATGCGATCAAGCACGCTGTGGCGCGCTCGGGCGTTGAGGCGGACTTCGTCGAAGACTGCTATCTGGGCAACAATGCCCACGCAGCCCCAAATATCGCACGTCTGGCCGCTCTGTTGGCCGGTATGCCCAAGACCACGGGCGGCGTCTCGATCAACCGTTTCTGTTCCTCGGGCCTTCAGTCCATCGCTATGGCCGCCAACCACATCCGGGGTGACAACGCCGATTGCGTCGTCGCTGGCGGCGTTGAGAGCATCTCGATCCAAGGCGGTGGCATGCCGCGCGAGTCCATCGATCCTGAACTGCTGAACATCGCGCCAGCGATCTTCATGGCCATGATCGATACCGCCGATATCGTTGCAGAGCGTTACGGCCTGAGCCGTGAATATCAGGACGAATATTCGTTGGAGTCTCAGCGCCGCATGGCCGCTGCTCAGAAGGCCAATCTTTTCGCTGACGAAATCGTGCCGATGGCGACCAAGATGAAGGTCGTGAACAAGGAAACCAAGGAAGAGAGCTTGGTGGACTATGTGGTCGACCGCGATGAGTGCAACCGTCCAGAAACGACGCTTGAGGGTCTAGCCGCGCTACAGCCCGTCAAGGGCCCCGGCAAGTTCATCACGGCCGGTAACGCCTCACAACTGTCCGACGGTGCTGCTGCTGTCGTTCTGATGGAAGCCAAGGAAGCCGAGCGTCGCGGTCTTGAGCCTATGGGCCGTTTCGTGTCGTGGGCCGCTGCCGGTTGCGAGCCTGACGAAATGGGCATTGGTCCCGTGTTCGCTGTGCCAAAGCTGTTGAAGCGTCAGGGCCTTAAGGTGGACGATATCGATATTTGGGAACTGAACGAAGCCTTCGCTTCGCAGTGCCTCTATAGCCGCGATAAGCTCGGCATCGATCCTGCCAAGTACAATGTCAATGGTGGTTCGATTGCTATTGGTCACCCTTTCGGCATGACGGGTGCACGCTGCACTGGTCACCTGCTGCAAGAAGGTCGTCGCCGCGGTGCCAAGTGGGGCGTCGTGACCATGTGTATCGGTGGCGGCCAAGGCGGCGCCGGTCTGTTCGAAATCTTCTAAGATCGTTTGACCTAACGACCCCAGACGGCTGGCTTTCAGCCGTCTGGGTGATCGGTCCTAAGGGACCAGAACAGCGGCGATGGTCCGCTCGATCAGCCAGTAACTGGCCAATCCCCCAATCACATAGGCCGGTGCATAGGTCGAAACCGCCCCGTAGCTCGTGGGAAGATAGCGGCTGACGCGGCGCAGGCCGATGATGACGCCGATGGCCAGGGCGATAAAGATCATCTGTCCGATCTCAACCCCGACATTGAACAGCAACAGGGCGGGAACCGTGCTGCCTGCGGGCAAACCGACCGAACTTAGGGTTCCGGCGAAGGCCAGGCCGTGGAGCAGGCCGAACATGAAGGCGACAAGCCAAGGCTTCTGGCGGGTAAGGGTGGTGATGGTCGTGTCTCGCCTTGGGATCAGTTCATAGGCGACAAAGATGATACTGAGAGCGATCAGGGCCTCGATCAGGGCGCTGGGCACCTGAACCAGGTCTAAGGCCGCTAGCGCCAAGGTGATGCTGTGGGCGACGGTAAAGGCCGAAACCGTCTTGATGATCGTCCAGTTGGTTCCGACCAGCAACAGCAGGCCCAAGACAAACAATAGGTGATCAAAGCCGGTTAGAATGTGCTCGATTCCTAATCGCAAATAGGCCGGGGTCGACAGTCCCTTCGGTCCGCTCAAGCCCAGCACCATTGACGGTGCCGAGGGGCGCAGAACGGCGGTGATGGTCTTGCCACCGGGTGAGGTCACACTGACCAGAACGTCCGTAACGGAGTCTGAAAGTCCCTCGACGTTGAGGGTCTGTTGATCCAAAGGCGCACCACCCTTGACCGACCAGCGCTTAATGATCTTGCCGGGTTCAAGGGACTGTGTCGTGGGTTCCTTATCCAAACTGCCGCTTGACAGGTGAGGGGAAAGGCGGATGGCCATATTGCCTACGGCAGGCTGTTTCCACACGACCTCATAGGTGCCTGGCGTAGTTTCGGTGATCTGTAAGGCTGCGGGTCTTATCTCGTGGGCGAGACTGGAATTGGCCCAACTCATCGATAGGACAGAGCCTATCATCAGGGCACCAGCACTTTTGGCAAGGTTGCCAACCCATTTTGACATGAGTGATGTAAAAAACGTCCAATTCGCCACGATGAATGCACCTTTGTTTGCGCCGCGACTTTGACAGCGACCGAAGTGCAGGGCAATGTTTACGACAGAGTTCAGGCGGTCTGGTCCTAAGGGTTCAGAAGCAGACCTGATGGGCAAAGATTGTTAGGGACGAGACCATGGGCAACAGATGGCGCACGACTGCAGGAAGCCTCACAGCGATGGCTGTGGTTCTGGCAGCTTTCCCGGGTTCCACAGCAGGGTCAGGTTCGGCCGTAACTGGGCCCGGCGCGGCAAAGGTCCCTGTTGCCGCAAAGAAGATGACGGCCCCCGCCCGTCTGCCGGGCTATAATACCGAGCGGAACGCCTATTTTGGCGACCTGCACGTTCACACCAAGCTGTCCTTTGATGCCTACATCTTTAACGTCCGGGCATCTCCCGATGATGCCTATCGCTTCGCAAAGGGTGAAACCTTGGGCCATTCGAGCGGATTTAACATCCGCCTTTCTGGCGGCCCCTTGGATTTTGTCGCCGTAACGGACCACTCCGAATATATTGGTGCGCTGCAAGAAGCCGCCGATACAAACAGCCCTCTCAATAAGCTGCCGATTGTGGATGGTCTGTTCAGCGCCGATCCGGTGAAGATCGGGGCAGCCTTTACTCGTGTCGTCGAAGCCATGGGTGCCAACAGCCTACCGAAAGAGTTTAGCGATAAGCGCATTGCGGCCAAGGCGTGGAACGAGATCCGGGACTCCGCTGAACGCCATAACGAGCCTGGCCGTTTTACGACCTTCGTAGGCTATGAGTTTACCTCTGCGCCCGATGGCCGGAACCTGCACCGCAACGTCATTTTCAAAAACGCCAAGGTCCCAGAACTACCCTATTCCGCGGTTCAATCGCAGGACCCTGAAAATCTTTGGCTGCAGATGGAAACCTGGCGCAAGGCCGGTGTCGAGGCGCTCGCTATCCCGCACAATATGAACGGCAGCGATGGCTTGATGTTCGAGCAAACGCGCCGCGATGGGCGGGCGATGGACAAGGCCTATGCCGACCTTCGCATGCGCAATGAGCCTCTGGCGGAGATGACCCAGATCAAGGGGACATCAGAAACCCACCCCTCTTTGTCGCCGAACGATGAGTGGGCAAATTTCGAGATTATGGAAAGCTATATTGGCCGCGCCAAGGCGATCACTAAGTTCTCGGGTGGTTATGTTCGTGATGCTTTGAAGTCCGGTATCCTTATGCAGGACAACAAGGGCTTCAATCCTTTTAAGTTCGGTTTTATCGGTGCAAGTGATACCCACAACGCTGCCCCCGGTTCGGTAGAAGATCGCAACTATTTCAGTAAGGTTGGACGCACCGACGGCAGACCCGAGCAGCGGGGCTCTGTTCCCGCTGAAGGCCGAAAGAACTGGGATGTTGCGACGGCTGATCCGAACGGAAATCTGGGCCGGTTCCAGTCTTGGGGTGCTTCGGGTCTCGCCGGGGTTTGGGCCGAAGAAAATAGCCGTGATGCGATCTATACGGCGATGCGCCGCAAAGAAACCTTTGCGACCTCGGGACCTCGCATGCGGGTTCGGTTCTTTGCCGCCTATGACTATCCCCAAAACATCTTGAAGCGTTCTGATCTGGTCACCGTGGCCTATCGCAGCGGCGTGCCGATGGGCGGCGATTTGATGCCTTCAAAGGGCAAGGCCCCGCAGTTTATCCTTTGGGCCATGCGCGATCCAAATTCGGGCTATCTGCAACGGGCGCAGATCGTCAAAGGGTGGGTCGAGAACGGTGTCGCCAAAGAGGCAGTCTTTGATGTGGCCTGTTCAGACAATCTCGCAATCAATCCGGCGACGGGCCGTTGCCCGGACAATGGGGCCAAGGTGGATTTGAGCACCTGTGAGCCGACCAAGTTCAAGGGCGATGCGGAGATGCGGACCCTGTGGCGCGACCCGACCTTTAAGCCCAATCAGCGGGCCTTCTACTATGCCCGGGTACTCGAGAACCCATCCTGCCGTTGGTCCACTTGGGATTCTATCCGCAACGGCACCCCGCCGAACCCAACGCTGCACCCGACCATTCAGGAGCGCGTCTGGTCATCGCCCATCTGGTATGCGCCCAGTCTCTAGATCCTAAAGGCCATTGTGACCGAGTCATTATCGAAACAGAGCCCAGTTCGTACGTTCATCGTGCGGGCTGGGCGCGAACCCCTTGTCCATTTTCTTCTGATTGGCGCACTGCTTTTCGTTGGGATTGTTGTGGCAAGATCGTTTCAGCGGCCTGTAGTGCGGATTGACGCTCAGGAGCTTGGTCAATTGGCGGGTTACTGGTCGACCCAGATGCAGCGCGACCCGACCAATGAGGAGCTTCAGGGCATCATCCAGGAGCGGGTAGACGAGGAGGTCCTCGCCCGGGAAGCCCTTCGTTTAGGGCTTGATAAGGATGACATGATCGTGCGTCGGCGGTTGGCTCAGAAAATGACCTTCGCCAGTGAGGATACGGCCAATCTACCAGAACCGGACGCCGCAACCCTGATAGCGTTCTTCGAAAAGACTAAGGCCGATTATCAAGCGCCCCCCAGGGTGACCTTTCGCCATCAATTTTTCAATTCAGACCGTGGTAAGGATCAAGCCCTTGCACTTGCCAAGGCTGCGCTAGGTAAGGTTCGTTCCGGTCAGGGCGACCCTCTCGGCGAGCCGTTTCTCCTGCCGCTTGGCTATAGCGATGCCAGTCTGCTCGATCTTAATAAGGACTATGGCCAGGACTTTGCCGGGGCCCTGCTGAAAGCGTCACTGGACCAATGGTCTGGTCCCATCGCTTCGGCCTATGGCTATCACCTGATCAAGGTTGATTCCCGGGTCAAGGCCAAGACGCCGTCGTTTGATGAGGTGCGATCCGATGTGTTGGTCGCCTATCAGGAGCAAGCCCGAAAGGCTCGGAATGCCGCCTTTTTGGATGGTTTGCGCAAGAAATACCGCGTTGAGATCAGCGGTATACCGCAGACTGTTCTCAAATAGTTCGGTACCACAGATACCGTCCTCAGCTTTTCAGGGGCGTGGTTGCGGTAAGAAGGGGGCCTAGTTGGAATGGTCTCCCAGCCACTCAGAGGCCACACTGACGGGCATGGCCTTGGCCCAAAGATAACCTTGTCCGAACTCAAAACCCATATCTTTCAGGGCTTTGAACTGCTCAGGCGTTTCTACCCCTTCGGCGACCACGTCCAACCCGCAGGCCTTGCCCAAGGCTAGGACTGTTTCACACAGGGCGTTGGCCTGACGATCCTCGGCAATCAATTTCACGAAGCTCTGATCAACCTTGATAATATCAAAGGGCAAGGAGCGTAGATAGTTCAGCGAAGCATAACCGGTTCCAAAATCGTCCAAGGCAAGGTGCAGGCCCGCCTCGTGCAACTCCATCAATGCGCGACGACCTGCGCCATCGCCGTCCAACCATTGGCTCTCGGTCAGTTCGAGGCACAGTCGCGCAGGGTCAGCACCGAAGCGTGAGATGCTGTTGAGAATTTGCTCAGTGGTTCCGACCTTTAAGAGCTGAGCAACAGAAATATTGACGTTGACCGAAAGGCCCTTGAGCGGGTCCTTAGGATCCGCCACAGCCTTGCAGGCCGCTTCAAACATTTTCAAACCGATGCGGTGGATCTGTCCGGTTTCTTCAGCAACAGCAATTAGATCCTGAATGGGAACGGTTTTGAGCTTTTCGTCGGTGATCCGCATCAAAGCCTCGAACCCCTTTGGGCGTCCGGTCTTTAGATTCATGATCGGTTGATAGAAGGGTTGAATCGCATCGGTTTCGAGCGCGACTTCGAGCATCTTTCGGATATTGCGTCGGCTCTTGGCACGGGCAGTGAGGGTTTGATCGGCGATAATAATGGTGTCGCCGCCCAGTTGTTTGGCGACGCGTGTGGCCTCGTCGGCCATGACAATGATCATTTCCAGATCGCTATTGTCATTGTCATAGGTCGATAGACCACAAGAGAAGGTGATCTGAAGGTTAAGTTCGGCCATTTCAAAGCCTGCAGCCATATCTTTCGCTAACTCACCTATCAGTGCCTTGGCCTCGGTCATGGAGAGCGGAAGGAAGGCGATAAACTCATCTCCCTCGAACCGGATCAACAGGTCGGCGCAAGCCAGTCGCTCACGCATGCGCTTGGCAATTTGGCCGAAAATCAAGTCACTCTGCGCATGACCAAACTGCTGGCGCAGAGGTTTGAAGCGATCCAGGTCGATGAAGGCAACAGTGAGGGGCGAGCCGTTGGCTATGGCGCGAGAGACGATGTTTTCTCCTTGCGCCATCAATAGGTTGCGGTTGCCAAGGCCAGTATGTGCATCGTGAGTGGCAAGATAGCGGGAGCGTTCCTCATCACGATGACGTTCTGTCGCGATGGTCGCGAGTTGGTGAAAATCCTGGGCGAACGATATGTCAACGGCCCGGTCGGATGACCAGGTTGTCGGATAGTACATGCCGAAAACGCCCAACAAGGACCCGTCACGCTCATCGATCAAGGGTGTCGACCAGGCCGATCTAATGCCATATTCCTTGCATAGACCGACAAAATCGATCCAGAGGGGGTCTTCGAACACATCGACGCTGATGATTGGTTCGCGCGTAAAGGCGCAGGTGCCGCAGCTCCCCATATTTGGCCCCGGGACCATGCCTTCTACGATTTCCGCGAAGGAGTTGGGCAGGCGGCCATAGCCACCGGCGCGCAGAACCTGAGCCTTAGCATCGAAATAGAGGATAGATGCGGACATGTCAGGAAAGGCTTCTTCCGCCAGCCGTGCGATTTCCGAGAGGGTTTCTTTGAGCGATGCATTGCGTGCAACCAGCTCCAGAACCCGCTGTTGACCTTGAAGCAGAGCCTCCGGGCTGATGAGGCGTCCCTTGAGGGTTTCCAAGCTAGCCCTCAGGCGATTTTGACCATCACGCAAGGCCTGTGGTGATAGGGCTATGTTGGAACTTGCGGATAGATTCATGATCGGAATATGCCTCTGCTGGGCGCATCCAAATCGCGGCAAGCCATAGTTGTCAATATTAAAGCTCTAAAATACGGTATTGCTTATATAATTACCTGATCCAAAATAGAGTTTGGCCATCAAGGGTTGTTGATCACTATTCTCGATCCGCTCCGATCAAAATGGATTTTCCGGTCGCGCCGGGCTGAAAACTTAAAACCAAAAGATAAATCCCGAGAAAAGCGGATCCGAGGAAAAAGGCCAAGACCGCCAATCCAAGCCCCTTAGGGCTAAATCTATTACGCCATGCAACCCATACCGCGGATAGGCTGAGCATGAACAGGAAGTCGAGATTAAACTGCCCGGGCCATTGAAACTGAGCCATATCTCCAAAAAAGACTTGGAACAGGGTAAAGCCCTCTGTGCTGATAACCTTGCCGGTATAGGCCGACAGGATGATCAAGATCAAACCGAGCATCACGCGAAAAGCCAACATTGCCTAATCCCTCACCCTATTCAGGCAGCCAGACTAGAACTGGGCCATGGTCGGTGGCAATAACCTTCGAGGTTATGGGCCCGGTCAATCTTCTGACGGAGGTGGCCCCTGTACCGTATCTGCCCAAGGAGCTCTATCTTCCTTTCCACCGAAGAAGTCTGGGTCGAGGATCGCTTCCTTCATCGAGACCTGAACGCTCGGGCCGCGCGGGAAGGCCGTCAGCGCGGCAGAAAGCGTCTTGACCAATTCAGGATGGCTCTGGGCGAGGTCAGTTTTTTCGCTGGGGTCCAGTTCAACATTATAGAGCGCCTCGGCGGCACCATCGATGCGAACCAGTTTCCACGGATAGCGATAATAGGCCTCGTCTTGACCCAGACCCTTACTGGCCTGGATGACATAGTCCGAGACGGGCAGGGCCTTTGACTTAGAGAGAGCGGGCCACAGGCTTCGCCCATCCAAACGCGGCGGAACCTTGAGCCCAGCGCCCTGCATCAGGGTCGGCAAAACATCCTGCGCGGTGATCATCTGGGTCGATGTCTTTGGGGAAAGCTTGCCCTGCCAATAGACGAAGGACGGTACCCGCGCGCCGCCTTCAAAGACCGTCGCCTTCGCCCCTTTGAGCGGCAGGTTGTTAGATCCCCCCTCGGTATTATTGACCCTCAGGAACTCCATAAAGCGGGGCGTCAATTTGGTTCCGGCCGCAGCCTCCATCTTGGCGATCTGCTGTCCAAGAGCGGTAAAGGATGGCGGCGGCGAAGCGATCAGGCCGCCATTGTCGCTCATGAACCAGATGATGGTATTGTCGAGCATGCCTTCGGACTTCAGGGTTTCAACCAGGCGACCAATGGCCGTGTCCAATTCCGTCACCATGGCCGCATGGACGCGTCTGTGCGGGTTCTTGATGTCCGCATATTGCGCGATAGCCGCGTCTGGGGCCTCGTTCGGCAGGTGCGGCGCACCAAAGGCCGCGTAGAGCATCAGGGGGCGGCTTTTGTTGCGGCTGCGAACCAGCTTGATGGCCTCTGTCGTGATGAGATCGGTGGAATAGCCC
The DNA here is from genome assembly GCA_041182245.1 of Pseudomonadota bacterium. GTDB lineage: Bacteria > Pseudomonadota > Alphaproteobacteria > Caulobacterales > Caulobacteraceae > CAISGS01. The sequence continues at coordinate 16,031 of JBEGNZ010000014.1, read as the reverse complement.
TCTTCGCGCAGGGTCTTGCCATTGCGCTGCCAGTCGAGCCCGCCGCCATGGACATGGTCCCAATAACCAATGCCGCCATTAACAGAGCCATAGAACTGATCGAACCCGCGTTCATTGGGCAGATAGGCCCTCTGACGTCCGCCCAAGTGCCACTTACCGGTCAAGAAGGTCTGGTAGTTAGCCTCTTTGAGATATTGCGGGAGCAGTTTTTCGCTCAAGGGAAGGCCGGTTGGTGCGAGTTTCGACAAGGGTTGAACCACGCCCAGTCTCATCGGCGAGCGGCCCGTCATCAGGGCGGAGCGGGTGGGGCTACAGCTGGGTTGGGCATAGTAGCGATCTAAGATAACGCCCTTTGCGGCTAGGGCATCGATGTTTGGGGTCTTGATCTCACTGCCGTGATAGCCAACGTCGCGCCATCCCATATCATCGGCAAGGATGATCACGATATTGGGGTGGCTCAGGTCGACCGTTTCGGTGCTGCCAGCCCGAGGGGAGACCAAGGTCGAAGTCGTGTCCGGCGTCTGGCAACTGGAGAGGCTAACCAGAGCCGCGATGGCCATAAGGCTCACCGTCATTTTTGAACCGATCATCCTATCCCCCATGTTCGTCACTTTGCCGACCTTGCAGCACCATAAAATGACAGCTCCCTCAATTCCAAGGACAAACTATCTTTTGTTGCCTTTTCAGCAGCCGCTTGCGGGTGTGGTGATCCGCATTGATCTGATCGTTCTGGAGAAGCGCAACTTAGAGCGTTGGTGTTTGGCTGTCCCTTCCCAGCGGATCTGTCGAGGCTCGATTTATCTTATTGACAAGATCCTCACCTTTTCTAAGCCTGCCGGCCTAACACCATTAGGGCGAGAACCATGACCACAGACGTCAAGATCACCAATCAGGGCCACGTTCGCACGATCCTCCTGAACCGCCCTGAGAAGAAGAATGCCCTAAGCGATCAACTGGCTTGGGGCGTGGTTGAGGCAATCGAAACAGCGGCGCGCGACGACAATGTCTGGGTCATTGCCTTGACCGGCAGCGGCGACTCCTTTTGTGCGGGCCTAGACCTTTCGGCACCGGAGAAGTTTTCGCCCCTGACGGCCCAATCGGCCCAGCTGGATGATATCCATTGGGTGGGTCAGTTCTTGTTGTCGATGCGAAAGCGCTGCGACAAACCTATTGTCGGTGGGATTAATGGCGTGGCGGTTGGGGCAGGGCTGGGCCTCGCCATGGCCACCGATGTTCGATTGATCAGCCGCAGCGCCCGGCTGATGGCAGGCTATACGCGCATTGGCGGCTCACCGGATGCGGGTTTGACCATCACCTTGCCTCAGGCGATGGGCTATGAGCCGGCCTTGCGGTTCATGATGGAGAACCGAACGGTCATGGGTGATGAGGCGGTTGCTCTCGGCATGGCTGGTGAAGCCGTAGACGCGGATCGGTTTACCGAGCGGCTCGCGGAATATTGCGAAGCGCTGTGCCAATGGTCGCCCATTACCCTGCGTCTGCTCAAGCGCGGTATGACCAAGTCGCTCGAGACCTTGGATCTGGAGCAGCAGCTTCGCTACGAACTGACCAATATCCGCATGGCCTTTGGAAGTGATGACGGAAAAGAGGCCCGTAAAGCCTTCTTTGAAAAGCGTAAACCCAATTTCACAGGTCGATAGAGGCAAGCCTAGGCGTCGGCCAAGCTGTCCGCGATCTGTTTGATCTTGGGCTGGATCTCCAGGAAGGCGGCGGCGACGTCTGGGTCAAAATGCTGGCCAGCCCCCTTGGTGATGATGTCGACCGCGACCTCGTGCGCCATGCCGTCCTTATAGTATCGCCGACTGATCAGGGCGTCATAGACGTCGGCGACGGCCATGAGGCGGGCGGATATGGGGATATCATCGCCCTTTAGCCCTTGGGGATAGCCAGAGCCGTCCCACTTTTCTTGGTGCGAGAGGGCAATTTCCTTGGCGCATTGTAGGAACGAGTCTTGTGTGGGCAGTAGGGTTTCGGCCTGCACCAAGGCATTATAGCCAATGGTGGTGTGGGTCTTCATGATCTCGAACTCTTCGACGGTCAGCTTGCCCGGCTTAAGCAGGATGGCGTCGGGAATGCCGACCTTACCAATATCGTGCAGCGGGGCCGACTGAACGAGCGTATGAATCTGGTTTTCCGTCAGATAGGCCGCGAAGCGGGGGTGGCGTCTTAGCTGTTCAGCCAAAGCACCGACATAGAGTTGGGTGCGGCGAATATGGTTGCCAGTCTCGTTGTCTCGGGTCTCGGCCAAGGAGGCCATGGCTGAGATGGTCACATCTTGCAGCCGTGTGGCTTCTTCAGTGCGCCGTGCCACCTCTTGGCTCAGGAAGGTGTTGTTGTCCCGAAGGAAGTCATTCGCTAGCTTGAGCTTGATGTGGGTGGCGACGCGGACTCTCAGGATCGCTGGACTGATAGGCTTGGTGATATAGTCGACTGCGCCGCGTTCAAGCCCTTCCTGCTCGTCCATCTTGTCGGTCTTACCGGTCAAGAAGATCACCGGAATATGCTTCAACCGCGAACTGTTCTTGAGGACCTCGCAGACCTCCCAGCCGCTGATTCCAGGCATCATGACGTCGAGCAGGATCAGGTCGGGGAGGGGGTCACCTTCCAGAATTTTCAAGGCCCTCTGGCCGTTGGGCGCAACCTTGATCTTGTAGTCTGTACCCAGCAGTTCGCCGAGCAGCTCAAGGTTCTCCGGAGAATCGTCGACGCAGAGGATGGTGCTCTGGTTCAGGTTGGGCGTGATCATGCTTGGCCTTTAGTCTTCAGAATAGTGTATGCTGCGGGGTAGTCGTAGTCATTGATATTGTTAGAAAATTCGTCAAACTGCTCGGATAAAAATGTTTTGAACTGGGGTTCAAAGTCCTTGAAGAGGCGATTTGCGCCGATGTCGTCTGATTTGAGCAGACGGGTCATCTGGTCAATTTGAACGTCAAAATCAGCCGGCAGGTCTGCAGGCGCAGACGCCGTGTCGCTCGCCGTTCCCAAAGCGATGTTCAATTGAATTAGCAGTGATCCAAGGGCCGAACAGAGTGTGGAATATTGACGGTCAATCAGGGCACTGTCTTCACCCTGACGGAGCAGGCTCTCAAGGTCTCCGGCCATGGACGCGATATCATCTGCCCCAACGCTCCCAGCCGTGCCCTTCAGGCTATGGGCAATACGTTCCCTATCCTTAGGGGTTTCAGAGCTTTGAGCCGCTTCATATTCCGCTGTGAAACGCGCGCTTCGGTCTGCAAACTTGGTGAGGATTGAAAGCGCTAGATTTTCATTGCCGTTGGTATTTTGCAGCGCCTTTACCCGATTGATACCTTCAACGGTTGGTAAGGTCGGCGCTTTGATCGCCAGAACCTCCTGCGCTGGCTCTTCGGCCAGCTCGACGACGCTGTCATTGGGTGTGACCCACTGTTCCAGCACCCGCCACAGCTCATTGGGGTTGATGGGTTTGGTCACATAGTCGTTCATGCCGACCTCGGCGCACCGTTCCCGATCCTTGGCCATGGCGTTTGCAGTGAGGGCCACAATGGGTAGGTTGGCCAGCTCGGGAAGTTTTCGGATCTCAAGGGTGGCTTCGAGACCATCCATAATTGGCATGTGCATATCCATGAAGACCAGGTCCCATGGCTCTGCCTGCACCCTAAAGAGCGCCTCAAGCCCATTTTCGGCCAGTTCGATGGCAATGTTCCGCTCTTGAAATAGCCCGACCGCAACGTCGCGATTGATCTCATTATCTTCGACCAAGAGAATGCGTGCGTGTTTAAAGCGGTTGGTGAAGGCCTTGATCTCGACCTCTGACAGCTTCGAGGTCTTGTCCGATTTGGACTTGCGTCCCATCGCTTTTTTCGGGTTGGGGTTCGCAAAAAGAGTGTTGGCTAGGGCGTCTAAAAGATTCGAGCCATGAACCGGCTTAACGATCGCCTCGTCAAACAGAAGGTGCCCTTCATTATTTCGGATATCCTCGCGGCCGAGGGCGGTGGCCAGAACCAGTTTTGGCTGCACGACAAACGGCATTTGCCGAATGGCTTTGGCGGTTTCCATACCGTCAAGACCGGGCATCTTCCAGTCGATGAAAACAATATCAGGCTCATCGTGGGCATTGATAGCGGCTTGCAGTTCGGACAGGCAGGCAAAGCCTGATATGAGCGGTATACAGGTCACGCCCATCGCGGTCAGGATTTCGACCATGATCTGACGGGCACGGTCGTGGTCGTCGACGACAAAGGCCTTTATGGTCGACAGGTCCATTTGAACCGCCGCCTGCTGCACTTCCTCGCTGTGTTTCAGTCTTGCACTGAACCAGAACTTAGAACCCTTACCCAGTTCACTGGAAAGGCCAACCTCGCCGCCCATTAACTCAGCGAGACTTTTGCTGATCGCCAAACCCAGACCGGTTCCGCCATATTTGCGTGTGGTCGAGGTGTCGGCTTGCTGGAAGCTTTGGAAAAGCTTGGCTTGCTGCTCAGGGCTAATACCAATGCCTGTGTCGCTAACGGTGAATTTCAGCAGAATTTCGTCCGGCCCTTCATCTTCCATCTCGACATGCACGCCAACCTCGCCTTGGTCGCTAAACTTGATCGCATTACCGACGAAGTTGATCAAAATCTGGCTCAGCCTAAACGGATCGCCTTTTAGATTTTTCGGGACGTTCGGGTCGATTTTAAACGTAAACTCGATATTTTTTCGCTCGAGGTTCTCGGCATTAATGGTGATGAGATTATGAATAATTGTCTCGATTTGGAACTCGACCTCTTCGATGGTCATTTTTCCAGATTCGATTTTTGAGAAATCCAAAATATCTTCGATGAGCGTCATCAGATGCTTAGAAGACTGTTGGATCCGTTGAATGTAGCCTCGCTGTTTGGGCGAAAGGTCCGTGCTCAGCGCCAGATGAGTCATTCCCACGATCGCATTCATCGGCGTGCGAATTTCGTGGCTCATATTGGCTAGGAAATCTGCCTTCATCTGCGCGGCGGACAAGGCCTCGGCTGTCGCGTCACGCAGTTCGTCATTGATTTCATGAATATCGCGGAACAGTTCCTCGCGGCTCTTTTCGTTCAATATTGAACGAAAACGCTCGATCTGGCTCTCGGTCGGTGCAGCAGTTTGGATCTGATATTCGCGCCGGGCACGGTAAGGTTGCGCGCTTGAAGCGGAACCTTGCTTCTGAGGCGTACTTTTTACGTAATACTCAATTTCAATCAGCGGGCGGCCGCTGCGCATGGTCAAGGAGACGGCAGCCCTGGCGCGATCACCATAGTTTGACAGGAGTTTCGCAAGTTCAGAAAATTCACCGGCGATTTGAGCCGAGAGTACGGCGTCATTGCTGAGCATTATGGCAAAATCATAGACCTTGCGGCGACCGGCATAGACAGCGTCTGGATTATTAATTTTTAAGTTGGCAAGCTGCATCAGGCGAACCACTTCAGGATGGCACATCCGGCATCGTCATGATCCCGCCCCATGGTTGAAACGAGGCGATGGGCGAGGGGTTGGGCAGCTTCGTGGATGTTGCGTTGAAGAAACTGGGGCGTTGTCGATTCCGGCATGCCGTCGGTCCAAAGAAAGATGACGTCTCCGGGTTCGAGAAACTCAGTTTGCTCTAGGAGGGTCGGTAAGCGCAGACCTAGAACGCCGTCCTTCGAAATGCCGCGCCACTTCTTGCCTTTAACTCGGCTTGCACCTGTGTTTCCGACCGCTAGATAGCTAAAACTGTTGGAGTGTTTGTCGATTTTCATGATGCCGATGGCGGCACCGAGTGTGCCTTGAAGTTTGGTGTGGAGCAGGGTCATCAGTATCTTTGGCGGTAAGGCGCTGTTGGTCTCAATGATGGATCGGATCATTTTGGCGCTCGCGTGGGCATCATCTCCATGACCCGTCACATCAATAATAACGATCAGAGACTGGCTCTCGGATTCCGCCATAAAAACGAGATCACCGCTATTTATCTGGCCAACCATTGGTCGATAATGGGTGCCAACCTCATAACGTTGGGAAGAGGGCTGCAGCGGACCTTCGAAAGCTCGAGCGCTATCCATAAGGATTTTTGCTTTTGGCGCTGATGATTTAAACATCTTGATGGCGCTAACCAGGGTTCCGGTGGAAGTCGTCGATTGAATATGAAATCGATCGGCCATCCGTTTAACGCCCGGCAAGCCCAACCCGAGGGTCTGGCCAGTGGAAAAATTATCGCAGAGCGCAAGGTCTAGGTTCTTAATTCCAGGCCCATCATCTGAAGCTAAGATTTCGATCCCTTGATGCCCGCCCTCGTCGTACAGGCTCGCAATGATGGTGCCATAGGTCGCATATTTAATGATGTTGGAGCCGAGCTCGGAGACAATCGTGCCGATCATTGACCGCTCTAATTCGGAGGCGTGGGCGACGAAGGGCAGTTTTGGAATATTGCTCACCGCGATGCGCAGATCGGTGTAGTCACGAACGGTATAGGAAAAGCTTCGAATGGTGCCGATGGGCATGGCTAGGCTAGCCCGACCGATAGGGACCGAAGGGCTTCGCTTAAACCAATCTCCGCTTTTATATCGCCCAATTCCGCATCGGCTTGGACGAGATGCGCGACGATACCCGGGTGCAAGCCAACAAAAATCGAAGTCGACCCCAGTCTTTGCGTCATTTGGGCAATGGCTTTTAAGCCGTTAAATTCCTCGCTATCGAGGAACCGAAGGCCGCTCAGTTCAAAAATCACGGCGCGCGTTGCCACTCCATGAATGGCCTGCAGGGCCGCGTCGCGAAGGGCATCCATCTGTGAGCCGCCCAGATCGTCTGGCACGGTCACGATCAAGCAATCGCTGATCCTCGTGGAGGTTACGCTTCTAGAGGCACTGCCTTTTAGATCAAGGTCGGACATATGACCTGGGTCTTTCTTAGTCTCGTCAATGGATCAGGTGGGCCTAGGTCCCAATGGTTTGGAGGCCTATGCCCGCCGCGCGAAGGGCCAACTCAAAGGAGTCCCGCAGGGTTGCTGTGGTCCGAACGTCTCCAATGTTGACGCCGAGCTCGACCAGGGTCTGGGCGATGGTTGGAGAAACCCCCGAAATGATGGTTTCGCAGCCCATAAATTGGGTTGCCTTGGTGATCTTGATCAGTTGGTTGGCGACCGCTGTGTCCATGGCGCTGACGCCACTGATATCCAGAACAAAGACCTTTGCGCGTGTCTCGCCAATCTTGGTGAGGGTCTTGGTCATGATGTCACGGGTACGTTCGGAATCGATAATGCCCAAAAGGGGCAAGAGAAGGATGCCTTCCCAAATTGGGGTCACGGGCGTCGACATCTCGAGCAGGGCCTTGCTACCGGCCGCAATCTTTTCTCTGTTGATACGCGCAATTTCGTCGATGACGACAAAGGCGTCCAAAAACACAAGCTTTGTGATCGAATCGACCGTCGCATCCAGATCCTTGACGGCCTTGCCCATGGTCTTAAGGCGCTGGACAATCGCTTTGGCCGAAAAGGAAACGCCAGCGAAATAGATGTCATTGGGAAGGTCTATATGGGCGTGGACCGCGCCAACGTGACGACGTTCCGCGAACCAAGCACTGTTGAGCTCCGCTTCGAAGAAGGTGCGCCAATAGGCTGATTGCATGGTTCTTACGCGGCTCAAGCGTTCTGGGCTATTGGCAAAAAAGACTTGGTACTCTTCGTGGTTCGACATCCATTCATAAAACAGACCCAAATGGTCATCGATCTGGGCGAGTAGGGCGGGGCCCACAGCCCGGATTCGTTCGATGTCGCTCTGTTCAATCTCAAACTTTTTGAGGATGGCTTGATTGGTTGTGTTTTCCATGATCGTCCGCCTCGGTCGTGCCACGCAGTTTATTAGTATTATATATTACGGATTTCGCATCAAACCTAACAGATTGACAAAATGGCAACCGGGTCCCGTGGGCCGCTGTAAATGTGACAAGGCCCCCACCCCGATTCAACGAGATGAGGGCCATGCCAGATTGATAGGTCGGTAACTGATCGACGATAGGGCTTAGCGCGAGGGCGTATCCTTGACGGCCAAGGCATCCAAACCAGCCTGAACCGCAGCCAACTGTTCGTCAGTGACGACCCCACCGCTCATAGGTTGAAGGGCTTTTAGCGTCATGCCCTTAAATTGATCGAACGCAGGGTGAGTGGTCAGGCCCGGAAGATCTTTGTCCAAAATGGCTTTTGTCTCAGGCTTGTCCGCGAGTTCAGCGATTGGCGTGGCGTCGACCGTTAGCTTGTCTGCGGCAATTGCAGCGCTGCTTGCCAATGCGACAGATAGACCCGCTAGGCCCGCTAGGATCATCTTCTTCATCTTTGGGATCTTTCTCAAGGGTTTGTAATGAACTGATGAAACGCTGTTTTTGCAACAACCGGCAAGAGCCAATCTGGCAAACCTGTGTGGATTTCCGCACTCAGGCCTGTCTGCCGGGAGTGGTGTTATAGTTTAAACTATTGATTTAGAGACATTTTTATCATGGCCTGACTAAAATGATCCCATCGCCTTCTTCTTAAATGGCTTTTTATATTTTACTATTAGAAATAGCATATTGTTTCATCTTTGAGCGCTGCGTGTGACCTCAATAGTGACGGGACTATCGATCTGGGGCGTAATCATCCTATTGACCTTAGGGCTGAACAACCGCGCCCATGGTCAAACCTTTCCCTTACCGCCTGTCCATGCGGTGGGCTCAGAGGGCCAAAGGCCACCCCTCCCGCGTAGCCGAATTCGAGCTCCTTTTAAGATTGAACGCCCCGCCCCTGAAGCGCCAACGGATGATCCGTCATTTTTCGTAGAACGCATCCAGATCGATGGCTCATCGGGTCTTAGCCCAGCGGAACAGGCTGCCCTGAGCGCGCCATTGGCTGGCCGATCGGTAAGATTGTCGGAGCTAATGGGTCTAGCGGATCGGATTTCAGCTCTCTATGCCGAGCGCGGCTATGCGCTGGCAGTCGCCCTTGTGCCTGCTCAAACGGTTGTCGATGGAGTCGTTCGTCTTAACGTCATTGAGGGACGGATCGATCAAATCTCTGTCGAGTTTAAGAGCAAGCTCTCGATATCTCGAGCGGCCCGCATAGCCGAAACCCTACGGAAGCGCTTAAGGACCGTTGCTCAATCCGGTCCAGTTCGGACCTACGACCTTGAGCGCTCCATCGTCGGAATTGATGATCTAGGTGGCATTTCCCCCTCCTTCATTATCCGTCCGTCTAAAACGGTGGAAGGTGCGGCGGACCTGTTGGTGGTTATTGAGACGCAAGGGCTAGAGGTCGAGGCCTCGGCCGATGATCGACTGAGGCCAGACTTTGGGGCTAAGCAAGCGACAGTAGCCCTGGCAGCCAATTCTTTGGCCCTGATCGGTGACCGCTTGGACCTGTCCTATCGGCGTAGCCGGATCGATGGGGCCTATGATTACCGCGCCATTGGCTATAGCGCGCCGATTGGGAACAGTCTGTCGCGGGTCCATCTCAACCTGTCCGAGGCCACGACCCAGGCCGCGAATGGGCTCCTGAAGGCGCTAGAGTTTGAGGGGGTGGAGCGAACCGCCAGGTTGGGCGCGCAGATAGCAGTCTATCGCACACGGACGCGAAGCCTCTATCTCAATCTCGATCTTGAGGCGCTGGACAGTTCCAGCGACCTCTTTGGTGCCACGCTGATTAAGGATCGGATTCGCTCGGTTGAGGCAGGCTTTAGCTACGACTGGGCCGACCGCTCTGGTGCCACGTCACTGCTTGAACTGTCTCAAGTCAATGGCCTAACCGGTCTTGAGGCGACCGACAGCGACAATCCTCTTCGCAGTCGCTCTTACGGTTCGGCTGAAGCCTCCTATCTCACCGCGCGGCTCTATCGCTATCAGCCTTTGTTGGGCTTAGGTTTGACCCTCGATCTTGCCGGGCAGGTGGTCACGCGTGGTCATAGTCTCTGGGCCAGTGCGGAATGTTCTTTTGGTGGACCGACCTATGGGCGCGGCTTCGATACGGGTCTGTTGGGTGGCGATAGCTGCCTAAAGGCCTCGCTAGAGCTTTCAAAGCCCTTTTGGGCTTCGGCATTCACATTCACCCCCTACATTTTCGTCGATGGTGCCCGTGTCGGCCAGAACGGGCCTCTGGAAACGGGCGAGGTTCGCGAGGCTATCGCCACATCCGCCGGAGCAGGCCTTCGCCTGACCGGCCCCGCTGGCTTGAGCTTCGATATCCAATATGCCCGCCCGCAAGAAAACCCCGCACCAGCCATGCCGCGCGACGGGCGCTGGTTCTTCACCCTTGGTTACAAACATTGAGACGGAGATCGTTGATGCACAATTCAGCCACTCGGCCCGCTGCCCAATGGCGAGACCTGCTCTTGTGTGGCACGGCGCTCTTGACCTTGATGACGGCGCAGGCGCAAGCCCAGGCGGTTCCTAGCGCTTCAGGTGGCACGGTCGTGGCCGGAACTGGAACCATCACAGGTCAGGGCACGTCGTCTGTGACCGTCAACCAGGTCTCTCAAAAGATGATCATCGACTGGCGGTCCTTTGGCGTGGCCAAGGATGGGGCAGCCCAGTTCGTTCAGCCCTCAGCTAGCGCCATAGCCTTGAACCGCATTACCGGCTCTGAAGTCTCGTCAATCCTTGGGCGGCTTGAAGCCAATGGCCAGTTATTCTTCGTCAATCCGAACGGCATGGTCTTTGGTAAGGAGGCCAAGGTTGATGTCGCAGGCCTCTTGGTCTCGACGGCCGACATTACCAACCAGAACTTCATGAACAGCCGTTATAGCTTTGACTCCAAGGGCAAGGCCGATGCCCAGATTGTCAATGAGGGTAACTTAACCATCAAGGATGCGGGTCTGGCAGCCTTTGTCGCGCCTCAGGTCTCTAACAGCGGGACCATTCAGGCCCATTTGGGCACGGTATTGATTGGAGGGGCCCAGACCTTCACGCTGGATATGGCCGGAGATAATCTGATCCGGTTCCAGTTGGGCGAGGCGGTTAGCCAGTCCAAGAGCGATGAGTCGGGCCAAACCACAGGCGCGCTGGTGGACAATCGCGGCATCATCGATGCGCGCGGGGGCTCAGTCTATCTGTCCGCCAAGGCGGCGCGCGAGGTGGTCAATGACGCCGTGCGCATCGGCGATCAGCGCCGGGCCGCCGGGGTGGTTCAGAACGCGGATGGCACGGTGACCTTGACGGCCTCATCCCTGAACATCGAGGCGAACGGCAAGGTACAGCTAGACCAGAGTGCAAACCTAAATCTTTCGGGCACGGGGCAGGGAGGCAGTTTCAACCTACACGCCAACTCTGCGGAGATTGGCGGTGCGGTCGATCTGAACGGGACCCTGCAGGGCGGGACGGCATCGCTACAGACCGGCGGGGCTTTGAGCCTGACCGGAAAGATAACCGCCAATGGGGCAAAGCAGGGTGGAAGCCTGTCCCTGAACAGCGGCGGGGTCGGCAGTATCGGCGGTGACCTTCAGGCCAATGGTGCACAAAGGGGCGGGACTATCTCGGTTTCGGCGGATCGCTTGGCCCATTTCGGTCAGATCAGCGCCCGAGGCGAACAGGGCGTCGGCGGGCAGATCACGGTCGCGGCCCAATCGCGATTAATCGCAACCACAGCGTCGCTTATCGATGCCAGCGGTAAGGCGGGCGGGCAGATCGCCCTCTCGTCCGGCACGGGCGAGGGCCAGTCGCTGTTCTCCTCAGGCAAGCTCTTGGCCACCGGCCTTTGGGGGCAGGGGGGGAATATTTCGGTCCTCGGAGGCGACATCAATCTGGTGGCTGCCAAGCTCAATGCCGACGGTGTTTCCAATGGCGGCACAATCCGGATCGGTCACAGCTTGGATGAGGCAGGTGCGCCAATCATCAGCGCCCGAACGGCTGAGCTGTCACCCGATACGAAGCTTGAGGCCTCGTCCCTCATTGCCGGACATGGCGGCACGATCGATGTTTGGTCCAATAGCCGAACCCGCGCCTGGGGCAGCGTCCTCGCCAAGGGCGGACGCATGGGCGGTCATGGTGGCCTGATCGAACTCTCGTCTAAGGGTGATCTGATCTATGGCGGCTTTGCCGATGCCTCGGCGATCAAGGGGGCGGCGGGACGATTATTGCTCGATCCACGCAACCTCACCATCGACGATGCCAATGCCACCTTCCCGCAATATCAACTGATCGATCCCAATCCCAATGCGGGAAACCTGTTTGGGGCGAATGTAGTCGATCTCGTTAATGGCAATGTGATCGTTACCTCTACCGGCGATGACTTTGGAGCCACCAACGCAGGGGCTGTCTATGTCTACAACGTCAAGACGGGCGCTTTGATCAGTACGCTCTATGGCGGGTCAAATGATGACGGGATCGGGGGCGATGGGATCTATTTACTGAATTCCAACAACTTCGTCGTGTCCAGTATCGATTGGCACAACGGTGCAGCGGTTCGTGCCGGTGCCGTGACCTGGGGGGATGCGGACCTTGGTGTTTCGGGTATCGTTTCCTCTGCCAATTCGCTTGTAGGTTCGACTGCCTATGACCAAGTCGGGAGTGGCGGCGTCATTTCCCTCACCAATGGCAACTATGTAGTGGCCTCGCCCTTTTGGAATAGTGGAGCCCTAACCTATGCGGGTGCCGTTACCTGGGGTGACGGCCGATTGGGTGTTAAGGGCGCTGTTTCGAGCGGCAATTCCCTGGTTGGTAGCACCGCCAACGACAAGGTTGGGCAAGGCGGCGTCCATGAGGTCGGTGACGGAAACTATGTAGTCGTTAGTCAGTCTTGGGATAATGGAGCAGCAACCGATGCCGGGGCCGTCAGTTGGGCCAATGGCAGCACCGCTGGCCCACGACTGACCGGCGGAATCAACGATACCAATTCACTCGTTGGAACCCGATCCAATAATGAGGTTGGTCTCGGCGGTGTTAAGCTTTTGACGAATAAAAATTACGTCGTCTCCAGTCCCAACTGGGAGCCTGTGGGAGGTGCCAATAACGGTGCTGTCACATGGGGAGACGGCAATAGAGGTGTAGTTGGCGCTGTCAGCGCGTCCAATTCTTTGGTTGGCAGCAATAAATTTAACTATGTGGGTGTGGGTGGAATAACAGCTCTTACCAATGGTAACTACGTAGTGAACAGTAATAGATGGGAGCCTTCAGTAACAGATATTGATTTTGGGGCAATAACTTGGGGAAACGGACGGGTTGGGACGTCGGGATTTGTAAGTGCTTCTAATTCTTTAGTCGGAAGTACGAACAATGATATGGTTGGGACGAACATAAGTTATACGGGAGTTGGCGCTGTTGTTGCCTTAAGCAATGGAAATTACGTGATCCTTAGCCCAAGTTGGGGGCCGAACAATTCTGGCGCTGTGACTTGGGCAGACGGATCTGGCCCCACGTCCGGCTTGGTTTCAGCGTCAAATTCACTGGTTGGTGGCAATGACGATCTCATCGGAAGTGGCGGCGTCTCAGCGCTAACCAACGGCAACTATGTCGTAATGAGTCCCAGTTGGAAGAACGGAAGTGCGTCCAATGCCGGCGCGGTGACATGGGCAAGTGGGACGACGACAACGAGCGGTATTGTAAGCCCGACAAATTCCCTTGTGGGCACTTCTTCCAACGATAAGGTTGGGTCTGAAGGCGTGCAGGCCTTAAGTTCCGGTAACTATCTCGTTCGGTCTTCCTATTGGAACAACGGCAGGGCCACTGAGGCTGGTGCTGTAACGTGGGGGAGCGGTACCTCTGGCGTTGTGGGCGCAGTCAGTTCCATCAACTCTTTGGTCGGCTCACAAACAGGAGACATGGTCGGCTCCTTCGCAGCCTCATTACTCACCAATGGAAATTATGTCGTCATTTCTCACCTATGGGACAACGGCGCTATTGCGGATGCCGGTGCCGTCACTTGGGGAAGTGGTACTTCCGGTGTTTCGGGACTGATCAGCGAATCTAATTCTTTGATTGGGACCGGTGCAGGCCAAAAAATTGGATTCAATGGCGTACATGGTTTGAACAACGGTAATTATGTTGTTTTGAGTAGCCAATTTGGTCTGAGCGCTGGCTCCCAAGAGGGTGCTGTGACTTGGGGAGACGGTGCAACGGGTACGGTTGGACGGGTCAGCCCTAACAATTCCGTCATTGGTTCAACGCGTGGGGATCTTGTCGGAAGCGGGGGTGTGCTTAGGCTCAACGACAATCAACTGCTCGTCATCAGTCGCTATTGGGACGACGAGACAACCGTCGATGCCGGTGCTCTTACCTTGTTGGACCTCTCATCGCGCGTTACAGGATTGGTTTCTAAAGAAAATTCGTTGGTTGGGCAATCCAGTTCAACGATGCTCAATCCCGTATATTTAAACAGTGACGCCTTCATCGCTTCGTCCAGTACTGATGGTGGGTCGGGACGGGTCTATGTGGGCCTGACCAACCTTAACGCCCTGACCTATGATCGGGCGCAGAGCCAAGATGTCACCCTGTCGACGGCAGCAATCAAGCGGGTGCTGGATACAGGCACGCGGCTCGTGCTTCAGGCCAGCAATGACATTACCGTCAACTCGGCCCTGACGGTCGATAATCCCAGGGGCAACGGCGGAGACCTGACCCTGCAGGCGGGGCGGTCGATTACGATCAATCAGCCGATCTATAGTGACAATGGCAGTGTCACCTTGATCGCCAACGATCTGCTGGCCAATGGCGTGGTCGATTCTCAGCGGCAAGCGGGTGATGCCAGCATTACCTTTGGTGCCAACGGTTCGATCAATGCGGGAAGCGGAACCGTCAATCTCGATCTGCGCCTCGGTACGGGTAAGACCTATTCGGGCTATGGCGACCTTGTCGGAATGGGGACGAATTTCAGTCGGATCACGGCAGCGCGGCTGAATATCTCTCCTTTTGAGGTTTTCACCTTTACCGCCGACCATCAGACCATGACCTATGGCTCCTCGTTGCCGCGGTTGACCTACACAAGTTCAGGGCGCCTGTTCGGAAGTGATCGTGCCGCCTTTACGGGTGAACCCACACTCAACACCACGGCCTCATCCATCGCCAATGTCGGCGCCTACGCGATCACCATCGCACGAGGCACCCTGGCGAATTTAAAAAGTTACTACAGCTTCAACTTCGTGCCTGCGACCTTCACCATAACCAAGGCCATGTTGACGGTTCGGGCGGACGATAAGCGCAGGGACTATAATCTCAACAATCCCCCCCTTACGGCCTCGATCAGTGGCTATTTGAACGGGGACACATCGGCGGTCATTTCGGGCTTAAACCTGTCAACATCGGCAACGCGCACCTCCGGCTCGGGGACCTATGCCATCACAGCGTCCGGGGCCACAGCGACGAACTATGACTTTACCTTCCTTCCCGGAACCTTGACCATCAATGCCGCCATTCCCACTCAAACTCTTGTGTTTAAAGCCAATGATCAGACCATGACCTATGGGTCTGCGGTTCCGAGCCTAAGCGGGGCCTATCGTTTTTCAGGCCTCTATGGCACGGACACGGCGGCAATGGCCTTTTCAGGCGCGCCGGTCTTGAGCACCTTGGCCAGTTCCACTTCGAATGTCGGGGCCTATGAGATTGCCATAGCTCGTGGCACGCTGGCGGCCTTGAATTACTATTACGATTTTAGTTTCGTTCCCGGTGTCCTGACCATCACCAAAGCGCAGTTGACGGTGCGCGCCGATGATAAGAGCCGGGAATATGGCTTGGCCAACCCAAGCCTCACTGCCTCGATCAGCGGCTATCGCAATGGCGATACCAGCAGCGTCGTGTCGGATCTGGCCCTGTCCACCACCGCGACCCAAGGCTCTAATGTCGGCACCTATCAGATCACCGCCTCCGGAGCCTCGGCCCTGAACTATGATTTCAGCTACTTGCCGGGGACCTTGAGCATCACCAAGGCGAGATTGACGGTAAAGGCCGACGAAAAGAGCCGCGAATATGGCTTGGCCAATCCCGCCTTGACCGCCTCGATCAGCGGCTATCGCAATGGCGATACGAGCAGCGTCGTTTCGGGTCTGGCCCTGTCCACTGCCGCGACCCAAGGCTCTAATGTCGGCACCTATCAGATC
>JBEGNZ010000013.1:0-78580 GCA_041182245.1 Pseudomonadota bacterium | reverse complement strand
TGGCGATGGCGGTGGACAGGGTGGGTGAAAAGCCGCCGCTGGTGACCTTGCCGACCACCGCGCCGCTGGCGTCTGTAATCTCGGCCCCCTCGCGGGCGGGGGCTCCCTCAAGGACACGCAGACCAACGCGAACGCGGGCCAGATCGCCGTCTAGTTCGCGCTTAATGCGGCTATAGCCGGGGAAGTCCCCCGCATCCCGGCGGCGCTTGGACACGGCAAAGGTCAAGCCGGCCTCTACGGGCGAGACCGTCCCATCAACATCATGCCCATAGAGCGGCAGCCCCGCCTCAAGACGCAGGCTGTCACGCGCCCCCAGACCGATGGGCCGCACGCGCTCATCGCCCAGCAGCAAGACCCAGACCTCGGCGGCGATTTCATTTGGCAGCGAGATCTCGAACCCGTCCTCGCCGGTATAGCCCGAGCGAGAAATGATGACATCGGTACCAAAGGCGGAAAGGCGCGTCGTTTCCATAAAGCCCAGGTCGCAAGCGGCCGGAACATGGGCGGCCAGAACTGAGGCGGCCTCCGGTCCCTGCAAGGCCAGTAGAGCATGGTCGTTCAGGCGTTCGACCTGGACCTGTCCCGCAAGTTCGTTCTCTATCAGCTTGAAATCATGATCTTTGCAGCCCGCATTGACCACCAGATAGAGCCCATCATCATCGGGACGTCCGGCCATCAGATCATCAATGATCCCGCCCTTGTGATTGAGCAGCAGGCTGTAGCGCAGCTTTCCTAGCTTCAGGCCGATGAAATCTCCGGGGGTCACCTCTTCGAAGGCCGCGAGCGGCGCAACGCCACGCAGGCGCGCTTGGCCCATATGGGACACATCAAACAGACCCGCCTGATCGCGGGTCCAGCGGTGCTCGGTCAGGACGCCGTCCCGGTACTGCACAGGCATCTCATACCCCGCAAAGGGCACCATCCGCGCGCCAAGGGCGAGATGAGCATCATAGAGCGCTGTGCGCTTGAGGGATGGATCGGTCATTGGGACTCCGAAACGCAGACAGGACGACAAGCCTAGAGCGCTGATCGCTCTCGATGGCCTGCACCCCCGCTGTCCTGAAACCTGAGAGATTTCGGCGATCCCATGCGGAACCCGCCTTGCTCCTTCGGTGAGCGACCCGACCTAGGGCCACTACTTTCCAGCGTTTCGTAACTCTTGCGGTCCTTTTGCCTGAGCGTTTCCGGGGTGGTTGCGCCTTCGGCGGAAGCCTCATCGATCAAGCCGACTCAGCCTCCCTCTCCCGCAGGAGTGGGGCGAACCTGTTCGAGGTGACGTGTGAAGTCAAGACCGATGTCGCAATGGCACAAACTATTGGCGCCAGTGCCGCACCTGAGCGATTTTCATACAGAGACACTGGATCAGACGCCCATTCTTTGACAGGTGTAGCCGTCTCGTCCCGACGTGAAGGCCATACCCATGACCGATCTTGACCCTTTCATTGCTGGCCTGCCGAAGGCCGAGTTGCATCTGCACATCGAAGGGAGCCTAGAGCCGGAACTGATGTTCGCTCTGGCAGCGCGAAATGGCCTAAGCCTGCCCTTCGCGTCAGTTGAGGCGGTGCGTGCCGCCTATGATTTTTCCAATCTGCAGGACTTTCTCGACATCTATTATGCTGGGGCCAGTGTTCTGCTGACCAAGGCCGACTTCCACGATCTGGCCATGGCCTATTTCGTGCGGGCCGCTGCCGACCATGTGCGCCATGCCGAGATCTTCTTTGATCCCCAGACCCATACGGACCGGGGCGTTGGGTTCGACGTGGTGATGGAAGGGCTGTTGTCGGCCATGACCGAGGCCAAGAGCCGGTTCGGCCTGACCTCGAAACTGATCCTCTGTTTCCTGCGACACCTGCCCGAAGAGGCCGCATTGGCCACCCTTGCTGAGGCCGAGCCTTGGCTGGACCAGATTGCCGGGGTCGGGCTCGACAGTTCCGAACAGGGCCATCCGCCGAGCAAATTTGCCCGCGTCTTTGCCGCTGCCGCAGCCAAGGGGCTCAAGGTCGTGGCCCATGCGGGCGAGGAAGGCCCTCCGGCCTATGTCTGGGAAGCGCTGAATATCTTAAAGATCGACCGGATTGATCACGGCAACCGGTCGCTCGAAGACCCGGCTCTGGTCCAGCGGATCGTTGCCGATGGCCTGACCTTGACCGTCTGCCCCCTGTCTAACCACAAGCTCTGCGTGGTCAGCGACCTGGCACAGCATCCGATCAAGCAGATGCTCGAGCTTGGCCTCAAGGCGACGATCAATTCCGACGATCCGGCCTATTTTGGCGGCTATGTGAATGCCAACTTCAGCGCTGTGGCCAAGGCGGTGGGCCTGACGCGTGAGCATCTGATCACCCTAGCCAAGAACAGCTTCACCGGCTCGTTCTTAACGCCCGCAGAGATCGCGGCCCACCTTGCCGAGATCGACGCCTACTGCGCCTAACGGCTACATCCGTTCGGGCGTTTCGATACCCAGAAGATCCAGAGCCATTTCAAGTTGGCGCAGGGCCGTCGCCGAGAGGGTCAGGCGAGAGGCCTTGGTCGCCGCATCCTTGGCCACCAGTACGGGACAGGCGGCATAGAACTTGGAAAAGGCCTGGGCCAGACGATAGGCGTGCTCGGCAATGAAGTTCGGGGCCTTCTTGTCATAGGCCTCGGCCACCGCCGTATTGAAGGCGTCCAAGGTCAGGACCAAATCCCGTTCAGCGGGCTCCGCGATCACCACCGCCCCGCCGACTGAACCCTCATCCGCCGCCTTGCGCAGCAGAGATTTCACCCGTACCGCCTGATAGAGCAGATAGGGACCGGTCTTGCCTTCAAAGCTGGTAAAGCGATCCAGATCAAAGACATAGCTCGTGCCGCGATAGTTTTGCAGATCGGCAAATTTCAGGGCAGCTATGGCCACCTTATGGGCCGTGTCCTCAAAGGCTTCGGGTGAGAGCTCCGCGCCCAGACCGGCCTCCTTCAATCGCGCGCGAGCCTTGTCGCGAGCCATTTCAATCAGGTCATGCAGTTTCAGAACCCCGCCTGCGCGGGTCTTGAACGGCTTGCCGTCGGCCCCGTTCATGGTGCCGAAGCCAATATGTTCCAGCCCGCCTTCAGGGGCATAGCCCGCCAGTTCCGCCGCGCGGAACACCTGCGCGAAGTGATCGGCCTGACGCTGATCGACGCAATAGAGCATCAGATGTGGGTCTTGATCGCGGCGGCGACCAACGATGGTCGCCAGGTCGGTCGTGCCATACATGGCCGAGCCTTCGGAGGAGATCACCAAGAGGGGCGGAAGCTCGCGCTTGTCGCCCTCACGGGCCACGCGGACGATCTGGGCGCCCTGATCCTCGATCAGCAGGCCTTGAGCGCGCAATTGGGCGACCATGTCTGGAATGAAAGGATCAGCGTCGCTTTCGCCGTTCCAGAGGTCGAAGTGAACCCCTAGCGCATCAAATTCGCGGCGAAGGGCAACGCGGCTAACCTCCACAAAGCGCCGCCACAGGGTCAGGTAGCCTTCTTTACCCGCTTGCAGGTCTGCGGTCGCCTTGCGCGCGCGGTCGCGATAGTCCGTATCTTCCTTGGCCTTGGCCGCCGCCATCGGATAGAGCCGGTCGAGCAGCGGCAGGTCGAGGTCCGCCAAGGCCCTCAGATCGGCATCCGCTGCCCCCTCACCGATCGCCCGCAAGCGCGGGTCCTCGTCGCCTGCGGCCAGGATCAAGAGCCCCATCTGGAAGCCCCAGTCGCCGAAGTGGGCATCGCCCCAGACCGTGTCGCCACAGAACCGATAGATGCGCTTGATCGCTTCGCCAATGATCGAGCTGCGCAGATGGCCGACATGCATCGGCTTGGCCACGTTCGGCCCGCCATAGTCGATAATGATTCGGCGCGGAGTCTCATTGACGGCCGCACCCAGACGCGGATCAGCGACAATCTCGGCTGCGCGCTGGGTCAGGGCCCCGTTGCTGAGCCGCAGATTGACAAAGCCTGCCCCGGCAACCTCAACCGAACTGAACAGCTCAGACGCCTTTGGATCAGCGTTTAGGGCGGCTATGACCTCGGCGGCAATATCGCGCGGATTGCGCCGCGCGGCCTTGGCGGCGGCGAGCGCGCCGTTGCACTGAAAATCAGCCAGGTCTGGACGGTCAGAAACCCCGACCCGACCCAATGATGCATCAAGGCCCAGCCCTTCAAAGACGCTGGAGACCGTTTGGCTCAAGGCCCCTTTTAGATCCGTCATGGAGAGGCCTAGGGTGCCTTCTGCGGGGCGACATTAACGCGGAAGCGTTTGCCGTCTCGGTTAAACTCAGCCATCTGCGGCGTCACATCAAACCCAACCAACACCTCGAAATTGGCACCGCTGACGCCTTCACCGGCGCGCGGAATGACGATGGAGTTAATCTTGTCCGTATAGAGGGCGCGATCTTCACCTGCGGCGAACCGGGCCGGAACGGTGAAATATTCCTTGGCCAGCACCGTCTTGTTGCGATTGGTCACCGCCACCCAATAGGTAAAATCCTTGGAAGCCGACTGTGACAGGGGCGCGGCCTCTGGACCACGGCCTAAGGCGAACAGAACCTCCATCCGCAGCTCGATCGGATCGGTTCCGCGATATTTGCAGCCTGCCGAGATCCCCTGAATTTCGCCCGAATAGATCACCGCGTTTGAGGCCTCGCGGTTGTCCTTAAACTCGACCAGGCGAGAGGCGTCATAGAGCACCTTTACATAGGGGCATGGGCCAGCATTGCGCATACCGGGCAAGGGCGAGAGCTGATTGCCCCATTCTTCATCGCGCTTCTTACGCTTGGCCGCGTCCTTCTCCTCATCCTGCTGCCCGCCATCCCGACCGCCGGGGCGGCCCTGAGCATGGCTTGGTGTGACATCGGATAGGACCATAATCGCACTGAGGGCAGTGACGGCTACGGCGGTGGCAATCGAAAATTGGCGCATGGGCAATCCAAGGCAAACAGGTTCGCCGCGAAAGCACGGCGATTGGTCCTACTGCGTGATAAAGGCTTCTCTTTGACCTCGCAACTTTGTCTGACGCTCACAGAGGTAGCGAGCGACAGGTTCTGGGCCTATTAAGGGGCTATGAGCGACCTTTCATCCCCATCAAAGCCGCCTTTGCGCATCCTCTTGGCCAGCCCACGCGGCTTTTGCGCGGGGGTGGACCGTGCCATCCAGATTGTCGAGCGAACGATCGAGAAGTTCGGCGCGCCGGTCTATGTGCGGCATGAAATCGTGCATAATCGCCATGTTGTGGACCGTTTACGGGCTATGGGCGCGGTTTTCGTCGAAGAATTGGACGAATGTCCGCAAGATCGGCCAGTGATCTTCTCGGCTCACGGGGTGCCCAAATCGGTGCCTGCCGACGCCCAAAACCGCAAGATGCTCTATCTGGACGCCACCTGCCCGCTGGTCTCCAAGGTCCATGTCGAGGCGGAACGTCATTTTGAGGCTGGCCGCGAAATAATTCTCATCGGCCACGCCGGACATCCCGAAGTGATCGGGACCATGGGTCAGTTGCCCGAGGGTGCGGTCCGTCTGGTCGAAACGGTCGAGGATGCCCGTACCTTCGAGCCTAAGGATCCAGCCCGACTCGCCTTTGCCACCCAAACCACCCTCTCGGTCGATGACACCGCCGCCATCGTGACCGTCTTACAAGAGCGCTTTCCTCTGATGGCCGCGCCGCACAAGGAAGACATCTGCTACGCCACGACCAATCGCCAAGATGCGGTCAAACGGTTGGCGCAAGATGCAGATCTGTTGTTGGTTATCGGATCAAAGAACTCGTCGAACTCCGTTCGTTTGGTTGAGGTTGGACTCAGGGCGGGCGTCAAGGCCGCTGAACTGATCGATGACGCATCAAGTCTTGATTGGGCTTGGTTAGAGGGCGTGCAAACGGTGGGCATTACGGCGGGGGCATCGGCCCCCGAACGGTTGGTGGAGGCTCTGATCGACACCCTGTCTCAGCGGTTCCAAATCACCATTGATGAGGTTGATCCCGTCCGCGAAACCGTGACCTTCAAGCTGCCGCGCATCCTGTCGGAAAATTTTGATCCGGCCTAAGCTTGACCGCGAGGCCTTCGTCACCGATCAAGTGCCATGGCCGTTTATACAGACATCACCGACGCAGAGCTGGACGCCTTTCTGGCGGACTATGACCTTGGCAAGCCCTTGGCCTTTAAGGGCATTGCCGAAGGGGTCGAAAATTCGAACTTCCTGCTCGAGACCGAGACCGGCCGCTATATTTTGACCGTCTATGAGCGGCGGATGCGCGAGGAGGAATTACCCTATTTCCTCGACCTGATGCGCTGGCTTGCCGATCAAGACTATCCCAGCGCCGCCCCTGTGGCGGATCGTCAGGGCCGCACGCTCAAACATGTGCGCGGCAAGCCAGCGGCCATCGTCGCGTTCCTGCCCGGCCTGTCGGTTCGGCGGCCAGAGGCCAAGCACTGCCGTCGAGCGGGTGAAGGTCTGGCGCGTCTGCATCTGGCGGCGCAAGGCTATCCCGGCCGCCGGGTCAATGCCTTGGGCCAGCCCTCTTGGGCCCCGATGTTCGAGGGCCTGACCGGTGCCGCTGAGGACCTCAAGCCCGGCTTGGCCGCCACCATCAGCGATGATCTGGCCCATCTGGCCAAGGCTTGGCCGGACGATCTGCCGAACGGGACGATCCATGCCGACCTGTTCCCCGACAATGTTTTCTTCAAGGGTGACCAGTTCGCCGCAGCCATCGACTTCTATTTCGCCTGTGATGACGCGCTGGCCTATGATCTGGCCATCTGCCTGAACGCCTGGTGCTTCGAGGCTGATGGCGCCTTTAACGTCACCGCAGGCCGAGCCCTTGTAAGCGGCTATGAGCAGATCCGGCCCCTGTCGACCGCCGAACGTCTGGCCCTGCCCGTTCTGGCTTGGGGTGCGGCGATGCGGTTCTTCCTGACCCGATTGAACGATTGGGGCTCGACGCCCGAAGGGGCCTTGGTCAAGCCCAAGGATCCTCTGGAATATGAGCGCAAGCTGGCGGTTCACCGGGCCGCAGCCCTTGGCGGGCAAGGCCTGATCCTGTTCGGGGACGAGGCGTGACCCTTCAGGTCGTGATCTATACGGACGGGGCCTGCCGAGGAAATCCCGGGCCGGGCGGCTGGGGCGCGATCCTGATCTATGGCGGTCACGAAAAGGAACTGTGCGGCGGCGAGCCGGACACCACCAACAACCGCATGGAACTGATGGGCGCCATCCAAGCGCTGGAGGCCCTGACCCGCCCCTGCAAGATCGTGCTCTATACGGACAGCCAGTATGTCCGCACGGGCATCTCCACGTGGCTGGCCCAGTGGAAGGCGCGCGGATGGCGCACCTCAACCAAGGGCGAGGTCAAGAACGCTGACCTGTGGCGACGGCTCGACGAAGCCCGCCTGCGCCACGATGTCGATTGGCGTTGGGTTAAGGGTCACAATGGCCACCCCCTCAATGAACGGGCCGACGGCTTGGCCCGGCAAGGGATGCTGAACAGTCTGGCGGGGCGTTAGGCCCAAGGGCTTGACTCGTTTAATATTAAACCATCTAATAGTTCAGATATAAACTATTAGGGCGATCCGATGGCCGCGACACATCCGATCAAAGACCGACCCGATGTTGAGCTGTTCCATGAGGTCAGCCTGATTGATCAATTGGCCCGCAGTCGGCTCGAGCGGGCCCTGCCCCAAGGCCTGTCCTCCGCCCAGTTCGGGATCCTCAACCATCTAGCGCGTCAAGGCGAGCCAATGAGCCCTGCCCAGCTTGCCGCCGCCCTGTCTCTCACCAAGGGTGCCGTCACGAACCTGCTGCAAAAGCTTGAAGCTCAAGGCCTGATCGCCATCATCACTGATCCCGATGACGGGCGTCGCAAATGGATTAGCCTCTCGAACAGCGGCGGCGCGGAGCACCAGCAATGTCTCAAGCGCCTACGCCCCCTCATGGAGGAGGTGCGCAGGGCTATCGGGGAAGACGACTTCAAAGCCGCCCTGCCCTTCCTAAAACAGCTTAGGCTCTGGCTGGACCAGAACCGCTAAGGCCGCCGATGGTCCCGCCCAATTACGACTAGACCCTGCGTACCCTTAGCCGGGCCCCTTCGACGACCGCTTCGACGGACACGCGCGTACCTTTGACAAGGGACGGATCGTCAAGGGAACTTGCAGGCCACTCGGCACCGCCTACGAGCACTCTTCCCTGTCCGGCGCAAAAATCATCGACGACCGTGCCCGACTGCCCCATCAATCGCGCCGTCTGATCGTTAAGATCAGGCTCCTTAGGCGTGCTCTGCGGCAAGAAACGACGCGCCATCAGGCTCGAAGCGATGGTTAAAAGCGAAAAGACCACGACCTGACCTGCCACGCCGAAGGGCGGATGCAAGGCCGCTATGGCTCCTGTCACCAACGCCGAAACCGACGGCCATAGCAGCCAGCCAGTTCCCGTGACGACCTCAATGGCCAGAACCAAGGCTGCCAAGGCAAGCCACAGCCAGACCGGTTGACTGAAATCGAAACCCGACATAACCGCCATCGCCCTAATCCGTGGTTGGAACAGAAGACCCAGAACGCGGTGCTGGACTCGCAGGTTTCGCACCCGTCAGCAGTTCCGCCACACCGGCTAAGGACCCTACCAGAGAGCTCATATCGGCGGGAATGATCACGGTCTTCTGGTTCGGCGACGAGGCTAGCTTACCGAAGGCCTCGACATATTTCTGAGCGACGAAATAGTTGATCGCCCGAACATCACCCTGGGCAATGGCCTTGGACACAGAGTCTGTCGCCTTGGCCTCGGCCTCTGCGCCGCGCTCGCGCGCTTCGGCATCACGATAGGCCGCTTCTCTGCGACCCTCAGCCTCAAGGATAGCGGCCTGCTTGGCCCCTTCAGCGCGAAGAATCGCGGCTGAACGTTCGCCCTCGGCTTCTGTGATCGAGGCCCGGCGTTCCCGTTCGGCCTTCATCTGGCGTGCCATGGCGTTGGTGATATCAGGCGGCGGCGCAAGGTCCTTGATCTCGATACGCGTGACCTTGACGCCCCAAGGGTGGGTCGCCTCATCAATCGTAATCAAGAGTCGAGTGTTGATCGCATCCCGCTGCGATAGAACCTCGTCCAGATCCATCGAGCCAACCACCGTGCGCAGATTGGTCATGGCCAACTGACCAATGGCATAGATCAGATTATCGACCCGATAGGCTGCCTGAGCAGGGTCCATAATTTGGATAAAAACAATACCGTCGACCTGCACGGTCACATTGTCTTTGGTGATCACCTCTTGGCGCGGGACATCCAACACCTGTTCGGTGACATTCACCCTTCGACCGACCGTCTCGATAAAGGGCACAAGGATCGAAAGACCCGGCTTTAGGGTTCTTGTGTACCGGCCCAGCCGCTCGACCGTAAATTCACGCCCTTGGGGCACGATCTTGATCGTACTGACGGCAATAACGATCGCCAGCACGACAAGCACCAACGGAAATATAAATCCCATTTTAGACCTCCTAAAGCCACCCAGGTGAAGCTTATAGAAGGTCCAATCGAAATCTAGGCTTCTCGTTAAAGTATTTTAGGTATTCGACAGCCGCTACCCAGCGTCGATATCGGCCGCCCGGCGGATCGCCTTGTGAGCCTCGTCGAGGATATTTTTGACGATCTGAGCGGCGGGGAGGACCTCGTGGATACCGCCAGCCGACTGGCCCATGGCAAAGCAGGATTTATCAGGATCAAGACCCTCGATCTGTCCGCCAATGCCGCCCATGGCATTGGCCTTTACCGAGATCATCGCTTGCATTGGGAAGGCTTGGATCTCTTCGGGGCGCGCTTCCCAGCCGGCGACATAGCTGTTTTTTTGCACGCGCATGGGCTTGCCAGAATAGCAGCGGGTGCGGATCGTGTCCTCGTCACTGGCAGATGTGACGGCGTCCTTATAGAGCTGTCCGGCGTGAGCTTCGGCCGAGGCAATGAAACGTGTGCCCATCCAGACCCCTTGCGCACCAAGGGTCAGGGCTGCGGCCAAGCCGCGACCATCATAGAGACCGCCAGCGGCCACAACCGGGATCTTCACCGCGTCCACGGCCTGAGCGACCAGAGGCAAGGTGCCGACCAGACCGGTGTGCCCCCCGCCTTCGCCGCCCTGACAGATGACCGCATCGCACCCCGCCTGCTCGGCCTTGATGGCATGTTTGACCGCGCCGCAGACAACCATGACCTTGAGGCCTGCCTCATGCAGTTGCTGCAGGATCGGCATGGGCACGCCAAGCCCCGCGATAAAGGAACTGGCCCCGCCCTTGATGATCACATCCACCGATGCGGTCAGAGATTCTGGCGAGGCCGCCAGCAGATCGACGCCAAAGGGCTTGTCGGTCAGGCGGCGAACCTCCTGCATCTGCTCGGCGATGAACTCGGGCGTTGTTCCGGCCATGCCCAGCACGCCATAGCCGCCCGCATTGGAGACGGCTGCGGCCAGTTCGGCATAGGACACCCCTCCCATCCCGGCCAGCATGATGGGGTGCTCAATATCCAGCAGGTCGCAAAGGGAGGTACGCAGGGCCATGGGAGTTTCCTCTCGGAATTTTCTGTTGCAAACTTTCCAATAGGAAGCCCCTGCTCGCGCCAGAGCGCAAGCCTGACCCCGCGTCACATGCCTAGAAAATCGCGTAGGCCCCGTCGATCAGGAAGCTGTCGCCGGAATGGTAGCTCGAGGCATCCGAGGTCAGATAGACCGCAATACCGCCAAAATCCTCGGGTTGACCCCAGCGACGCGAGGGGACCCGGCTGATGACCTTTTCGGTGAAGACCGGATTGTCTTGATTGGCCGCCGTCATGTCAGTGGCAATCCAGCCGGGCAGGATGGCATTGGCGCGGATGCCATAGCGAGCATGTTCCACCGCGACGGACTTCATCATCGAGACGACGCCGCCCTTGGTCGCCGCATAGGCCTGATTGCGCGCAGGCCCGGAAATAGCGGCCAGCGATGCAATACCCACGATCGAACCCCCAGGATCACCGGCCTTGGCGCGTGCAACCATATGCTTGCAAGCCTCGCGGAAGGTCCAGAACACACCGTCCAGATTGACCGCCAAGGTCTTACGATAGGTCTCTGTGGTCATTTCGATAAAGGAGTTGGACCGGTAGCCGACACCGGCATTGGCAAAGACCGAATGGACCGTACCCATGGCCTCGACCGCTTCGTTCATCCCCTGAACCACCGCATGCTCGTCAGACACATCAACGGTCTGAGCCAAGACGCGCACGCCATATTTCAGCAGCTTGCCTTCAGCCTCGATATTGCGCTCTGCGTTGGTGCCCCAGATGACAATATCCGCGCCCGCCTGAGCCATGGCCTCGGCCATCCCAAGCCCAATGCCGCGATTGCCGCCGGTCACGAGTGCGACCTTGCCGGTCAGATCAAAGGGTTTGTAGCTCACGGGGCGTCTCCTGAAGGTTTGTTGTTTGTTTGGGGCACATTGTCAGGGGCGCAGAAGGGAAGATCAAGGGGGCGTGGTGCAGAGGTCCGTGGATGACCCCCTCACCCAACCCTCTCCCCCTGAAGGGGGCTAGGGCTTTATCGTTCTAGCCCTCTCCCTTTGGAAGAGGGTTGGGTGAGGGCCTTGTTTTCTTCCCCCTACTGCGACGTCCAGCCGCCATCGATGGACAGGCCCGCACCATTGACCGATGCGCCAAGGTCGCTGGCCAGATAGAGTAGCATTCCGGCCAGTTCGCTAAATTGGACGAACTTTTTGGTCGGTTGGGCCGCGAGGATCACATCGCGCATGACCTGCTCTTCGCTTATCCCGCGCGCCTTGGCCTGATCGGCGATCTGAGCCTCGACCAGGGGGGTCTTCACATAGCCCGGGCAGACGGCATTGCAGGTGATGCCAAAGGTCGCCCCTTCCAAGGCCACCGTCTTGGTTAGGCCCAGAACGCCATGTTTAGCCGCGACATAGGCCCCTTTAAAGGGTGAGGCGACGAGCGCATGGGCCGAGGCAATATTGATGATCCGCCCGCGTCCTTGCGCCTTCATGATCGGCACAGCCGCCCGGATGGCATGGAAGACGCTGGTCAGGTTGATGGCGATGATCTGATCCCACTTGTCGATGGGAAAGTCTTCGATGGGCGAGACATGCTGGATACCAGCATTATTGACCAATATATCCAGCCGCCCGAACTGATCTTTGGCAAAGGCGACCATGGCGGCGATCTGGTCGGGCTTGGTCATATCGGCCGGATGGTAGGCGATGGCGATACCATGTCTCGCCTCAAGCGCAGCGCGGGTCGCTTCAATGGCGGCGGGATCACCCAGACCATTGATCACCACCTTGGCCCCCTGCTCCGCCAAGGCATCCGCCATGGCCAGACCAATGCCGCTCGTCGAGCCGGTGACGATGGCAACCTGCCCCGCCAATGAGAGATTATAGGCCATGATCACAGCTCCAAGCTTATGTTGCAATGCAGCATAAACCCGGCCCAACCATTAGGCTAGAGCCCGCTTAGGGCTGCTTGCGGGTAAAGACCCATTCCTCGGCGGTGGAGAGGGTCGGCTGGAAGCGGTAGCCGCTGCCGGCAAAGTCCTTTAGGCCCTCGGCCCGGTCGATGCGGCCATCAATCGCAAAGCGCGCCATCTGGCCTCGTGCCTTCTTAGCATAGAAGCCCAGGATCCGCAGCTTGCCGTCCTTCTCATCCTTGAAGGCGCAGCTAATGGTCTTGAGTTTCAGGGCCTTAGCGTCCACAGCCCCGAAATATTCCTGACTGGCCAGATTGATCAGGCTCTGCTCCGGATGGCTATGGGCCGCCTCGTTCAAGGCCTTAGCGAGCCGGGCGCCCCAGAAGTCATAGAGGGTCGATCCACGCTTGGTCTTCAATCTTGTCCCCATCTCAAGCCGATAGGGCTGCAGGGCATCGAGGGGCCGCAAGATCCCATAGAGACCCGACAGGATGCGCAGATGGTCCTGTGCCCAATCCAGTCCGCTGCGGTCGAGGGTGCGGGCTTGAAGGCCGTCATAGACATCGCCATCAAAGGCCATAGCGGCCTGCAAGCCGTCTTCGCAGGCCGGATCAAAGGATTTGAACCGCTCGAAATTCAGATCAGCCAACTTTTCGGAAATCGACATCATCGACCGCAGGTCCTGCCGCGACAGCTTGGCGGTTACCTTGGCCAGTTCAGCAATATCGGCCTTCAGTTGCGGCGTGGTCAGCGGCACAGGCCCGCCACCCTGATCGAGCGGTGTATAGTCTAACGACTTTGCAGGGGACAGAACGAGCAGCATGGGCGGTCTCATTGAGCCAAGTTTAATGCGCAAATAGGGCGAACCACGTCACAAAACCAGCTTTGAATCTTGCGATCCGCTATCCGCTAAAAATGAACGCGCGGATTCATGATCCGTTTGGGGTCAAGGGCCAGCCGAATGGCCCTAAGAACCGCCACCTCGACCGGAGCCTTATAACGCAGAGCCTCCATCGACTTCATGGTGCCTAATCCATGCTCAGCCGAGATGGACCCCATCCGGCGGGCGACAATATCGTGAACGATCTGAGCGCCTTGGTCGCGCAGGGCTGCGTGGGCCTCACCGTCACCGCCGTCTGGTACCAAGACATCATAGTGAACGTTGCCGTCGCCGACATGGCCAAAGGCCACCACGCGGCAGCCCGGCTGGAAGGCCTCGACCGCTGCTGTTGCCTCATCGATGAAATCGGCCACCTGCGAAACCGGCACCGAGACATCGTGCTTCCACGCGGCCCCTTCGGTCTTTTGACCAGCCGACTGGTTTTCTCGAATCGCCCAGAAGGCCTTGGCTTGCGCCCCATCTTGAGCGATCGCCGCGTCCGTGATCAGGCCTTGGTCGAGCGCGAGGGCCAAGAGCCGCTCCAACGCCGATTCGGCTGCCCCCGGCTCGCCGCTCGCTGTCTCGATCAACACGTACCAAGGATGAACCTCGGCGAGGGGCTCTCTCATGCCCGGAATGTGCTTGAGGACAAATCCAACGCCGCGTCGGCCCATCAGTTCAAAGGCCTCGACCCCGCCTCCGGTCTGTTCCTTGGCGAGGGCTAAAAGCGCGATCGCTGCGTGCGGACTGTTCAGCGAGACCATGGCCGTGGCCCGGCTGGGCAGGATTGGAAAGAGCTTGAGGCTGGCGGCCGTGACGATGCCCAAGGTCCCTTCGGCACCGATCAACAACTGCTTGAGGTCATAGCCGGTATTGTCCTTACGAAGCCGTTTGAGCCCGTTCCAGATCTGACCATCCGGCAAGACCGCCTCAAGACCCAAGACCAGATCGCGCATGGGGCCATAGCGCAGCACCGCCGTGCCGCCCGCATTGGTTGAGACCAACCCGCCAATGGTCGCGGAGCCTTCGGAGGCGAGGCTGAGCGGAAAATGCCGACCCTTAGCGGTGGCGGCCTCGTGCACTGCGGTCAGGGTCACTCCTGCCTCAACGACGATCACATCGTCAAAGGTCTCGACCTCCCGGATCGTCTTCATCCGCTCGAGCGACAGCAGGACCTCCCCATCGGGAATCTGACCCCCGACAAGGCCCGTATTGCCGCCTTGAGGCGTGATGGCCACACCCGCCTCTGCGCACAGGGTCACGATCTGAGAGACCTCCAGCGTTGTGCGCGGCAAGAGTAGCAGGGGTGTGTTGCCATGCCACCGGCCGCGCCACTCAATCAGCTTGGGGGCCAATCGCTCAGGATCTTGACTCCACCCTGCGTCGCCAACGAGGGCCTTCAAACGGGACAGGACGGGCTCTGGAACGGACTGGCTCATGGACTGAGTTTAGCCGCTCCCCGGGCGGGGGGGAAAGTAAAACAAACAAGGCCCTCAGCCAACCCTCTCCCACAGTGAGAGGGCTAGAACGGACAAGCCCTCTCCCCCTTCAGGGGGAGAGGGTTGGGTGAAGGGGCATCCAATCCCCTCTAATTCATCCTCATCCTGAGCCTGCCGCAGGACCAGGATGCACCACGAACGAACAGCCTGAGTGAAAGGGTCTGGGTCCCCGCCTTCGCGGGGAAATCGGAGGAGGTACTTCGCTAGGCTCGCAATGACGCGGTGACGGGGAGAGCCCTGCTTCTCGCAATTCGCCACACAAACAGTTGCAATATACGCGACCCTCCCTATCTGTCGCTTGAACATCAGACAGGAGCCACACCATGATCGAGCGTCGCGCCTTTGAGGGTCTTGGCCATGCCAACCATGGTTGGCTCAATGCCCGTCACCATTTCTCCTTTGGCAGTTGGTATGATCCCAAGCGTATGGGCTGGGGTGCGCTCAGGGTCTGGAACGATGACGAGATCGCGCCGCAGACCGGCTTTGCGCCTCACCCCCATTCGGACATGGAAATCATTACCTATGTCCGCAGCGGGGCCATCACCCATCAGGACAGTATGGGCAATAGTGGCCGCACCGAAGCGGGCGATGTTCAGGTCATGAGTGCGGGCGCGGGCGTGCGGCACTCGGAATATAACCGCGAGGACGTCACCACCACCCTGTTCCAGATCTGGATTGAGCCAAAGACTAGGGGCGGCGAACCGTCATGGGGGGCCAAGCCCTTTCCAAAGTCCGATCGGTCTGGACGGTTCGTGGCTCTGGCCAGCGGCTTTGCCGATGATGAGGGGGCCTTGCCGATCCGTGCCGAAGCGCGGGTTCTGGGCGCAACCCTCAAGGCTGGTGAGACCATGACCTATGAGCTGGGCGCTGGCCGCCATGCCTATTTGACCGTTGCGGCAGGCTCGGTTGAGGTCAATGGGCTACAGCTTAACCCTCGCGACGGGGCGGCGGCGACGGATGAGGCGATCCTGACCTTTAAGGCCCATAGCGACGCCGAAATTGTTCTTGTGGATGCACTTTAGGCCGCGGCCCTAATCCTTTGACGATGGGGCGGCCACCGCTATGGTGAGGCCAAGTTCAGGCAGGCTTGACCCGCCGCCCTCTCGCAAGGATCCGCCCATGACCGGCACAAACTTCGCAAAGCCCTTGGCCGCAGGGGCCATGCTGGCCGCCCTTCTTACCAGCGTGCCCGCGACAGCCCTTGCGGCTCCGGCCAAGGCGGCCGCGACCATTAAGGTGGATGCCAAACAGTCGGCAGCGGCGCTGGAGATGTACAAGACCTCCATAGGCTATCGCACGGTTCAAGGTCAGGGCCAGATCCCCGCCTATGCCGCCTTTTTGAAAAAGGCACTGGTCGCGGGCGGCTTTGCGGACGCCGATGTCACCATCGAAAAGATCGGTGAGACCGCCACCCTGACCGCTCGTTATCGCGGCAATGGTTCTAAGAAGCCCATGCTCCTGTCTGGCCATATGGATGTGGTCGAGGCCAAGGCCGCCGACTGGGTGCGTGATCCCTTCACCGCCGTGGTCGAAAACGGCTATGTCTATGGCCGCGGGGCCTCGGACATGAAGTTCGACGTGGTGATGCTGGTCTCCACCCTGATCCGCCTGAAACAGGAAGGCTTTAAGCCCAGTCGCGACATTGTGCTGGCCCTATCTGGCGACGAAGAGACCGATATGTTCACCAGCCAAGCTCTGGCCAAGCAACTGGCCGGTGCCGAGTTCGCCATCAATGCCGATGCCGGTGGGGGTCTGCTCGATGATGCGGGCAAGCCCGTGGTCTATCAGGTGCAGGCGGGTGAAAAGACCTATGCCGACTTTGACATCACCATCACCAATCCCGGCGGCCACAGCTCGCGTCCCGGCGCGACCAACGCCATCTATGATCTGGCCAAGATCATCGACCGGATCGGAGCCTACAGGTTCCCAGCCCAGCCTAACGCGCTGACCGTCGGCTATTTCAAGGCCACTGGAGCTAAGACGCCCGGCCCGATCGGCCAAGCCATGCTGGCCTATGCGAATAACCCTGCTGACACAGCCGCGTCCGATCTTCTGTCCGCTGAGCCGGAATATATCGGCCAGGTGCGCACCACCTGCGTGGCAACCATGCTGCGCGGCGGCCATGCCCTCAATGCCCTGCCGCAAGCCGCGACCGTGTCGGTCAATTGCCGGATCATGCCGGGCGTTTCCATTGCCACCATAAAGTCCACCCTACAGACCATCATCGCAAACCCTGCTGCGACCATAACCGTTCTGGGCGAACCTACCGCAAGCGATGCCTCACCCCTTCGCCCGGACGTGATGGGCGCGATCCGCACCGCCATTGACCGCCGCGCGCCCGGCCTTCCCATCGTGCCGCAAATGTCGCCGGGAGCCACTGACAGCCTCTATTTCCGCGCGGCGGGAATTCCCAGCTATGGCCTGTCCGGCATGTTCATGAATCCTGCCGATGACTACGCACACGGCCTAAATGAGCGCGCTCCCGTCGCGGCCATTGATGGCGCACTGGACCAGTGGCACACGGTGATCTCGATCTTGGCGAAATAGGGGGTCTTGTTTAAGAAAACAAACAAGGCCCTCACCCAACCCTCTCCCACAGGGAGAGGGCTAAGAAAGAACAAGCCCTCGCCCCCTTGGGGGAGAGGGTGGGGTGAGGGGGTCTTTTGACGCGGTCTATCGGATGGACGTTGAAGCTCTATCCAATCCCCGATAAGCACCGCACTGAGACTTCCCAAGGACCTGCTCATGCCCAATGCCCATCGCAATGAAGATCTCGATCGCGACGCCGATTGGAGCCTTCCGGCATGGCTCTATAACGACCCTGAGTTCTTCGCGGTCGAAATGAAGCGGGTCATGCGGCCCTCATGGCAAGTGGTCTGCCATATCAGCGACGTGCCCAATATCGGCGACTATCACACCTTCGATTTTTTGGGCGAAAGCCTCATTGTCGTGCGCGGCGAGGACCAGAAGATCCGGGCCATGGCCAATGTCTGTCGCCATCGCGGCTCGCGTCTGGTTGACGGGCCATCCGGCTGTGCGCGCAAGCTGGTCTGCCCCTATCACGCCTGGTCCTATGAGCTGGATGGCCGCCTGACGGGCGTGCCCATGCGCGGGACCTATCCCAGCCTTGAGATGGAGAAGCTGACCCTTCCCGCCGTTGATTGTGAAATTTTCCAAGGCTTCATCTTTGTGCGCCTAGAGGGCGGCGGCCCCACCGTGGCGGAGATGATGGCCCCCTATCTGTCGCAGATCGAGCCCTATCGCTTTGAAGAGATGCGCGCCTTTGGCCGCGTGACCCTGCGCCCACGCCCCGTCAACTGGAAGAACGTGGCCGACAACTATTCCGACGGGCTGCATATCAAGGTCGCCCATCCGGGCCTGACGCGCCTGTTTGGCCGCAGCTATGGCGTCGAGGCCGAGCCCTGGGTGGACCGGATGTGGGGCGAGTTGATGGATCGGCCGTCAGCCAATCCGTCCGAGCGGATGTACCAGCACCTCTTGCCGCGCGTCGATCACCTGCCCGAGGCCCATCAGAAGCTCTGGCTCTATTTCAAGCTCTGGCCGAATGTCGCCTTCGACATCTATCCCGATCAGGTCGATTTCATGCAGTTCCTGCCGATCTCGCCGACCCAGACCCTGATCCGCGAAATCGCCTATGCCCTGCCCGACGAGCGCCGCGAAATGAAGGCGGCCCGCTATCTGAACTGGCGCATCAATCGTCAGGTCAATGCCGAAGACACGGTCCTGATCGAGCGGGTCCAGCAGGGTATGGCCTCGCCGACCTTTAGCGTTGGCCCGCTGAGCGACACCGAGGTCTGCCTGCGCGGCTTTGGCCAGAAACTGCGCGGCCTGATCCCCGAGGCACGGCTGCACCAGCCCCCTGCCCCCGGCTGGAGCCACCGCCCCGCCAGCCCATCCGCTTCCTGAGCCTATAGAAGAGCCACCATGTCCAAGCCCTATGACGCCGTAATCATCGGAGGCGGCCACAATGGCCTGACCTGCGCCTTCTATCTGGCCAAGAGCGGCCTCAAGGTCCGGGTGCTAGAACGGCGCGAGGTCGTGGGCGGCGCGGCTGTGACCGAAGAGTTCCACCCGGGCTTTCGCAACTCGGTGGCCAGCTACACAGTCAGCCTGCTGAACCCCAAGGTCATTGCAGACATGAAGCTGGCCGAGCGCGGCCTGCGCATCATCGAGCGGCCGATCTCCAACTTCCTGCCACAGGAAGACGGCGGCTATCTCAAGCTCGGCGGCGGGCTGGAGCGCACGCAAGAGGAGTTCCGCAAATTCTCGGCCAAGGATGCCGAGACCCTGCCCGACTATTACGACATGCTCGACGTG
Organism: Pseudomonadota bacterium; assembly: GCA_041182245.1. GTDB lineage: Bacteria > Pseudomonadota > Alphaproteobacteria > Caulobacterales > Caulobacteraceae > CAISGS01. Next base: position 59,448 of record JBEGNZ010000013.1, on the reverse strand, counting down.
GTGGCCGACGTGCTGCGCGACCTCGCCATGCAGACCCCGCCCGATGTCACCGGCGGCCTGCCCGCCCTGATCGCGGCTGCCAGTCAGGGCCGTAAGCTGGCGGGCCTTGGCCTTTCACAGCAGCGCGACGTGCTCGACCTCTTCACCAAGAGCGCCCGCACCTTCCTCGATAGCTGGTTCGAGAGCGAAGCGGTCAAGGCCGCTTTTGGCTTCGATGCCGTCGTCGGCAACTATGCTAGCCCAGATACCCCCGGATCGGCCTATGTGCTGCTGCACCACGTCTTTGGTGAAGTGAACGGCAAGAAGGGCGCTTGGGGCCATGCGGTCGGCGGTATGGGGGCCATCACCACGGCCATGCGCGAAGCCTGCGAAGAGGCGGGCGTCGAGATTAGCCTGGAAGCCCCCGTCGCGCAGGTTCTGGTCGATGGAGACCGCGCCGTCGGCGTGCGGCTGGAGACGGGGCAAGAGGTGTTCGGTGCCTCCATCGTGTCCAATGTCGGGCCCCGCATGCTCTATGAGCGCCTGATCGACCCGTCGGACCTGTCGCCAGAATTTCGCCGCCGGGTTTCAGCCTATAAGTGCGGCTCGGGCACCTTCCGCATGAATGTGGCCCTGTCCGAACTGCCCGACTTCGCCTGCCTGCCAGGCAAGACCGTCGGCGAACATCATCAGAGCGGCATCATTCTGGCCCCCACCTTGGACTATATGGACAAGGCCTTCATGGATGCGCGCCAATTCGGCTGGTCCAAGAAGCCGATCGTCGAGATCCTGATCCCCAGCACGGTGGATGACAGCCTCGCCCCTCCCGGCCAGCATGTGGCCAGCCTGTTCTGCCAGCAGTTCGCCCCGGTTCTGCCCGATGGCCGCAACTGGGACGACGAGCGCGAGGCGGCCGCCGACCTGATCATCGACACGGTCAATGACTATGCTCCCAACTTCAAGGCCTCGGTGCTGGGCCGGATGATCCTGTCGCCCATGGATCTGGAACGCAAATTTGGCCTGATCGGCGGCGACATCATGCATGGGGCCATGTCGCTCGATCAGCTCTGGGCGGCGCGGCCTTTCCTAGGCAATGGCGACTATCGTGGGCCGCTCAAGGGCCTCTACATGTGCGGCGCTGGTGCCCATCCCGGCGGCGGGGTGACCGGTGCGCCGGGCCACAATGCGGCCAAAGAAATCCTCAAGGATCGCAGTTTCATTGGAAAGCTGCTGCGCCGGGTCTAGGTCATGCTCTGAGCCTGTTCGGTCATGATCAATTCGTATGACCGAAAGGGCCCTAGCTGGGATAGGTTTGCGCCATGAGTGAATTTGATTTCGACGCTGTTGTGATCGGGGCCGGGGCTGTGGGCCTGGCTACCGGCTATGCCCTGTCGCGCCGGGGCCTTTCGGTCGTGGTCGTCGAGAAGGAAAAGGCCATCGGGCAGGGCGTTTCAGCCCGCAATTCCGAAGTGGTCCATGCCGGGCTCTACTATCCGACGGGATCGCTGAAGGCGCGCCTGTGCGTCGAGGGCCGCCGCCTGCTCTATCCGTTCTTGGACGCGCATAATGTCGCCTATGATCGGTGCGGCAAGCTGGTGGTCGCGACCGAAGAGGCGGAAATTCCCCGTCTCGATACCATTCTTGAACAGGCCAGGATCAATGATGTCGAGGGCATGCGGGTCCTCACGGCTATCCAGACCTTGGCGCTGGAACCCGAGGTCCGTGCGGTCATGGCGCTAGAATCTCCCGAAAGCGGCGTCTTTGACAGCCACGGCTATATGGTCGCCCTGCAAGGCGAGATCGAGGCGGCGGGCGGCGCGGTCGTGGTCGCCACCCCCTTTCTCAAGGCCGAGCCCTTGGCCACAGGCGGCTTTCGCGTCCTGACCGGAGGGCTAGAGGCCGCCGACCTGACCTGCCGTTATCTGGTCACCTGCGCGGGGTTGGGGGCACAGGAGGCTGCGGCCAAGATCGAAGGTTTTCCCACCGATCAGATCCCCAAGCTGCACTTTGGCAAGGGCGTCTATTTCGTCCTGTCCGGGCGCAAGGCCCCGTTCCAGCGGCTGGTCTATCCACCGCCCATCCCCGGAGCGCTCGGCGTGCACTATCGCCGCGACCTTGGCGGCCAAGCCATTTTTGGCCCCGATCTGGCCTATGTCGAGACCGAGGACTACAGTGTCGACCCGGCGCGGGCCGAGGGCTTCTACAGCTATGTGCGCAAGTTCTGGCCCGGCCTTCCCGATGGGGGCCTGACCCCCGACTATGCCGGCATCCGACCCAAGATCCACGGCCCCGGCGAAGCGCAACCCGACTTTCGCTTAGATGCGGCCAAGGACCACGGTATTGAAGGCCTGATCGCCATGTTCGGCATTGAAAGCCCAGGCCTGACCAGTTCTTTAGCGCTTGGTGAAGAGGCAGCCGTAAGGCTGGGGCTTTAGGGACACAAGAGATCACACCCTCTGCGCGGGGCATGCGGGCGGTGAGGTGGGAAAAGACAACAAGCCCCCCTTCGGCGCTGCGCGCCACTTCCCCCAGAGGGGGAAGATCTAAGGTCTCAATTCTTCCCCCAGAGGGGGAAGATCTTAGGTCTCAAATCTTCCCCCTCTGGGGGAAGTACCCGCGCAGCGGGGGTAGGGGGTTTTTTAAGAAATAAACAAGGCCCTCACCCAACCTTCTCCCTGAGGGAGACGGCTTATTGTTTCTTGGCCCTCGCCCCCTTGGGGGAGAGGGTTGGGTGAGGGGGACTTTTTAGTGATCACAAGCCCCCATCCCCAGCCTTGGAGACCAGACTGGGTTGCCGTTCAGGGGCCTCGACAGGGTTCGCCGTTTCCTCTTAAACAGACGAAACAGAACAACGGCCTGAGGAAACCCCATGAGCCAGACCATCACCCTAACCAGCGCCCATGATGGGTTCAGCTTCACGGCCCTTCATGCTGAGGCTCAAGGCCAGCGCCGGGGCGGGATTGTCATCATCCAAGAGATCTTTGGCCTTGATGAGTATGTGCAGGCTGATGTGGAGCGCTGGAGCGCGCTGGGCTTTGAAGCTTTGGCCCCGTCGATGTTCGACCGCCAAGAGGTCGGCTTTACCGCGGCCCATGATCCAGAGGGGCTTCAGGCCGGTTTCAAACATGCCATGGCCAATGGGCTCGACAATGCCATGGGCGATCTGACGGCTTGCGTGAACTTTCTGAAGGATAGAGGCCCAGTCTTTATGGTCGGCTACTGCTACGGTGGGGCCATGACCTGGCAAGCCGCAGGCCGGATTGACGGGATCGCCGCAGGCTCGAGCTATTATGGTGGTCAGGTTGCCGCCAATGCCAGCCTGACCCCCAAGTGCCCGGTGATCTGTCACTTTGGCCGTAAGGACGGGCACATCCCGGCCGACGAGACCAAGGCGGCGATCAATCAAGCTCAGCCTCAGGTGCCGGTCTATATTTACGAAGCCTCGGGCCACGGCTTCAACAATGATGGCCGCCCAGACAGTGACCCTGCCGATGCCAAGCTGGCGCGCGAGCGGACCTTGGCGCTGTTCATGGCCAACGGCGCAGGCTGAGCCGCGTGGGGCACCCGATCAAGCTGATCAGTGAGGCTGACGGCTTTGCGCTCGACGCCTATCTCGCCCCCGCCGAAGAGGCCCGGCGCGGCGGGTTGGTGATTTTACATGCGGTCTGGGGCGTCACGCCCCATATCCGAGCCCTCGCCGACCAGTTCGCACAGGAAGGCTATGAGGTTCTCTGCCCGTCCCTCCTCGGTCGGTTCGAGGCGGGATTTGCCCAGCAGGATATGGACCCCGCGCGGTTAGACCAACGCTCGTCCTATGCCGCTGCGACAGGGTGGGGCGCAGACTGTGCCGCCGATATTCAAGCCGCCGTAACTGCGCTCGAAGGGCCGGTCTTTGTCATGGGCTTTTGCTTTGGCGGTACAGCGGCTTGGATTGCGGCCTGCCAATGTACCGGCGTCGCAGCGGTCAGTAGCTTCTATGGTGGCCAGATCATCGACTATCTGGACCAGACCCCAAAGTGCCCGACCATTCTACATCTGGGCCGTAGCGACGCGCTCATTCCGCCTGCTGATGTTGAGGCGATCCAAGCGGCCCATCCGGACCTGCCGGTCTGGCTCTATGAGGCCGGTCATGCCTTTGTTGCGCCGAACGGCTACCATGCCGACAGCGCCAATCTGGCCCTCTTGCGAACGAGGCAACTGTTCCAGCGACAGGGCCGTAAGGGCGAGATGTAGGTATTTGTATAAAGAAAATAAGTAAGGCCCTGACCCAACCCTCTCCCACAGGGAGAGGGCTAGACCTGATTAAGCCCTCGCCCCCCTTGAGAGGGAAAAGGTTGGGTGAGGGGGTCATCCACACACTCTCCGCCGCGAGTGGGCCACTTTCCGCCTGAGTGAAAAGGTCTGGGTCCCCGCCTTCGCGGGGAAAACGGGATTAAGACAACAAGACCCCCTACTGCCCTTCGGGCCACTTCCCCTAGAGGGGGAAGATCAAGGGGCGGCAAAGCTCCCTCCTCTGGGGGAAGTACCCGCGAAGCGGGGGTAGGGGGTTAGGTCCGCAAAACCCGACCCGCCACAGCATCCAGCTTAGCCATCAGGGCAGGATCACGCATAGCAGGAGCCGTGATGATTGCCCCGTCGAGGCAGGTGTCGATAGGCGAGGCCGAACGTGGGCCTTGCAAAGCCTTGGCCAGATGGCCCACCGCATCGGCGGCCTTGCGGGAATTGTCCATCAATACGGCAAGTATATCGGCGACCTCGACGGGCGCGAATTCCTCATGCCAGCCGTCATAGTCGGTGACCATGCCAATTGAGGCATAGGGCAGCTCAGCCTCACGGGCGAGCTTGGCCTCGGGCATGTTGGTCATGCCGATCACGTCACAGCCCCAGGACCGATAGACGAGGCTCTCGGCCTTAGTCGAGAACTGGGGGCCTTCCATGGCCAGATAGGTTCCGCCCTCGATGACGCGCGCACCAGCGGCCCGTGCGGCATCCGCGGCGAGGCTGGACAGACGAGGACAGGTCGGGTGAGCCATGGAGACATGCGCCACCAAACCCTCGCCAAAGAAACTCTTGGTACGGGCAAAGGTGCGGTCGACGAACTGATCCACCACCACGAAGGTTCCGGGATTGAGCGCCTCACGCAAGGATCCCACCGCCGAAAGGGACAGAACATCCGTGCAGCCTGCCCGTTTCAGCGCATCAATATTGGCTCTGAAGTTCAAGCCCGACGGCGGAATTCGATGCCCCCGGCCATGGCGCGGCAGGAAAACCAGCTTCACCCCGTCCAACTCGCCCATCAGTAACTCGTCTGATGGATCCCCCCAAGGCGTATCGATCTTGACCCAACGCTGGTTCTTGAGGCCCTCGATCTCATAGAGGCCCGATCCACCGACCACGCCCAACACCCACTCACTCACGCGGCTACTCCTTGCAAATCAAAAGGCCCCGCCAGATCACCAGCGGGGCCTTCAGATGGACTTCAAAAATCTTAGAGGTCAATCAGTGTTTGACGCCCTTCCACACCCGCCGATAGCTCGCATAGAGCAGGCCAGCGAAGAGCACCAGGTAGATCAGAACTGCAAAGCCTGTACGCTTGCGCTCGCCGGCCTTAGGTTCAGCGGCCCAGTCTAGAAACGCCACTACATCTTTAGCCTGTTGCTCGAGCGTTGACTTGGTGCCGTCGTCGAAACTGACCTTGTCGGCCGTCAGCGGCGGAGCCATGGCGATGAAACCACCGGCGGGAACCTTGTCCTTGTCACCTTTCCAAAACCCAGACAGGTCGCCGGGCATATAGGGGTTGTAATGCTTACCCGCTGGCACTTCTAAGCCCTGAGGCGCGTCGCGATAGCCGGTCAATAGCGAGTAGATATAGGCCGGTCCGCCTTCGCGGGCCTTGGTAATGATCGACAGGTCCGGCGGAAGAGCTCCACCATTACCCGCCCGCGCCGCATATTCGTTGGGATAGGGGTTCGGGAACCTGTCCGCAGGCGTAGCGGGCCGCTGAACGACGTCACCGGTTTCGGTATCTATATCAGCGACATTGTAGTCCTTAGCGATCGCCTTAACGAAGGCGTTATCATTCGGGTTCTTGTACTTCGCATCATAGAACGGCCCGTCCGGCTGTCCAAGATTGCGGAAGCTCAAAAGGTTCATCGAGTGACAGCCCGAACAGACTTCCCGATAGACCTTGTAGCCTCGCTGGACCTGAGCCGCATCGAAACGGCCGAAAGGGCCATCGGTGCTTAAGGAAAATTCCTTAGGCTCTAGTTCCGTGGTTGAAGCGAAGGCAGGAGCGGCGGAGGCGAGAAGCCCGACGACCGCTGCGATGGCGAATCCTTTGCGCAGCATCAGGCTCAACCCTTCTTCTCAGCAGAGTGGTTCAAAATCGAGGCCGTGATCGAGTCCGGCACGGCGTCCGGCGTTTCGATAAGGCCAAGGACCGGCATTACGATCAAGAAATAGGCGAAATAATAGGCTGAAGCGATACGTGACAACCACACAAAGTTCAGACCAATTGGTTCACCCGCTGCCGTGGCACCCACTTGGAACACCATCTTGTCCGGCAACTCGCCGCCGCACCAGCCGAGGATCAGGCAGGTCAGGACGAAGAGGAAGAAGAACACCCGTGCCGTTGGACGGTAGCGCAGAGACTTGACCTTGGATGTATCCAGCCAAGGCAAGATAAACAGAACGCCGATGGCACCGAACATCAAAAGCGCACCGCCGAGTTTGTCCGGAACTGCGCGCAAGATCGCGTAGAAGGGCAGGAAATACCATTCTGGAACGATGTGCGCAGGGGTAACCAACGGGTTGGCGGGGATATAGTTGTCCGCATGGCCCAAGGCGTTTGGCTGGAAGAACACAAACACCGAGAACAGGATCAAGAACACGACCATGGCAAAGCCGTCCTTCACCGTTGCATACGGGGTGAAGGGGACCGTGTCTTCCTTGGACTTTGGATCAATGCCTGCTGGATTGTTTTGGCCGGTCACGTGCAGCGCCCAGACGTGCAGGATCACCACGCCGGCGATCATGAACGGCATCAGGAAGTGCAGCGAGAAGAAGCGGTTCAGGGTGGGATTATCCACCGCAAAGCCACCCCAGAGCCAGGTGGTGATGCTCTCACCGACGACCGGGAACGCGCCCAACAGGTTGGTGATCACCACCGCGCCGTGGAACGACATCTGACCCCAAGGCAGCACATAGCCCATGAAGGCGGTTGCCATCATCAAGAGGTAAATCACGCAGCCAAGGATCCACAGAACTTCCCGAGGAGCCTTGTAGGACCCGTAATAGAGGCCACGGAACATGTGCATATAGACAGCAAACAGGAACATCGAGGCCCCGTTGGCATGCACATAGCGGATTAACCAGCCATGGTTCACGTCACGCATGATGTGCTCGACGCTGTTAAAAGCGTGATCCACATGTGGCACATAGTGCATGGCCAAGATGATGCCGGTGATGATCTGCGTCATCAGGCACAAGGAAAGGATACCGCCGAACGTGTACCAATAGTTCAGGTTCTTCGGGGTCGGATAGTCGACGAAGCTGTCATAGCCCAGTCGAATGATTGGAAGACGCGAGTCCAGCCAGCGCGTGAAACCGGTCTTCGGTTCGTAGGTCGAGTGTCCGCTCATCTGCGCATCAACCGATCTTAACCTTGGTGTCGGAAAGGAAGGCGTATTCAGGTAACGCCAGGTTTGTGGGGGCCGGACCCTTACGGATACGTCCCGCCGTGTCGTAGTGAGAGCCGTGGCAAGGACAGAACCATCCGCCCCAATCACCGCCGCCAAAGGTCGGCACGCAACCCAAGTGGGTGCAAGAACCGATCAGGATAAGCCACTCGGCTTTGCCTGGCTTGTGACGGTCGGCATCCTTTGCGGGATCCTTCAAGTCAGCATTGTCATCGGCCTTAGCCTGGGCAATCTCCGCTGCCGTTCTCTTGCGCACGAACACCGGCTTACCGCGCCACTTGATCGTGACCTCGGAGCCGTCTGCCACCTTGGACAGGTCAAATTCCAATGACGCCAGAGCGAGCATGTCGCCTGACGGATTCATCTGGTTCACCAAGGGCCACACCACAGAGCCAACGGCTCCGGCTGTAGCGGCCAAGGCGGCCACATGAATAAAGTCTCTCCGGCTGGGATCTTCGCCAGCTGGGGTAATTTCCCCGACGGTATCGGCCACCTCAACACCCTTCGAATGGACCGGCTGATATCGCGAAACGATTCAGCTCAGGTCACGTACAATCTCAATCGACCTGACTAAGGTCGTCTGCCACAAGAAGCTAGACCTATGAAGCTATTCACCCCTTGCGGCGCAACGTCGCAATTGCCCACATGACTTGAGTCGCCTCAAGCCAATCAGCCCCTGTTACCGGTTCCGATAGAATGCGCCTCGCCCTTTTTCAACCAGACATTCCGCAAAACCTTGGTGCGGCCATCAGACTTTGCGCCTGTTTGGGCGTGGAATTGGACATTATCGAGCCCTGCGGATTCCCGCTATCCGATAAAAGTCTCGGACGCGCGGCGATGGACTATGGAAAAATTGCGCAAATTCAACGACATAATTCGTGGGCTGATTTTCAACTCGCGTCGGAGCGGCAAAATGGACGGCTGATTTTGCTGACCACAAAGGCTGCCGTTTCTTTGTACGATTTTTCCTTCTGTTCCGGTGACACCCTGCTGCTGGGCCGCGAAAGTGCCGGTGTGCCCGACGAGGTCCATGCCGCAGCAGCCGGTCGATTGTTTGTACCACTGGTACCTCAAGCTCGGTCCTTGAACGTTATTGTGGCCGGTGCCATGGCTCTGGGCGAAGCGATCCGTCAAACGCGCATGGGCGACAACCCGGTCCGCCTAGCCTAAGAAAAGCAACATCATGACCGATACAGCCCTCCTCGACGCCCGCAAGTCTCAAGCCCGCGACTGGTTCGAAACCCTGCGCGATCGCATCTGCGCGACCTTTGAGGCGCTAGAACAGGCCGCTCCGGCGGACCTCTATCCGGGCGAACCCGGGTCCTTCGTGCGCACCCCTTGGCAGCGGCCTGCTGGCGGCGGTGGGGTGATGTCGATGATGCATGGGCGGCTTTTCGAAAAGGTTGGGGTCCATGTCTCGACCGTTCACGGCACCTTCCCGCCCGACTTTGCCAAGACCATGCCCGGCGCCGAAGATGACCCTCGCTTCTTCGCCACCGGCATAAGTCTTATCGCCCATATGCGCAGCCCACGGGTTCCCGCCGTCCATATGAACACCCGCTTCATTGCGACCACCAAGAGCTGGTTCGGCGGCGGCGGCGACCTGACCCCCCTATTGGCCTATCAGCGCGATCAGAGCTTCGAAGACGCCATCGACTTCCACGCGGCCTATAGGGCAGCTTGCGACAAGCATGATCCGACCTGGCATGCCAAATATAAGGCCTGGTGCGACGAGTACTTTTTCCTTCCCCACCGCAACGAACCACGCGGCATTGGCGGTATCTTCTATGATCATCACGACAGCGGCGACTATGAGCGCGACTTCGCCTTCACCCAAGATGTCGGCCAAGCCTTTTTGGGCATCTATCCCAAGCTGGTCGAGCGGCGCATGGGCGAGGCCTGGACCCCTGAAGAGCGCGACGAACAACTGATCCGCCGGGGCCGCTATGTGGAGTTCAATCTGCTCTATGATCGCGGGACCATGTTCGGCCTCAAAACCGGCGGGAATGTCGAGTCGATCTTAAGTTCCATGCCACCAGAGGTAAAATGGCCCTAGTTGGTCTTACTTGCCACCAATGTCTTTTGGGGCCTTTGATACTGCTCACAACGGTAGATGCAAATCCGCACGCCATGCTTTAAGCTTGGCCGATTAGATCGCTCGAAGGCCCCATGTCGAACCTTATCGCCCTCCCCCTCGGCAAACGCGAAGTCACCAAGGCGGCCAATCGGTCAGCCATTCTTGAGGCTGCGCAGGCGGTCTTTGGCGAGTTGGGCTATGAGGCGGCGACCGTGCGGGACATCATCCGCCGCACCGGTTTGGCCTCTGGGACCTTCTATAATTACTACCGCTCAAAGGAAGAGCTGTTCGAGGCCTTGTCTGACGATGCGGCGCGGCGTCTGCGGCCGATCTTACGGCACCAATATGAGACCGCCCCGGACTTTCAAGCCTATATCTATGGCGCTGTTCGAGCCTATTTCAGCTTCATGGCCCAAGAGCATGAGACCTGGCAGGCCAAGCGCCCGGTCGGCGAACGTCAGCCGATCATGCATACAGAAACGCCTGAAATGACCTTTATCTTCCACGAGGTCCGCGACTCGATCCGCGCCGTGATTGACCGTGGGGACGTAAGACCGGTAGATGCCGACTATCTGGCCGGAGCCGCTATTGCGCTGGCGCGTGATATCGGCCAGCAAATGCTGCGTCGCCGTCCGATCGATGTCGATGGGGCGACCAATTTTGCGGTCCAAATGATCTTGGGCGGTATTCCGGCCTTGCCGACCTTAAGACCCTAAACGCCCCCAATCCGAGTTAGGAACAGTCCTATGGCCGACATCAAGGTCCAAAAGTTCATCCTCAAGACCCTACTGTCCCTGCCAACGCCCATCTTGCGGGCCATGAGCGGCGGAGCCGTAGACTATCGGGCCGGGCGCACCCTTGATCCGCGCTTTCAGTTTCTCGCCCATGGTGCCAAGCGCATGCCGTCCATGACCACCCTGTCGCCCACGCAGGCGCGGGCGGCGAGTGCGACGGGACTGGCCCTGATGTCAGGCCGCCGTGAGCCAGGCGTGCGGTGTGAAGACCTGACCATGGAAGGCCCCGGCGGCCTGTTACCCTTAAGGCTCTATCGGCCCGAGCGGCAGGACCCGACCATGCCGCTCATTGTCTTTGCCCATTTTGGCGGCGGTGTGATCGGCGATCTGGAAACCTGCGACGCGTTCTGCTCGATCCTGGCCAAGGATGTTCGCACAGCGGTGCTGTCGGTCGATTATCGCTTGGCACCAGAGCACAAGTTCCCAGCAGGTCTTGATGATGTGCTGGCCGCCTATCGCTGGGGCCGCGATAATGCGGGGCGGTTCGGCACCGCGCCTGGCCGCGCCGTCATTGGCGGAGACAGTATGGGGGGCAACTTTGCCGCCGTCATTCCCCACGAATTGAAGCGCTTAGGCGAGGCCCAGCCCGACCTGCAGCTCTTGATCTATCCCGCCGTTGATGTGGCCAGCGAGACGGCCTCCATGACCGTGTTCGGGGACAGCTATCCCCTGTCACGCGACGTGATGGAATGGTTCATGGCGCACTATATGTCCGCCGATACCGACCCCACCGATCAGCGTCTGTCACCAATCAAGGCCGAAAGCTGTGAAGGACTGGCTTCCGCCGTCATTGCCACGGCAGGCTTTGACCCTCTTGTCGATCAAGGCGGGGCCTATGCCAAGGTCCTGCGCGAGGCGGGCGTGTCCGTGACCTATCGCTGCTATGACAGTCTGGCCCATGGCTTTACCGCCTTTACCGGTGCCCTTCCGTCGGCTGATGCCGCCTGCCGCGAGATCGCAGCGCTGGTTCAAAAGGCCTTGAGCGAAAGATCTGCCCTATGAGCCCCACCCTCCCCGACCAGATGCGAGCCCTTGTGGTCTCATCCCTCGAGCCCAACTATGGAGGCGTGGCCGTCCAGCAGGTTCCCGTACCCCGACCCCGCGCGGGTGAGGTGCTGGTCAAGGTCAAGGCGGCATCGGTCAATTTCCCCGACCTGCTCATGACGCGCGGCGAATATCAGCTCAAGCCGCCCCTGCCCTTTGGCGTCGGTATGGAGTTGGCCGGAGAGGTGGTGGCCATCGGCGAGGGGATCGAAGGCCTGAGCCTTGGCGATGCAGTCGTCGGCGGCTCCCGCCTCGGCGGCTTTGCCGAATATGCCGTGCTGGGCAAGGACAGTGTCAAACCCAAGCCCGCGGCCCTAAGCTTTGCGCAGGCCTCGGCCTATGGCGTGGCCTATTTGACCGCCTATGTCGCGCTGGTCCGCCGCGCAAGGCTGGAGCCGGGTGAATGGGTGCTGGTCCATGGCGCATCGGGCGGCGTTGGCTTGGCAGCCGTTGATTTGGCAAAGGCCATGGGCGCGAAGGTTATCGCGACCTCGGCCTCTGACGAGAAATTGGCCGTCGTCATGGCTGAATATGCCCCCGACGCCGTACTGAATGTCACCGGCGGCTTTCGTGAGCAGGTCAAGGCCATCACCGGCAGCGCCGGGGCTGATGTCATTTATGATCCCGTTGGCGGGGATGTGTTTGATGAGAGCGTGCGCTGCATCGGCTTTGACGGTCGCCTGCTGATCATCGGTTTCACCTCTGGCCGCATCCCCAATGTTTCGGTCAATATGCCCCTGATCAAGGGCTTCTCGGTCATGGGTGTGCGGGCCGGAGAATATGGCCGTCAGTTCCCGCAAAAGGGCTTGGAAAACACTCAGGCCGTATGGGACCTTGCCAATAGCGGAGCCATCACGCCGCGCGTCCACGCCGAATATGCCCTAGAAAACTGGCGCGAAGCCTTCGACATGCTGGCCAACCGCAAGGTCATCGGCAAGGTCGTGATTGTGCCTTAGCGGGCGCGCAACGCCTTAAAGGCTCCAGATCGTTCCTCAGCCTTTTGAATCGGTTGACAGGACCGCTCCTGCCCCTTATCAACCGCCCCTCATTCGCAGGTGGAAACACGCGCGGACACAGATCTATTATCGACTGGAGCCTAATCGTGAAGCGGACATTCCAACCCAGCCAACTCGTGCGCGCGCGCCGTCACGGCTTCCGCACGCGCATGGCCACCAAGAACGGCCAAAAGATTGTTGCGCGTCGTCGCGCGAAGGGCCGTAAGCGCCTCACGGCCTAAGACGTCTAGCGACCTCTTTATCCCGGCATCTTGCCGACCCGTTGAGCAACTCAGGAGGGGTGCGGTCTTGTGATCGAAGTCCCTTCAGAGCCAATAGCGGCGGGTTCCCAGCCTATTCTAAAGCGCCTGACCAAGCGGCCCGAGTTTCTCGCGGCTGCTAAAGGTCGTTCTAGCGCCAAGGGTGCCGTCGTGGTTCAGGCCGTGGCGCGGGTGCCGACAGACCCAGAAGCAGCCCCGCCCGACCTTACCATTCGCATCGGATTTACCGCCACGCGCAAGATTGGTGGGGCCGTAGAGCGAAATCGGGCAAAAAGACGGCTTAGAGAGGCTGCAAGACAGATTCTACCCCTGCACGGACGCCCCGGTTTCGACTATGTCTTTGTGGCCAGAGGTGGGACCATCACCCGTCCTTGGGCCCGCTTGCTTGACGATGTTAAAACCGCACTGATAAGCCTTTCCGCCTCATCTGGTCCCAACGGCGATCGTCCGTCGGCCGCCTCCTCCCGGTAACAGTCTCCCATGCAAAATGAGTCCAGCCGCAACACGATCATCTTCATCGTCTGCGCCGTCGCCATTCTGGTTCTCTATCAGATCTTTGTGCTCGATCCTGCGGCCAAGCGTCGGCAGCTCGATCAGGCCCAAGCTGTTGCGATGGCTCAAGCCACTGCCATCAAGGCGGGTGTGCCGGTCCTGCCCAATGGTCAGGTCAGAGAGACCTATGTACCGCGCGAGCAAGCCGCTGCAGTAAGCCCACGCATCACCATCGACAGCCCCGGCCTGACCGGCTCGTTGGCCCTCAAGGGCGCGCGGATTGATGACCTGTTTTTGAAGGGCTATCGCGAGACGATCGAAAAGGACAGCCCGCTGGTCGAACTGTTCCGACCTGAAGGGGCACAGAACGCCTATTTCGCAGAATTTGGATGGGCTGGGGCCAATGTCGCAGACCTACCCAATGCAGACACAGTCTGGTCGGCAACACCCGGTGCCAAGCTGACCCCCTCAACGCCGGTGACATTGACCTATGTCAGCACCGCTGGCCTGACCTTCACACGCAAGATCAGCATCGATGACCGTTTCATGTTCACGGTCACTGATAGCGTCGCCAATGCCAGCGCCATGCCGATCCAGCTGGCCGCCTATGGCTCGGTTCAGCGCCAAGGCCTACCGTCCGGCTTCGTCCCCAATGCGGTCATTCACGAAGGTGCCGTTGGCGTCGCGAACTCTAAACTGACGACACTGAACTATAAGGCTTGGAAAAAGGACGGTGGCTCAGAGGCCACCTCAACCGGCGGCTGGATGGGCATTAGCGACAAATATTGGTTGGCCGCCCTGATCCCGGCTCAGAATATGGCTAATAAGAGCCAATTCCGCGTCGTTCAAACCGCGCTCGCGGATGTCTATGAAGCCAACTTTGTCGGTCCAATCCGCAAGATTGCGCCCGGCGCTGCCGTCTCCGAAACCCAGCACCTGTTCGCCGGGGCCAAGATCGTGCCGATGTTGAAGGACTATCAAAAGTCCCTCGGCATTGTGCGCTTTGATCAGGCCGTCGACTGGGGCAATTTCTGGTTCTTCACCCGCCCGATCTTCAGCGTTCTCGACTTCTTTTACAAACTGGTTGGGAATGTGGGTGTCGCGATCTTACTCCTGACCGTGGTGGTCAAGGTTCTGTTCTTCCCCCTGGCCAACAAGAGCTACGAGTCCATGAGCATGATGCGCAAGGTCGCGCCGCAAATGGAGGAGATCAAAAAGAAGTATGAGAAAGATCCCCAGAAGCTCCAGCAGGAGACGATGGCTCTCTATCAACGCGAGAAGATCAACCCCTTGATGGGCTGTCTGCCCATGCTGGCGCAGATTCCCGTCTTCTATGCCCTGTTTAAGGTGCTGTCGGTGACCATCGAGATGCGCCATGCGCCCTTCTTTGGCTGGGTCAATGACCTGTCCTCTCGCGACCCGACGACCTTTATGAACCTGTTTGGCCTAATCCCGTGGGATCCAGCCACCGTGCCAATGATTGGATCCTTCCTGAGCGGGCCGCTGCATATTGGCGTCTGGCCGCTGATCTATGGTCTATCCATGTGGCTGTCGCAGGCCATGAACCCGCCTGCCCCCGATCCGATCCAGCAAAAGATTTTCCAGCTGTTTCCGATCATCTTCACCTTCACAATGGCTCAGTTTTCCGTTGGTCTGGTGATCTATTGGTTCTGGCAGAATATCCTGACCATCCTTCAGCAGTACGTGATCATGCACCGCCTGAAGGTCGAAAATCCGATCGACACCTTCATTGCCCGCTTCAGCGGTAAGCAGCAGGCCACAGGGTGAGTTTTACCGAAGAGACGATTGAGAGCGCGCGGGTCCTGTTCGCACAGCCCGTTGCGTTCCTGATGGGGGCAGCAGCCATCGCGCAGCTGCCCCCATCAGACCTGCCGGAAGTGGCCTTTGCCGGTCGCTCCAATGTTGGCAAGTCGTCGCTGATCAATGCTCTGGTCAATCAAAAGTACCTGGCCCGCGCCTCGAACGAGCCGGGCCGGACGCGCGAGGTCAATTTCTTCGTCCTGGATGAGCAACTGCGGCTGGTCGACCTTCCAGGCTATGGCTTTGCGCGGGCCTCCAAGACCACAACCGCCAAGTTCCAAAACCTTGGCCGCGACTATCTGCGCGGCCGCCCCAACCTCAAGCGGGTCTTTTTGCTCATCGATGCGCGCCATGGGCTCAAGGCTGTTGATGCTGAGGCGATGGACGCCTTGGATCTGGCCGCCGTCTCCTATCAGATCGTCCTGACCAAGGCCGATAAGATCAAGCCCCACGAACTGGCCGCGACCGTGGAAAAGACCCTCACGGGCATTGCTAAACGTCCCGCCGCCTTCCCCCGCGTTGTGGCCACCTCTTCGGCCAAGGGCGATGGTATTCCTGAACTGCGCGCTGAAATCATGGAGGTCTGCGCGCTGATTTGAGCGCCAGACCCTTACCAAGACTCCGGCCTGCACCAAGCACCGTGACATTTGCCCCGGTCTTCGTTATCGAAACGCGCTCTCTCCATTCGGCGGACCCTAGATGGCTGACACTCCCAAAACTCCAGACCTCGCCCCGGAAGAAAGCGGCTGGGCCACGGCCAAGACGCTGGCTGAGGCGCTGCCCTATATCCAGATCTATGACCGTGAAACCGTGGTCATCAAATATGGCGGCCATGCCATGGGCGAGGAGAGCGTCGCCAAGCTATTTGCCGCCGATGCCGTACTCCTGAAGCTGTTGGGTGTGCATCCGGTGATCGTCCATGGCGGCGGACCCCAGATCAGCCGCATGCTCGATAAGGCTGGCGTCAAGTCGACCTTCATCGACGGCCTGCGGGTCACCGATCAGGCCACGATGGAAGTGGCCGAAATGGTCCTGTCCGGCGCGATCAACAAGGAGATCGTCCACTGGATCAACCGCGCCGGCACCGAGGCCGATGTGCGCGGCGTCGGCCTGTCAGGCAAGGACGCCCGTCTGATCACCGTCGAGCGGGCCCGCAAGTCTCGCCGCGATCCCGACAGCAATATTGAGCGGATCGTCGATCTGGGCTTTGTCGGCGAGCCAAAGAAGGTCGATCCCAAGATCATCGAGGCCCTGATCTATGCGGACGAGGACTATATACCCGTGATCGCGCCCATCGGCGTGTCCGACGAAGGTCAGACCTACAACATCAATGCCGACACGGTTGCTGGAGCCCTTGCTGGGTCCTTGAAGGCCAAGCGCATGCTGCTCTTGACCGATGTGGCCGGGGTGCTGGATGCCGACGGAAAGCTGATCCGCCAGATGTCTGTCAGCGAAGCCAAGGCCGCCATTCAAAGCGGTGTAGCGACAGGCGGCATGATCCCCAAGCTGGAAACCGCCATTGCCGCAGTTGAGCAGGGCGTGGATGCCGTCGTCATTCTGGATGGACGCCGCCCGCATGCCATGTTGGTCGAGCTGTTCAGCGAACATGGTGCCGGGACCCTGATCCGCGCATGACCCCCGATTTGAGGCATGTGGACAGCTGGATCTTCGATCTGGACGACACGCTCTATCCACGCGAGTCCGAGGTCATGGCACTGGTCTCTGACCGGATGACCGAGTTTATGGTCCAGTTCACCGGCTTGCCGAGGGACGAGGCCTGGTCCCTGCAAAAAAAATATTTCCATGAGCACGGCACCACCTTGGCCGGGCTCATGGCCCATCACGGCCTGCCGCCGGAAGAGTTCCTCACCTTCGTGCATGATGTGTCGCTTGATGGTCTCAGCGCCGACATTGAATTGCGGCAGGGGCTGGAGCGCCTGCCGGGTCGGCGTTTGGTCTTTACCAATGGCTCGGGCGAGCATGCCGAGCGGGTGCTGGCCAAGCTGGGTGTGGCGGACCTGTTTGAGGATATTTTCCACATTGCATCAGCCGACTATCTGCCCAAGCCCGCCGTCTCGACCTTTGACAAGATGGCCAAGGCCTTTGGCCTGAACCCCAAGAGCGCCGTGTTCTTTGAGGATAGCGAGCGCAATCTTGAACCGGCAGCGGCCATGGGCATGACCACCGTGATGGTGGGCCAACATGCCCTAGACTCCACCGCCGATTTCGTTCACCACCGCACCTCGCGTCTGCCGCCCTTCCTGATCGGCGCACGCCTTCAGGAGAGTTAAGCCATGACCGCGCCCTTCGCCGACCTGCAAGCTGCCATTGAAGCCGCTTGGGAAGCCCGCACTGAGATCAGCGACACCACGACCGGCCCCCCGCGTGAGGCCGTCGAAGAGTGCATCTCCCTGCTGGACAGCGGTGCCGCGCGGGTTGCTGAAAAGATCGACGGGGAGTGGCAGGTTCACCAGTGGCTGAAGAAGGCCGTGCTTTTGTCCTTCCGCCTGCACGCCAATCAGATCATGACCAGCGCCGAGAGCATGAACCATCCGATGGGTATGGGCCCTTGGTGGGACAAGGTCCCGGGCAAGTTCGCCGACTGGAACGACAAGCAGTTCGCCGCCGCCGGTTTCCGCGCTGTGCCCGGTGCCGTTGCGCGCCGCGGGGCCTTCATTGGCCGCAATGTGATCTTGATGCCGAGCTTTGTGAATATCGGCGCCTATGTCGATGAGGGCACGATGGTCGATGGCTGGGCCACGGTCGGGTCCTGCGCACAGATCGGCAAGAATGTGCACATCTCGGGCGGCGCGGGCATTGGCGGCGTGTTGGAACCGCTTCAGGCCGCTCCAACCATCATCGAAGATGGCTGCTTCATCGGTGCGCGCTCAGAAGTGGCCGAGGGCGTCATTGTCGGCGAAGGCGCGGTCCTGTCGATGGGCGTGTTCCTTGGCGCCTCAACCAAGATCGTCGACCGGGCGACCGGCGAAATCTATATGGGCAAGGTTCCGCCCTACAGCGTTCTGGTCCCCGGCTCCCTGCCCGGTCCCAATGGTGGCCCGGGCCTCTATTGCGCCGTCATCGTCAAGCGCGTGGATGCCCAGACCCGCTCCAAGACCAGCATCAACGAACTTCTGCGCGACTAGGCTCTAAAAGCCGTACCGATCCTACCTGTGCAGACGCACAGGCAGGGTCTGGTAGCCCTTGACGAAGGATGAGGGCACGCGCTCAGGCTCGCCCATCACCTCAACGAAGCTCCAACGCTTCAGGATCTCTTCCCAGACGATCTTGAGCTGCATCTCCGCCAGCCTGTTACCCACGCAGCGGTGGATGCCGAAGCCGAAGGACAGGTGCTGACGGGCGCGGGCGCGGTCGATGATGAAGCTGTCGGCGTTCTCGATCACCTCATCGTCGCGGTTGCCCGAGACGTACCACATGACGACCTTGTCGCCCTTCTTGATGGTCTTGCCACCCAGTTCCACGTCCTGCAGCGCATTGCGGCGCATATGGGCCAACGGGGTCTGCCAGCGGATGATTTCCGAGACCATGTTCGGGATCAAGGACGGGTCAGCTCGCAGCTTGTCATATTCAGCAGGGTTCTCGTTCAGGGCCAGCACGCCGCCGGTCAGGGAGTTGCGGGTCGTGTCATTGCCGCCGACGATGAGCAGCAGCAGATTCCCGAGGAATTCCATGCGGTCCATGTTCCGTGTGGCTTCGCCATGGGCCAGCATCGAGATCAGGTCGTTGCCTGGCTCGGTCAGGTTCACCCGCTCGTTCCACAGCCCCATGAAATATTGCGCGCACTCCATCAGTTGGGCGCGGCGATGCTCTATCGACACCCAAAGCGGCGAAGACGGCCCAGCCGTGGTGATGTCGGACCAGTAGGTCAGCTTGCGGCGATCTTCCCATGGGAAATCGAACAGGGTGGCCAGCATCTGGGTGGTCAGTTCGATGGAGACCTTGTCCACCCAGTCGAAGGTTTCACCCTCAGGCAGGCCGTCAAAGATGGTGTTGACCCGCTCGCGGATCGTGCTCTCAAGCCGATTCAGATTGGCGGGCGAGACGATGGGGCTGACCACCTTGCGCTGAAGATCATGCTTGGGCTGGTCCATGGCAATGAACATGGGCAGCTGGAAATCCTCTTTCGGGTCGGCGATGGTGATCGACGGCTCTGACGAGAACAGCTGGTGGTTCGTATCCACAAACATGATGTCGTTATATTTGGTGATCGACCAATAGGGGCCGAACTCGTGTTCCTTGCAGTAGTGGACCGGGTCCTCTTTGCGCAGACGCTCGAAATAGGGCCAGAAGCTGTTGGTGCGGAACAGTTCTGGATCAGCGACATTGATGTCCTCGATTGGCATCGACCACGCGTGGGCCTTGGCCTTCGCTGCGATATCGTTGGCACCGTCACTCATCGAACTGCTCCCAGAATTGTCTATCTAATCATTGTACAGATAAGCCGGCTCTGGTCCAGAGACTGGGCTCAACTTTCCCCGGCGAAACCTCTGGTCAGTCTGGCGTTGAGTGTTTAGCGTGGTTCCTAAAGACAACAATAAGGGCCAAGCGCCCAAAGGGACCAACCTATGTCACACCCCAGCGGCTTTGACCTTTCGCGCCTAGAGCGTATCACCGACCATCTCCAGCGCGAATATATTGATAAGGGCCGGATCGCGGGCTGTCAGGTGGCGGTGGCGCGCCATGGGCATCAGGCCTTCTTCCGTAGTTTTGGGCACATGGATCTGGCCGCCGGTAAGGCGATGGCAGACGACACCATCTTCCGCATCTATTCCATGACCAAGCCGATCACCTCGATTGCGCTGATGAGCCTGTTTGAAAAGGGTCTGTTCCAGCTCGATGATCCGGTCTCGCGGTTTGTGCCCTCTTGGGCCAATCAGCGGGTCTATGTGTCCGGCGAAGGCGAGACCATGAAGACCGAGCCTCTGGATCGGCCGGTCAGCATCCGTGACATGCTGCGCCATACGGGCGGGCTGACCTATGGCGGCGGCCTGCCCGGCGTCGGCGTTCAGCATCCTGTCGACCATCTCTATCGGAGCCTCAAGGTCCGCAGCTTTGGCGGCAATGACGATATGATGAGCTTTATGAACAAGCTCAGCCAGACCCCGCTGGTCTATCAGCCTGGCCAAAAATGGATGTATTCCCTCTCCACCGACGTCTGCGGGGCCTTGGTTGAGATCATCTCCGGCAAGCCCTTCGCGCAATATCTGCAAGAGACGATCTTCGATCCCTTGGGCATGGTCGATACCAGCTTCCATGTCTCGCCTGAAAAGCATCACCGCCTTGCCGCCAACTACAGCCGCAACGAGGACAAGACGCTCAAGCTGATTGATGATCCCCAAACCAGCGCCTATCGCCAAGCGCCGGGCTTCTATTCCGGCGGCGGCGGTCTGACCGGCACGACGGCGGACTATCTGCGGTTCTGCGAGATGTTGCGCCGGGGCGGCGAGCTGGACGGCGCGCGGATCGTGGGGCCTCGCACCTTGGCCATGATGCATATGAACCACCTGAAGGACGGCCAAGACCTGACCCAAACGGCGATCGGAGCCTTTTCAGAGACATCCAATTCCGGCGTCGGCTTTGGCCTCGGCTTTGCCATGGTCATGGATCAGGTCGCTGCAGGCGTTCTGGGCCAAGGGGACTACTATTGGGGCGGGGCTGCCTCGACCATCTTCTCGGTCGATCCCAAGGAGGACCTGAGCATGGTGTTCATGACCCAGCTCATGCCCTCCTCGACCTTCAATTTCCGAGGTCAGCTCAAGAGCATCATCTATTCGTCCATCGTCGACTAGGCGGCGGGGGTCCCTTCGGGGACCCTGCTCCATCAGGCGGCGGGAGTCGCGACCTCTTCAGGCGCGACGTCATAGACCCGCGAGCAATATTCGCAGGTGACGCGAATGACGCCGTCATCCTCCACCATGCCCTCACGTTCCTCGTCAGAGAACGACTTTAAGACCGACAGGATACGTTCGGACGAACAGCGGCACATGGCGCTGAGGGGCCTCGGCTCAAACATGCGCACGCCATCCTCATGGAACAGGCGATAGAGAAGCAGTTCGGGCGGGACTGCCGGATCGATAAGCTCATCCTCGCCGACCGTCTCAAACAGGGCCTGAGACCGGTCCCACGCCTCGTCGGTTGAGCCTCGAGCATCATCCCCGGCGATATTTTGCAAGACCATGCCACCCGCACGCCAAGCAAGGCCCGCGTCGGTTTGTAATTGACCCACGGCCAGCCGGATACGGGTCGGGGTCTGTTCGGACTGAGCAAAATATTGCTCGGCGCAGAGGGCCAAGGTCTCGCCTTCGATGGCGGTCACGCCCTGATAGCGCTCCATATCCGGACCCTGATCGACGGTCATGATGAACAGACCATCGCCCAAGAGGCTCTTGGCCCCCGGACGCACAAAGCCGGTGCTGATCTCGGCCACGCGATCAGCGTCATAACGGCAGTAGCCGCGCAGGCCCCCGACCGTGTCATAGTCGGCTACCACATAGCGCACAGGACCATCGCCCTGAGCCTGCATGATCAGACGTCCATCAAACTTCAGGCTCGCGCCGACCAGAGCCGCAAGGGTGCAGGCCTCGCCGAGCAGATTGGCCACCGGTTCGGGATAGTCATGGCGGGTCAGGATGTCGTGGACCACCTCGCTCATCCGGGCAATGCGCCCGCGCACGGGCTCACGCTCGATCTGGAAGGCGGCGACAAGATCGTCGGTGGGACGGGCGGTTTCAGTGGTGGAGAGGTCGGTCATGATCGCTATATAGGACGCAGCGGCTCAAAGTGCGAGCCAAGCGCCGCCTTTCCTATCCAATGGCCCCAAAGCACCAAGCCAGAACGGCCTTCTGCGCGTGGATGCGGTTCTCGGCCTCGTCAAAGACCTTGGACTGAGGCCCATCAATGACCGCGTCAGTCACCTCTTCGCCCCGGTGCGCGGGCAAGCAGTGCAAGAATAGGGCCTCGCTTGCGGCCAAGGCCATCAGGGCCTCATCAACCTGATAGGGCTCAAAGGCGGCTAATCTCTGATCGTGGTCCGTATCACCCATCGAGACCCAAGTATCCGTCACCACGCAGTCCGCCCCTTCGACCGCAGCACGGGGATCGGCGGTCATTTCAACCTTGGCCCCCAGTTCCGCCGCGCGGGCCAGATCCTTGAGGTCGGGATGGTACTGGGGCGGACAGGCGATGGTCAGGCGAAAGCCAAACTGGCTGGCCGCATGGATGAAGCTGGAACAGACATTATTGCCGTCACCAACCCAAGCGATGGTCTTGCCCGCCACGGGTCCGCGATGTTCTTCAAAGGTCTGAAGGTCCGCAAGAATCTGGCAAGGGTGGCTCCGATTGGTCAGGGCATTGATCACCGGCACGGTGGCAACCTGCGCGAACCGCTCAACATCGTCATGATTGTTGGCGCGGATCATCACCGCATCGACCATGCGCGACAGGACCCGAGCCGTATCCTCGATTGGCTCACCTCGGCCAAGCTGCATGTCTGAAGCATTGGCGATGATGCTGGCACCGCCGAGCTGACGAATGGCGGCATCAAAGGAAAAGCGGGTGCGGGTGGAGTTCTTCTCGAAGATCATGGCCAAGGTGCGATCCTTGGCCGGCGCATCGGCATCCACTGCCGCCTTGCCCCAGCCTAGACGGGCGGCCTTACGCGCGTGGGCATCGTCAAGAATGGACCGCAGACTGGCTGCATCCATGCGCCAGAGGTCGATAAAGTGCCGAGGTGTTGGAACCGAAAGGATCATTGAAAAACTCCCTCTAACCGCCCCGGTCTGATCGCGGGACGGTTCATGGAATTCGTGAAATGGGGTGGAGCCTTAGGCCATTGCCGCGTTTTGGCGAACCTGCTCGCAGGTCCGTTCGATCTTGCTGATCGCCTCTTGGGCCTCAGCAAGGGTCAAGGTCAGCGGTGGCAGGAGGCGAATGCAATTATCACCTCCGCCCGCGACCAGAAGCCTGTTATCGCGCGCCATGACCATGAACTCGCGATTGTTGGGCACCAGCTTGATCCCGATCAAGAGTCCACGCCCGCGCACATCGACAATAACGTCTGGATAGCGGTCGCGCAGGCCGTTGAGCTGTTGGCTCAGATAACCAGAAACTTCGCGGACATTCTCGGTCGTTTCCGGCTTACAGATCTCGTCCACGGCCGCATAGCCCACCGCCATGGCCAAGGGATTACCGCCGAAGGTCGAGCCGTGAGCCCCGACGACCATGCCGCTGGCGGCGTCATTGGTGGCAAGGCACGCCCCGACCGGAAAACCCGACCCCAGAGCCTTGGCCAGGCACATGACGTCGGGCGCTGCGCCGGACCATTCATAGGCGAACAGCTTACCCGTCCGACCAAGGCCGCACTGGACCTCGTCATAGATCAGCAAGATGCCCTCTTGATCGCAAAGCTCGCGCAGACCGCGCAGGCAATGGTCTGGCACCGCACGGGCCCCGCCCTCGCCCTGCACAGGCTCAATCAGGATCGCAGCTGTGGTGGGACCAATCGCCGCCTTAAGCGCCTCATGATCACCGAAGGGCAGATGGATAAAGCCGGGCAGGCGCGGACCAAAGCCGTCCAGATAGGCCGCATTGCCGCCCGCATTGACCGCCGCATAGGTCCGGCCGTGAAAGGCCCCCTCGAAGGTGATGACATCAATCCGCTCAGGCTGCCCCTTGGCCGCGTGATATTTGCGGGCCAGCTTCAGCGCGGTCTCGATGGCTTCAGAGCCGGAATTGGTGAAGAACACCACATCGGCAAAGCTCTCGGCCGTCAGACGATCGGCCAGCTTTTCCTGCTCAGGAATGCGGAAAATGTTGGAAACATGCCACAGCTTCTCGGACTGGACCTTGACCGCCTCGACCAGACGCGGATGGGCGTGGCCCAGCGCATTGGTGGCAATTCCGGCCACGCAGTCCAGATAGGCCTCGCCTTCAGTGCTGATCAATCGCGCACCTTCGCCGCGTTCGAACGCCAAGGGCGCGCGACCATAAACGCCCATCAGGTGGGCTGTCGGGGACGAGGATGAAGCGGCTGGGCCAGACACGATGCGGCCTCCCAAATGCGAACGTCCCCGGCGGTGAACCGAGGACTAGAAGGCTATGGCTTGTCGCGATGGATGAGCCTTCTGTCAATCTCAGGACTGTCGCAAAGACCTGATTTGACCGCGATTATCGTCTCAAAGCGACAAAATCGCCGCAGATCAACTCTTGAGGCGATAGCCGATGGTGAACAGACGCCAGCACACCAAGGTCAAGACCACGACAATGGCCGAGGTCACAGCCACGCCCGCGCCGACCGATCCGTCCGCCTGACCGATGAAACCATAACGGAACCCGTCGATCAGATAGAAGAACGGGTTGAAATGGGATGCCGACCGGAACGGTTCTGGCAAGCGATCAACCAGATAGAAGGTCCCCGACAGGAAGGTCATGGGCATGATGATGAAGTTGGTCACGGCGGCCAAGTGATCGAACTTTTCCGACCAAAGACCGGCAATGATGCCGACCAGACCCAAGATCAAGGCAGCTGCAACCGCGAAATAGACCACGGCCCATAGATGGGCGATGTTCCACTGGGCGAAGGGGGTGACGGCAACGGCTGTGACAAAGCCCACAAAGACGCCGCGCGTGGCAGCGCCCAAGCCAAAGCCGGCCAAAAGCTCAATCGGGGCCAGGGGCGGGGTCAGGAAGTCTGGGGTCAGGCCCATGATCTTGGCCTGGATCAGACTGGAAGACGCATTGGCGAAGGAATTGTTCAAGATCGCCATCATGATCAGGCCCGGCGCCACGAACTGCGCATAGGGCGTGCCGTGGATAGGGGGGCTGGCCCCGCGCATGGCGACCACAAAGATCAGCATATAGAGCAGGGTTGTCACGACGGGTGCCGCAACGGTCTGCATCCCTACCTTCCAGAAGCGCCGCACCTCGCGGGCATAGAGGGTGTACATGCCGCGCCAATTGACCCCGTTATAGTCACGGGGAGCTGGCGGGATAACGGCGGAGCGTGAAAGATCTGTCATGTGCTTGGTGTGCCCCGATTGCGCAAATTTCGCAAGTTGCCAGCGAACAGGAATTTACCGGCCAGATTCTGCGCTATCTATATGTTGATCCTGTGGACAGACCGGCGACCACCTATTGTGTCCCTTAATCTTTCGTTTACGATATCTGGTAGTGCAGCCCCGCTCGGGGGCAAGGGCGTACACAAGATTTAGACTCAGCGTTCCGAACCCGGCGGGGGTGGGCGAAGCTGACAGGACCCAGGTGGGCGGAGGCAATATGAGCTGGACTGATGAACGAGTCGAATTGCTGAAGAAACTCTGGCTGGACGGTCTGAGTGCAAGCCAGATCGCCAAGCAATTGGGTGGCGTCACCCGCAATGCCGTTATCGGAAAAGTGCACCGTCTTGGCCTTTCGGGTCGAGCAGCGCCATCACAGCCGGCTCGCACGGTATTCAAGGCGCCTCGCCCTGCACGTCCCGCCGCCGCCGCACCCTCGGCTCCCGTGCGCCGCGCAGAGCCTGTGTCGCAACCGACAACCGCCGCCGCTCAGGCCCCGACCTACAGCGCACCAGCGATCTACAACGAAGAGCCCGGCTCAGCTACGGTCCTGACCCTTGGCGCGCATATGTGCAAATGGCCGATTGGTGATCCCGCAACCGACAGCTTCAGCTTCTGTGGCCGCCGCTCGTCAGACGGTCCCTATTGCGGCGAACATGCCCGCGTAGCCTATCAGCCCCAGCAAAAGAAGGTCCGCAACGGCCCCTCCGAACTGGCTCGGTCGTTGAGACGGTATATTTAGTTTTAGAGGATTTGAGGGTGGTAGGGTGGATGTAAACCCCCTCACCCAACCCTCTCCCCCAAGGGGGCGAGGGCTTTTCACCCCTTAGCCCTCTCCCTGAGGGAGAGGGTTGGGTGAGAGCCTATTTATGTGTTTCTATAAAACCCCCCCTACCCCGGCTGCGCCGGTACTTCCCCCAGAGGGGGAAGATTTACCGTCCTTAGATCTTCCCCCTTTGGCGGAAGAATTACCGTTCTTAGATCTTCTCCCTCTGGGGGAAGTGGCGCGAAGCGACGAAGGGGGCCTTGTTTACCCCTTCAGCTATCCATATCCAGCGCGTAACCTGCCGACCGCACCGTGCGAATTGGATCGACTTCAGTGTCGAGGTTCAGAGCCTTGCGCAGACGTCCGACATGGACATCGACGGTTCTAGCCTCGACATAGACATCGGAGCCCCACACCGCGTCTAGCAACTGTTCGCGGCTGAAGACCCGGCCGGGATGCTGCATGAAATAGTCCAGCAACCGAAACTCGGTCGGGCCAAGGTGGATTTCTCGGCCATCGCGCTTCACCCGGTGGGAGACGCGGTCAATGGTCAGATCGCCTTGGCGCGTGCGATCTTCGGCTAGGCCCGGTCGGATTCGGCGCAGCACCGCTCTGATCCGCGCGGTCAGTTCGACCATCGAGAAGGGCTTCACAATATAGTCGTCCGCACCCGTATCGAGACCACGGATACGATCCGTCTCTTCGCCGCGCGCGGTCAGCATGACGATCGGCACGTTACGCGTTTCGGCGCGCCCGCGAAGTCGGCGGCAGACCTCGATCCCCGAAACCTTGGGCAACATCCAGTCGAGCACGATGAGGTCCGGAAGCTGCTCATTGATCTGGGTCAGGGCCTCTTCGCCATCCGCCGCTAACGAGACCCGATAACCTTCCTTTTCCAAATTGTAGTGGAGCAATGTCGAGAGAGCATCTTCGTCTTCGACAACCAGAACATAGGGGGTCAAGGCCGTAATTCCTTTGATCGACCAAGGGTCAGGATGCGATGTCAATCTGCTTGGGCCGGTCGGTGATCATGTCTTCGCCGGTCAGTTCGAAATGGATAATTTCGGCGATGTTGGTGGCATGGTCACCAATCCGTTCCAAGTTCTTGGCCACAAACAGCAGATGGGCGCAGGAGGTGATCGTGCGCGGATCGGCCATCATGTAGGTCAAGAGTTCGCGGAACAGGCTGTTATAGTGCTCATCGACCTCCTCATCGCGCCACCAGACGCCGACGGCGCGGTTGACGTTAGACGAGGTGTAGGCATCCAGAACATCCTTCAAACGCCCCGTCACCAGATGACCCATGCGCTCAATCGAACGGGTCAGGGGCGTCATAGGTTCGGCTTCAGAGACCACCAGAGCGCGCTTGGCGATGTTCTTGGCCAGATCGCCGCAGCGTTCCAGATTGGATGAGATCTTCATCGCCGCCACGGTCCGGCGCAAATCTTGCGCCACTGGCTGGCGAAGGGCGATTAGCTTGATGGCCTTACGCTCGATATCGATCTGCATCTGATCGAGCTTGTCATCATGGGCGATGATGTTCTGGGCGAGGTTCACATCCCGCCGCGTAATGCAGACGATGGAATCAACCACCTGGGCTTCGGCCAGCCCGCCCATCCGAGCGACTTCCGCCGTCAAATGGTTCAGTTCGTCGCCATAGGCTTTGACAGTATGTTGGGTCATGACAGGGGCTCCTAGCCGAAGCGGCCGGTGATATAGTCTTGCGTGCGGCTGTCACGCGGATTGGTGAACATCTCGTCGGTTGGACCGCTCTCGACCAGACGCCCCATATGGAAGAAGGCCGTACGCTGTGAGACACGCGCGGCTTGGGCCATGGAGTGGGTGACGATGACGATACAGAACTGCTCGCGCAATTCGTCGATCAGTTCTTCGATCTTGGCGGTCGCGATGGGGTCGAGCGCTGAGCAGGGCTCGTCCATCAAGATCACTTCAGGACCGACGGCGATGGCGCGGGCAATGACCAGACGCTGCTGCTGGCCACCCGACAGACCAGTGCCGGGCTGCAACAGGCGGTCGGAGACCTCGTCCCACAGACCTGCACGGCGCAAAGAGCTTTCGACAATGGCATCAAGCTCATCCTTGCCCGTCGCCAGACCATGGATGCGAGGGCCGTAGGCCACATTCTCATAGATCGACTTTGGGAAGGGATTGGGCTTTTGGAACACCATACCAACGCGAGCGCGCAGGACCACAGGATCGATGGACTTGTCGTTGACATCCTCGCCATCCATCACAATCGAGCCCGTAACCCGGCAGATGGGGATGGTGTCGTTCATCCGGTTCATGCAGCGCAGGAAGGTCGACTTGCCACAGCCCGAGGGGCCGATGAACGAGGTCACGGACTTTTCAGGAATGTCGATGGCGACGTCAAACAGAGCCTGTTTTTCGCCATAATAGACATTGATGTCGCGGGCCCGGATCTTGATCGGAGGGCCCTGCACGGCGGTGGATGCAGCGGCTTGGCTGGCGGAATCGTCGCGGTTCATAGGCATGACTGATCTCGAAAAGGAGGAACCGATGGGAGTCATGACGGCTACCACCGCCGCTCAAACCGGCGGCGCACAATAATCGCCACCGCATTCATAAGGATCATAAAGACCAGCAGGACCATGATGGCCGCTGCGGTTCGCTCGTGGAAGGCCCGCTCAGAAGCGTTCTCCCAGATGAAGACCTGCACCGGCAGCACCGTCGCGGCCTGATCAAAACCCGTCGGCACGCCTGGAACGAACGAGACCATGCCGATCATCAAGAGGGGCGCGGTTTCACCCAAGGCATGGGCTAGGGCTAAGATCGAGCCCGTCATCACCCCCGGCATGGCCAGCGGCAGAACATGGTGAAACACCGCTTGGGTGCGCGAAGCACCAACACCGAAGGCTGCCTCCCGGATGGAGGGCGGCACAGCCTTTAAGGAGGAGCGGGTCGCGATGATGACGGTTGGCAGGGCCATCAGGGCCAAGACAAGCCCTCCCAGCAAGGGCGATGACCTTGGGACACCCAAGGTATTGATAAACAGTCCCAAACCCAGCAGGCCGTAAACGATCGAGGGCACCGCCGCCAGATTGTTGATATTGACCTCGATCACGTCGGTCCATCTGTTCTTGGGCGCAAATTCTTCGAGATAGACCGCCGCCATCACCCCGATCGGCACAGCCAAAAATGCGGTCACCAACAGCATCATGGCAGAGCCAACCACAGCCCCCAGCACCCCGGCCTGTTCAGGCTCGGTGGAGTCCGACCTGGTGAAGAAGCCGATATTGAAACCGGTCGTGATCGCGCCAGACGACTTTAGGGCATCGAGCCAATCCAGCTGTTGATTGCTCAAGGTCCGCTCTTCCTCGGGCGAAGACCGTTTGATCTCGCCCTTGAAATAGAGTCCGGCATTGGCCCGCAGCGGACCCGACACCGTGACCGTCTTACCGATCAGGCGCGGGTCGGCCTTGATCATATTGAGCAGTTGGAAGCCAAAATCCGGAGACATCAGATCCTTGACCGCCTCAGATTTGGTCCCGAAATCATCATCCTTTTCGCCGAGCTTGGCGAGGATCGCATCGGCGACCATGAGGTCGTAATTGACGCCTTCCAGCGCGGTTCGATCAATCCTTGCCGGATCGAGTGGCACCTGCACCGAAATGGAGTGAACAACGAAGGTCGATGCCCCTTGGGTCACAATCCGGCCGAGCAGCACGACCAAGAAACTCAGGGCGATGGCAATGGCCAATTGCCCATAGAGCCGAAACCGCCGCTCTGAAGCATGACGGATTTTCAAACGGCTTTCGACAGCAGCGCGGATGTCGCGCGCACGATCAGTGGCTGTGGTCGTTGTGATGGGGAGGTCAGTCATACTGTTCCCGATATTTCTGGACGATGCGCAGGGCGACGATGTTGAGAACCAAGGTCACGGCGAAAAGGGTCAAGCCAAGGCCAAAGGCAGCAAGGGTCTTGGGGCTGTCAAATTCTTGGTCCCCGGTCAGTAGGGTGACGATCTGCACCGTCACCGTCGTGACGGTCTCCAATGGATTGAGCGTCAACTTGGCCTGCAGGCCAGCGGCCATGGTCACAATCATGGTCTCACCAATGGCGCGGCTGATGGCCAACAAGAAGGCCCCAGCAATCCCGGGCAGGGCGGCGGGAAGCACCACCTTCTTAACGGTCTCGGACTTGGTCGCCCCCATCGCATAGCTGCCATCACGCAGGGCTTGCGGCACCGAATTGATGATGTCGTCAGACAGGGACGAGACGAAGGGGATCAGCATGATGCCCATCACCACACCCGCGACCAACGCCATCTGGTTCTGCACCTGCCCCAGATAGAGCCCCAGCTCATTCAGCGGGCCACCGAGGAACAGGCCACCCAAGCTGTTGAACGCTTGACGGAAGATCGGGCCGACGGTCAGGGCGGCGAAGAAGCCATAGACGACGGTCGGCACGCCCGCGAGGATCTCGAGCATGGGCTTAAATACGGCCCGAGCCTTGGGACCGGCATATTCTGACAGATAGATGGCGGAGAACAGACCGACAGGCCCTGCGACGCACATGGCGATCAGCATGACCAAGAAGGTACCCGCAAACAGCGGCAGGGCCCCAAATCCGCCAGACGATCCGACCTGATCGTCGCGCATACCAATCTGAGGGCTCCAATGGGTGCCGAGCAAGAACTCGGCCGGCGGCACGGAGCTAAAAAACCGCAAGCTTTCCCAGACAAGGGATAGGATGATACCCAAGGTCGTGATGACCGCCACGATTGAGCAGGCCATCAACAGACCATCAACCCAGCCCTCAACGCGGTTACGCGCTCGGAAATCTTTGTTTAGACGCGGAAAGGTCCAGAGGAACCCGGCCAGAACCAAGACGCCCATCAGGGCAAAGGTGCCTTGCTCGAAGGCGTTGGCATAGCCACGGGCCTCATTGGCCTTGGCGTCCAGTGCGGCCTTCACGTCCGGAGCATAGATCACTTCGCTGGCTTGGCGACCTTCGGCCTGAGCTTGCGCATCTTGGAAGAACAGTTCCTTCTGTTCAGCCGACAGTTGGTGCAGCACAGGAGGTTGATTGGCAATCAGAAGCCCGTGCTCAAGGCGCCCGCCGAACAGGATCGAAACAAATAGCAAAAGGGCTGCCGGAACGCCGACCCAAAGGGCGACATAGGTCCCGTAATAACCCGGCAAGGAATGCATCTTGGCCGCAGATCCGCCCGCTGACGCCAAAGCCTTGCGCCGGCCCACAAGGAACGCGACCGCTGACAGGGCGGCCAAAATTAGTATCGCGATCCAGGTCAGCATATAACGACAGCATCCATCTGGCATAGAACCAAGAGCTTCAGCTCTACTGGCTAAGGCCCATCCTAGGGACCATGCCCGCAAGACGCTGCGGCTTTACGACAATGTTGTGACAGTTTTTTTACAGTGCTGGGGCGGAATCGATGTCCCGCACGCAAATTTTACAGTGCGCGGGCCTGACGGGCAGCCAAGGCCTTGGAATGGATCGGGAAATAGACAATGAAGGCTGCGCCCTCACCCTCAAGACTTTCGACCGCCAAACCGCCACGGTGACGGTTCATAATATGTTTGACGATGGCAAGACCAAGGCCAGTGCCAGAGCGCTCGCCGCTCTTCTGACCCTCGATTCGATAGAACCGCTCAGCCAAGCGCGGCAGATATTCGCGCTGAATGCCCGGCCCGGAATCGTTGATCCGCAGATAGACATAGATCTCATCGCCGGTCTGATCTGGCGTGAGCAGGGACAGGCGCGAGGCCGAGGGTTTTCTAAGCGCCAGAGCCGCATCCCCGCTGACGCCCACGCCGCATTCCACAATGACGCTTCCCGATACCGAGCCGTCGTGGCCGCGAGAATATTTGACCGCATTGTCGATCAGGTTCTGCACGACCTGCACAATCTGATCCCGGTCACCAATGACCAAAGCCTCACCGCGCGGCGGCATGGCCGTCTGTATTTGAACGCCGGTTTCAGCGCTAAGGGGTGAAAGGGCGTCGATCACGTCGCTAACGGCCTGGGTCAGATCAATACAGCCATCGGGCGCTATATGTTCGTTCAACTCGATCCGGCTGAGAGACAAGAGATCATCAATCAACCGCGCCATTCGATCAGCTTGGGTGGCCATAATGGTCAAGAACCGATCCCGCGCCACTGGATCGTCCTTGGCATGCCCCCGCAGGGTCTCGATAAACCCCGTCAAGGACGCCAAGGGGGTGCGCAGCTCGTGACTGGCATTGGCTAGGAAATCCGCGCGCATCCGCTCATTGCGCCGCGCATCGGTCTCATCGCGCATCATCAAGAGCGCCACATGGGACCCATCGGGCCGCACCGGCAAGGGCCGCGTCAAGGCCCGCAGATAGCGATCCTGCGCCCCGCCGGAATCATAGGCAGCCTCCCCAGGAACACCTCCGAACAGGGCCTCATCCACAACCTCTAGGATCTTGGGATTGCGGATTGCCGTCACCAGCAAGGCCCCAGAGCCTTGAATACGAAAGAATTCCCGCGCCGCCGCATTGGCAAAGATGAACCGGCGTCCGGCCACATCGTCTGCCTCCTGTGCGGCAATGACCATCACCGGGTCTGGCAGGCTTTCGAGAATTTCAGAAAAAGGGGTTTGCGCCTCTTGGGGCCGCGATTGAACCAAGCGATCGACACTGGCCTGACCAAAGCCCGGCTCGCGATCACCGTGCAAGGAAAAGTAAAGCGTCAAGCTGCCGACAAGCAGGGCCAACAGCACGGCTGCCCCCCAATTGGCCTGCCCTGTTGTCGCCAAGAGCAGCAATGCCCCCGCCCCGGCAGAT
Organism: Pseudomonadota bacterium; assembly: GCA_041182245.1. Taxonomy (GTDB): domain Bacteria; phylum Pseudomonadota; class Alphaproteobacteria; order Caulobacterales; family Caulobacteraceae; genus CAISGS01. Next base: position 26,617 of record JBEGNZ010000013.1, on the reverse strand, counting down.
CCAGCCACAACCGCAGGCCAAGACAGGCGAGATCTGCGGATGGGATTGGGATTCGAGGGCATGGGTCGCGAGCTTCCGTCAGGGGCTAGGGCAAGGAGCGCAGGGCTCGAATCAAGACAATAGGATCACAAGTTCATCTCAATCACGTGACGATAGTCCATTGGCCGATAGAATTCCTAATGACCCCGCAATTTTAATCCATATTGATCCGATGGGTTTTGTGCGAGAAACAATTGGGCGATAGAAATGGTCTTGGTCAATTCGCAGGGTCCCCGCCTCTGCGAAGACTGAGGCCACACCCAAGACCGGACCACGACGCGACCACAGATCCAGAGACTCACCATGTCCATCCCACACCCATTCGATCACCTGTCGCGCCGTCAAGCCCTAGCCTCGGGCATGGCGCTGGGCTTAACCGTGATCGGTGCGAGCCCCGCATCGGCGGCAGGCCGCAAACCCGTAACCCTCCTCAATGCCAGCTATGACCCAACGCGTGAGCTTTATAAGGACATTAATGATGCCTTTGCGGCCTATTGGAAGGGTCGGGTTGCTCAGGATTTGACGATCAATCAGAGCCACGGCGGCTCTGGCAAACAGGCACGGGCTGTGATTGATGGATTGGAAGCGGACATCGTAACCCTCGCGCTCGCCTACGACATCGACCAGATTGCCGCAAATGCCAAACTCCTGCCCACCAATTGGCAATCGCGCCTGCCCAACAATTCCTCCCCCTACACCTCGACCATCGTCTTTCTTGTGCGCAAGGGTAACCCGCTCAAAATCCGCGATTGGGGCGATCTGCTGCGTCCTGGCGTAGGTGTCATAACCCCCAATCCCAAGACCTCCGGCGGTGCCCGCTGGAACTATCTGGCGGCCTGGGCCTTCGCCTTAAGGCAGCCCGGCGGTAATGCAGCCACAGCTCAGGCCTTTGTCGAAAAGCTCTATAGACAGGTGCCCGTCCTCGACACCGGCGCGCGCGGTTCAACCACCACCTTTGTCCAGCGGGGGCTTGGCGATGTCTTGATCACTTGGGAGAACGAAGCCTTCCTCGCGCTCGAAGAGTTCGGGCCTGGCAAGTTCGAGATCGTCGCGCCCAGTCTGTCGATCCTCGCCGAACCGCCTGTAGCCTTGGTGGACAGGGTCGTTGATCGGCGCAAGACCCGCACGGTCGCCGAAGGCTATCTGAATTTTCTTTACAGCCCCCGGGCTCAAGACCTGATCGGCAAGAACCACTACCGCCCGCGCAATGCGGCGGCTCTGGCGAAATATGGCAATAAGTTCCCGAAAATCCCGCTGGTGACCATCGACCAGACCTTCGGCGGCTGGAAAAAGGCCCACGACACCCATTTTGCCGACGGAGCCCTTTTCGACCGTATCTATCGGCCGGGCTGATCCGAAGGAGCCCTAGGCGCGCAATTCAGCCTCGATCGCCAGTAGCTGATCCTTGCCGAAATAGATCTCGTCGCCGACGAAGAAGGTCGGGATGCCGAAGGCTCCGCGATCATAGGCTGCTTGGGTATTGTCGCCCAGCTTGGCCTTGATGTCAGGGGTCTGGCTCAGTTCCAGAACCGCCTTGGCGTCCAGTCCGGCCTTGGTCAGAACCTGCGCCAGCACCTCTGGGTCACCGGCCTGAAGCTGATCTTCCCACATGGCGCAGAACACGGCCTCGATATAGGCGTCGAACTGACCCAAGGCCTGGGCCGCGACCGCGCCGCGCATGAGGTTCAGCGTATTGATCGGGAAATGGGGATTGAAGCGGTACTTGGTCAGGCCATTGACCCGAACGAACCGATCCATCTCGATGCGCTGATAGGCCATCTTCTTGGGAATATCGCCAAAAGCCACCATTGGAGCCCTGTTGTTGGCCAGCTTGAACAGGCCGCCGAGCAGGACCGGCTGATAATCAAAGACCGCGCCCGTGCGTTCGATAATGCCCGGGATCACGCGGTGGGCGAGATAGGCGTTGGGACTGCCGAAATCGAAGAGAAAATCCACCTTAGCCATCACCAGATCTCCGCAAGAGGATTAGAGGATATGGCCCATCTTGGCACGTTTCGCGGCCAGATAGGCGCTGTTTTCCGGCCGCTCAACCGTCCAAGCGGTGACCCGCTCTGTCTCGATCCCGGCCCGGCGCAGCGCCTCGACCTTGTCGGGATTGTTGGTGATGAGCCGGACCTTGGTGACGCCGAGGGTCTTGAGGGCCTTGGCGGCAATATCGAAGTCGCGTTCGTCGGGCGCAAAGCCAAGCGCCACATTGGCCTCGACCGTATCCATGCCCTTGGCCTGAAGCGCATAGGCCTTAAGCTTATTGCCCAGCCCGATGCCCCGGCCCTCTTGACGTAAGTAAAGCACCAGTCCGACCGGGGCTTGGGCGATCCGATCGAGCGCGGAATGGAGCTGTGGGCCGCAATCGCAAAGGTGCGAGCCAAAGACGTCGCCGGTCAGACATTCCGAATGGATCCGCAGCAGCACCGCTTCACCCACGCCGGGACCACGCAGAGTGCCAATGGCCACGTGCTCGCGCCCGTCACCCAGATCATTCATGACCCGCATGGAAAATCGGCCATGAGAGGTGGGAAGTTCCACCGCCTCCGCGCCTAGCCATTGTGAAGTCTGCGTAACGCCCGACATACCTTCTTCTTTCTAAACGCCGCCCGATCAAACCCGGTTCAAATCGGAAGCGTAGCGCTGATCCCTCATCTGGATCATTCGCAAATAGGGTTTAGGGCACCTAGACCTAGGGGGGCAACCTAACAATTGGTCTCTTGCCCTAAGGGCAGGATAGAAAATGTGCCCCACCCCGCCCCCGACTGCGACACAAAGGCCCTCGACAAGGGTTTTCAGCCAATCCAGAACGGTGCCATGGGTCGACCCTCAAACCATCGCAGCGCTTGGACGTCATGGGCTCTGGCCGTGACCGTGCTGGCCATGGCGATGCGCGTGGTAATCCCTAGCGGCTATATGGTCGCGCGTTCTGACGCTGCCCACGGCCTGCCGCAGATGGTCATCTGTACCAGCCAAGGGGTCATGGTGGTGGCCGTGGATGCTGAGGGTCATCTGGTCAAGACCAGCCTGAAACCGGCCTCTAAGCCCTCGCACCAAGACAAGGATCGGCCAGACCATCCTTGCGCCTTCTCCGCCACCTCTGCCGCCGCCCAGAGCGCCAGCCTCGCCCTACCCCTCGCCCCGGTAAGGTTCAGCCACTCGGCTCTCCTACCGCTCGCCAGCGCTCAGCATGCGGGCCTTGGGCTGGCCGCGCCGCCGCCCTGGACCACGGGTCCCCCTTCGATTCTCTGACCTGAACCGTCGCCGACGTGCCCCGCACGCCGGTCTCTTCACGTTTTGAATCGGATATTCCATGGCTCGCCCAGACCTTGCCGGCAAAGACCTTGCCGGCCCCGCGCCGCGCGCACTCTTGGCTGCCTTGAGCAGCTTGACCCTCTTCGCCGCCCACAGCGCTCAAGCCTCAGAAGTCGACGAACTGATCATTGTCGGTCACGCCGACCGGCCTGTGACGGTTCAGCCGCGCGGCCTTTCGGTCTCGCTCGGCCAGACCGAGTTCGAAGCCATCAATGCCGTCAATGTCGAAGACATGATGAAATATGCGCCGAACTTTTTCGTGCGCAAACGCTTTGCCGGTGATGACAATGCCGTGGTCGCCCTGCGCGGTGCCAATACGGTCCAGAGCGCCCGGACCATCGTCTTGGTCGATGGGTTTGTGGTCTCCAACTTCCTTGGCAACCGCTACGACTATCCGCCCAAATGGAACGTGGTCGGCCCGACCGAGGTGCAGCAGTTCGACATTGTCTATGGCCCCTACTCGGCCCGATATGGCGGCAATTCCATGGGCGGCGTGATCTCGGTCACCACCCGCGCGCCCGAAGACACGGAAACCTATGCTACCGCACAGACCATGATCATGCCGTTCAAGGAATATGGCTTCGATCAGACCTTCAAGGGCTACAGCCTCGAAGGCGGCGGGTCCTACAAACAGGCCGACGGGCCGTGGAGCGTGCGCGGCGGCTTTCGTCATTTCGACAATGTCGGTCAGTCCATGACCTACAACCTGCTGAGCGCGACCACCGGCACGGGAACACCGGTAAGCGGGGCCTTTGACGACAAGCGCCTTGCGACCCCCGTCTTTGGCACCGCCTCCCCCGTCCATGTGATCCAGGACCAGCTTCGTCTGCGCATCGGCTATGAGGCGCAAAATGGCTGGAAGGCGGAAGGCTTGGGCTTTGCCTGGAAAACCGATCAGGACCTGACCGACACGCGCACCTTTCTGCGCGATGGGTCCGGCGCGGCCATCGGCCAAGGCAAGGTCAGTTTCGGCGGCAAGACTTGGAACGCCATCGGCCTGACCCAGTCCTTAACCACCCGCACCGAATATCTTGGCGGGGTCAGGCTTGGCGGTCCCTTGGCCGGATGGACGACATCGGCCAACCTGTCACGCTATTGGATCGCCAGCCAAGATGTGCGCACCTCTAAGGACTATCTGACCGGCCTTGCCAATGGGGCAGGCACCCAGACCCGGCAAAAAACCCCCGGCTGGTGGACGCTAGATGCCACAGCGGAACGGACCTTCGGGGTCCAGACCGTGGCCCTTGGCGTCAATGCTAACCTCTATGAGACCGCGCAGGACAGTTTCACCACCGCCCAGTGGAAAGAGGCCAAAGCCAGCGTCTATTCGGCCTCGACCTATGGCAAGACCCGCCTTTGGGGTCTGTGGGCCGAAGATGAAGTGGCCTTGAATGACGATTTCAAACTGACGCTGGGTGTTCGCTATGACCAGTGGCGGGCCTTTGATGGGGGGATTGGCAAGCTGATTGGGGGGCGGCGCATTGACAGTGCCTATGCCAGCCGCACCGACCGCTCGGTCAGTCCCAAGTTCAGCCTTCAGGGCCATATGCCCGGCAATATCGATCTTCAGATCAGTCTGGGCAGCGCCGTGCGCTTCCCTACGGTGGGCGAACTGTTCCAAGGCCGCATCGATGATGTGACCCGCCAGATCGACCCGCAGAGCTTTGACCCAAACCTCAAGCCGGAACGCTCCAAGGACGCCAACCTGATCCTGCGCCGCAGCTTCGGCAAGGTCCGCGCGACCGGCAGCCTGTTCTATCAGGACATTGACCATGCGATCTTCAGCTTCAGCGGCCTGAACCAGTACGGAACCGTGAACTCGTCCTACAAGAATGTCGATCAGGTGCGTCAGGTCGGGGCCGAACTGATCCTTGAGGCCACGGACATCTTGGTCGATGGCCTCAATATCGACACCAATGCCGCTTGGATCGACGCCAAGACGGTCAAGAACCGCGCCAACCCAGCCGCCGAAGGCGTTGCCTTTCCGCGTATCCCGCAGTGGCGTTCCAACGGCAATCTGCGCTATCGTTTGACGGAGGCCCTGAAGCTGTCGCTGGGCTGGCGCTATGGCTCGCGGCCCAATTCGGACCTGTTTGGTCTGGTGCGCGGCGATGCCTATGGCTTCCAGAGCGAATATTTCACTGTCGATAGCCGCCTGTCCTGGGACGCCACAGACAGGGTTCAGGTCAGTGTCGGGGTGGATAACCTCTTTAACGACCAGGCCTATGTCGCCCACCCCCTGCCGCAGCGCAGCCTCGTCGTTGATCTGAAAGCCAAGTGGTGAGGGACGAAACATGACCGTTCAGCCCCTTAAGCCACCCTTCAACCTCTATCGCACCCTCTGGCGCTGGCATTTCTATGCGGGGCTGTTCTGTGTGCCCTTCATCATCATCTTGGCGCTCAGCGGCTCGCTCTATCTGTTCAAGCCGCAGGTGGAGGCTTGGCTGGACCGGCCCTATGACCATCTGGCCTTTACGGGGGCTCCGGCCAGCGCCGATGCCCAGATCGAGGCGGCCCTGGCCGCCGTGCCGGGCGGGACCCTGAAATCCTACGAGGTGCGGCACGATCCGCAGGACGCCGCCCGCATCGAGGTCCGCGCCAAGGGGGGGACGGTTCTCGTCTATGTCCATCCCCAGTCCCTAGCCGTCCTGCAAAGGATCAAGGACAAGGACCGGCCGATGGAGGTGATCAAGACCGTTCACGGCGAGCTGCTGATGGGGGATCGCGGTTCGAACATCGTCGAACTGGCCGCGTCCTGGGCCATCGTCATGGTCGTCAGCGGGCTTTACCTCTGGTGGCCAAGGCAGGCGCAAGGTCTGGCCGGTCTGGTCTGGCCGCGCCTCAATCAGGGCAAGAGGCTGTTCTGGCGCGATCTGCATGCGGTGACGGGGATGTGGATCTCCAGCCTCGCCCTCTTCCTGCTGCTCACCGGCCTGCCCTGGACCTCGGTCTGGGGCGAGGGCTTTAATAGCCTGCGCAAACTGACCCATAGCGCCGCCGTTCAACAGGATTGGGGCCAGAGCCGGTCGGCTGAACAGGCCAAACCTAGCGCCTCAGTCCATGACGGCATGGATATGGGAGCCATGGAGATGGACCACCCCATGATGATGCCCTCGCCAGCCCTGTCGGTCGAGCAGATGGCCAGTACCCTTCGGCCCCTCAACCTCGCCGCCCCGGTCCTGATCTCGCCCCCCTCCAAGCGCGAGCCGGGCTGGACGGGCAAGTCCGATGCTCAGAACCGAACCTTGCGCGTGACCATGGTGCTCGACCCCGGCACCGGAGCCATACTCAACCGTGAGAATTTCAACCAGCGTCACCCGATCGACCAGATCGTCGGCTATGGCATTGCCGCCCATGAGGGGCAGTTGTTCGGTTGGTTCAATCAGGCCTTGGGCGTGCTGACCGCAGCGGGCCTATGTCTCTTGGCCGTCAGCGGCGTGGTCATGTGGTGGCGCAGACGCCCCGACGGCAGGCTGGGGGTGCCAGAGCCGGTGGGATCGGACCGATTGGCGCTGGGCCTAGGCTTTCTGCTGATAGGCTTTGGCCTGTTCCTGCCGCTCTTTGGCCTATCCCTGATCCTCGTCGGTCTGATCGAGCGTCTGGTCCTGCGCCAGATACCCGGTGTTCGGGCTTGGCTCAGCCTTCGGCCAGCCTGATCAAATCAGGCTGGCAAGGTCGGGGGAGCCTTAGGCGTCAATGTCCACGTCCTTGGTTTCCTTCAGGAACAGGATGCCAATTACCGCGGTCACGCTGGCCACAACAATCGGGTACCAGAGTCCGTAATAGATGTTCCCGGTCGCCGCGACCATGGCAAAGGCCGTGGTCGGCAAGAAGCCCCCGAACCAGCCGTTGCCAATATGGTAGGGCAGGCTCATCGAGGTGTAGCGGATATTGGTCGGGAAAAGTTCAACCAGCATGGCCGCGATTGGGCCATAGACCATGGTCACATAGATGACGAGCAGGGTCAGGATGGCGATAACCTTCGGGCGGTCAACAAGGGCGCTGTCGGCCTTTGCCGGATAGCCCGCCGACTTGAGGGCTGCACCGAGACGGGTTTCCCATTCGGTCTTTTGGGCCTTGAACGCGGCCTTTTCGAGCCCCTTGCCATCAAAGGCCGTGAGGGTCTGATTACCGATCTTGACCTGGGCCAGCGTGCCTGCGGGCGCGGCCTGATTGGTGTAGGTCACACCGGCCTTGGCCAGATAGGACTTGGCCAGATCGCAGGAACCGTTGAACACCGTTTTGCCAACCGGATCGAACTGGAAGGCGCAATCGGCGGGATCAGCGACCACCGTCACCGGTGCCGAAGCGACCGCTGCGGCAAGCTGCGGATTGGCCGCGACGGTCAGGGCCTTGAACAGGGGCATATAGGTCAGGGCCGCCAAGACGCAGCCCACCATGATGATCGGCTTACGCCCTATCTTGTCGGACAACCAGCCGAACAGGACAAAGAACGGGGTGCCGAGCAGAAGGGCGGTAGCCACCAGACCATTGGTCAAGGCCCCGTCCAGCTTGAGGGTCTTTTCGAGGAAAAACAGGGTGTAGAACTGGCCCGTATACCAGACCACCGCCTGCCCCGCTGTTAGTCCGACCAGAGCCAAAATCACGATCTTGAGGTTCGACCATTTACCAAAGGAATCGGTCAGTGGGGCCTTCGAGCCCTTGCCCTCATCGACCATGCGCTGGAACGACGGGCTTTCGGACAGTTGTAGCCGGATCCATAGGGACACACCGAGCAGCAGGATCGAGACGAGGAACGGCACCCGCCAGCCAAAGGCTTGGAACGCGTCCTCGCCCAGCACCTTGCGGGTCAGCAGGATCACCACAAGGCTGAGGAACAGGCCAAAGGTCGCTGTGACCTGAATGAAGCTGGTATAGAAACCCCGTCGCCCTTGCGGTGCATGTTCGGCCACATAGGTCGCCGCCCCGCCATATTCGCCGCCCAAGGCTAGGCCCTGAACCAAGCGCATGATCACCAAGGACACCGGCGCGAGGATGCCAATCTGTTCATAGCTGGGCAACATACCGACCACGAAGGTCGATAGGCCCATCAGCAGCATGGTCACCAAGAAGGTGTTCTTGCGGCCCCACAGATCGCCCAACCGGCCAAAGACCAGGGCTCCGAACGGCCGAACAGCAAAGCCTGCCGCGAAGGCCAGAAGGGCGAAGATGTAGCCCGTGGTCTCGTTCACGCCGGAGAAGAAGTGGTGGGTGATATAGGTGGCCAGTGAGCCATAGAGATAGAAGTCGTACCACTCAAAGACCGTGCCCACCGACGCGGCCCCGATGGTCATCGCATCCTTGCGCCCGACCGAGGCTGGTTGTGCTTGGCTCATGGTCCTGTCCCCCTATGCGATTGCCGCTTGGCACGGCCTTTCTTGGTCCGCCCCACAGCCGACCCTTAGGGGGCATGTTTGCGGTATTTTGCGCCCCTGTCAGCCCCGCGATTGGAATTAGACGGTTCGAAGGCCCGACAAGACCTGACAAGCCACCCATTTTCAGCTTTGGCCTTGGCGCGAATGGGCTATCCTTGGGAAAACATAAGCGCTGGAGGCGACCATGACCGATCACCTAATTGAAACCTTTGCCGATGGGGTTGCGACCCTGACCATGAACCGTCCTGAGGCGCGCAACGCCCTGTCCGGCGAGATGATGGCCGCCCTGTCTGCCGCCGCGCCGCGTCTGGCCGCCGATCCGAAGGTTCGCTTGGTCGTGATTACCGGTACCGGCGCGGCCTTCTGCGCGGGCGGGGACGTCAAGGGCTTTGCCTCTGGCCCCAAGGCGGGCGCGGAATTGCCCACCTTTGAAGAACGCGTCCATGGCCTGCGTACGGGCATGGAATTTAGCCGCCTGCTCTATGAAATGCCCAAGCCGACCTTGGCGGTCATTCCCGGACCCGCCGCAGGGGCTGGCCTATCCATCGCTCTGGCCTGCGACATGCGCATCGCCGCCAACGAAGCCAAGCTGACCACCGCCTTCTCAAAGATCGGCGCATCGGGTGATTACGGCGGCAGCTATTTCCTGACCCAACTGGTCGGCACGGCAAAGGCTCGCGAGCTCTATTTCACGGCCGATGTGATCACGGGCGCAGAGGCCGCAGCCCTCGGCATCGTCAATAAGGCCGTCCCGTCCGCGGAATTGCCAGAGGCCGCCGCCGCCCTGATCCACCGCTTGGCCAACCTGCCCACCGCCGCCATCGGCTATATGAAGAAGAACCTCGGCATGGCCACCCATGGCTCGCTGAGCGAGGTGATGGATGCCGAGGCCGTGGGCATGGTCCGCACCATGATGACCGACGACCACAAGGCCTCTTCCATCGCCTTTGTTGAAAAGCGCCAGCCGGTCTTTAAGGGCCGCTAATTCGCGCCCATCCGGTTTCATCTATGAAAACCCCCGCGCTTTGCGGCGCGGGGGTTGTTCTCTTTACGCCTGAACCAAACGGACCCGTGTTCCGCAAAGGACCACGTTGCCGTCCGCATCGAGACAGTTCTGAGCCTTTGCACGGGCCAGAACATCAGCGGGATTGCGCACAGCGACATCAAACGCGCCTAGGCCTTCGCCCCGGCCATCGGTGGCGGTGACAAAGCGCAGTTCCCCGCCCTCGGTCTCGATGCGCCAGCCGCCATCAGCCGCCTTCGCCTCCAGACCCAAGGCCCCGGCCCAGCGCGCGGCCATGGCGGCGGGATCATCGCCTTGTAGTTCCGCCCCGACAATCTCACAGGCCACCTCGGTACGGACATTGGCCTGCCAATCTGGACCGCCCCATTGCCAACGCTCTGTGGGCACCATGGCATCGACAGAGACAATGGCTCCGCCCAGATCGCGGGGGTGCAGATGGGTGAAGGCGACGCCATCGCCATCAAACTGATCGGCAATGCGCACGCCCTGAGCAATGATCCGCTCGCGGGCCGCAGCAAGGTCTTGGCATTGGAAGATCGCCATATAGCCGCCGTCGCCGCCGCGCTTGTCGATCAGCCGCCCCGCAGTCGTGCCCGCCTGGGTTGGCGAGACCACCTCTAGGAACGTGTCGCCAATAGGCCAAACGCCATTATGCAGCCCATATTTACCGACACCCGGATCAGCATAGGCCGCGCCAAGGCCCAAGACGGCAGTAATGTCGGCGCGCGCGGCCTCTAGGTCGCTGCCCACCAAGGCGATCTGTCTAAGGCGCATCGGGCGCTCTCCCACATATTGGTTGGACCGCTGATCCGGCCTCTCATCCCATCTAGGAGCCGATCTGGCGCGCTGGCAAGCACCCTAATCACCATTCTTGACGTTCGGGGCCTTTAGCCAGAGCCTCAGGAGGTGACGTTTCAGCTCAGGGGCTGTCCAGTCCTCATAGGCGGTGCGCGCGTGAAGAATGACCGCGTTCTTTAAGAGTTGAATGTCGCCCGGCTCAAAGTCGATATTGAGATAGATCGACTGGTCATTGGCGATCTCTTCGATCAGATCCAGCAAGGCGATTTGATCCGAAGTCAGACGCGGAACATCGGCAAAGCGCTGCGCATTTCGGATGTACCAGCCAATATAGAAGGTCTTCAGTCGGCCATTCTCAATCTGACAGATCGGATGCTGGAACGTCACGGGCTCTCCGGGTCCCGCCTCGGCCTCCCGATCCCAAAAGTAGGTGTCAAAGAGGCGTGGCACGAGGTCGGGCCGTCGCCTTACGATTTCGTTATAGACCGTGACGGAACTGGCAATTTGGCTCAGCCCCCCTGATTTGGCGGGTTTCAGACACAGAAGGCCGATGATGTCCGCGCCATCTGTGTGGAAGCCCTGCGCGGCTCGGGTCCGATAGAGGCGCACACCGATCTGATTGGGATCGGTCCCATCATCACGCACATGGCCGAGCAAATCGCCTTGCCGGTTCTGAGCCACCGGGGTGCCGAGATGCAGACCGAGGATCCAGTAGGCCAGGGCTGCATCCTCTTGGCTGACCAGATCCACAGGAAAGCCGCGTACCATGACAAAGCCGAGCCCCTGATCCAACTGGTGCGCCCAGCCATCCATGATCTTGCCGAGTCCTCCGAGCGGGACGTCGGATCGGGTAAGGTCGGTCATGGCACGATCCAACGCGCGGGCGGCGCGGACCGCTTCGAGCAGGTCCTGAATTTCCTCTGAGGTCAGACGGTGGACCCCCTGCCCGGATCCCTTCAGATCCGCGCCGCGCCACGCCGACCGAGTCTCGAAGGGGACTGGAGGAGCAGTCTCGTGGTTCATGTCTCATTCCCCGCTTCAGATCAGGCAGCCGCGTTCCATCTAGGCCGCCGCTTTCACCGCTGGCAATGGGTAAGGCCGTGCAACTGTCTGTTGGCGCAGCCGACATGATCGCTATGATCGGCACCAATCATAAACGACCGAGCGCAAACACCCATGACCAGCGACATGATCACTCTGCATATCCACGATCACGTGGCCGAGATGGTGTTTCACAATCCGCCGCACAATCACGTCAATGTCGATCTGCTCCGAGCGCTGGCGGACCAGCTTGAAGCCCTCGATGCCCAACCTGAGATCCGCGCCGTGGTGCTGGCCTCTGAGGGTAAGGCCTTCTGTGCGGGAGCCGATCTGGCCACCCGCGATGGCATGGGCGGGGTCAGTGCCGATCCTGTACGTGAGTTCTATGATCAGGCCCTTCGCCTCTTTGCCTGCAAAAAACCCATCGTCGCGGCCATTCAAGGGGCAACCATTGGGGCGGGACTGGGGCTGGCCATCGCGGCGGACTATCGCATCGCCGCGCCCGAAGCCCGCTTTGCGGCCAACTTTACCAAGCTCGGCTTTCACCCCGGCTTTGGCCTGACCCACACCCTGCCGCGCCTGATCGGTGCCCAGCGCGCGGGCTTAATGTTCATGACTGCACGCCGGTTTAAGGCCGACGAGATGCTAGGCTGGGGACTGGTCGATCAGATCGCAGACGCGGCGGATCTGCGCGGGACGGCCATGGCCTTGGCCCAAGAGATCGCTGAAAATGCCCCCCTCGCCCTCTTGGCCACCCGCCAAACCCTGAGGGCTGGACTGGTAGAGGCGGTGACGGCGGCCCTCGTTCATGAACATGCCGAACAGGCGATACTGCGTCAGACGGCGGACTATGCTGAAGGGGTCAGTTCGGTGTTCGAACGTCGTCCAGCCAGGTTTTTGGGGCGTTAGGGCAACCTTTTATGGTTTGAGGCGGTGAGTCGAAAATATAAGTTCGCATCGCCTTTGGACCCAATGGCTCAAAATGATATTCGTCTTAGACAGATCGATCGCCACAATTCCATTATGATTTAATGTTCGTTACTTTGGCCCGTGGTCGCGTCGAGCGAGTTTCGGTTCCATGCCATCAATGATGAACATTCAAACGTTCATCATTGATGAGGTTCCTCCATGGGCATTCCAACCCTTTCCGCAACAACCGTTCGTAAGGGCGCAAAACCCCTCGCTCTGGTTCAACTGGAAGAACAGGCTGCTCAAGCGACCCGTCTGATGAAGCTGGTGGCCAATGAACAGCGCCTGCTTTTGCTGTGCAAGCTAACCGAGGGCGAGTGCACCGTCGGTGATTTGGCTAACTATGCGGGCCTTGGTCTGTCGGCCACGTCGCAGCATCTGAGCAAGCTTCGCGCCGAAGGGGTGGTTGCGACCCGTCGGGATGCCCAGACCATCTATTATCGTCTGGTCGATCCGGCTGCGATGCGCATCATTGAAGCTCTGAGCGAAATCTACAAGCACTAGCGCCGTTCCATCGGAATTGACCGCGTGATCTATGTTCTCGCCGATCATCCCGACAAGGCCCGCGAAGCGGACGAAGCCATGAACGCCCTGCTCTCAGACCAGTTGAGCCTCTTGGACAACCAAGCGGTTCGCTGGACGGCGGCGCGCAAGGCTCAGGTCGTCTCGGCAGTGTCGCTTGGGCTGCTGAGTGAACAGGATGTGCTGCAGCGATTTTCCATCTCCTCCGAAGAGATCGCGGACTGGCGCCATCGGCTGCGCCTGCACGGATTTCGGGGATTGAACCGGCGCGATCAGCATGGACAAAGCGAACCAAAGGGCGAGAACTGCGCCAAATGACCCACCAAACCACGGCCCAGCTGACCGGCCTGCTCGATCAGGTCAACCAGATCATGGACCGCCAGATACGGCACCGGATCACGCAGCATAATCGCGTGATCAGTCGCCTCGGCTCCCTGATGCGGCTTGGTGCGCCAGCCCAAGCCACGACCCCGACCAGTCCCCTCGCGCTCAAGAGCCCTGCCCCGGCCCCTGCGCCTAGCGCGCCGGAGGATCGGCGCGGTAAGATGCTGACCAGTCTCTATCGGGTCCTAAACTCCACGGCCCGCCTTAGCGAACTGGATGATGATCTGGACGAGGTGATCAATATTGTCATCCAGCGTAGTGAAGATACCCGCGCCAAAATGGTCGAGCTGGACCACAGGCTGCAAACCCTTTCGGCCGTGTCGCGTCAGCAAAAGGTCGCCCTAGCCCGTGCCGCCGAGGTCGCCCAGACCCTCGAAATTGCCTGCGTCAATGCCGTCACTCACGCAGACCTCCTGCGCAATCGGCTGATCAGCCGCACCGAAGAGGTTCGCGCGTTGGAGTGCCAACTCAAGCAGATGCGCGAACAGCTGATCATCGCGCAAAATGCCCAGATCGCCGTCTTCGAAAATGGCTGGTCCGACGAGGGGCTTAAGACCGATCTAGAGATCGAAACTCACGCCTTGCGCTAACGGAAGGGTCTTTCCGTAGTTCACCGTGTTGGTCGCACGGCGCATATAGGCCTTCCAGCTATCTGAACCGGACTCTCGGCCACCCCCGGTCTCCTTTTCGCCGCCAAATGCGCCGCCGATCTCCGCGCCTGACGGGCCAATATTGACATTGGCGATACCGCAATCTGACCCTCGCGATGAGATAAAGACCTCGGCCTCGCGCATATCATTGGTGAAGATCGAAGAGGAAAGGCCTTGGGGCACATCATTTTGCAAAGCAATGGCCTGTTCTAGATCCTGATAGGGCATCACATAAAGGATCGGCGCAAAGGTCTCGCGCTGAACAATCGGCACCTGATCGGCGATCTCGACCAAGGCCGGCCGGACGTAAAAACCATTGCCAGACCCCACGCGCTCGCCGCCCGTGACCTTGCCCCCCGCGCTCTGGGCCTCAAAAAGCGCCTTTTGCATAAGGTCAAAGCTGGTGCCATCGATCAGAGGGCCAACCAGAACATCGGCCTGACGAGGATCACCCACCCTGACCGAGCCATAGGCCATCTTGAGCCGGGGCAGGAACGCGTCATATTGCTGTTTATGGACAAATAGTCGGCGCAGGGTCGTACAGCGCTGCCCCGCTGTCCCCATCGCTGCAAAGGCCACCCCGCGCAGGGCCAGATCGAGATCGGCGCTTGGCGTAATGATCGCAGCATTGTTTCCACCCAGCTCTAACAGAGCACGGGCAAAGCGCTTAGCCAGACGCGGGGCGACCGTCCGTCCCATCGCGGTGGAACCGGTCGCACTGACCAGCGGCACGAGGGGATGGTCAACCATTGCCTCTCCGACCTCGCGCCCACCCAACAGAACCGTCACAAGCCCTCGCGGAACCGAACCGAACCTCTGACAGGCCCGCTCAAACAGGGACTGAACGGCGAGGGCCGTGAGCGGGGTCTTTTCAGACGGTTTCCAAACACAGCTATTGCCACAGACCAGTGCAAGGGCCGCATTCCAAGACCAAACGGCGACCGGAAAGTTAAAGGCTGAAATGATCCCCACCACGCCCAAGGGATGCCAGGTCTCCATCATCCGATGGTCCGGTCGTTCGGTGGTGATGGTTAGACCAAACAGTTGACGCGACAGACCCACAGCATAGTCGCAGATATCTATCATCTCCTGCACTTCGCCGAGCGATTCAGACAGAACCTTACCGGCCTCCATCGTAATCAGGCTGGCCAGATCCGCCTTGGCCGCGCGCAGTTCCATGCCCAAGAGGCGAACAAGTTCACCCCGCTGCGGTGCCGGTCGGTTTCGCCACTGCAGGAAGGCCGCGTGGGCCTGCTCGACCGCAAAGGCCACCTGTTCGGCGGTCGCGTCCTGGATATGGGCCATGACCTCGCCGGTAATGGGCGAGGTGACGGGACGATTTCCACCGATCCACAGACCGGGTGCCACACCCAGTCGCGACAGTACCGCCGACAGATCATCGGCAACGGAGGGCAAGGGATGGTGCATCATCTTTATCTACTCAGCGGCTGTCTGGGCCGGATGGGCCTCGGAACGATAGAAACGTCCAAAGCGATTGGCTAAAAATAGGGGTAGAGGGATCTGCTCTTGGCGCACAAAGCCAGCCGACGGTAGCTGACCATCGACGACCATATCCAGCACCGCACAGATGGCACCGGCTGTGGTGATCTGGATGGCACTCTTGACCTCTCCGTCGATCGGCTGAGCAAAGACCTTGTTGACATAGGTTTCTTGCATCAAGTGTCCGGCCTTCATCCCAGAGACCGTGACAAAGATAATGACCACATCCTGCATGGTCGCGGGAACCGAATTTTCCAGAATATCCTTCAGCACGTCGCGGCGATTGCGCAGGTTCAGGTCGTTGAGCAGGGCCTTCATAATGGCCCCATGTCCGGGATAACGCACCGTCTTATAGTTGAGGTTTCGAACCTGTCCGTCGAGTGTGAGACACAGGGTGCCCAAGCCGCCAGAGGTGTTGAAGGCCTCATAGGTCACGCCATCAAGGGAGAACTCTTCACATTCTTCCAAAGCGGGCGTTTCTCTCAGCCGCCCATTCACAATCGCCTCGCAGGGCTCGCAATATTCATTGATCACCCCATCAGTCGACCAGGTGAGATTGTAGTTCAAGGCGTTGGACGGATAGCGCGGCAGGGCCCCAACCCGCAGCCGCACATCGTGAAGCTGGTCAAAATGCTTGATCAGATCCCAGGCCGCGATGGTGATAAAGCCGGGCGCAAGGCCGCACTGCGGGATAAAGGCCGTCTGGGCCCCTTCGGCAAGGTCGCGCACGATGCGGCTCGAGGCGACATCTTCGGTGAGGTCCAGATAATGGGCCCCTGCCGCCTTCGCCGCCTGAGCCACGATGGTCGTCAAGTTGTAGGGCGCGCAGTTGACCACGGCAAAACATCCGAACCGGGTCAGGGTCGCCGCAAGCGCATCGGGATCTTCAATGGCCATCGAAACCTGATCGACATGGTCGCGACCTATAAAGGGGGCAAGGCCCTCTTGTGACTGGTCAATCAACAGAACCTGATAGTCGCCGGTCTGGACCAGCAGATCCAAGACCGTAGAGCCGATCTTTCCAACCCCAATGATCGCAATTCTGTGCATGGTAAGACCTTTCAAAAGCCGCCCATCAGACTCGCGGCCTGAACCGTCACATTCAACTGGCATTTCGCCGATATGATTGATATTTATCGGCGATTAGCCGAACCCATAGGACGAACTGACGATGGACAGTGTGGATGAAGAGCTTCTGACCCATCTGCGCGCCAATGCCCGAACGCCTATTGCGGAATTGGCGCGGGGTTTGGGGCTGTCGCGGACGACCGTCCAGAGCCGACTCGCGCGGCTAGAACGGAGCGGCGTCATTGCCGGCTATGCCGTACGGTTGGCCGAGGCCTACGAGGCCGGGCGGGTCCATGCCTTCATCATGCTGACCATCGAGCCAAAACAGGCCGCCGCGGTCACCTCGGCGCTCAAGGCCCTGACCACAGTGCGCCGCCTGCAATCGGTCAGTGGCCCTTTCGACATGATTGCGACGGTCGAGACCCGCGGCGTGGCAGAGATGGACGCCACTATCGACCAGATTGGCGCGATCAAAGGCGTCGAGCGGACCAACTCATCGATTGTTCTGTCCAACAAGTTCGACCGGTAACAGGGTCTCGCCACGCTCTGCTGCGTGGGGGACACTGACCTTGATCATCACACCACGACCGGCAATTGCTCCAAGCCCCGGAAGAACGGCAAGAGCCGCCACTCGGCGGGGCTATCCGGGTCAGCGAGACGCATGTTGGGGAAGCGTTCAAACAGCTTAGTCAGGGCGATCTGAGCCTCGAGCCGGGCCAGGGGAGCCCCGATGCAGATATGGGCCCCGCCGCCGAACGCGACATGGGGGGCCTTTTTGCGAGTGATGTTGAACCGGTCAGGGTCCTCGAACACATCTGGATCGCGATTGGCGGCCCGCAGCGAGACCAGCATCGACTGACTGTTACGGATCGGACAGCCGCGCACTTCCATATCGCGCGAGGCGATGCGGCCGGTAATGTCGACCGGCGGATCGAACCGCAAGATCTCCTCGACCGCCGCGCCAATTAAGGACGGATCAGCCCTAAGCTTGTCCAGTTCACCGGGATTGAGCATGAACAGGCGCACGCCATTGCCGATCAGGTCGGTCGTGGTCAGGTTGCCACCGACCAGCAGGGCCGACAGATTGATGACCAGATCGACATCATCGATCTCAGCCCCTTCGGCCTGAAGGGTGACCATGTCGGTAAAGAGATCATCCTGCGGAACGGCGCGGCGCTCCATCATCAGGGCGTTCATATAGAGGCTCAAGGCCTCCGAGCAGCGGGTCATCTCGGCAGTCTGGGCCTCGGTGCGGACCGGATTGAGAGTCTGGATAATGCCCTCTGACCAGGTACGGAACTCAGCGAGCATCCCATGCTCGACGCCCAAGATGGCAGCGATCACATCGATGGGAATCGGCAGGGCGAAATCGGCCATCAGGTCGAAGGATTTGCGATCCCCGATCCGGTCCAGCGTCTCATCGACGATCCGCTCGACCTCAGGCCGGAACTTGGCGACCCGCCTATAGAGCGCTTGGGCCAGAGGACCGCGCACGCGGGCATGGTCGGGGTTGTCCATGGTCAGGATCGACTGGCGAGGCGGCCCCTTTATCGGGTCAACGGGCTGTGTCAGGGCCCGCCGGGTCAGGACCGCAGCCTCTTCGGCATGCTCGGCCCCGCGCCAAAGGGTGAGGTCGGTGACAATGGCCCGCACATCCTCATGCTTGCTTATAAAGAACACGCCCGCCATGTCGTCGCGCATCACCGGATGCTCGGTACGTAGCTTGTTGAGGATGGCATAGGGATCGGCCCGAAAGACCGGATTGAGCGGCGTTAGGGTCAGGACAAGCGGCGGTGCATCATCAGCCATTAAAGTCTCTCCTCAGCGCATCACGACGCGTGCCGATCTTGGGGGACTATATAGGCAGCCCACTTCCAAGCGAAAGGTCCATCTCGAAAGCCGGAACAATCCCCATTTGACAGGCCTGACCAACCGGGCGGACATAGGCCACCCGAACCCAAAGAGTCCGCCCATGACCGCTGCCAAACCCCTTCCCACACCTGAAGAACGCCAAGCCATCCGTGAGGGGGTGCGCGCGGTTGTCAGCCGGTTTGGCGATGACTATTGGCTAGCGCGCGATGAGGATGGGGTCTTTCCACGTGAGTTTCACCGCGCCATGGCCGACGCGGGCTGGCTGGGTATCACCATGCCTGAAGCCTATGGCGGCGCGGGTCTGGGCGTGACCGAGGCGGCGATCATGATGCATGAGGTGGCGAGCCATGGCGGCGGCATGACCTCGTCCTCCTCGGTCCATATCAACCTCTTTGGGCCCCATCCCATCGTGGTCAAGGGCACCCATGAGCAAAAGAGTCGCTGGGTGCCGCGCCTGATTTCCGGCGACGATCAGTGCTGTTTTGGCTTTACAGAGCCCGATGCGGGCCTGAACACCACCCGCATCACCACCTTTGCTGAAAAGGTGCCCGGCGGATATGTCGTACACGGTCAGAAGGTCTGGACCTCGACGGCGCAGGTGGCCAACAAGATCATGCTCCTGACCCGGACCACCAAATTCGAAGACTGCGCCCGCCCGACCGATGGCATCACCATCTTCTATACCGACCTCGACCGAAGCAAGATCGACGTCCATCGCATTCCCAAGATGGGCCGCAAGGCGGTCGACTCCAACGCCATCTTCATCGACGGCCTATTCATCCCCGACGAGGACCGGATCGGCGAGGAGGGCAAGGGCTTTGGCTATATCCTTCACAGCCTCAATCCTGAGCGGATCTTGATCGGGGCCGAAGCCATCGGCATTGGTCAAGACGCCCTGCGCCGCGCCACGCAATATGCCAAGGACCGGATCGTGTTTGACCGGCCCATCGGTCAGAACCAAGCCATTCAGCACCCCTTGGCCGAGCGTTGGATGTATCTGGAATCGGCTTGGCTGATGGCGATGAAGGCGGCGGAGCTCTACGATCAGGGTCTGCCCTGCGGGGCCGAGGCCAATAGCGCAAAGTTCTTGGCGGCAAGGGCAGGCCACGATGCCTGCTGGCAGTCCATCGCCACCCATGGCGGCTTTGGCTATGCCAAGGAATATCACGTCGAGCGGCTCTATCGCGAAGTCGCCATAACCCGTCTGGCCCCCATCACCGAACAGCTCATCCTCAGCTTCATCGCCGAGAAGGTGCTTGACCTGCCCAAGAGCTATTGAGTCTCAAAGACCTGTCCATCCGCGTTGCAAAGGCCTCACCCATGATCCCCTTGGTTCTTGCTGCCGCCCTATCGGTCCTGCCGACCTGCGATCTGGAAAAGCCAACGGGCCAGCCAGGTTGCACGCGCGAGGCCATCGACGCCTTGCCGATGAACGCCATTCAGGTGATCGGCACGCATAATAGCTATAAGGCCGCCATTGCTCCTGCGGAGATGGCAACCTTTAAACAGATCAATCCGAAGGTCGCTGCCAGCCTCGACTATGCCCACCCTCCCTTGCAAGAACAGCTCGATGCCGGGGCAAGGCAGATTGAACTGGACTATGTTTATGACCCAAAGGGCGGGCGCTATCTGTCACCGTTAGGCCTCAAGTTGGCCAAAGAAAAGCATCCCTATGACACAGACCTGATGGCCGCGCCGGGTCTCAAGGTCATGCATGTGCCCGACCTCGACTATCGCAGCGTCTGTCAGACCTTCGTCCAATGTCTGACGCAAATGCGTGACTGGTCAAAGGCACATCCCGATCACATGCCCATCTTGGTGATCATGAACCTCAAGGACGACCAGATCCCCTTGCCCGGCGCGACGCCATTGCTGCCCTTTGACCTAGCGGCCATGGACTCCATTGATGCTGAGATCCTGTCGGTCTTTGCCCCCGATCATCTGATCACGCCGGATAAGGTTCAGGGCCGCCACCCGACCTTGCGCGAGGCGGTTGCCGCAGGGGCTTGGCCAAGGCTGAAAGCGGCACGAGGCAAGTTCCTATTCGCTATGGATGAGGGCCCGGCCAAGACCGATCTCTATCGCGGCGCGCGCAAGTCCCTCGAAGGCCGGGTCATGTTCGTCAATGTTGATGAGGCCTCACCGGCTGCGGGCTATATCACTCTCAATGAGCCCAAGACCCAGGCCGCGCGCATCGCCGCTGCCGTCAAGGCGGGCCTGATCGTCCGCACCCGCGCCGATGCTGACACGGTCGAAGCCCGCAGCAATGACACCAGCACCCAAACGGCGGCCTTCGCCTCTGGCGCGCACTATGTCTCCACCGACTATATGAGGTCCGACCTGCGTCTTAGCCCCTATGAGGCCCACCTGCCCGGCGGCGGCGTGGCGCGCCTTAATCCTGCAGCGCAGGCGGAAGATGTTGGCCTTAAAAGCGCCCAGACACCTGGAAACCGATAACGCGTGACGCTTCAGAGGCCCCGTCTGACTCACGGATTTCAGATCGGGACACTCGACCCGTGGCACGGTTACCAGCATAGAAACTTCGGGTTCTTGTCTCGGTCGAGGTGAAAATATTGTTGGCTGAGATCCGGATGGTTACGGGTTGAAAGGCCGTCGTCTCTAGGAACAGGTCTAGGCGGGGCTCTTTCCGGACATAGTCATAGGCCTCGGCCAGGCGATATTCTTGGCGGCCCGCCCACTGGGTCATGATCATGCCCCAAGAGGATTTGAGGGACGGCAGGTTCTGACGAAAATTGACGACATAGGCCCAATCCTTATTGCCCCCATTGAGCGTCATGGAACCGTTTGGGGTGCCCTGCCGCTCAAGCGGAATGGAGAAGGACCGCTCCTTGCCGGTCAGGGGATCGGTAACCCGCGTCTGTTGCACAAGACCGCTCAACCGCAGTTCGGCATTGGAAAGACCCAAGCCCGACAGGGGCATGGATGCGCGAACCTCGAGCCCGAGTTTGCGACCCTTGCCGATATTTCCGTAGGCGTCCTGACCGTTCAACACCACCAGATCGCGGACATCCTCGATCCGATCATAAAAGGCCGCTGCGGTCAGGGCCGTGCGCGCGGTCAGGCGAGACTCCCACTCAAGGCGCATCTTCCACGCCTGTTCCGGCCTCAGGCTCGGATTGCCCAGGATCGTCGAGGTGTTCACGAAATCAACCGCACTGCTAAATTCCGCAAAATCAAGTTGGGAAACGTCGCGGGTAAGGCTGGCGTTCAACACGTCCTTGGGGCTGAGCGTGTAGGTCGCAATCACACGCGGCTTCACATATTTGAAGTCTCGCTGCTGTTGCTGATCACCCGATTGGGTGATGCGAGAGGCTTCGATATTGAGGCCGGTCTCGACTGTCAAATGGGGACTGATCGTCCAGATGTCGGAGGCGAAGACCTCGCCGCGGGTCTCTTCAATCCGCGCATCGGCGACCGGCAGCAGCACCGGCGTCGGTGCCTTGCCCGGCAACTGGTTGGTGATGGTCAGGTTCGTCTCTCGGAAATTGAGAGCACCCTCTGCACCAAACTCTAGCGTATGGGCGCTGGAGGCCGTCCACTTTACGCGCCCACGCACGATCCGCTCGCCCGAATGGGTCAGACGGTCCTGAATTCGGGTGAGGCGCGTGGACGGCGCATTATAGATTTCGAAGCTGTCCCACTGATCCAATGCGCCGTTTGAGGCCAGCACGATCAGCTTGGTCGAGAGGTTGGAACGGATCTGATGATCCCAGTCGCCGCCGACCTCTAGGCCATAGTTTTCAGGAAACTCGGTCCGGCCCAAGATCGAGGCGGCAAGATATCCATTTGGCAGAGCCTCGACCTGAAAGGAATCGGTCACGTTCCAGCCGGGCGTATATTGGGCATTAATGTTCACGACATTCTGCGCGTTCGGCTTCCAGCGCAGACGCGCCGAGCCCTGAAGGCCTACATTGGTCGGCCTTGCCACAAACAGCCGCGAGCCTGTGACCGTGCCCGCACCTGAGAGCAGAACATCCCGATTGACCGCCCGTCCCAAAATGGTTGGCGACTGAATATCCAGCGACAGATCCGCCGTCGGTCCCAAGGGAATAGAACTCGAAAACTGAGTGATCCAGGCAATACGGTTGGAAAACTGAATGTGACGCAGCCCGAGCGTATAGCTGGTCGAGGCGGACTTCTTGGTCGTACGGGTGATCACATTGACAAATTGCGACTGCCCCCGAACGTCGGACTGGGCATTGGTTCCGGCCACCACATCGATACGCGCAACATCTGAGGCGGGGATCCGCTTTAGAAGGTCCGTAGGGGTGGCTTTGGAACTTGGCCGTTCGCCATTGATCAAGAGATTGCCCGCAGAGCCGCCAAAGCCGCGCCGGTCATCCCCCTCTCGAAGCTCGAAACCCGGTATGCGCGATACCATGTCTCCAGCTGTCACAGGATTGTAGGACGCGAAATAGGCTGCCGAGAAACTGGTCGTATCACTCTGGGACGAAACGGCCACAGAAGCGGTCGGCGCGGTCTGAGCGAAGGCTTCAGGGGCTAGAGCGGCACCGAAAATGAGCGCTGCGCTCGCCAACCTGCCCGATTGCTTGATCATAGTTCTAGCGCCCCCTGACGCATATCTGCGGCCCCGGGGCGGGTCGGCTATCGGCTCCAGCCCTGACTAGGGCGGCGTGCGGATAAGGAACAACCCATTCGGGACAATAAATCACCGGACCAAGACCACGAAACCAGACCCGCTGTCCAGACCCGAGCGCACGGCGACCTGCGCGCGAAGGGATACTGAGGTCTGAGGTTCAAAAACACCCGCCTTGCGCAGACAGAAATCCGTACCGGCCAGCACCGATATTTAAGAACCCTCCAAGCCCGGATCCTCAGCCATGGACGGTCCCATCAGCACCACCCGGCCGGACCGGTTCAACCCTGCCCAGAGGCCAATCGGCAGGGCGAGCGGCAGAACCGTCATGGCGATATACATGCCAAGCCCTGACAGGAAAAAGGCCGCCTCGCTCATAGAGGGCTGGGTGACCGTAAAGGGCGGCGGCGGGACCGTGTCCATAACTAAGGATGCGCGGTGATTAACAATCACAGCGACGCTGTTGAAGATCAGGCTACAGGCCGAAAACCAAAAGACCACGACCAACACCGCGCAGCCGATCAAGGCCGCGCGAAAAGGCCGATAGCGCGGCACAGCCAAGATTAGGGCCAAAAACAGGGGAAAGCCAAGCAACAGGCGGCGTAGTTCTCCGACCCCAAGCGCGATCACCACTGCACCGACCTGATCGCCGCTGGCGCGGTCAAGACCGCTCTCGACCAGCCAATCGTGATTGGGCGTTGATGAAATAGACTGGGCAAGATGGAGTTGGCCCGCCAGCCAACTGGCACCGGGGCGCAACAGATCGATCATCACCCCTGCTCCCATCCACCAAATCACGAGTAAGGGCACGAGCGCCGTCATCGCCGTTGATAGAAACTGGCCGCGCGGCGTGGCGAGATGGGCCTTCAGGCTCACGAAGCGGCCTCCTGCGAGGTCCCCATCGGCCAACGCTTGGCCTGCCAATGGTGCCACACCAAGAACATGACCACGGCATCGAGCATGATGAAGGCGTCCCAAAAGAACAGGTGGAAAAAGTCGAACAGATTTTGCGCGAACCTCGCCAAAATCAGCAGACTGATGATCCGCGCCAGATTTAGAACCTGGATGACCGCCACACCGACGACAATCCCCACGATCCGCGCCCTAATCGGGACCGGAAAGGGCGCAATGGCGGCGGCAAACAGAATACAGACCTCAACCCCATTACAGCCGCTGGACACCATCACCGCGCCGGAGGCATGGGCAAAGGACAGCACCACGCCGCTGGCCACCACGCCTGCGCCAAAGAGGTTCATCATCCCGGCACACACGACCACCAGCGCCCGCGTGAAGGGCTGGGTAAAGCCTGCATCCACAGCTGGCACAATCAACAGCGCCATCGTCCCCAAGGTCAGCAGAGCGAAGGCGGCGAGATAGGCAAGGCCACGAAAACGCTTCAGCACGGCGGGCTCCTGAGGCTCCATTCAGTATCGACCAATACCGTGTATTGGCAGAGGTGACGACGGGCGGGGCGGATAGGGCTCAGGCCGGGGCGATGCTTGAGCGTTGAAACCTAGTCACTGCGAACCCAGCGAGCAGCAGTCCGAGCGCGATCATCGCCCATTGGCTGAGTGTCGGGACAGCTGTGAGATCGAGTGCGAAGGCTATATCAACCGGTCCAGCGAAACCGGCAACCGTCGCATCGACGGAATCGGTCGAGGTGTTGATTACGGACAGAGAATTACCCGTGTTATTGGTGACATAGGCTTTCGCGCCGTCAGACGTGACACGAATACCGCGAGGCGCTAGCCCAACTCCAATGGTAGCGATAACTAAATTCGTAGTCGTGTTTATGACCGAAACATCATTGCTCGATCCGTTGACGACATAGGCCTTGGTTCCGTCGGGGGTAATAGCGACGCTTCGAGGGCTGTTGCCGACCGAGACTGTGGTGACGCTTAATGTCGATGTGTCAATGACTGAAACCGAGTTGTCGCCCTGATTGGCGACGTAGGCTTGCGACCCATCGGGTGTCACGGCAATACGCGTCGGACTACTCCCAACCGTTATGGGCGCACCGATCACCGTGTCGGTCGCAGTATTGACCACAGATACGGTGCCTGCCGTTTGATTGCTCACATAGGCTCGTGAACCTACGGCAGCGACAGCAACCGCGCTTGGACCAGCGCCCACCGCTATTGGCGAACCGATGATTGTGTCGGTCGAACTGTTGATCACCGAAAGGCTGTTCGATGCGTTATTGACCACATAGACACGGGACCCGTCAGGTGTAATCGAAAGCCCACGAGGACCAACCCCAACGGCAACAGTCCGAACAACCGTGTCGGACAGAGTGTCAATCACGGACACCACATTAGTCGACTCTTGGCTGATATAGGCTTTTGTCCCAATTGGGTTGATGGCGATACGTGTTGGGCCAGTGATGGCGATGGTGCCGACCAGACTGTTGCTCGCTGTATCGACCACAGAAACTGTGTTATTGGCCGAGTTAACCACATAGGCCTTCTCGGCCCTCACCATCGATGGATTTATTGAGACGCCAAGAACAACCGTTAAAATAGCAAATATTATTTTGTCGCCAAAAGGCAGAGTCGAGCTTAAAAATCTTGTCATCTGACGCACCAAAAATAATACGGAATATTACGGGGAGCGGTAACAATGTTCAATTTATCAAGCAATACGATTTCAAATGTTTTTCTACTTTAGGATGAATTAAATATTATAGAGTCGGTGGTTGTTATTATTCAGCCATTGAAAGGTGTATGAAAATTGCCCATCGGGAGGCAATGGGTCATCATGACCTAAACAAGGGGTGTTCGCAAAGCGGTGCGTAAAGCCCTTTGCAACGACCCCTCCGCCCACTAGCCTCGCCCCATGGACACGATCCCCACCGCAGGCGCGACGATAGAGAACCAGACCCTCGACAGGTTCGGTTGGGGTGAGGCGGACCTGACGGACGCCGTCTTCCACAACTGCCTGATCGCAGACGCACCGTTCGGCGCGGTGACGCTGGAGGGCGCTCGGTTCTATCGTTGCCGCATTCTACGGGGCCGGTTCGCGCGGGCGGACCTTCGCGACACCCTGTTTGAGGACTGTAATTTCGCCGATCCTGAGGCCCATGCCGGACTGTCTCTGGCCTATAGTCGGCTAGATCAGGCCGTGTTTCGACGCTGTGACCTCAGCTTTTCCAAGATCGAAAGCTGCGAGATGCATGGCGTAACGCTGGAGGACTGCAATCTTCGCGGCGCGCAGTTTCAGCGCAACGACTTTACCCGTAATCTGGGCCGCTATCGGTCCTACGCGGCCGCGACCCTGAGGCGCTGCAACTTCCATCTGGCCGATCTGAGCTGTACGTCGTCAGAACATTCGAGACATTAGGCACTTGTTTTTAGCGTAGAGCATGTCTCATCTTGGGTTGATATTTAGGCGGCGATTTTGCGGTGTAGCAAGCGCCGATGTTGGATGGTCTGGCGTT
>JBEGNZ010000012.1:0-79823 GCA_041182245.1 Pseudomonadota bacterium | reverse complement strand
GGTCACACCCGCACATTGGACAGTTCGCGCCGCGACGCAAGGGGGCTTTGCGACTGATCTTTATCGCGGTCCACCCGGATAGATCACGCGCGCGTCGACCAGGCCAAGGATCGCGAGCTGTTGGCGCACCGCGAAAGCCTGAGCCTCATCGGCGATGGCCGTAATGGCGACGCGGTAGAGGGTTGCACCTGCACGCTCGACCGGCACCAAGCGCACCTGCCCAGAGGCTGATAGAGGACCGCTCAGACGGTCGACAAGACTTTGGGCTGAGGCCTGATCGGAAAAGGCCCCAACGGCGACCTCAAAGGATGAACCGCCGATCAAGGGAGCAGGCTCAGGCGAACGGGCGAGGATCGGCTCTGAAGCCGAACGCGCGATTGGCGCGGCCTGAGGCGGCGCGGTCACCCCTGCGATCATCAGGCCGTCGGAAGGACGTCCTAGGGGAGCCGGTCCAATATAGCGCACCCTGACCCGTGCCAAACCCTGTCCGGCAAAGCCAAGCTCTCGCGCCGCTGCCCGCGACAGGTCAATGATGCGCCCATCGACAAAGGGGCCGCGATCATTGACCCGAACCCGAATGCGCCGCCCATTGCCCAGATGGGTCACCTCGACGATGGACGGCAGGGGCAAGGTCTTGTGGGCCGCCGTCATGGCCGTCATATCGAACAGCTCTCCATTGGCGGTGGCCTTGGCGTGGAAAGCGTCGCCATACCACGAGGCGGTTCCGACCTCGTCATAGTCTGGCTGCTCTGCCGGAACATACCAGCGGCCATCAACCTGATAGGGATTGCCGACCTTGTAACGTCCGAGGGTCTGATCCCCCAAGCTCGCAGGTTGTTTGACCTTTTTGCCGTGATAGCTTGGCTTGGCGTGCACCCGAGCTTGGCCCGACAAAGAGGTTGGATATTTCGAATAGCGACCGTCCGGTCCGGTGGCGCAGGCGCTCAGGGTCAATCCGATGAAGACCAGCCCCACGACAACAGAAATTGGCGTTGCCCGAAACCCTCTGCGGATCTGGTGGCTTAAAATCACGCTCGCCTCATCTGCCGCGGCGGAGCCTACAGATTGGCCCCAACATCTGGGGTCTTACTGTCAAACAGGAGATTAAACATCCCGTTAACCCTCTTGCGCGCTGCACCGAAGCCCCGCGCGAAAATCCCTTTGCGCCCAGCCCGACTAACGCTACAAGACCGCTCGCTTAGCCGAACTTCTGGCTGAGGACAGGTGGCCGAGTGGTTTAAGGCAGCGGTCTTGAAAACCGCCGTAGGTGGAAGCCTACCGTGGGTTCGAATCCCACCCTGTCCGCCAAGAGGCTGTATCTCTCCGTCTCATAGCATCACAAAAACGTTGAATTTAAACGATTTTTGGTTTCCAATGTCTCTGGACGCCTGCCTGTATATCCCCACGTCAAACTTGCCGACTAGGGAATGGGCTAGGGAAGCTAGGGAAGCTGGTCATGGCTAAGATCACAAACAGGCTGAACGATCTACAGGTCAGGGCCCTGTCAAAGCCGGGACGCTATGCCGACGGACAGAACCTCTACCTCAACATTTCGGCGAAGGGCGCTAAGTCCTGGGTTTTCCTATACGCTCTAAACGGAAAGCAGCGGGAAATGGGCTTAGGCCCCTTCCCGACCTTTGGCATTTCCGACATTCGTAAGGTTGCCGACGTCCACCGAAAAGCACTGGCCGCTGGCATCGACCCCATAACCGCTAGGGACGAAGCCGCCGCTGCAGCCGCCAAGGCCGCTCGAGAAGCCGCCGCTAAGCCGACTTTTGGCGAATATGCTTTGGAATATATCGACACCCACCAGACCCAATGGCGGAACCTGAAGCATCGCGCCCAGTGGAGAAGCAGCCTAGAGACCCATGCTGCATCGTTATGGAATTTGAAGATCGATAAGATCACTAAGCCCGATGTACTCGCCTGTCTCAAGCCGATCTGGAACGTGATCCCCGAAACCGCGTCACGCGTTCAGGGGCGGATCAAAACGATCATTGATGCGGCCATTGCCGAAGAACTGGCCAACGGGCCCAACCCCGCCAACTGGGCAGATGCCCTCAAGCCGGTTTTAAAGTCCGCCAAGAAGCTGCAGCGCGGCCATCATGCGGCGATGGACTACGAAGACCTTCCCGCCTTTATCGCCCGCCTACAGGCGACGCAGAGCGTTAGCAGCCTCGCGCTCGAAATGGTCATCCTATGCGCCAGTCGGTCCGGCGAGGTCAGGCATATGACATGGGAAGAAATCGACACAGCTGCCCGCTTGTGGATCATCCCAGCCGAACGGATGAAGGCCAAGAAGGAACATCGTGTCCCGCTCACCGACCGCGCTCTCGCCATCTTGAACGATGTAAAGCGCCTGACCTCGCCTCCAAAGGTCCCCGACGTTAGCGGCAAACAAGAAGACAGTCAGCCTGAGGGAATTGTGTTCAAGGCCCCCAGAGGCGGCGCACTGTCGGATATGGCGCTGACCATGTACCTGCGCCGCAACGGTCTTGGCGACGTGACCGTACATGGCTTCCGATCGTCTTTCCGAGATTGGGCAGGCAATGCCACCAACCACCCGCGAGACATCGCCGAACTCGCCCTCGCCCACACCATCGGCGACGCCGTAGAACGCGCTTACAGACGCTCAGACGCCATCGAGAAGCGCCG
The DNA here is from genome assembly GCA_041182245.1 of Pseudomonadota bacterium. Taxonomy (GTDB): domain Bacteria; phylum Pseudomonadota; class Alphaproteobacteria; order Caulobacterales; family Caulobacteraceae; genus CAISGS01. The sequence goes on along the minus strand of JBEGNZ010000012.1, from coordinate 77,168 downwards.
CTTACTGATGAGAGACTGGGAGGCTTTCACGCAGTCCGCCTTAGCTAAGGCCTAACCAGCCGCTCAACTGCCAGTCAGGCAGAGCTGCTGCAAAGCGTCGACACCCTTTGGCTGCGTCGTTTGTAGCCACGTCTCGAATTCCTGAATGAACGGCGGCAGGTACAGGTTGATTTTGTCTTGGCGACAAAAGATGACGAGCGGGTTGCGCAATGTTCGAACCGCCCGCATGTCATACCCGGGAAAAGGCAAAAACCGCTCAACGACTTGGCTTGGTTCAACGCGCTGAAGGAGCCGAGGGCTTTACTCCGGCGAACCATCTTGGATCAGATGTTTGCGCTGTGTCTCGACGGTATCGATGAATCCGCAGCTTTCGAGCAGGATGCCATTGGTACCGTTAAACTGCTCTTTATAATTTTGGTCTGAATGAGAACTGTGCAAGGGCGTTTTCGTGTAGCTAGCGCAGGCTGTCTTGATCGCCCCAATGCTCAATCGGAACCTGTGCCCATGGTGTGCACTGTCAAGAGACAGTTATTTGAGAGCCCCCTTGGGGCAATCGCGGTTCATCTGAAGGCCTCTAAAATCTAGATTGTTCAATTCAATCAAACCGTTCGAAGCCCAGGCCGCGAATGAGGCAAACTCGGCCTAGTTGGGCACTCTGACCGCCAAAGGCCCAATGTTACGCTCATGCTCCGCTCGGGGTACAAAATAGCCATCAGAACAGTGCTCAAAGCCCTGTGCTATAGGGCGTTGCGGAATGTATCGGGATCAATCCGCCCCAGCTGGAAATCATGGAGACTTTTCTGGCAGTTACACCACGCGTTGGGACGCGATCAAGTTGAAGCCAAACTTGACCGCCGTAGTGGGCAAGTACCCTAAAACTATCGGTGCGCCCTAGCTTTTTGAACTTTGGTGGCTTTGTTAGCGATCATCCCAGCTGGGGTTGCTCTAGTTCAAAGCTGTTATCAATGTGACCTAGGCCATTGATCTCCACCCGCACGCGGTCTTTGGCGCGCAAACCGACCGGCGGCTTCATGGCCAAGCCGACGCCTCCGGGCGTTCCCGTATAGATGATATCCCCCGGCTTTAGGGTCATAGCTTGAGATAGCTCTGCGAGTTGGGCCCAAACGTCGAACACGAGATGGCGCGTGTTGGATCGCTGCCTGATCTCGCCGTTGACGAGGGTGCGCAGATCCAAGGCGTGGGGGTCAGCAATCTCGTCTGAGGTGGTGATCCATGGGCCGAAGGGGGCGTGGGTGTCGAACGACTTGCCCAAGACCCACTGGCTACTCCGGTTCTGCCAGGCCCGTTCAGACACATCGTTGCCGATGCACCAGCCGAAGACCGCATCTGGGGCAGCCTCACGTGAGATGTGACGGCCACCTGCGCCGACCACGGCGACCATTTCACCCTCATAGTCGACGAAGGTCGAAGATTTCGGGATCTGCACAGGGTCATATGGGCCCGTCACGGCGTTCAACTGTTTGGAAAACCAGATCTGTGACTTGGGGGTCTCTTGGCCAGTCTCGGAGATGTGATCTGCGTAGTTGAGTCCGATGGCCATGATCTTCTCGGGTCGCGGAACGGGAGCCAATAGTCGAACCTGGTCCAATTTTAGGGTCTGGGTCGTGGAGCCGGCCAACCGACGGACCTCTCCTTCCAAATCTCCCCAACGCGTGATCAGGTCGATCATGTCTTGGGCCAGTCCGGGGCGCTCGCGGTTAAGGCACACAATCTGGTCGCCTTCTGTGACGACACCAATTTCAGGTCTGTCTTGATCGAGCGGTTGGAAGGTCGCGAGGCGCATGGTGGGCGTTCCGTCAAAAGTCGCCGGTTCGGGCGGGGTTGAATGGGGCTTCAAACGGGCTTGCCGTCCGTCGGAGCCTTCTTTCTGTGGTTTTCGGGGTCTTGTCTCAGCTCTGCGGCGCGATGGTGCGGCCAAAGGTCTGTGGCATATCGGGACCCCATTGGCTTATGCGGCCAAGCCCGATCGGGTGGTCACCGACGGGCGCGCTAGCGTCCAACTGATCACCGTCTGTCCAGTGCTCGTGTATGTGCCCCCAAGGATCGCGCCAATAGTCGAAAACTTGGCTGCCCAAGAGGTGACGCCCGATGCCCCATTCCGGCGTCCGGTGCCTGGCCGCGAGGAACTCTCGCCCCGCATGGACATCATCTATATCGCAGACTTCCCAAGAGAGATGGTTGAGGCCCGCTATGCCACCCGCCCCCATTGCGCTGGCGAACAGGACCGAATGGTGGTCTGCGGGCTCGCTGCCGCGGTCACAACGCGCAAAGACCGCACCCGGTTGACCGGGCGCAATATTGACCCGATCGGATTGGAGCAAGCCAAAGCGGTGGCTGTACCAGGCCACAGCCCCTGCAACGTCAACCACATTCAGCGCTAAGTGACCAAATCGTTTGATGCGGCTTGGCCCCGACTTGATGCGTTGTAAGGCGCCGATGCGTTGAAATTCATTGCCCATATTCAGGGCGCGGGCCGACAGGTCCGATAGGGGGGCGACCGGTGCTATTCCGAACACGGCCTCGACCAGATTGCCGTCTAGATCGACGGTCGAGGTCTTCCAGCCTCCACCGGGCGCGTCGATCACTTCCACGGGTGCGAACCCGGGGCTCGAGGCAAGTCTGTCGAGATCGGCTCTGCTTCCAACGGTGAACGCGAAGCCAAGAAAAGCGGGCTCACCCTCGTGGATCACGTGGGAATAGGGTGCGGGCCCATCACCGCGCATGAAGAGCACATTTGATCGGCGGTCCGCGCGGACCATTCCAAAATCGATAAGAAACGCCTCCATCTGGTCTAGGTCCGGGACCTGAAGCCGCGGATAGGCCATGTCTTGCGCCTTAATGATCGGTTCATTACCCATTACGATGTTCCCTCCCAAAGGCACACATGATAGTTTTTAGGGTAGTTCATCAAATTTGGGATGGTTGTCAATAATGTTGTCTAAGGCTAGATTGCCCACACCGCTTGGATTTGAGACCGAATGAACATCAGTGGTCCATTTGCCCTAGAGGCCCGCAACCTTGGTAAGAGCGCGAGGACTCGCGCGCGGTTGATGGATGCTGCAGTAGCGGTCTTCGCGCGGGACGGTTTCGAAGCCGCCTCGGTTAATGAGATTGCTCGGCTAGCCGATGTGGCCAACGGCACGTTCTATGTCCACTTCAAAGACAAGGACGCCATTGCAGCCGATGTGACCTTTCGTATTGCCAACGATTTTGCCCGGCAGATCGACGAAGCGATGTCTCAAATTGAGGATGCCGCCGAACGTTTTAGCTGCGCTACGCGTCAGTTTATGGAACTCGCCGCCGCACAGCCTCGGTGGGGATGGGCGCTCATTCGTTCAGCCTGGTACGCCCCTGAGCTCCATCGGCAGATGGAGTCCTTCATGCGGGCCGACCTTGATCGCGGGGTTAGCCAGGGTCTGTTCACCCGCACAATAGATCCCTTCATCATCGACACAGTGCTGTCGATGATCTTTTCGGCTCTCGCCGCGCGGCTTCGCGGCGATGCGGGCGAGGAAGCTGCGTCGCGAGTCTCTGAACTGGTCCTTTGCATGCTCGGCTATCCCCCGGCGCAGGCCCATGCGGTCGCTTGGAGCCCTATCGTCCTAAAGGGATTTAACACGCAGATTCTGCCCAGGAATCCGAAGCCGCGGCGCGCGGCGACATTAGTGATTTAGCGGGACGCCTCGATCCAATGACCCCGCTCAGTAGCCCCCAAGATGAGATGGAAGTCCGCGAGTTGGAGGCGCGGAGGCAGGCGGCTCTGGTCGCGCTCGACATGGAAGCCTTGGCGGATATGTTCGCCGAAGACATCGTCCATGTTCACACCAATGGAATGGTTCACGACAAGGCGGCAATCCTCAGTCACATCCACTCTCGCGCTCAGTTTGTTGCGGTGGAACGTCATAATCTTATAGTCCGGACCTATGGTGACACCGCCGTCCTAACCGGTGATCTGATCAACAGCCTACGTGTTCCCGGTGAGGAAGAGCCTCGGATTATGAAGGCTTTCGCGACGCAGGTCGTGCGCCGTACGGATGGCGTCTGGCGGTTTGTCAGTTTCCACGCCTGCCTAGGCTTAGTCCCAGCCTAAATCGGATGGCACCGCCTTAGCGCACCAAGCCTTGCCCGCCCTAGGGAACGAATTTGGCAAAACAAGCCTCATCGCCGCAGGTCTAAGCAACTGGCTAGGTTGCTGAATATTTATTGACGAATATCTCAATTTTAATATACCCATCATTTTATGGGTAATCTCCCATTTTTGGTAAACACCTCGAGCAGGTGGTTATTGAAAGCGCAAAACAAACGAGGGGGAAACAATGGGTAGGTTCAGTTCACGCCGATTGGCGCTTGTCGGATATGCCTGTGTTGCGGCGCTCAGCGTCCAGGCACCCGCCTATGCCCAAGCTAAAGCTGAGGCGCAGAAAGCCAGTTCCGCAGACGGCGCGCTGGAGGAGGTCATTGTCACGGCCCGTCGCCGTGACGAAAAGCTGCAAGACGTTCCGGTTGTCATCAGCGCCTTCAATAAGCAACAACTCGAGGCCTTCGCAGCTGGCGGATTTGAAGATGTTGCGGCCATGACCCCCGGTTTGATTATCGACGAGGGTGGCGGTGCTGGCCAGGGCAACATCACCTTGCGCGGCGTTACCACAGGCGTCCTCAACCTATCGAGCGATCAAGCCATCTCGATTAATATCGATGGCGTACAGTTGAGCAATGCCGATGCACTGCGTTTCGGCCAGTTTGATATGGAGCAGTTCGAAGTTTTGAAGGGCCCTCAAGCCCTGTTCTTCGGCAAAAACAGCCCCGGCGGTATCATGACCGTCCGCACCAGCGATCCGACCCGCCAATTCTTCAGCGAGCTCAGTGGAAGCTATGAATTCAACGGTCGCGAGAAGGTCGGCCAAGCGACGATTTCTGGCCCCATCAGCGAGACACTGGCCGGGCGCCTATTCGTGCGGTTGTCAGATGAAGAGGGTCAGATTCGCAATGTGGCTCCCGGAGTGGCTGACAGGCGTGTGCAAAGGGTGCGCGACCAGTTTGTCCGCACGACGCTGACTTGGCGGCCAACCGATGCATTAGATACCCGTTTCAAGTTCAGCTATGGCGACGCCAAGGGAAGCGATCAGGGCATTGAGCAAAGGTTCGCCTGCGCGGCCACCGGTCCTGTGTCTGGCCCTGTCGACGACTGCCAATACAATAAGATCATTGTGAAGGGTGATCCAGATCCACGCCTAGCCTCCGTCTATCATACCTTCACGGCCAAGCCTTCGAGCCGGGTTCGGCCGCTGCTGACCTCTCTGGAGGCAAACTACAAGCTGTCAGACAATCTGAAGCTCAGCAGCATCACAGGCTATTCCGATATTCGATATCAGAACTACGGCAACCTTCTGCCGGTTGTGGCTCCATTGTTTGTCGGCGGTGTTGATCAAACGAACCGATCCCTGTCAGAGGAAATCCGTCTGACGAGTCAGTTCTCCGGACCAGTCAACTTTATGGTCGGTGCCTTCATCGATGACAGGCTGTTCAAGACCGATCAGGGGCAACTGGTTCCTGGTCCCGCAGCCTTGCCTCCTGGATCGCGGTTATTGTTCGCCAATCTTCAACAGATTGATTCGACCGCCAAGTCGGCCTTCGGCCAAATGACCTGGAGCGTTTCTGAGACCGTGGAACTGAGCGGCGGTGCCCGTTACACAGAGGAAACACGTGAACTTTCTGGCGTGGGTGCCTTGTCCGCAGGTGGATTTGGCGTGCTTTTACCCGGTGCTTTTGCACAGCCAGTAGTGGCCACCGGTCCGTTTAAGGCCGCGCCCAGCAAGATCACCTATAACGATCTATCCCCTGAGGCGACGATCCGCTGGCGCCCCTCATCCAACCTTATGGCCTTCGCCGCCTACAAGCAGGGCTTCATGTCAGGAGGATTCAACACCTCGGTCTCCGGCAACGCGACCCAGGCGACGGTGCCCAGCAACCAGACCTATCGGCCGGAGACTGTCGAAGGCTACGAGGCCGGGATCAAATCGAGCCCAATGCCGGGTCTGCGCGTTAACCTCTCGGCCTTCAACTATGTCTATGACGACATTCAGCTATCGGCTTTCGACTTTAGCGGCACCAGCGTCACGACCCGCGTGGTCAACGCAGCAAGAGCAAGAACACGTGGCTTTGAGGTGGAGACGCAATGGGCACCTGAAGCCATCTCGGGCCTGACCTTCAGCGGCAATCTGGCCTATAATGACGCAGTCTACATCAGTGACTATTTCGACCGCTGCAACGGGATGCAGTTGGCCGGAAAACTGAACGGTTGCGACTATCTACCCAAGACCGGCGGTGCGATCCTAGTGGCTAAGGGAACGGGGACTGCCCAAAATCTGAAGGGCTTCACCATGGGCCGCGCGCCCAAATGGACAGGGTCCACCGGCTTCAATTTCGACCGCAAGATCAATCCACAGCTTCGCCTTACCTTGAACGGCATGGCGAGCTATTCCAGCAGTTACCATGCCAACGCCCTGTACGACCCCAGAGGTGTCCAGAGCCCGCTCTGGATATTTAATGCCGGCGTCGGCTTGCACGCTGTCAATGACCGTTGGTCCGTGGCGCTGGTCGGCCGAAACCTCACCGACGAAATCTTCAAAACCGGCGTCGGCGGTAACGTACCCTTGGGCGGCCCGGCACCCGGCGAACTGCAAGGACCGATCAGTCGCCCTCGCACAGTCATGCTGGAACTGACCATCCGCCCGTCTGCGTTCTAAGCAGACCCTATCATTGCGACCTCGGCTCAGATTACGAGCCGAGGTCAGCTTTGATGTCATGACACCCAATCCCCAGTCTTTGGGATATCTGCGATGTCATGAAACGATCACTGTTGTTTGAGCGCAGAGGTGCGCACGAGGGAGGATGCCTTGGCGCCCACGGAACGCACAGCCGGTTCGCTGCAGGGATGGATCTTGGTATCCGCCAGTTGGCTCAGCGTGGTGGCAACCTCTCTGATCGCCCCTGTATTGCCCCGGATGGCGGCCCATTTTGCGACCACCCCCGGAGTTGAGACCATGGTCCAACTCGCCATAGCCCTTCCCTCCCTATTTGTGGGCTTGCTGGCCGGATCTGTGGGCTTTCTCGTCGACCGGATAGGGCGCAGAGGCGTTCTGTTGGTTGGCCTCGTCGCCTATGCCTTGCTGGGAATGGCACCGCTCTGGCTGAATGGTCTGTCGGCTATCTTGGTCAGCCGATGCGGGGTTGGCGTGGCCGAGGCGGCAATCTTCACCGCTGGTGGAGCGCTGCTCGGCGATTATTTCCGCGGCCAAGAACGGGAAAAGTGGTTTGCGCTGCAGGCGGGATCCGCAACCCTGCTGGCTGTGGCGATGCTTCTGATCGGCGGCGCGCTCGGTGAGATCAGTTGGCGGGCACCTTTCATCATCTATGCCCTGCCCCTCCTTCAAGGGGCCTTGGTTCTGGCCTTCATCCGGGAGCCGACCCGACCCGCTGCAATCCTAGTGCAGATAAAGGCACCGGAACGGTTTGATTGGCGCAAGGTCGCACTGCCCGCCGCCGTTTCCCTATTCAGTTCCATGGCGTTTTTCGTGGTGGTGATCCAACTGGGTTTCGTTCTGACCCAGCGCGGATACGCCTCGCCCGCCCTGATCGGCTTTGGTGCGGCCGGTTCCTCAATGGCGGTTCCCGTCGGCGCGGTGCTCTTTAGACTCATGGGCCGATGGTCTCCTGCCGCCAGATTGGCGTTAGGATTCGCATTGCTCGCAGCCGGATTTACGATCATCGGACTGGCTCACGGCTACGGCGCGACCGTGGCGGGCGCAACGGTGAACAGTCTAGGCGGAGGCATCCTAGTCCCCACCTTGATGAGTTGGTCACTTCGAGATCTAGACAGCGCAGAGTTGGGCCGTGGGACGGGCATCTGGAATACCGCCTTTGCACTCGGACAATTTCTCAGCCCGCTGTCGGTGCTAGCCATCAGCAGTGCGGTTGGCGGCCTGTCCAGCACCATCTTAACCTATGGTGCAGTCACAGCTGCCGCTGCGGTGATCGCAGTTATCGCCTCACGCCGCAGCAATGCGGTACAAACCAAGTTGAGGACCTAAGCCTTTTTAGAGCTTGTAGGATGGAGTGAAGATTTAAACCGATCGGGGGAGGACAGCCTGTGAGGCGCGTTGCTTATCGCGGACGGCTTTAATGTCCTCAGCCTGAGGCGGTGTTACTGGGGCAAGGCAAGCCTCGTCGAACTCGCGCCTGATTATACGCTGTAGCCCCCCTTTATGATTTTTGCGTGATGAGAAAATCTCTAGGCGGGCCGCCCCCATAATTGGGACATCAGTCAAATATGTTCTTGTAAAAGCCTGTAGGCTGAGTTTACTTGTAATTTGAGGAGCAACCGCGCGTTGCGATAAATTTAAGTGGCTCCAGGCTCTGAGAGCCTGACGATCCGCATGAGGCAAAGCGAATGAATCGGATTTCTTTGATTTTTTTCATGAGCTTGGCGCTCGTAGCCTGTTCGGCCAAGGAGCCCTCTAAAGCTCTGCAGGATGTGCCCCTTGCGCTGTTGACGGGGGTCGTGAAGGACGCGCAGAACAAACCGCTCAACGGTGTCATGGTGAGGGTGACCAACGAGGCATCCGGTGTCTCAGAAAGCGTATTCACCAATGAAAAGGGTCGATACGAACTGTCGACGCGTTTGACTGGGGATGTCACCGTCAGGTTCCGTTTGCCCTATTACCAGGACGAAACGAGCAAGCTGATGCTCGCCTCCGGGAAGTCTATAGAGCAGCAGGCGGTACTCAAGCCGATGACCGACGTGGAGCAGATTTCCGAAAGCCTGCCTTCAGCCTACCATTTCGGGAACCTAGCCTTTGACAAGGATCCAAAGGCGATCAATAGCCGCCAAAACCTGCAGCGCGATTGTGCGGGCTGCCATGCCTTGGGCAATAGCGTCACGCGTGCCCCACGCCCGCTCGATCAATGGGTTGATGTGGTCACGATGATGCACGGTTTTCTTGGCAATCCAGATCCGAAGCTGATCAGGAGCCGCGCCGCGTTGTTGCATGCCGGGTTCCAAGGACAGGCACCAAAGGTGCGTCCGGTGTTTCCAGTCGACGCCGAAACCCAGCAGGCTGTCATCCATGAGTACAGACTCGAAAACACCATCTTCCCCCATGACGCGGACATCAATCCTGCCGACGGCCTGATCTATACCGTCGACCGTACGGCAAGCCAGATGGCGGTGACGGACCTCGAAACGGGAAAGTCTGCCTTTTTCAAACAGCCGCCGTCGATGCGTCCCGCCGTTGGCAAAGGGGACAGCTATTCCTCACGATCCAAGGAACCGGGGCCACACTCCCTAGCCCTGGGCAAGACCGGGTACTGGTATACAACCAATGCCGGGTCCGACGAGATCGGCGTCTTCGATCCGAAGACCCGGACGTGGAAAGCCTCATTCGTGCTTCCTGCGCCCGCGCGCTACCCCCATACAATCCGCATTGGCCGCGATGGCATCATTTGGTTCACGCTGGCGGCATCGTCGCAGGTGGGCCGACTTGATCCGATCAGCGGTGATATCAAGCTGATCTACCTGCCGAAACTCAAGCCACTCGGTGGATCCGGCGGGACCGTGCCCTATGGTATCGATATCAGCCCCGTAGACGGGCGCATCTGGTATGCGCGCCTGTGGGGTGACAAGCTTGGCGCCATCGATCCAACGACCTTTGCGGTGACGGAGTTTGACTCGCCGGTCGAAGGGCCGCGTCGCCTTCGCTTCGACGCCAAGGGTAAGCTTTGGGTAACGGGCTATAACGATGGCATGATCGCCAAGATTGATCCGGCGAGCATGAAGAGCGATGTCTATCCCATGCCAGAGTTTGCCGCAGGCTATCGCCCGGCACCCTATGCCCTTGCGATCAATCCCGTCACGCAGGAGGTCTGGATCAACGAGACCTTGACGGACCGTGTCTATCGTTTCCTGCCGAAAGAGAAGCGGTTCATCGTTTACCCCATGCCACTGCGCGGCACCTTTACCCGCGACTTCACCTTCACGGCGTCCGGGTGGGCCTGTACGACCAATAGTCCGATCCTGAATGCGGCACTGGAAGGCAATGAGACAGAGGTGATCTGCATTGATCCAAGCGGAGCAAAGGCGCGCAAATGACCTCATTGTTCGATCCTTCGCTCTACTCTGGTATTTCGCTGATCGGACTGGCCTGGACCCTGCTGACGCTCTTTTTGATGTTTTCACCAACGGGGAAGAGGTTGCTGTCTAATCCGCTGGGGATTGTTGTCGCCGCAGCCGCGCTGTTCCCCTCGCTTTGGTTGGTGACGTCTCAGATGAAGGTGCTGACGGCACTGACAGGCGGTATCGCGCCGCTGGACGCGCAATTTGGTTATCACCAGCCCGAAATCGCCCAATTCGCTCAGGCCCTGAAAGAGGGCGGCCGCAAGATGTATGCCCAGTTTCAGCTTGGCGCCGACACGCTGGCCCCTCCGGGCTTCTGCTGTTTCCTGATGAGCGTCTACCGCTCGACGGTCCGGTCACAGGTCGTGCGAACCCTTTGTGATGCAATGGCGTTCGTCTATTTCGTGTCCGTGCTCATCGCCAACAGCTTGATGCCGGTGATTATCCTCAACTATCCGGTCCAGGACGGCCTTGTGCTGTCGACGCTCTACTGGCTGATCCCGCTCTGTGACACGATCAAATACTCGGTCCATGGTCTCGCCTGGCTGATTATCTTGTTCGCATGGCTCAAGCAGTTGGCAGACCTATGGTCCTCGAGGAAAGATCCTAGCTTAAGGTAATCCCTCCATACCGAAAAAAACGCACCTCAGATTATTATGACGATCCGGCTTAGCCGGTCTTGGGGTCATCGCAAGGCCCCAGATCTAGGGGCCTACGCCAACGGCTTCATCGAAAGCCTTAACGGCCGCCCATGAGATCACCAGATGGGCGGCGCACCCAGTGTTTGAATGCAAACGGGTTCTTGTCTTTGGACTACGCTCGAAGCAAGATCGAGGCGTGAAGACGGGACTATAATCAGCGCCCTGTACACATATCCCTGGGCTGGATCACCCCTCGGGGACGAGCCATCAGGATGAGTTTCAATGCCGGAAGATCGGGATTTCAGGGTTGTCGGCGTTGGCGCGTCTCCCTACACGCGCAAACTCCGTGCAGCGGCGCGGTTTCGACGTCTGCCATTTCGGTTTGTAGTGGCGGGCAGCAAAGAGGCCAACGCCCTCCCGGCGCGGTCCTTACCGCTCCTGCCCTACTTGGTCGCGCCAGATGCCGACGGCGCGCTCACGCAGGTGCAATCGGACTCCACGCCCATCCTGAATTTCCTCGAAGGGGCCTATCCGCAGCGATTGCTGCGGCCGACTGATCCCGCGCTTCGACTGCTTGACCTATTGATAGAGGACTTTGGCGACGAGTGGCTCAGCAAGTGCATGTTCCACTATCGCTGGTCTTGTGCTCCCGACACGGCGCGTGCAAGCGCCTATCTTCCCTATACAACATTCATGCAGATAACGCCTGATCAGGGCGTGCAGGCGGCTGTAGCTTTCGCCGCGCGCCAAATTTCGCGCATCGGTGTTGTCGGCTCAAACGAGATAACCGGGCCGGTGATCGAAGCGAGCTGGAACCGCTTCCTAGAGGTCTTTGACGCCCATATACAGAACCAGCCTTTCATGCTCGGCCACCGCCCTGGCGCGGGCGATTTCGCCTGTTTCGGACAAATGACTATGCTGGTGATCACCGATCCGACACCGACTGCGGTCGCGTTTGACGTCTCGCCGCGCGCCTATGCCTGGACAGAACGGTGTGAAGATCTAAGCGGCCTCGATGTCAGCGAAGACGACTGGATCAACCTTGATGAGCCGTCCGAGACGTTCCGCGCCCTCCTGACTGAGATTGGTCGGGTCTATGCGCCGTTCATGCTGGCCAATGCAGACGCAGTGGCGCGCGGTGCGGAGCAGGTCATTTGTGAAATCGATGGCCAACCCTGGAGGCAGGACCCCTTCGTCTACCAGGCCAAGTGCCTGAAGTGGCTACGCGAGGCCTATTCGTCGCTGACGCCCGCTGACCAAGGCCGCGTTGACGCCATCCTTGCAGGCACGGGCTGTGAAGTCCTGTTCGAACGCGCCTAGGCGACCGCAAGGCTGGTCCACCCAACCGTTTCTTGCCCGCTCCCAGTCAGACACCAATTTGTTCGACAGGTTGAGATAGGGCACGAAACCCAGCGGTAAGACATGTTGCGCATCGCGTATGGCTTTGATTTCCTCGGCCTTGAGCGCTGCATCGCTGTTTCCGTCCCGGCTCTCATATTTGGCAAATCAGCGGTACTTGTAGATGCGCATTTACTGCTTATCCGTTACGGGCCAGTGATTTAACGTCGCACTTTGTATTATGGCTCAATGACGAGGACTCGCCCTACATGTCAGTGACCAACGGCCTTTAGGTTGCCTCTCTAAGATAGCCGATGGCTGCCTTCGTGACTTCCTGCGCCAAGGCTGCCCATGAAATCTCTAGCAGGATCGGGTCGTCACCGCGCGACTTGGCGACAAAAGCAGAGGTCACAACTTGATAGGACATGCCGGCGACGATCTCCCGGCGTTGCTCGGGCAGATGGTCCAAAAAGCCCAATATCGCTGTTCTATAATGGTCAAACACACGGCCTTTCCCGGCCAGCCCGATGGCGCGCAGAGCTGGCGTGGATATTGGATAACTATACAAAACCTTGTGAAGCGCCTCATTCTGCTCGGAAACTGTCGCAATTGTCTCAGCCAGGTCGGCAACAACCTGTCCGGCGCTCGTCAAAGGGTGTCCGTTCACGCGCTCGCGGACCATCGCCTCAAGGCGCACAATGGCGTCGAGCTTGATGGCCTCGACAATGCTGTCCTTACCTGAAAACCGCCGATAGATATTACCGACAGGCATGCCCGCCGCTTCGGCGATCTCGGCCATTGAGAAGCCATCATTTCCCTTGCGGGCAAGCACTTCTGTTGCAGCCGAAACGATGCGCACAAGGGCTGCGCGGCTGCGCTCCTGCACCGGGCGTCGGACGAAAGGAGATGCCTCGTAAGAGTCCATGCGCCCTTTTCTCATGAGAACCGTCCCTGTCAATGTTGGCGAGTGACAAATGGCTGAGTCCGGGTCGGACCTTCAGCCAAGACTATGGAAGCTTCATAGATTATAATGCAAATGTTGTTCGCTTTTATGGTGTAATCAGACACAGTGTCCCCTGCCCGCACCCAAGGATGTGACCCATGCACCTGCAACTCGCCGACGCCGATCTGGCCTTCCGTCAAGAGGTTCGAGACTTTCTGGACGAGCATCTGACTGATGATTTACGGGCTGCTGGGGCTAACAGGACAGGCACCTTCTGCGACCTTGCCCCGACTGCGAAATGGCACGCCACACTGCACCGCAAGGGTTGGGTAGCCCCCGATTGGCCCACGGAGCACGGCGGTACGGGCTGGACAACAACCCAGCGTCACATCTTCGCGTCCGAGTGCGCCGCAGCTGGGGCACCAGGCACCCATAGTTTTGGTATCCGCATGTGCGGGCCGGTGATCATTCGGTTTGGAACCCCGGAGCAGCAGACCCACTATCTGCCTAAAATCCTGTCGGGTGAGCATCGCTGGTGCCAGGGCTATTCCGAGCCCGGATCTGGATCCGATCTCGCCTCCTTGCAAACCCGTGCCGTGTCTGACGGTGACGACTATATCGTCAACGGGACCAAGATATGGACCAGCCTAGCCCATCAGGCGACGCACATCTTCTGTCTGGTCAGAACCGACCCAGAGGCAAAGCCTCAGCGCGGCATCACGTTCCTGCTCATCGACCGAAACACACCCGGCCTGACCATGAAGCCGATCATCAACATCGCGGGTGACCATGAGTTCAACCAGGTCTTCTTCGATGAGGTAAGGGTTCCCAAATCCCAACGGATCGGCGCAGAGAATGAGGGTTGGACTGTTGCTAAATACCTGCTCGAGTTCGAGCGCGGCGGCAACTATGCGGCTGGGCTTTGGGCGCGGCTGAAATGGGTGCGAGATCTGGCGACCGAGACCGCCGCCCAAGAGGCTGGATTTCGCCGCAAACTGGCCGAGGTCGAAATCGAAATCTGCGCCGTAGAAATGCAGGAACAACGGGCCATTTCCGCCTTGGCCCTTGGTGAATCCCCCGGCACAGCCGCATCAATGATCAAATTGCAAGGCAGTGTCCTAATCCAACGGCTGGACGAGCTGGCAATCGAAGCGTTGGGACCACTCGCCAGGCAAGATGCCCCCAGGGCCGCGGTGGCCATGGGGCGCTATCTCTACGACCGATCGGTGACGATCTTCGGTGGGACCAGCGAGATCCAGCGCAACATCATGGCCAAGACCGCTTTGGGCCTTTAAGGGCGGGTCCTTTAGGCTATAGAGCGACTTGCCCGCGACAGGACAGGCTGCTCTACTGCATTGTGATTGCAGTTTGGAAGGCCGGCCGGGCCGTGACCTTGGCGACATAGGCTTTCAGATGCACCATCTCATCGGCCACGCAGCCAAGCCGATTACTCATGAAGCAGGCGTGACCCAGCATAATGTCGGCCGCCGAGAAATCTCCGATCAGATAGTCCCGGCCCTCAAGTGCTGTGTTGACCGGCTCGAGGGATTTGGCCAACAGGCGTTGAGCCTGTGCCAAAACCGTTGCGTCACGCCGATCTTCGGGAAGCAGAACCGTTTGGACGACAATCGTATTGACGGCAGGCATCACCATGCCTTCGCAATAGTGGAACCACTGCAGATAGTCTGGAAACCGAACATCATTCACAGCAGGCTTTAGCCCGCCGTTCTTGTGGCGCTCCAGCACATAGTCGATGATCGCCCCGGATTCATAGATCGAGACATCGCCGTCTTCTAGCACAGGCACCCTTCCAAGCGGGTGCCTGGCGCGGTGCGCGTCTGACTTCAAGTCCTTCGGATGAAACGCCATCCTGTTCATTTCATAGGGAAGCTGAAGCTCCTCCAGCAGCCAGACAATGCGTCCAGCTCGCGAGTTAGGCGCAAAATGGAGTTTTAGCATCGGTTGTGGTTCCTAAAGATAAGCGGCTTGATGTCTAAGCGTTGCGTTTTGGTGACTCTACGCGCCGCGAAAATTCGGTGCCCGTTTTTCTCGGTAGCTGGCGATGCCTTCACGAAAATCAGCGGTCTGAGTGCACAGATCCTGTTCCTTATCCGCGTCGGCAAAGCCAACATCATAGGGATCATCTAGGGCCGACCAAACCTGCGCCTTCATAGCCGCAAGGGCGCGCGGCGCCGCCAAAGAGGCGATTTGACGGGCATAGGCGCTCACATGATCCATTAGTGCATCGTCCGCCAGAACCGCATTGACGATGCCAAGCCGTTCGGCCTCTACACCGTCGATACGTCGCGCAGAATAGAGAAGGTCCAACGCTCTGGCCGAGCCAATCAATCGCGCCAGTAGCCAGCCCGATCCCTTTTCTGCCGGAACGCCTAAGCGCGCGAAGGTGGCGTTCATAATCGCGGAACGGGACGCAAAGCGGATATCGCAGTGAAGGGCCAGGATGAAGCCCCAGCCGAACGCAGGCCCATTAATGGCCGCGATGGTTGGCTTGCGAGACGTGATCAATTCATTCCACCCGCCCGAAAAGAACCGAGACAGGTCCGGGCCAACCTCATCGCCCCATTGCACGGGCGCGCGATCTTCTTCAGGCAAAGGTGCGTCAGACGACGCGCCGGTACCGATGACGCTAAGATCAAGGCCCGCGCAGAATCCGCGGCCAGAGCCTGTGATCACAATCACCCGGCTTTCTGGGTCTGCCGCCGCGCGCCTCACCGCCCTAAAGAAGAGCTGCAACATGGCTGGGGTCAGCGCATTCATTTTTTCCGGCCGGTTGAAAGTGATTGTGGCGACGCCTTGATCTACGTCGTAACCAATCAGATCCTGCTCGCTCATATTGCTCTCCGTAGTGGTGCCTGCTCGATCCAATCTGGGGTCAATCAATCGCCGGGGTCCGACAAGAACAACCGCCCTAGTCGTTCTGGAGCGCTACAAATCATAAAAGCGAATATCATTTGCATACGGTCATGGGAAGGCACCGTTTCTGCAGTCTGACCAGACAGGGGCACCTGCAGCAGTGCTGCGTTAAGGTGATCGAAGGCCCATGGCAGGCATTGCGCCTTTCTGAGCGTCAATGAAATAAACCGGACCCGTCAATAAGCAATTTCAGCCCGATGCCGATCATGGACAAATAGATCAGTGTATAGAAGCGTTCGGCATCAATCTTGCGGACCAGATAAACACCAAGAACAGTGGAAATTAAGGCCACTGGAATGAGTTTTGCAGAATATAAGAGATTGCTGGGTGTGACCTGACCTAGGGCGATATAGGCCGACACCTTGATCAGATTCATGTAGGCAAACGACAGAGCGTTCGAGCCAACCAGCGCATCGCGCGGTAACTTACGCGGCAACACCCACATCTGAAAAGGCGGCGCGCCGGCATGGGCAATCTGACTGCCGAACCCGGATGCAACACCAAAAAGAACACCTAACCAACGCGGCGAATTGCTGGGTAAAACAACCGCACCGCCTCGGTCTTGCCACAGACGGTGCAGGCCAAAGAGGAAGGACAGGCCGCCAACGGTTGCCAGGACAGCCATTTCAGAGACGCGCGAAGCAAACAGATAACCGAGTATGACTCCCACCGTCATGCCCGGGATCATGACGGCCAAAACCACCTTATCGAAGGTCTTACGAAAGGACCAAACCCCGACCATGTCCTGAACGATTAGGATGGGCAAAAGCACAGCCGCACTCTCTAGGGGTGGGTTGGCAATCACCATCAACGGCATAGCCAAAGAGCCTATTCCGGCGAAACCACCCTTGCCAATCCCCGAAAGGATCACCGCAAGCACAGCCCACCCGATCGCCCAACCATCATGAAACATTAGAATCTTCACCTATCGGTGCAACCGCTGAGCGCTCAAACCACTCAATAGGACACCCAACTTCATATGCAAATACTATTAGCGTTTAACCTTGCGTTGAGTCCCAAGCCCTTCAAGTCTATCCTCACCGCCCCCCGTCGTGCCCGCCAAGATTGTGAGCGTTGCCTATGGTGTGCACGATCAAAAGACAGTTATTTGAGAGCCCCCTTGGGGTAATCGCAGTTCATCTGAAGGCCTCTGAAATTCGATTTATTCAATCCAATCAGATCTTTCGAAGCCCAGACGGCGAATGAGACAAATAGGGTCTATTGTTGGGCATTGAACGCCAAAGGCCCAATGTTCCACCCATGTTCCACTCGGGGTACAAAATAGCCATCAGGACAGGCCTCAAAGCCTCACGCGATAAGCAGTTGCGAACCATACACCGATCTAGATCGCCTCTAAGTGAAAGCCGGAGACGGTCGCAACGATAATGACGTCGAACAGTCGGAAATTCTTGTCTCCGGGTACTGCAGCAACCAGCAGCAGTGTGATCGCCAGTCCTTCTCACGGTCAGCTGAACAGAACGCCGCCCGCCGACCCGGCATTCAAGCCGATCTAGTCCTACTCATCGTCCGTGACACTATCACTTGCCCTTGAATACTGGCTTACGCTTCTCTGCGAACGCATTGCGTCCTTCTAAACGATCTTGGCTATTACGAAGAATGCCGAAGGCCTGCTGCTCCAGTTCCAAGGCGGCTGTGAGATGAAGCTCTTGTCCCGTCAGAGCAAGCCGCTTCACCGCTGCAACGGCGAGCGGCGCATTTGCTGCAATTTGTGTTGCAATCTCAAGGGCGACCTTCCGAAGTTCTGACGGATCGACTACTCGGCTTATTAGGCCGATGCGTAATGCTTCAGCCGCGGCGATGCGAGAGCCAGTCAACAGCATCAGCAGGGCATCCGATGATCCAACCGCTCTGATCAGTCGCTGTGTTCCTCCAGCGCCGGGAATGCTCCCAATGCTGACTTCGGGTAGTCCGAAAATAGCTAGGGTTGACGCAATGCGGATGTCGCATTGCAGCGCAAGCTCTAGGCCGCCGCCCAGTGCATAACCGTTGATGGCAGCGATAACTGGTTTTTGGGTGGTCATGTTACCAAGGTTTGGCTGTTGACCCGCAGTACCGTAATGGAGCTCTGCAAAGCTTTCAGCAGGAGGTTTGGTCTTCTTGAGATCGGCACCTGTGCAGAACGCCCGCTCACCAGCACCGGTTAGAATGGCGACCCGGATACCATCGTCATTGGAAATACGATCCCAAGCCATCTGTAACTGCATAACGGATTCAGGATCGAGTGAATTCATAGCCTCAGGACGGTCAAGGACAACCTGAGCGATATGGTCTATGATCTCGATGGAAACAGGCATTTTCCGACATCCCCTTGGGATCAAGTGCTCAACGAGCTGTGTTTTGTCTCGGAGCTTCGCCCCGGCACCCCAAATTTTCGAACACTTCGCGCGTGTGCTCGCCCAGAAGCGGAGGCGGGTGTTGGGTGCCTTGGCCTTCGGCTGGCTGTATCAATGGTGAACGTGGCATCGTGATAAAGCCTGCCGTCGGGTGATCGAACCGTTCAGAGAACTGGCCTTCGACGTAGGGCACCGAATTTACAACCTCAGCATAGTCATTAATAGGCGCGCAAATTATGTCTCGGGCCTCAAACTCACGCAACCAATGCGCTTTGGAGCCTGTCGCCATAAGGGTCTCCAACATCTGCACTAGCATTACGCGATTGGTTATTCTGCTCGCAAGGTCGGCGAAGCGTTCATCAATTTCCAATTCGGGCGCGTTCAGCGCATCGCAAAGAGCGCGCCAGCGCTCTGGGTGATAGGCGGCTACCATGATCCAACCATCTGAGCAGCGCAGCGCCTCATTGGGTGCGGCGTAAGGGGCTGCGCTGCCAATTCTTTCGGGCACCACTTGATCTACTAAGTAGGCAGCCAACGTGGACTGCTGTAGCGCGATAGCGCTGGCGAACATGCTAATGTCGAGATACTGGCCACGGCCTTCTCGTTGCCTCTGATGTACGGCACCCAAGACTGCCATCGCCGCCAAGTAACCGGTGACCATATCAACGATTGGCACCTGCACCTTGCAGGGCGGTGCGCCTGGCGTGCCGGTGACACTCATTAAGCCAGAAACAGCCTGAATCACGCCATCGACGCCAGGCTTGTCCTTCCAAGACCCAATCTGCCCGTATGCCGAGATCGAACAGTAGATTAAAGCTGGGTTGACGGCGGACAGTGCCTCATAACCTAACTGCAAGCGGTCCATCACGCCTGGTCGAAAGCTTTCGACCAAGACATCGGCAGTTGCGACTAGTTCGAGGCATAGGCGCAGATGATCCGGATCCTTCAGGTCCAACGCGATACTGCGCTTATTTCGGTTCAATGACATGAAGGTAATGCTCTCCCCGTTGATGCGCGGCACGAAGGCTCGCCCAAGTTCGCCGGCAAGAGCCTCTACTTTGATCACATCGGCACCCATGTCAGCCAGCATTAGCGTGCTGGTGGGACCCGCAGCGATCTGGGTAAAATCCACTACTTTGAGACCGGTAAGTGCGCGTGTCAGCATGAGGCTGCCCCGGAAGAAAAGTTATCCTGCATAGAGCATCGCGGCTGATACCTACCCCACGTACCGTGCCCTCTGGGAGGGCGCGCCCTGTCGCGTCGGGCAATAGCACCACTGATTTGTAAGTTTATTTTGCACATCGTGTCAGAGATTCCCGGGCTAAAGACGATCTTGTCGATTTTGATGCGCGGTGATGCAGTGACCGCAGGCTTGATTGACAAATTCGGCTTCGTTAATTCGCATTTAAACTGAGGCGCTGCTCAGGCTGCGGCCTCCACATACATAAAGCAGTTGTCCTGTAATGTAGCTGGATGCCGGATGAGCAAAGAAGCGGACTGCTTGAGCCACATCCTCGGCGTTGCCAATGCGCTGTACTGGCACTGTACGCTGTAGGGCCTGCTTGACCTTGTCAGCGATGGTCGCGAACAATGGCGTTTCAATAATTCCCGGTGCAATGGCGTTGGCAGTAATACCCTCGCGGGCATATTCAAGCGCCAGGCTACGCGTAAGGCTGACGATTCCGCCCTTCGACGCGGAATAGCTAGCTTGGCCTCGGTTTCCCAGCCATGCGCGAGACGAGATATTGATGATCCGCCCGAACCCCTGGGCAACCATGGTCGGTAACACTGCTTTGCAACAGATGAACTGCGAAGTCAGATTGATGTCGATTACTCGTTGCCAGAACTCGAGGTCCATTTTGGCCACCAAACGGTCCCCGCCAATACCTGCGTTATTAACGAGAATGTCGATCCGCCCAGTTTCGGCAATTAGTCGCGAGACAGCCCCTGCTACCTCCCCCTCAACTGTTACATTGATCTCATCTGGGTACACAGTATGGCCTTGGTCTCGTAACTGTTTCGTGGCCTCACGAAGCGCATCTGAATTGCGGTCCCAGATGGCAATTTTGCACCCCTGTTGCGCGAGGTCTAACGCGATGCCGAGACCGATGCCGCTGGCACCTCCTGTAACAATGGCCGTCATACCTTGAAGGCTTCTCGCTGAGAGGGGATTCTGTTTAGGTTCGTTTGTGGTCATAATTAATTTCGCCAGACCTAATCGTTAAAGACGTAGTTTTGGGTCATCAGGCAGAAAGGATGTGGATTGAGCACGCGGCATGATCCACTCCTGAGATGCCGCCGCCCGTGACTTGGCTGAGGCCTATTCGCGCGTCAGGAATCTGGCGTTTGCCGGCGCGATTCTGGATCTGTGCACAAATCTCCACGACCTGCGCGAGGCCTGTTGCGCCCGGGGGGTGCCCCTTGGCGATTAAACCGCCGCTTGGGTTGACCGGGATACGTCCACCCAACGCGGTTGCTCCACTTGTCAGCAAGTGCTGGGCTTCACCTCGCCCGCAAAGGCCAAGCGCTTCGTAGTATAAAAGCTCAGATATAGTGAAGGCATCATGGAGTTCGACCAGGTTGAGATCCTGCGGGCCAACACCAGCCGCGTCATATGCCATCTGAGCAGCCCGCCCCGTGATCTCAGCCTCTGTCATATCTACTGATCCAGGTTCGAAGATACCCGATTGAACAATAGATGCTAATATTCGGACGGGTTTTGCTTGCCCTTTTGGCGCACGTGTTGTCAGAACTACTGCTGCTGCGCCATCCACCACAGCAGGACAACACTGCAACAGTGTGAGCGGTTCTGCCACAGGCCGTGAGGCCAAAACTTCCGCTTGGGTAACCACCTTGCAGAAGGTGGCGATCGGATTTAGTGCGCCGTGCCGGCGGTTCTTCACCGAGACGTCGGCTAGCACCGAAACCGGCACGTCATAATCTTCCATATATCGCTTGGCTCGCATTGCGTACAAAGCGGGCATCACCATCCCGCGACGGTTGTTCCAATCTCGCTGATTGAGTGGCAAAGTCCCGCCACCAAGGTTACTTAGATGGTCCATACCGAAGACCACCACTGTGTCGTACTCACCGGCCTTGAGAGCATGCAGTGCCAAGGTTAAGGCCGTTGCGCTGCTGGAGCACGCGTTATCAATGTTAAAAACCGGCTGGCCGTAGATGTGCAACGCCCGCAAGGTTCGCTGGCCCGGAAGGCTGGCCCCTACAGCGTTCCCACAATAGAATGCCTGCACCGCATGGAGCTCGATGCCCGCATCATGGATGGCTTCAAGGATGGCGACCTGAGCAAGCGCCTCTTCGCTCAACTGGGGGAAGCGACCAAAGTCCGAAATGCCGACACCTGTAATGAGCGGCGTCTTCATGATGCACCGCCTTCCAGCGGGGCGAAGGCGTAGTCTGGCTCGCCATCAGGAAGCTGGTAAGGGACCAGCCGCACCGTCGATCCGAGAGCCAGCTGGGCGTCAGAGGCGAGCAAAAGTTTCCCAAACACCCGAAGACCCGGCGCGAAGTCCACCATAGCTAATGCGTAAGATTGCTTATCTCGACCGGGGTGTACGACCGTAAAGGAATAAAGCACTCCAGTCGGCCCGATCGGAAGCTCGACGACTTCGTTGGTACCGTGGATGTATTCTTGTGGTGGGAACTGGAAGGGCTCGTCAGTCCCCGCTCGCCGCGTTGCCAGTAGTTGCAGTCCGTCAATGCTCTCCCTAAGGTACGCATCAGTTCGTTGCGTAATTCTCATTTTCGTGTACACCAACAGTCAGCTTTGTAGATTAAACTTTGGGCACGGATGGATGCTTCAACAATGCACGTTTTCTACGAAAAATGATTAGCCTAGCTAAACGATCAGTATGAATCGATCACGCATCCCTATGATGGCCATTCGGGCCTTTGAAGCGACGGCACGACACCTCAGTGTCACCCAAGCGGCGGTAGAATTGTGCGTCACTGCAGGAGCGATCAGTCAGCAGGTAAAGCAGCTGGAAGACACGGTGGGGGTTGCCCTTCTGCAGCGCAAAGGACGGAACATTGAACTCACCGACGCTGGAGTGGTGTTGCGGCCCCAATTGACGCAGGCCCTAGATATCATGAGCATCGCGCTCGACTCGATCGCATTAACCCGGGATCGAAAGACGTTGAAGCTCACGTTGCTACCTACTTTGACGGAGAAGTGGCTTATGCCGCGGCTGGCGCGCTTTCACGGTGCACATCCCGAACTGGACATTCAGATCATGACTAGTTTTCGCGATGTCGACCTAGATTCGGAAGGAGTCGACATGGCGTCTTGGATCGGCATGGGCATACCGACTGGTGTGAATGGAGTTCGACTATTCGACGACGAATTCCTGCCCGTCTGCAGCCCGCGTCTGCTGAGCGGAGCAGCTCGCGTGGACCGTCTAAGCGACCTCGCGGCTTTCACGTTCCTTCATTCAGTGCCACGCAGCAATGACTGGCACCATTGGCTGGAGCTAGCCGGCGAGCGCGATCTGAAACCGGTGAACAATCTGTCTTTCGGCAATTCCTCCTTGGCGATTCAGGCCGCTATTGACGGGGTTGGCGTCGCCATGGTGCAGCATGAATACGTAAAGTCTCACCTAGCCTCGGGCAGTCTAGTGGCTCCCACTAATTTTATTGCGCGTGGCCCCAACGGTTACTATCTGGGCTGGTCTTCCAAGCGACCAGCAGGAGAGGCATTCGCTTTGTTCCGTGACTGGATCCTGAAGGAGGTCGAAAGTTCCAAGGAGCCAATGGCATCCTAATTGGTGGACAGAGCCAGTATAATCGCGTCACGCATTGCGTCTATATGCTCGTTCAGCAACCCATCGTGGTTAGCATTGAAGTTACGCAGCGCAAACTGTAGAATTTGTGGCACATCCTGCTCAGAAATGCCGCCATCGGCTAAGGAATGCTGCCAGCCAAGGGCTTCAAAGTCAGCTTTCACCGCAGCGGCAACACGATCGGATAACCCGACATCTTCTGGTTTAGTCTGAAGCCCGAGTGCGACTCCAATGTCTGCAGTAACTTCGGGGCATAGATGCCCTAATTTGCTTATGACCGCAGGTGCCATAGCGGCGTAACCATGAGACTGCGTGAGCCTCGAATAGCGATTGAACGTTGCGACAGCGATCGCATAAGTGGCTCTTATAAGAATATGGCAGGAGATTGGTCGCCCGCCATCTTCTTCATCACGGTTCTGAAGCAGCGACGCTGCGCATAGTTCAACACGCGCCGCCGCATCCCCGTACTGCCCTAAGCGCGGATAGGCGCTGCGGGCGAGTCTCCAAGCTTGGTAGCGACTAGCTTGTACTAATGGGTTGCTGGTAGCAGCCGCCCCCATGCACATCAGCGCCCACCAGTAAGTTTCGAAGCTCGTCGAGCGCGCGAGCGACAGCGGGGCGGTAGCAAGTGCATCGCTGTCCCAGAATACGGCACGTGGCCTGGTCTTAGGATCGAAAAATTCCAAGTGGTGGACCTCGCCGTGGTGACGAACAGCTGAGCCCCCACGGTTCTGAGCAGAGGTTGGTGATGTCAAAACATTGAAAATCGGCACTTTAGCCGCTAAAAGTTTCTGCGTAATTGGAGCTTGACCTTCGACATGAATAGTAGCCATGGCCTCTAGCGGCTGCTTTTCCCCCATCAACATGGCAACTACACGGGTGCCCTTAATAACGCTTCCGGCACCTATAGCAATTAGACCGTCAGCTTCGATTTGAATTGCGAAACGCGCAGCTTCTTCAACGCAACCGCTCGGTGCGCCCTCAGAGATGCCAGGAAAGATGCCGGCCATCCGATCACCCAACAGTGTAGTTATGCGTTGCGTTAGGCCTGATCGCTCGTGAACGCTTCTACCGCATAAAATAAGCGCACGTTTCACATCGTTTCGGCGCAACTCCTCGGGCAAGGCCGCCAGCGCATTATCACCAGCAAATGTCTTTAAGGCATAGGTTCGCGAGACAAATTCTTGTGACGTTGCGCTTTGAGCACCAAGGGACATTTTTAGGCTTCCTTTATGTCGAGGTTCATCAACCTAGAAATCACAAAACTACATTACAATTTCCATGATGCTTATTTTCCAATACAAATAATATAATAATACTTGTATAAACACTTATCAAAAAACTTAATATTTTTGAATAGATACATATTTATAATATTTCTAAACAACGTGAAAATTCAAAAATTTGTGATTATCATGCCAAATTATTCAAATTATTGTATCCGGCATGATAATACACGGGCCTACATATAAATTTATAATTCAAGATTAAATTGAGCGCGCATACCTCCAAGGAACATGGAATCGTCAGCAGCCCGTCTGGAAGCTAAAATGTGCTCTGCATCTGCACCGACTTCATAGCGCAATTTGTCTGCGTCATCAGTTGCTGCACTGAAAATAGCTTCGGCAGTGATCTCAGGTAAAGAAGCCGCTTCAACCATTGCTCCTAAAGTTGAAAAGAGCTGTTTCACAAGTGGCTGATAATCTCCGATCACTGGATCGTTGTTGAAATCAAACGACCGTCCGGCAAAATCAGTCTTCACCATTCCGGGCTCAATGATCTTTACACGTATCCCGAGGGGCAATAGCTCAAAGTGAAGCGACTCTGATAGGCCTTCTACAGCAAACTTGGATCCGTGATATAGAGATCCTAGAGGAAATGTAATCCTACCGCCAATCGAAGAGACATTGATAACAGTGCCGCAGCGTCGGTTACGGAAGTGAGGGAGCAAAGCCTGGGTGGCGGCAAGCACACCAATCACATTCACATCAAATTGCCGCCTAATTTTCTCAATTGGCGTAACTTCCAGAGGGCCGTAAGCCCCATAACCTGCGTTGTTGAGCAACACGTCAATGCCGCCAAAACGTGCCAGTCCCTCGCTGACAGCTGCGTCGATCGATTCTAAGTCCAACACATCCAGGCGGGTGACTAGGACGCGCTCTAGCAGATTAAGCTCCTCCTCGCGCTCAGGGGAACGCATTGTAGCTACGACATTCCAACCTGCGGCATGGAAACGTTTCGCAGCAGCCCTACCAATTCCAGTAGATGCCCCAGTTATTATAATAGTCTTGTTCATTTATTCGTTCCTCATGCCTTGTTATATTTTATGTGAACTTTATACCGTCCATTACGCATTCATCTACGGCCCGAATTAAATAATAGTATTTTATCAATTGAAATTTCTATTATCAGATTTCTAGTTTTAAACCATCATGGTTCCCGATTTGTTGAGATCCATTTCAAAATCATGTGTACCTAAACTACGGGGGGTACGTTAAAAACTTCAAATCAGCCTCATTGTAACGTTCTTGAGTTGAAGGTAGTCGTGCAACGCGGCCATACCCTTCTCGCGACCGATCCCGCTTTTTTTGTAGCCACCCATGGGGGCCTCAACCGCGCGATCATGATATGTATTGATATAGACAGTCCCCGCTTCAAGCTGAGCCGCAACCCGGTGCGCGCGGCTGGCGTCCTGCGTCCAAATGCCAGAGGCCAGCCCGTACTCGGTATCATTTGCGATCTGGATCGCCTCTTCCTCGGTATCGAAGGGGATCAGCACTCCGACTGGGCCAAAGATCTCCTCGCGCACAATTCGCATTTCCGACGTCACATCGGTGAAAATAGTTGGTTTAATATAGAGCCCTTGATCAAGACCTTCGCCAGTAGCGCGTTCGCCACCCACAAGGCACTTGGCACCTTCGTCTTTCGCGCTAGCGAAGTAGCTAAGAATTTTGTCAAATTGTATCTGATTGGCAATTGGCCCAAGCGTCGGAAATACAAGGTCGCGCCCGATAGGAAATTTCTCCGCCTCTTCAGCAATCAGTCGACTGAATTTTTCAAAGATAGAGCGCTGCACCAGTATGCGCGTCCCAGAGGTACAGATTTGACCACTATTCAACACAAATCCAAACAGTACCATGGGGACAGCCACCTCGAGCTTGGCGTCCTCGAAAACAATGTTTGGCGACTTGCCGCCCAACTCTAATGTGACCGGCATGATCTTTTGCGCAGCGATGGCACCAATGGCCTGTCCGGTAACCACCGAGCCAGTAAATGCAATCTTGCGGACCAGCGGATGAGCCACGAGTGGAGCACCGGCACTCACGCCATCGCCGGTCACCACATTAAGGACGCCCGGGGGCAAGCCCGCCTCAATCGCCAGTTGGGCCATTTCCAGCGCCGACAGGGAGGTGAACTCGCTTGGCTTAAGCACAACTGTGTTGCCTGCTGCGAGCGCAGGGGCAACGCTACGGGCCGCTTGATTCAGCGGACCATTCCACGGCGTGATGATTCCGACAACGCCATAGGGTTCATAGAGGTTATAGCAGAATACCGCTGGGCTGATCGGCACGGTGTCGCCGTGAATTGAGGCGGCCACCCCCCCATAGTAATCAAAGAATTTTGCGGTTTCGATAATGATGGCGGGTGCCAAAGTCGATGGCATGCCCATCTCATCGGATTCCAGCTGACCCAGACGCTGTGCGTTTTGCACCAACAATTCAGCCAATTTACGCAGGAGACGGCCACGTTCCAATGGGTTCATTTCACCCCAGACCCGTTTGGCAGCATAAGCCGACGCAACGGCACGATCCACATCTGCGGTATTTCCGTTAGCTACCCGAGCCACCACGCTCCCGTCGGCCGGGCTGATCGAGTTAAAGTATTGCCCAGACTGAGGCGGTGTGAACTGGCCGTCGATGTACAAGTCGAACTGTTTAGGCATGAAAATTGTCCTTAAAGCGATTTCAGCTTAGCCGGGCACGTCGGTCGGCTAGGATCATGGATGCGCCCTTTTGGCCGATCATTATCGTGGGTGCATTGGTGTTGCAGGAGGTGATACGAGGCATCACCGAGGCATCGACGATTCTTAAGCCGTCAATGCCGCGCACCTTAAGCTGCGGATCCACCACTGCCATTTCATCCGTCCCCATGGAGCAAGTGCCAACGGGGTGGTAGACCGACTGAGCCTCGTCACGGATATAGTTTTCCCAGTCAATGTCCGACGTGACATGTCCTCCTGGAGCAACCTCCATGCGGATAGAATCCGAAAGTGGAGGCGTCTCGAACACCTTCCGGATCCACCTCATGCCGTCGCGCATGACGCTAAGGTCTTCGTCGTTGTCGAGATAGTTGGCGGATATCCGCGCGGCAGCCCGCGGATTGTTGCTAGCCAGCGAGACGAAGCCCCGCGCCTTGGGCCGCAACAGGCTGCAGGAGGCGTTGATGCCGGGAAACTTGTCTAGGACGATGGCACCAGTCTTGGTGATGCGCAGGCTCATCGGCCGAAAGCTGATCTCTACATCAGGCCGGTCGGCACCCGGGGCCACCTTTGGGAAGGCAGTAGCTTGAACGGCACCGATGTTGAGGTAGCCACTTTTGTTGATAAAATATTTAAGCGCCTGATAGTACATCCGCGCGCCTTGCAAATGGCGATTGAGCGAAATCGACCGTTCGCACTCAGCGATGAAATACACGTAAAGATGGTCTTGTAGATTTTTACCAACACCCGGAAGCTCATGTAGTACTGGGATGCCATGGGCTTTCAGTTGCTCGGCAGGTCCGATGCCGGACAACATCAGCAGCTGGGGCGAATTGATAACTCCACCTGACAGGATGACCTCGCATCGCGCCTTGGCGAGGCGGCTTTTCCCGCCTTGAGTGTATCGAATCCCAACAGCACGCCGACCTTCTAGCTCTATTTTCTGTACAAGCGCCTCTACCTTCACATCTAGGTTAGGTCGATGCCGAACCGGGTGTAGGAACGCTACCGAGGTGGAGCTTCGCTCCCCGCGGCGAACAGTCACTTGCGCGCGCCCAACTCCCTCCTGAATACCGTCATTCAGATCGGCCCGCGCAGGCAAGCCGGCATTAATAGCCGAATGGATGAACAGGCGTCCGGCCGCATCATCAATCACCGGATCGTTTACGGCGAGCGGTCCACCGCTACCATGAATGGCACTCGGCCCATGTTGCTGGTCTTCGCTCGCCATAAAGAACGGCAAGACCTCATCCCAGCTCCAGCCGGAGTTACCTAAGCGTGCCCATTCGTTGTAATCTTCTGGGTGTCCCCGAAGGTATACCATGCCGTTGATTGAGCTTGACCCGCCTAGGGTCCGTCCACGCGGCCAATAAATACTGCGGTTCCGAAGGTGCTTCTCTGGCTCTGTGAAGTACCCCCAATTCGTGGGACTGGGCGCGAACAATCGCGTCGCACCCGCAGGGATCTTCATCCAGAGGCTCTTATCCTCAGGGCCTGCCTCGACAAGTAACACCTTGATCGCCGGGTCCTCGGAAAGTCGGTTTGCCAGAACACAGCCTGCCGACCCCGCACCCACGATGATGTAGTCGTATTCATCAGTGTACGACATCAACGCCACTTCCTCAGTTGCGCTTCAGTTCGAGGCGTCAGTCGCATTTCCGTGTCCACCCTGGGCCATGTCTATTGAGACAACCTTGGGCACGGATTGATGCTTCAACAATGCACGTTTTCTGTGAAAACTGATTAGCCTGACTAAACGATCTGAAGGGACTGACCACACCTCCAACTGACTGAAGTTTGGGGCTTTGAAACGAACGCACGACACCTCAGTTTTATCCAAGTCGCCGTCGAATTGTGCGTTACGCCAAGGGCTAATCAGGTGCCTGCTAAGCGGCTTACAATTTGAAAGTCTACGACACGCGGAGATCATACTCACCGGGCGTGATATGACCCCCTCGACCACCAATCAGATGAACGTGCATCGAATTTGATGTGGGTTATCAGCGAATAGACCCTTCCACCGCCTCCCCCACCACCTCGACCGCCCGAACCACATCCCGATCATCCAGATGAGCATAACGCGCCGGTGGCCAAGCAGCCTTGCGATCATCGGCAGGGTCTCAGATTGAGCAGCCGCATGGCTGGCATAGGTGTGGCGCAGATCATGGATGCGCACGTTAGGCAGTTCGGCCAGTTCGCGAATCCGGTGCCAGAAGTATGTCAGGCGGATCGCTCTCGTGTGGACCTTTGGGTCGTGGAAAACCCGCTCAATGCCCCGCCTCCGGGTCAGACTGTCCAGAACCGCCCTGCCCTCCTCCCCAATCCAGACGGTTCGTGGTCCAGTATTACTGTCGCGCAGACGGAGGGGCTGGCCGCGAACATCCTGCCATCTCAGCTCTAGGATCTCCGATACCCGGCAACCGGTGAACAAGATCATCAAGATCGCTGCCACAGGCACCGGATAGGCCATGCGCTGGCCAGCAAGAACCTCGCCAAGACGGCCCAGCTCTTCTTTGCTTAGGAACCGCTGCCAAGGCCGCAGAATGAACGCCCCGCCCTGTCCTTCGCCGGACGGGACGGTGGAGACGTTCAATCAACCCTATGACATGGTCAGCCCGCCCTTGATTGCGATGAGGCCTTCGAACTTGCTTTTTGCTGGTGCCGCGTTCGGCATCTGAAGCCGAGTTCGCGCCGCCGGTGACATTCCGAGCCGATCCCCGGCCTTTAGGATTACTCCCGCCTGCGTCGCGATGATTGCGAGGGCGGGATGCGGGACCGTCTGGCCCGTCGATCCGGTCGAGAACATTCCTTCTCGTTCGATAATCTGAACTGCGTTCCGATGCGCCGCCCATGCACAAACATAAACTGTGAGGGTTGAGGCATCAGCCGGGGTGTAGAACCCCGGCGGCATTGCAGCGATGATCCGGTCCCACTCTTCTGCTGCCGCATCGGTAACAAAAGTTGGTTTCTTCAGAACGCCGACCGGGATCGGTTCGGCATGGTTAAGCTTACGCTTGCCGGGGTTGCCTTCGAGGCGTTTCAGCACTGTCGCTTTGGGTTGAGGTCCGCGCATAGGGTCTCTCCAAATTCTGAGTTAAAACTTGCGGCGTTTAAAACAATACTACCCAGCCGGTACTTGGGCCCGACGCCCTAGACTTTTGACACCCCCCCTACCTAGGGCAGCGCATGGACCGCGATCCGTGACCTCTGACAGACATTTAGGACTTGCCCGCCATCTATGCTGTTTGCCCTTCAAACCGTTTTCAGAAATAGCCGTTTTTAAGGTGTAATGGGTGTAAGAGGTGTAAGGGCGTTGAAATCATTGTAGAAATCATCTTACACCTTACAAAATCAAAGTGTAAGGGAATGTAAAAGGTGTAAGGCGAAAAATTCAATAAAATCAATCGACTTACACCTATTACACCTATTACACCCTATTTTCAGTCATTCTCGATTTTCATATTCCTCGCTCAGAACTGCCGGCGTAAGGACGTAGACCCGAGCTGTGCCGCCAGTTGAGCGAAGATGTTCGACCTTGGAAGTTTTGCCATCGTTGCCCTTTTCAAGCATCCCGTTGCGAGCCAAGACGTCCGCCACAAATCGCGGATTGAGACCGACGCAAACCTCATCCTTCCAAGCCGACGCCGAGACCAGATAACGACGATATTTGTCACGGCCCTTGATCCATCCCACCCGGTTGACGATCCTAATGCCGCTATCGTCCACGTCGGGTTCAAACCGGCTGGAGCCGTGCGCGGCCATAAAGCTCTGCACCTGCTCAATGGCTTGACGTTCCTCCGCTGGACCAGAGCCGCCGCGGTTCTCGACCCATTGCCCAAGAGCCCAAAGAGCCGCCTGGGTGATTTGGTCAGGGGTCCAAGGCACGATACCAAACTCATAAGCCATAGATCCCGCAGCCACGATTAGAGCGAACCGGCGAGCCGCCCGCTGGACCTGACCATCTGAACCGACAGGCACCGCCAGCCGTTCAAAGGCTTCGATGTGAGCCCTTGCCCGGATGGTTGTCTGATCTAACCCTAAGCCAATCAGAGCCGCTACGAAGGCAGGCCCCGCCGTACCATAGGACGTTTGACCCGCCGCCTTGAGTGCATCCGCCAGAGCCGCCCCGTCGCTAT
This sequence comes from Pseudomonadota bacterium, assembly GCA_041182245.1. Classification (GTDB taxonomy): domain Bacteria; phylum Pseudomonadota; class Alphaproteobacteria; order Caulobacterales; family Caulobacteraceae; genus CAISGS01. The sequence continues at coordinate 45,855 of JBEGNZ010000012.1, read as the reverse complement.
AGCCGTCGACATGATTGAAGCAGCCGTAACCTAGGCCTCGGTCCGCAGGCACGTCTAACATGCGCACCAACTGCCCAGCCTTGGCCTTACGACCCCGATCTTCCGAGAGCTTTTGATCGACAGCGACCTCCGCCGTTGAAATCCACAAAAGTCGCCACGTCTTGGGTTGCCTTGCGTCCCCCGTCCGATCTGCCCGGATCTTTCCAGACCCGTTACCGAGGCTGTAGAGCGTTTGACTAACCTCGCGAGCCTCCGCAACGCCAAGCTCATCGAGACACAGCACCGTATCGGACGCTAACGCGGCAACACCTTCCAGACCATTAGCCGTTGACCGCCACGGGAGGACATAACCGGGAGTATCGCCCTTGCCCCAGACCGAGGCCGCAGTCTTAAGCGACGTTGTTTTGCCGGTGGATGATTGGCCGTGAATATTTATGCCACCGCCCTCAGAGCCCACCAAAAAAAGCAATGGACCGGCAAGAGCCGCCGATATGGCGATCATCGGAATGTCATGACCATGGGCGAGGCAAGCCACACCCGCTTGCCAATCAGACAAGGTACCGACCCGCGCATAGGCCCCAGATCGACCGCCAGAAAGCATGATGCTGTTGTCGGAACTATCGCCAATCGTCGCTGATGGCAGAACGAAAGCCGAGCCCGAGCCGTGCTCATGCCATCCTGTAGCGCCAACCAGCTTGACCCGCCGATCAGATCGACAGGCGCTCAAATAGTGCTGCAGGCTCTTTTGTTGGCTTGAGTTGATCGATAGGCCCATGTGCGCCAATCCCTTGCATAGGTCCAAGGGCGGAGCTTGAAGGTCCGCGTCAGGCACAACATGGCTATGCTCTTGGCCATCATCGTCAGACCATCGAAGCAACTGACCCCAGCCAGTACTCTGCCCATCACGAGCGCGGCCCAAGACTTCAAAGGCCCCGGAGATCCAGAGGGGTTCCGCATCGCCATCCTTGCTCTTAACCGCCTTGTAGAGACCCTCTGCGCTCATGGTGAAATCGCCATGGCTTGAGTAAAGAGACTCCACCACGGGCTCGGGAGCGGCCACGAGTTTCGAGGCTCCAAGAACCACCTTGTTTAAGTCGGTCTCCCATTCCCAAAGCGCTAGAAAGTCCGCCGCATCAAAGCCGGACTCAGGATCACAACGCGACCCATCAGGCATGATCGACGCGACCTCAGCCGCATTGACCATGTGTACCTCGCACCCAAGCGCCCAGAGCCGATCACAAATCACACCGGCATATTTGGCCCCCGCGTTGTCCGCATCAGGCCAGATCAGGACCTTACGACCGGCAAGCGGTTCCCAATCCGATTTGTCCGCAGCGCTAGACCCACCAGACGATGTGATGATCACTGACCGAGGGAAGATTTGCGCGGCAGCCTCCGCCGCCTTTTCTCCCTCGACCACGACGACCGGCGCATCAGGCCGAGCCGCCAAATGGTGCAAACCATAAAGAGGCCTTGGGGTGGACCATGCCTTCGAGACCCAGCCGACCCCTTCCTGCCAAGAGACTGGATAGAACGACTTCCCGCGCTCACCATCGACCCGGCCAACGCCGAACAGGGGCGAGCCGTCTTTGTCGCGATAGACCCAAAAGCCAGCCAGCGACTTGCCGCCGATAAGCTTCGACAAAGCCTCTCGAATATCCGGCGCATCGGCTGGAGGTGGCACCAAGGTTGGTTCATTGACCACCGGCAACTGCGCGTTTGCGCCGACCGGCTCTACCGCCGACAACTTTGCGTATGTTGCGGAGTCAGCCATGGGCCACCTCCGCAATTCCGAGCATCTGCCCTAAGAGCCGAGCCGCCCGGCGTTGCCGGACGCCTTCAAGATAAGCAACCAGCGACACCGGATCACCGCCCTTGTCCCCGGTCGCGAAGTCAGACCACCGCCCAGAGCGAAGATTGACCTTAAAGCTACCGGCCCGCCTATCGTTACGACGAGGGTTGCGAGCCACCCACTCATGACCGATTGCGCGGCCGTCTGGTAGGACACGCGCCAGCACTGCCGGGAAGTTGGCGAGCGCAGCGCGATTGATCAGATCGAAATCAGTCATGCCAATGCTCCCCGATAGATCGAAGCATGGCCCTTCAAGGTCCGCGCCTTTGCCCTCATCCACACCGCCGTGCGGCCATCAACATAGCAAGATTGAATGGCCAACTCGCTCGCAAGACCGTCGCACTCCGCAGCTGCGTTTTGTCGCTCATGGCTGGACATAGCCGCCGCCTTAGCGGCCACCGTGCGCATAGAGGTCAGAGCCGTTTGCGATTGCAAAAGAGCCGATGGTTTGCGATACTCGAGAGGTTCTCTGCTGCAAACAAGAACGCTTTCGTTTAGGCCCGCCACCCTTCCGACAGGGACGCGGGCCTTTTCAGTTGTGGCTGAGATCATGCCGTCGCCTCCGCCATAGGCTTGCGACCTTCAATCACTTCGATCAGATCGCGGCGCTTGATCAAGGTCCGCGTCCCAACCTTGTGAAAGGGCAGGTCTGCAGCCATCAGTCTGTAAATGGTGGGCCGCGACAGGCCTGTAAACTGGATTGCGTCTAGGACGCTCAGATATTCTTTTGTAACCTCGCTCATGCGGCAGCCTCCGCCAGCTTGGTATCCAACCACGCCGTCAGTTGCTGCTCAGACCAAACCGGACGCGCATGACCGAAATCTAAAGGCTTAGGGAATTGCCCCTCTTTGACTTTGCCTCGCACCCATTGCTTGCTGCGGCGCACCCGTAAAGCCACCTCATCGAGGCTCAAAAGAGGCGGGAATGTCGAAACACCATATGCCATTGTTTTGCTCCAACCCGGCTACTGCGCCGGTGAAGCAAAGATGGCAGGCCAAAACTTGCCAGCCTAACTCGCCAGAGGCCGCAAAAAACTTGCCGGGCCTGTTTTTTCCATTGGCAAGTTAAAACCTGGCAAGTATTCGCGCTTTTGGCCTATTCGCCGGAGTGTGAAGCTCTTTTTTAGCCTTGGCTTTGGGGAACGCTCTCTTTATCGAATCGACCCCGTAATCGGATCTGAAATGGCGCACGGCGTTTTGGACCTTAGGAATTGTGCCGGTGCGCTGGTGCTCATTAACAACCCACTCCGCCAACCTATCGACGGAAATTGCGGGCCTATTGCCAGTTCCTGGCTTAGATGAAGATCCACGCATAGTCTTGCTAATGGGCGGCATGGCCTTGCGAACGCTGGCAGCATCGAAGGTTACACTGCCGTACCAATGGATATCCGGCGGTGAGGCTTCAGTGCGCCAATTCTCCGGCACCAACAGCAAGGAACCCGGCGACGATTTGTTCATATCAAGGCCGTAACTCAGCCAAGCCGCCGCTGGTATCAATTCAGGCTTACCAGCAAAGTTGCGACCTGGGCCCAAACCCTCGACCACCAGACCACGCAAGCCGTACGCTGAGACCTCCCCACGCTGAAGCGCTATTCGCAGCTTGTCCCACGGTGGGATCCAAGCCAGATCATTTGTTGGACGCTCTTGACCAAGCGCCGCGCTTACAGCCCTCGCCTCCAACTCTTTGGCAATTCCAAAATCAATCGTATCTGTCTGGAGCCTAGCGCCTGCAGCAACTTCTATCTCATGGCTTTTGCGCTTCGCCTCACGAATATCCCCAAGCACTTCACCTATGCTCTCCTCGACATTATTGGGATGACACATCAATACCTTATCGTCAGGCTCACACCAGAGTAATGCCGGATCGGTCGATAGCCACTTTTCTATCTCTCCCACGTTGCGGCACCATGCCCAGAGCACCGCCACCGCATAGGGCCAGCGTTCGCCCGCAATCAAGGCAGCCACGCGTCCACGCATCAGATTATGGTCAATCATGATTACACCACCCGACTCTCAACCAAGGAGATGAGGGCAAGCCGGATCAGAATCTAGTTCAGCGACTCGCCCAGCCTATTGCTGCAAGTTGAGGTTTATATTGGGCAGGGATCGCGTCAATTATCCGAATCAAGCTTTTTAGTCTCTCGACGCATCTTTGACGCTCCCTACGTTAAGTTGACTGACTAGGGAACGAGCTAGGGAAGCTTTCAATGCTGAAAAATTAAACATCTGAAATTATTTAATAAAAAAGCAATTGTTCTACGGACACCCTGTCCGCCAAGTCATTTTATAATTTCAATAGATTGCGTCGATAGGTTTCAATTTGGTTGGGACTCAAATCGGTTGGTCGAAACTGTCTATTGGTCACGGTCGTTGGCAGCCGTAATCTTTACTCGGCGGATTAGGCCCTAATTTCCGCCCAAGGATGACAAATCAATTACGCGTCTTTAAATTGGAACAATGTCGATTGAGACTTGGACCGACGCGGAGAATGATCTGATCGTTGCGGACTATTTCGCGATGCTGGTCAAGGACGTCTCTGGTATCTTCTACAACAAGGCTGTACATCGAAGGCGACTGGTACCCCAGCTACGCAACCGGTCAGAGGGATCGGTCGAGTTTAAGCATCAAAATATAAGCGCTGTCCTTAAGGGGCTGGGTGAAGATTGGATCCGTGGCTACAAGCCCGCTTTCAATTTTCAACTGTCCTTGGTCGATGCCGTCGTGCGTTGGCTAGACCTCCATCCGGTATGGCGGCCTGTCGGCGTGAACACCATCGCCTCGATTGGTCTCAATGAAGCGCCTCCCCTTTGGATCGGTCCGCCTCCAACCCAGAGCAACGGGCCTGCGCCGCAAGACCTGGAACAGATGCTGCACATTGCGTGGAAATTCGATGTGGCAGGCCGAGACGAGAAAAACCGCGCGCTCGGACGCGCTGGCGAGGAACGGGTCTTGGCCCATGAACGTAGCCGTTTGGCGATGGCCGGTCGGCTAGACCTCGCCAAGGCTGTGCGGTGGGTGGCGGATGAAGATGGCGATGGGGCAGGCTTTGATATTGCCAGCTTCAACCCGGATGGAAGCCCGCGCCTGATCGAGGTTAAGACGACGAACGGCTGGGAGCGCACGCCCTTCTATATCAGCCGCAACGAACTGGCCGTCGCGGACGAGCGGCGCGCGGAATGGTCCTTGGTCAGACTTTGGAACTTTGCCCGCGAGCCCAAGGCCTTTGAGCTTCACCCCCCACTAGAGGCCCACCTGTCCCTGACGGCCATGACCTTTCAGGCCAGTTTTCATTGAAGAGGTGGCGTGAGGTGAGCCCTATTTGAACCCCTGAGGGGTCGGATGGTCACGGCCCTCAATAGAGATAATCACGAGCATTAATAATAATAGTGATCTTTAAAAAACACTTTAAGGTTAATTACCAATTGATTCATTGCGGCTAATTGGGCTCAGATATGAACCCAAGCCGCTCTAGGTCTGAGATGTCTAAATGCAGCTCGAATTTCGCCAGCCGCACCTATCTATCACAGCTTTCCCTACCGTTGATGTGCCTCAACTCACAGTCATTGTCGGCCTTAACGGAAGCGGCAAGAGCCATCTTCTTCAGGCGATCAATAGGGGGGCGATCACAAATACACTGATACCGTCACCCATCGTATCTCCAAATTTACACGAGAACTCCGCTATTCGTTTGATTGCAAACGGATCGTCTCAAACATTATTTGAGCCGTACGTACCCAATCGGGAAGTTCCTAATCAGGTAGACTTGGTGGAAATATACGAGCAACGCCGGTCTAGAATACTAAGTCCGTTTGTAGCTAAACTGGAAGATATGTCACATGGGGCCATCAGAAATTGCCTCGCGCCTAAAGAGGACTTGTGGCAAGTAGGGGCCACTGGATTGAGTAGTCGAACTGGGATGGATTTAAGCCTAATAGATTCCGTGTTTGCAGCCGCAGAGAACGAATTGAGGCGAATTGAACCGGGATCCGCTTCTGGGTTCGTTCCGTTTGGTGTCGAAAATCAGTGGTCTCACGACCGAAATGAAGCACATATAGTCGAACTCGCCACCTCTATTGCTGATCGATTTGGTTTATCGATACTGGATATCCGGCAAGAACAACTTCGCTTATATAGCCGCTGGGGTGAAACGGATCAGTTTGCTATAAATTTGCCTCTAATCTTCGGCAACTATCGCGATGCGTGGGCTCGTAACCAGTTAGATGGTTTAAATGCTCCGGATATCGGACTTGATAACGAACTATTTGCTAAACGATTTGGCCAGCCGCCATGGGATGAAATTAACCGAACGCTAAAGGGTTTTTCGTTGCCTTATGAGGTCACTTCCCCTGACCTTGGTGACTACAAAGGTCGAGTTTCAGTTACGCTTCGAAAATCTATTACAAAAGACGTTGTCAGCATTGACAATCTGTCATCCGGAGAAAAAGTCCTTTTCCAATTAGCCCTTTCGACATTTCAGTCTGACGAGGCGCTCCTGACCGTTCGTAGACCTAAGTTGCTGTTACTTGACGAGATGGACGCGTCTTTACATCCTGAAATGGTGCATCGCTGGCTCGATGCCATTCGGCATAGTCTCGTAGAACGAGAAAGCATGCACTGTATCATCACGACGCATTCGCCAACCACCGTTGCGCTTGCCCCGGAGCAATCATTATTTGAGATGATCGACGGTCGCTCAGGTTTGAAGGAGGTTTCAAAACAGCAAGCTTTGAACAGACTTACAGTTGGTGTCCCAACCCTATCAATTGATTATTCAGGTCGCCGACAGGTGTTCACTGAAAGTGATACCGACGCGGCAATTTATGAGCGTGTCTATGCGCTCATAAAATCGCACATCCTTTGCGAACGTGAACTGAATTTTTTATCGACTGGACTGCGCGTCAAGAACAATGGTGAGATCAACTCGGGTTGTGCCATTGTTAAGAAGACTGTTAAAAAGCTGGAAGAAATCGGGGTTGCGTCGATATTTGGCATTGTTGATTGGGATCTAAAGGCAACTTCAGATAGTCGCGTTAAGGTTATTGCTGAAAAAGAGCGTTATAGTATCGAAAACGTCCTTCTTGATCCATTATTAATTGCTGTTCTCCTTATGAAGAATCATGAATTACCTAAAGGGCTGGAAGATATCGACCGTTTTATAAAGGTCCCTGACCTTACCGTCGCAGACCTTCAGCGTCTAATTGATGCAGTTCAGGAGGGGCTATTTCCTAGCTGCACTACTCCTGTCGAAGTTTCCTATATCGGTGGAAAGAAGCTCAATGTCTCGCGTGAATATCTCGTCATAAAGGGTCACGATCTAGAGCAGAAGCTCGTCAGTAAATTTCCGGCGCTAAACAAGTTGACCCGTAACGGAAGCTGTAAACTCATTGATGCGGTGATCGATCAGGTGCTACGTGAGATTCCCGACTTCTGTCCTTCAGCGGTTAAAATCGTTTTTGAGTCCATTGCTAACGGACCTACACCTGCTCCAAACTAGACCGTACCGTTGTTAAGGGCGGACGTATTACCATACCGCCCGGCCCCTTCAGATCCGTATGGCCACAGCCCTATTGGTTCAAGCAAAGCTTTGGATTATGGCTGACTTATTTGTCACGCGAGAATGCTTTAAGTCCAGTGGATAGAGGCGATAGCCCCGTTCGTCCTCAAATCATTTCGCCGGGGTCAAACGAAACAGTTTGCCCATCGAGTCTGACAGCACATAGAGCGCACCATCTGGACCCTCACGCACATCCCGAACGCGACCAAAGCCGCCAATCGATTCCTCGCCGTTGACGACGTTACCCTTTAGGGTCAACCGAATGAGCCGCTGCTCACGTAGGGACCCCAGAAAGAGACTGGTTTGCCATTCGCCAAATAACCTGCCGGTGTAAAAGGTCAGCCCTGAGGGTGCGATCGACTGGGGCAGCCAGATTTTCAAGGCTTTGGGAATATCCGATCGCTCGGTGCCTTCACCGATGGTGGCGCCAAGACCATAGGTGCGCCCGTTGGTGATTACCGGCCAACCATAGTTGCGACCGCTCTTCAGGATGTTGAGTTCATCACCCCCTTGTGGGCCATGCTCATGGGCCCAAAGATCGCCCGTGCTAGGATGGATGGCGGCCCCCTGCACATTGCGGTTTCCATAGGTAAAGATTTCTGACTTAACGCCGTTACGGTTCGTGAACGGGTTATCCGCCGGGGTTGCTCCTGTCGCCGTGATCCGCACGACTGTGCCAAGGTGATTGCCCAGATTTTGCGCCTCGTCCTGAAGCCCTCGATCTCCAAGCGTTACGAACAGATTGCCGTCGCGATCCCAGATGAGCCGGGAACCAAAGTGCCGGCCTGTTTTTACCTTGGGCTGCTGTACGAATATGACTTCGACCTCGTCAAGGCGACAGTCATCCCCTCGACAGGACAGACGGCCTCGAGCGACCTCCGTTCCGACGGCTTCTGCGGTGCCTGCGGTGTATGACCAGTAGATCAGCCGATTTTGACGAAAAGCCGGGTGAGCAATGACATCAAGCAAGCCCCCTTGGCCCAGCGCAGTGACCTTTGGCAATCCAGACACTGGACGGGTTAGCAACCTGCCCGCTTGCATCACCCGAAGATGACCCGACTTTTCTGTGATCAGGGTCAATCCATCGGGCAGAAAGGCCACGCTCCAAGGGGACACCAATCCACTTGCGACCGTCTCGACCTTGACCCTGTAGCGCTCAGTTTTTAGGACCGTTTCCTGCGCCACGGTTGGCGACCCAGAGATGCACAAAATGACCGCCCAGGCCAGACAGTGAAGCTGCTTGATCAGTTTAGGATGAAAGAGCATCACATTCCCCTGTAACGATTTTCTACCTTTAGACCCGAAGGGAATTCGAGACGTTCCGGGCTTGGTTTCAGCGTCTCTCAGGTCCAATCTCCGAGCGTTCAAAAGTCTATTTTAGATCGGCCGATGACCAGTGAATGTGCACAATGCGCCATTGGCCTTCGATCCTTTTGAGCTGAATTGTCTCAATCGACCGACTGTTGATCGAGCGTCCGCGAAAGGTGCCCGATAGAGTTGCGGTACTGGCGACCCACGCGGCATCGCCCTGCTCGCCAAAGGTCTGCCGGATCGGTGTACGCGACACAGCAGCACTAAAGGCCGCGTCAGCCTGCAGGTGATGGCTGGCATATTCGGCTCGGCCATTCTCTACACCTCCGTTCTCGAAGATCACGACATCTTCGCTCAAAAGCGCAAGCGCACCGTCTCTATCACCCCTGGTCAGAGCGGCGTGGAATGCGGCCACGGCTGCGATCGGCGTCGCGCTGGCGGTCTGTGTTACAGTTTCGGTCAGGGCTGGCCCGGTTGCAGCCGATGTCTCGAGCGGAACCGGATGGGCGGCCGTTAGGCCAATCCAAGCCATCGCAATGACCCATGGACGCAACAGGTGGCGTCTTTCGCGCTGACAGGTCTTGCCTGTTACAAGGTGGTTCATCATGCTGTAATCTCTACCGCCCTTGCATCATGCCCGCTTCTGACCTCAGCTTCGAGGTCCAACCTGAAGGCCGCGTCGAACCATAGTCGCCTCAATGTCTTTGACCATCGCAAATCTGCCGCACCCATAGGATCGTGAAACGAGCGCGCTTTAACGGTGTGGGGCGGTGTTCACTGAAGGCTCCGATCGCCGTACCATCCGAACCCTTTCAGATCCGGATGGTCGCGGCCCTATCGGTTCAGGCAAAGCTCTCGGTCATCGCCGAATAGACCAGCGTGCGAAGGTCGCGGCGCAGGGTTAGGCGCGCGTCCGTGCCGATAACCTGTGTCATGAAGACGACCGTGAGATCTTCCTTGGGGTCGATCCAGAAGGCGGTCGAGGCCGCGCCGCCCCAGAAATATTCACCGAGCGTGCCGGGTAGTCTGGTCTTGGCCACATCGATATTGACGCCGCAACCGAGCGAGAAGCCGATGCCGCTATAGCCGGACTCGGAAAAGGCACCCGCTGGGGCCAGCTCCGTCAGGTCCTGATTACCCGGAAGGTGGTTGAGGCTGAACAGGGACACGCTTTTCGGGCTAAGGATCCGGACCCCATCAAGGGCCCCGCCCTTCACCATCATTTGGCAAAACCGCATATAGTCATGGGTGGTGGAGACCAGGCCCCCGCCTCCGGACTCGAGCAAGGGCGGCTTGGCATAGCTGCTCTTTTGGGCGTCATCCTGCAGCTTCAGGCCGCCATTATCGCCGGGGACGTAGCAGGACGAGAAGCGCGAGATCTTATCGGGCGGACAGTGGAAGCCTGTATCGACCATGCCGAGGGGCTCAAATAGTCGGGTTCGCAGAAACTCTCCAAAGGCCATGCCGGACACCTTCTCGATGAGATAGCCGAGAATGTCGATGGAGATGGAATAGTTCCACCGGGTGCCGGGCGAGAACTCCAGCGGCAGCCCGGCAAGCTGCTGGATCATGCCCTCTAGGCCGCCGGGGGTCTGGAAGTCATTGATCTTGTGGCGACGATAGGCGGCATCGACGGCCGTGCGCATCAAGAAGCCATAGGTCAGACCGGCGGTGTGGGTCGCCAGATCAATGACCTTCATCGGCCGAGCTGCTGGCGTCGTCATAAAGCTCTCAGGCATGCCGGGTACCAGGGTCGAGACCCCGCTGGCATAGACGCCGAGGTGTTTCCATTCTGGAATATAGGTGTGGACATCGTCATCCAGACCGATCAAGCCGTCTTCGACCAGGATCATAAGCGCAACGGCGGTGATGGGCTTGGTCATGGAATAGATGCGGAAGATCGCATCCTCCTGCATAGGCTTGGAGCGCTCCAAGTCCATGTGACCGGCCATGCCCGTATGGACGTGCTGACCCTTGCGATAGATCTGCGTCATGATGCCGGGCAGCATGCCGCTATCGACATAGCGCTGCTTCATCACCCTATCGAGCCGCGCGAGCCGCTCGGACGAAAGCCCAACCTGTTCTGGTGTGGTCATGGTCAATAACTCCTTGTTTTTATATTTAATGTCTTGAAGCGTCGGACGCGATAATGGGTCTGGCATCGTTCCACTTGAAAGGCAGAACATTCGGCGTCACCGACACCTCTGTGGTAAATTTCAGCGGGTAGAGCCCGCCGCTCGGATAGGTTAACTCGACAAAATAGGCGGTCCAGCCGCTGTCGGGCTTGCCGACCGAACCGACCCATGTGCCATCCTTAGTCCGCTGCAAGCTTGTGGCCGTAAAGGCCTTCCCGATCGTATCGACGCGGAAGTCTCGCGCCTTAGGATTGGTCGCCTGCCAGAGCTTAACCTCTATCGGCTGGGCGTTAGAGTGAACGACGATAGTCCCATCGCGCCGGAGGGTCCATTGATAGTCCGGGATCTCACGCCCGTTCAGAATGCTGTCGTAAAAGGCCGTGATACTCTCTTGAATATCGGTGCCCGCCGTGGAGTGCTTAGAATTGGGGATCATCCGCAAGCGCTTGGTTTGCGGCAGAAGGTGATATCCAAACTGGGTATTGTCGGGCGGGAAATATTCATCGCCTACGGCATTGATGATGAACTTTGGCATCCGCATTGATGGCCGATCCCGATAGTTCAAGGGATCCTCGATCCGGTTGACCTGGGTCAAGCCCGGCGACCCGATCCCGGCAGGGATTAGACCGTTTTCGACATAGTCCTTCAACGCGGGGCTGAAATAGCCCATGGCCTCCCAATGGTGCCGCGTGGTCGCTTCGACATCGAGAACATTGATGACGATGGGAACAATGGCCACGACCCGAGGATCCAGCGCGCCGACCAACCAGGCCGTCCATCCGCGCTTAGAGCCACCAGAAACGACAAAGCCATCGACCTTGACCTTACCGCCCTCGTCGCTCTGCAGATATTGCTGAACCGCGGTCATGGCCGCCGTGCCGCTCTTGACCATAGGCAGTCGCACCAGATTGAGCGGGTTTTGGTCCTTAGCGAACTTGGCCTGCTGATAGGCGATGATCTCATCTTCGACGCGGGGCCGGTCAGGCTGCTCGGAAAAGCGCAGGGGCTGGTTGGGCACATCGTCCAACTGCACCACGACGGAATGGGTCTCTAAGGCCATCTTGGCAAAATGCGCTGGCGGGCCTTTAGGCGCTGGATCGGTATTGTCCCCGTTCGTTATGTAGAGAAAGCTTTTCGAAAATCTGAGATCGTCCGGGACAATAACCGTCAACCAATGTTTCCAAACCGGCCTATCGACCTTGGAGGCATCGAGCCAAGTCTGGGAGGTCATGGCCAGTACCGCGCCATGATAGCCGGGGCCGCTAAAGCGATGGTCTACCGTCCAGCCAAAGGCGGGATCAGGCGCTTCGACATAGGCATCCAACGCATTTTTCGGGTTGGCGGTCGCCGGAGCGGGCGTGGTGGCAAACAACAGCAGTAACGCTGCCAGTCCAAAGGTGATCCTCATAGTCGCCCTCAAATCGCTAATCGGTTGATGGTCAGGCCCTAAGCTAGGCTCACAAAATGTTTCACCGCGGCTGCACGCAGATCCCGTTTCAAAATCTTACCTGACGCGGTGCGCGGTAGGGGCTCGTGCGTGATTAGGATGTAGCGAGGGATCTCGAATTTCGCGAGGTGCCCGGCGAGATAGTGACGGATGGCCTCAGGATCGAGCGCCTTATCGCTGAACAGCGTTGCCCCGACCTCTTCGCCTAGACGCTCATCGGGAACGGCATAGACCGCCGCCTCGTGAATGTCGGGATGGGTCAGCAAGGCCGCTTCAACCTGGCCGCAGCCGATATTTTCACCGCCTCGGATGATCAGGTCCTTGATCCGGTCGACGATGAACAGAAAGCCCTCATCATCCAGATAGGCCACGTCCCCGGTGCGAAACCAGCCATCCTCGAAAAGGGTTTGGTTGAGGTCGTCGCGGTTCCAATAGCCGGGGAAGACAGACGTCCCCCGCACCAGCAGCTCGCCAGGCTCTCCAGCCGCTAGGGCCTCCCCCGCCTCATTGACGATCAAGAGCTCCAACACCGCCGAGCAGCGTCCAGAGCTGGCGGGACGGCCCAGATAATCGAGGCCGCCAATGCCAGTACCGATGGCATTGGTTTCGGTCATGCCCCAACCGGTGGCCGGAAGCGCCTTTTCGAACGAGGCTTCGATCTGCCGGACCTGTTCTGGGGCGCGGGGCGCACCGCCGCCGCCGACGCTGACCATACTGGACAGATCTTTGTTGGTCTCCTTAGCCACTCGGACCAGATCGCCGGTCATGGCCGCTGGTCCGGTGAAGGTCGTGATCCGCTCGCGCTCAATCAGGTCGGCGGCCTGATCTGGGTCCCATTTGTACATGGCCACAAGACGGCGCTGTGTGCGGTAGGACTGAAGGAATACGGCGTGGGAGCCAGTGACGTGAAACAACGGCACCCCAAGGAGGGTCGCGGGCTGCTCGACCGGCTGAACCATTGGAATACCGCTGCTCAAGGCTCCGACCCGAAGGTCCAGTTCCCACGACATCAGCGCCGAGATAACGTTGCGGTGGGTTGAGACCACACCCTTAGGAAAGCCTGTCGAGCCGGAGGTGTAATAGATGATCGCATTATCTTCTGGATCGACCTGCACCGCTGGAAGGGCGGGTCCATCGAAACTGGCCAAGAGGTCTGCCAGATCTTCAGTACCGTCAACCTGACCGGCGCGCACAGAAACGACCCGCAGCGCCGGGTCAATCTTAGCCCGCGCCAATCGCTCGAGCCGCTCAGCATCCGCGAAAAGGACCTTAGCCCCACTATCGGCCAAGCCATAAGCCATCTCCTCCGGCTGCCAGTGCGCATTCATGGCAACGGCGATGGCACCGATTGAGGTTGCCGCCTGAAAGACCAGTATCCACTCGGGATAGTTTCGCATCGAGATCGCGACCCGGTCCCCCTTTGCGATCCCGAAGTGGTGAACCAGAAGGCGGCTGATCTTTTGAGCTTGGCGTTGGGTTTCAGCAAAGCTGATCCGCTCCTGCTCATAGATGATGAACGGCAGATCGCTGGCGGTCGCTTCGAACATTTCGCCCAAGGAGGCCGGGGCATGGGCAAAGACCTTCTGAGCCCGGCCACGAATGATCTTGGTCTCTAGCGCATAGGGCTCTCCTGGCGCTGTCAAAATGGCCAAGGCCTCAGCGCGGCTCATGACCGGAGCGGTCGATGCGCTGGTCTCTTGCATAGTTGTGAGGGTCACTGGCTCATGGCTCCGTTCAATCTTACTGTCGACGCCAAAAGACGTTCATGAGGTCATCGAAACCCTAGCTTGGGCGCCAAACGCAAACCCCGTCTAGACCCTAAGGTACCAAACTATGTGCCGGGCAGAATGCTTTCACAAGGGGGGCAAAAGCCTATGGATCAAGCCTATGCGCTCTATTGTCCGGTCATGACAGATGGCGGCCTAGGGATGAACAAGATACTTGTCCGCGTGATCGATGGGGGCATAGTCCGCCTTGATGAGACCGGCAGGCTGATGGCGATTGCCACAGGCGGGTTCAAGCGCGCGGCTGAGCCGTTGCTCCCTGTCCCAGATGTGTATAGCCTCGGCAAAGCAACGAGAATACCGAGACAAAACACTCGGAAATGGGTCATGAGACGGGACACGGAATGCGTAAGCACAGCCGCAATACCAGTTTTGAATGGCGCTATTCGAACGGTGCCCTGCGCCGCTTGGCCCCAGATCCACATGATCGAAACGGCTATTTTCCGTTCGAGGACGTTTCCAGCCTTGAGTCCATGCAAGCCGTCCCCATGGTCCTGACACACAACCGAGTTAGCACCGCCATCCAGGCCAATGGATCAGCACGACAGTTTCGCGTGTCTCCCGCATGACCCTGCCAAACAAAGGCTCTGAGGCCAACTCGGTGCCGCATTTTTCGAGGGCGCAGCGCCGATCCGGGACCGTACCCTTTGCGACCAAATTCTTCCAAGGCTTGGGGTCGCTGCCCGGTCAACATGAGGACTTTGCGTTCCAGACGCTTCTGCTCCTCTACTATTCGCAAATCCTCGGCCTGCCTGCCTCCTATGCTTCGGCGGTCTTGGCCATAGCCCTGATCATTGATGCCGTCAGCAATCCCATAATCGGAGCCTGGTCTGATGGGTTCAGGTCGAGACTGGGACGACGCCATCCCTTCATGTTCGCCGCCATTGTCCCGACGGCCCTGTTCATGTTTCTTCTGTTTCGTCCGCCGGTTGGCCTACCCGTCCAAGGCCTAATGGTCTGGATGCTGGCCACCACGGTCCTTGTTCGCTGTTCGATGGCCTTCTTTGTCGTGCCGTGGAATGCGGTAGCGGCCGAATTGTCTGAGGACTATCGCGAACGCACTTCGATCATCACCTATCGGATGGTGTTGGGTTGGTCCGTTGGCGTCGCCTTCATCTTCTCGACCTACAGCTTTATCTTTCCGGCCAGCAAGGCCTTCCCTAATGGGCTCATGGACCGGGATAATTACGCCACATTCGCTATTGTTCTTTCCAGCCTGATTATAGTCTGGATGTTTACGACCGCTTGGATGACGCGCGATCAGATCGCGTTTCTGCCCCAACCCACAGATTCGGCCCCGAGGCAGTCCTTTGTCGATATGGTGCGACGAACCTTGATGGCTCTGACCAACCGAAATTTCCGCCTTCTGTTCATATCGACCCTGTTCATCGCTGCTGTTGCCGGGGGCAATCAGGTGTTCGATATCTATATGAACCTCTATTTTTGGGAGTTCGGTCCGGGTGATTTGCGCTGGTTTGCACTGGCCGTCGTCGGGGCTGTGGGATCGTTTCTGACGGTGGGATTGCTTCAGAAGCACTTTGAAAAACAAAAGATCATGGCTGGATCGGTCTTGGCCCTGATGATCTTGGGGATGCTCAAGGTGATTTTGCGGTTCACCGGGGTCTGGCCCGACAATGGTGACCCCTTGCTGTTGATCCTCTTGGTACTCCACACCTGCTTTGGGGCCTATTTCTACGCCATGGTGCTGATCATGTTCGCCTCGATGGTCGCCGATATTGTTGACGAGCAGGACCACCATACGGGTCTTCGGCAAGAGGGGGTCTTCTCAGCGGGCATAACCTTCGCCGCCAAGGCTACCTCCGGTCTTGGCCTGGTCATCAGCGGTGTCTTGCTGGATCTGGTGGTCCATTTTCCGCGGAGTGCAGTGCCGGGTCAGGTCCCTGAACAGACACTGCTTAGCCTCGCCGTGATCGACGGCATCATCATGCCCAGCCTCTATCTCGTGCCTCTGTTCCTTCTGCTGCGCTATTCTTTGACCTCTGAGCGGCTCGCCGGCATACAGCTAGACTTGAAACAGCGGGACCAGCCGAAAACAGAGCCTGCCTCAGCCTCCTGAAGGATATGTTTTGAGCAACTCCGTGGTCCAAATTGTTGTCGTGGGCAGCTATAACCGCGACCTCGCCCTGAGGGTGGATCAGTTCCCCGCTCCCGGCGAGACCCGCCTGAGCTTGGGGCGCGCTGAGTCCCCCGGTGGCAAGGGATCCAATCAGGCCATCCAGGCCGCGCGATGCGGTGCGCCGACAGCCATAATCGCCGCGCTGGGACAAGACCCTGCGGGTGACGAGGCCATGTCCCTTTGGTCTAACCTGCAGATCGATAGCCGCGGCGTCGTGCGCCTTTCAGAGGCCGCGACCGGCATGGCCATGATCCTTGTCGATCAGCGGGCTGAAAATCTGATCATTGTCGATAGCGGTGCCAATGGTCAGCTATCAGACCGCCATATCCTCGCAGCAAAGCCCATGATTGAAGGCGCGCGCTTGATTGTGGCTCAGTTGGAAACACCGATGGCGGCAACGCGAACCGCCTTTGATCTGGCCAGGCGCGCGGGGGTCACCACCCTCCTCAATGCAGCACCGGCCAATGCCGCCCTAGATCATCAGCTTTTAGCGCTGACCGACATTCTCTGTGTAAACCAGTCCGAGGGTGAGGCCCTTTCCGGTCAGTCATTGCCCGAAGCGATTGGGACAAGCCTGCTCGCGTTGGGTCCGGCCATGGTGATCCTGACCCTTGGCGTCGATGGCGCGATGCTGTTTCAACAGGGCCAGCCCCATCTTCGCGCCCATCCCCCCACTGTGAGCGCCATCGATACGACCGGCGCAGGTGATGCCTTTATCGGGGCCTTTGCAGCACAATGGCTGCTGAACCAAGACCCCTCAGCGGCGCTGGACGTCGCCCTCGCGGCCGGGGCGCTCGCCTGCACCCGACAGGGAGCCGCAGCCAGCTTTGGGGATCGTGAAGAGATTGAGCGCCTCGCGGCTTCATGCTTGGCCAGGCCATGATGACAACAGTTTCCGGACCCCCATTTACGATCCTGCGCGAAGCCGATGTGATCGAAGATCGGCCCAATCTCTATGGCGGCGACGGCACCATCAGCGCCCGCTATTTTCGCTTTAATAACACCCCTGCCCCGGCCAATTTCGTGATCTTCGACATCCCTCCCGGTGCCAGCGAAGGGGTCCATACCCATCCTCATATAGGTCCCAACGCCTTTGACGAATATTACTATGTCATGGACGGCGAAGGGGAGATGACCCTCGATGGGACCTGCGTTCTGATCCGCGCCGGTGACCATATCCACGCCCCGCCTGGCGTGGCCCACGGCGTTCGAAACAGCCTCTCGGACAAAAGCTTGCGCATCTTTCTGACCTATATCCAGCGGTAGGGGCCCGGCTCGCCGTCAAGCTTAAATGTCGAGCCATCAGGGTCTTGCTGCAGCTTCCGCGCCTTTGCGGTGCAACCTTGTCAACCGCCTCCCCCCATGGCTCTATCCCTCCAGTGATTGATCGTTAGAGGCAGGGAAAATGCTCAGTTGGCAGGTGGGTGCGGTAAAGATTACGCGCATCGTTGAGACGCAAATGACGATCCCAGCGGGGCAAAAGGGCGGCTTTATCCCTGAGGCCACGCCCGAGGCTCTGCGCGCCATCCCTTGGCTCTACCCCGATTTTGTCAATGAGCAGGACCAGATGCTGCTCTCAATCCACGCCCTACTCGTCGAGGCACCGGGGCTTCGATTGGTCGTTGATACCTGTATCGGCAATGACAGGCCGCGCAGCCTTCTCGGCGGCAAGTCCTTAGCAACAAATTTCCTTGAGGCCTTCGAGACAGCGGGATGGACGCGCGAAAGCGTCAATGCCGTGATCTGCACCCATATGCATGTCGACCATGTCGGCTGGAACACGATGCTGGTCGATGGCAAGTTTGTGCCGACCTTCCCCAATGCGCGTTATCTTCTGGGACGCCTTGAGTACGACCACTGGTCCGCGCAAGACAATGAGGACCAGCAGGCGATCTTGGCCGACTCCATTCAGCCGATCATCGATGCCGGTCTTGCCGAGTTTGTAGGCTTAGATCATGTGGTCTCTCCCCATGTGCGCCTTGTTCCCACCACGGGCCACACACCCGGCCACGTCAGTGTTATGGTCGAATCCGAAGGCCATAGCGCGGTCATTACCGGCGATATGAGCCACCATCCCTGCCAGATGGCGCACCCGGATTGGTCACCCTCGTTTGACAGCGACCGCAAGGCCGCCGCCGTAACCCGGGCTCGGATGTTCGCCGAGTGGGCTGACGCTGATCACCTCGTTATCGGCACGCACTATTCGGCACCAACAGCCGGTCACATCCGCCGCGACGGCAAAGCCTTCCGGTTTGAAAGCTGAGACCTAGCCAAATAAAAACGGGCGCAGGCTCTAGATGTCCTGCGCCCGTCCCTAAAATTTGCCTCTTGGTCTATTCTCCGCCGAACCGATAGGTCACGGTGGCAAAGATGGAGCGTGGGCGACCAATGGCACCGAAGGCTGAGTTCAGGGCCTGGATATTGGTCTTCTGTACAAAATATTTCTCGTCGGTCAGGTTTTTAACATTCACCGAGGCTTCCCAGCGTCCAGAGTTGGGCAGCAGGCGGATGGAGCCATTCAGCAGACTGCGCGATGGCAGTTTGGTCTGAAAGTTGCCATCGATCCCGGACCATTGGCTATCGGCATAGCTGACATCAAGACGAGCGGCAGCCTTACCAAAGTCCCCCAAAGGTGCGGTAACCAAGACGCCGAGATTGCCCGTCCATTCGGGCGTGTAGGGCAGATGGGTAGCCGTCGTAATGCCAAAGGCTCCCGAGCTAACGCGGCCCCCAAGCACGTTCTTAATCTTGGCATCGAGATAGCCGACAGAGCCGTCGATCCGCAGCCACTGGGTCAAGCGGGCATCAAACTCGCCCTCGACCCCCTTCATTTGCGCCTGAGCAAGGTTGAGGATCGTGGACTGTTGCGAGATCTGCAATGAAGGCGGCACGGTGGCATCGACCTGCATGTCGTCATAATCCGTGCGGAAGGCGGCAAGGTTCAAACGCAGTCGGTCGTTGAACAGCACATTCTTTGACCCGATCTCATAGGCCTTTACATATTCAGGATTATAGGACGGAAGGTCACGGGGGAGCACGCCCAAGAAGCGGGCCGCAAAGCCGCCGTCGCGCAAACCTTCGGAATAGGTCGCATAGGCATAGGACTTCTCTGTGACTTTCCAGCCAAGGGTTGCGGTCGGTGACAGCTTATCCACTGACTTGTTGCCGCGGTATGGTCCGTCTGTCGCCCCCGTCGGCAGGATATTCTTAATCGTAAAAGCCTTCTCGCCCTTCGAGTAACGCGCGCCACCGGTCAGGATCAAACTGTCGGTCAGGTGATAGCTCATCTGGCCATAGACGGCCCTCGAGGTGTTCTCGATATTGCGGAAGATGTCCTGTGCTAAACCGCCAGGATTGGTCGTGGCATTGTAGGCGGTGATGACCTGGTTATAGATCCGCTCCAACCCCTTTTCCTTGAAGTAGTAGAGGCCGGTCACATAGTCGATCTTGCCGTCTTCGGTTGAGCCAACGAGCTGAACCTCTTGTGAGAACTGCTCCTGCGAAAATTCAGGGTGGTTGTTGGCGAACAGATTATAGGGCGTGAAATCAAGGTCATTGAAGGTCACGGCATTAAAGTCGCGATAGGCGGTAATGGACTTTAACTGACCAAAGGGCGTCTTGGCCGAGAGGGTGGCGCTGATGCCGTTGGTGTCCAGGCTGTTCTCAGGCTTGACCTTACGACCCAACTTGTCGGTAAAGACCGCGTTTGAGGCATAGGGCGAAGCAGGGAGCCAGACCGAACCAAAGCACTTGCTGTTGGAGGCATGCCCCGCCGCCGTCCTACAGGCGGCATCTCCGGAGAGGGTGAGGCTGTTATTGAAAAAGGTATTGAACGGACCCGTCCCAACCGTACCCACCGGCAAGAGTGTGTTTAGGACCACAGGCACGACCGCACCTGGCGTATTGGCTGTCCGGGCGATGTCGCCAGAGATCTCGAAAGTTGCTGTGGGCGTTACATCAAAGACGATCTTGGCCCGCGCGCCCTTCACGTCATCCTCACCCAACTTGACGTCGCTATATTGCAGGGCGTTCACAAAGCCGTCCTGATGGCGATAGAAGGCGCTGAACTTGGTGCGAACCTTGTCGGAAATTGGCACATTGACCGTCGCGGTTAGGTCCACATAACCGTCTTCACCAGCACCGGCCTTGACCCAACCGCCAAAGGTTTGGCTAGGGGCCTTGGTCATCACACTAATAGCCCCGCCGATAGTATTGCGACCGAACAGGGTATTTTGCGGACCGCGCAGGACCTCGACTCGGTCAATCTCGACCAGATCCATCAGGGCACCGATCGAGCGCCCGACATAGACACCGTCAAAATAGATACCGACCGCTGGATCAACATTGATGGTGAAGTCACGCTGACCAATGCCGCGAATAAAGACCGCGGTCGCTCCCGAAAGACCCGATGTCGGCTGACTGGTGGAGAAGTGAACATTCGGCGCGAGAGATTCGACCGCCGAGAGGTCCGCGGCCCCTCGGGCCTCAAGCTCTGCACCCTTGATGGCCGAAATGGCAATGGGCGTTTCTTGCAGGTTTTCCTCACGCTTGCGGGCAGTGACGACCACCTCTTCAATCGCTAAGCCTGGTTGTTCTGCTGCGCGTGCCAGCGTTGGCGCGGCAAGGCTAAGGCTGGTGCTAAGCGCAGTTGCGATGACAAGAGCATGCTTGCGTGAAGCGGCGGTCGACAAGAACATGAAATTTCCCCAATCAGATTTGTGTCGGCTCAGGTTCGTTCGTTCAAGAGTTACCAAAGCCCCTTGCCAGATACTGTTAGGGTACTAAGGGTAAATGTCAATTTTCGTAGGTGAGAAACGGAGCCAAGGCGGATGGATAGGATTTATCAAGATCATCAAAATCCGCTGCGCCACCTAAAGGCCCCCGTCCTGCAAAATGGTCGATGGGGAGCTGTGCTCTTAGCCCTCTTACTCTTTGGTTGCTCGGCACCCCGTACGCCCGATAGCCAAGTGATCCGCAAAGCCGAAGTTGTTCAGTCAGCGCCAATTCGCTGTGAGAACGCCAAACCCGGCACCGAGCAGGTCTATTGGGGCGACCTTCACGTTCACACGGCCTATTCGCTCGATGCCTATGGCTATGGCACGCTGCAGACGCCTGCCGATGCCTTTCGCTTTGCCAAGGGCCAGCGGCTTGATCTGCCGACCGGTTCGGTACAGCTCGATCGACCACTCGACTTCATGGCCGTGACCGACCACGCCGAATGGCTAGATCTGATGTTCACCTGCTCTGAGCCAGGGTTCTCAAACCATCCAACCTGCAAGAACCTCCGTACCAAGAGCACTCAGGCGACGGGCGCATCCATCTTTCAAGAGCTCGTCAATCCGACCATCACTGGACCCAAGCCAGAGCCCACCGACATCTGCAAAGTGGATCCTACGGCCTGTATTGCTGCGCGCGACAGCCAATGGGCAAGGGTTCAACAGCAGGCCAATGCCGCCGATCAACCCTGTCATTTTACGGCCTTTGTCGGCTTTGAATGGTCCGCAACGCCCGGAGCCTCACACACCCATCGCAATGTGATCTTCGAAAATAGTCATGTGACGGCCTATCCAATCGACTATATCCGCTACCCGCGCGCCAACGACCTTTGGAACGCTCTGGTCGCCCAATGCCGGCCGGAAGAGGGCTGCGACGCCATCGCCATCCCGCACAATATGAATATGGGCGATGGTCTCAGCTTCGACGTCGAGAACGCCGACGAACAACAGCTAGCCCTGAGAACGCGCTATGAGCGTCTGGTCGAGGTGACGCAGGAAAAGGGTTCGAGCGAGTGTCTGGTGCCCTATGCTGACCGGCTAACCCGCAAGGACTGCAACTTCGAGACCTACATCACCTCCCACTCCAAGACTAAACCGCTCACCGACTTCACCGAGCCTGAGTGGGAGCAGATGCGCGGTAGCTATGCGCGCGGCCTTCTGCGCCGCGGGGTCCTGATGCAGGCCAAGACGGGCTCCAACCCCTTACAGGTTGGCTTCATCGGTTCGACTGATACCCACACAGGTCTGGGCGGGAACGTCGAGGAGAACCAATGGCAAGGCAGCGTCTTTGGCATTGGTAATTTCCAACGCAACATGTCGCGTCTGGGCTTTAATCCCGGTGGCATTGTCGGGGTGTGGGCTGAGCAAAATACCCGTGAGAGCATCTTTGCGGCCCTCAAACGACGGGAGGTTTATGCGACCAGTGGTCCACGTATTGGCTTGCGGTTTCACGCCACCATGGCCAATACCGGTCTGTCCTGTCAGGGTCCAGACGGTAAGGTCGAGCGCGAGCGGTCAACGCCGATGGGCGGCATGCTGCTAAAAGGCAATCGCCCCCCTCTCTTTAGGATAGAAGCCACCGCCGACCGGACCCCCATCGCCCGGATCGAGATCGTCAAGGGCGCGACCCGTAACGGGACGTTTGAAGAGACGGTTGAGACGGTCTGGAGCAACTCAACCGGCGGCCGCCAAGCCTGCGTGATCTGGCGCGATAAGACCTTCGAGAGCAGCCAAGGCGTCTATTGGTATCCAAGGGTCATCGAGATGCCGACCCCGCGTTGGTCCTCTGTCCAATGTCGCAAAGAGGGGCGCTGCGCCGACTATCCGGATGCTGACCGGACCATCGAGGAGCGGGCTTGGGGCTCACCGATCTGGTACGCACCAAGCTAGACCCCGCGCCTAATCTGCGGCTTGTCGGCACGCATGCCTATGCTAGACCTTTGGCAAAGCAAAAAAGAGGAACAGCGATATGGGCGGACGTTTGGCGGGCAAGACGGCACTGATCACCGGTGGCACGAGCGGCATTGGTGAGGCCACGGTCGAGCTTTTCATTGCCGAAGGTTGCAAGGTCATGATCGCTGGTCGCAATGCCGATAAGGGCGCGGCCATGGTCAAGGCCCTTGGCCCCAACGCCAAATTCATTGTCGCGGACATCACCCAAGAGGCCCAGATCAAGGCGGCCATTGAGGCCACGGTCGACAGTTTTGGCCGCCTCGATTGCCTGTTCAACAATGCCGGTGGCCCAACGCGCGGTGACGCCGACACCATGAGCGGCGAGGACTATCGCTATGCCATGGACCTGCTGCTCGGCAGTGTCCTGTTCGGTATCCGCCATGCCGCGCCGATCATGAAGGCGCAGGGTCGCGGGGCCATTATCAACAACTCGTCCGTCGCTGCCCTTCGCGGCCATATGGGCGGCTATCTCTATTCCATCGCCAAGGCAGGTGTGAAGCGCGCCACCGAAATGGCGGGGATGGAGCTTGGTCAATATGGGATCACCGTCAACTGCATCTCGCCCGGAGCTATTGCCACGCCGATCTTTTTCGGTGGCTCTTCAGTATCGGCCAGTCTCGACCCTGCCCATGCCGATGCTAAGATGGCCAAGCTGACCAAGAACCTTGCCAAGGCCACGCCGCTCCATCGCTCTGGACTGCCACACGACATCGCCACCGCCGCCCTGTTCCTCGCCTCCGATGAGGGGGCCTATATCAATGCGCACGACCTGGTGGTCGATGGCGGCATGATCGCCGGCGGACGGACCAGCTTTGAAACGGTCGCTCCCGGTGCCAATGTTTAGTCCGCCAATCAGGCTCTGACAGGAGGCAACCATGCTGCTTGAGGGTCTAAAGGTCGTGGAAATGGCCACTTGGGTGGCGGGCCCGAGCTGCGCCGCCGTTATGGCCGACTGGGGTGCCGAGGTGATCAAGGTCGAGAGCCCGACTGGCGATGCGACCCGCACCTTTCAACCCGACACCGCTGAGAGCCCCGGCAATCCTGTCTTCACCAATGAGAACCGGGGCAAGAAGGGCGTCGTCCTCAACATCACCACACCTGAAGGCAAGCGGGCACTGAAGATTCTGCTTAGCCAAGCCGACATCTTCATCACCAATACCCGGCCTGGCTCACTGAAGCGCCTCGGTTTGGACTATCACAGCCTGAAGGGCGAGATGCCTCGGCTGATCTATGCTGCGGTCACCGGCTATGGACTTGTCGGCCCGGAAGCCGACGTGCCCGCCTTTGATATGACCGCCTTTTGGACCCGAAGCGGTATTGCCCACGCCACCATCCCGCCCGATCAAGAGCCCTTCACCTCACGCCCCGGCTTTGGCGACCATGTGACCGCGCTGGCCACAGCCTCAGCGGTGCTCGCCGCCCTCCATGAGCGGACATCGACCGGCCGGGGCCGTCTGGTGGAGACCAGCCTGATCCGTGCCGGAGCCTATGCCATCAGTTGGGATCTGGCCCTACATCTGCGCTATGGGGAGGTGGTTACAGCTCAGCCGCGTCATGACCGTCCCAATGGCATAGCCGGCTATTTTCGGACTGCCGATGATCGCTGGGTCTGTATCGTTCCACGCGCGCCAAGTTGCTTTGACAAGATGATGACCGCCCTGGGCCATCCGGAGATGATTGGTCAGCCACGATTTGAGCCGCCAATCATTGACCTAGATACCACACGAGAGGTTCGGGCTCTGTGTGATGCAGGCTTTGCAAAACTGACCTTGGAACAGGCCGGAGCGCGGCTGGATGAGGTCGATCTGGCCTGGGCCCCGATGAGCACGTTGGCAGACCTTGCCAACTCAGACATGGCCGAGGCGGCAGGCTGTTTCATAGAGGTTGAGGATGGTTGGGGCGGCACCTTCCGAGCCCCCGCCTCCCCCGCCCGCTTTCCAGAAGGCGCACCACCCGTTGGCCGCGCTGCACCCAAGCTGGGTGAACATACCCGCGAAATTTTAGAAGCCGCTGGCCTGCGGCCCGATGAGATAGAGGCCCTGATCTAGGTCATTTTGACCCAGACAAACCCAACTCCAAAGGAGAGAGCGTGATGCGACTTGTGACTGGAATTGCGGTCCTGTCCTTAAGCCTTAGCACGGCTACTCTTGCCGCTGAGCCGCCAGCCCTGACCCCATCCGTTCTGTCTTGGACACCCAAACAGCAGGCTTGGGGCTATCGCCATATGGAAGACGCCTTCCCCGTCAAGGTGGTCGCGCGCGGGCCGTCTGTGCGAGAGTTGCCCAAGGCAGCGCAGGAGCTCAACCCGACCTGGACATGGCAAGGCAAGCCACAGACCATCACCACCTATATGAAGACGATGAACACGTCGGGCCTGCTGGTGCTTCAGGATGGTAAGATCGTCTTGGAGCGCTATGGCCTCGGCCGTACGCCGCAGGAGCGCTGGACCTCCTTTTCGGTGGCAAAGTCAGTGACCGCCATGCTCGTCGGCGCTGCGATCGCGGATGGAAAGATCGCGAGCTTGAACGACAAGGTCAGCACCTATCTGCCGGGGCTTAAAGGCAGCGCCTATGATCAGGTGTCGGTACGTCAGTTGATCTCCATGACCTCTGGCGTCAAATGGAACGAGGACTATCAGGACCCAAATTCCGACGTCGCCCGCGTCGGGCTGCAAACCGATGAGCGGGGCGTCAATCCGATCATCGCCTATATGCGCAAACTGCCCCGCGCCCATCCGCCGGGCACCAAATTCCTGTATAATACCGGCGAAACAGACCTAACCGGTCTTTTGGTCTCGACCGCCGTGGGCAAGCCGCTCTCGAGCTACATGTCTGAAAAGATCTGGCAGCCTTACGGCATGGAGCAAGATGCGGTCTGGATGACCGATCAGGGCGGTCATGAGCGCGGCGGCTGCTGCCTGTCCATGACCCTTCGCGACTATGCAAGGTTTGGTCAGTTTCTGCTCGAAGACGGTGTCGCTCAAGGCAAGCCCATGGTGCCTGAACGATGGGTTGAACTGGCCACCTCCTATGAGAACGATTTTGGCAAGGACCGGGGCTATGGCTTTTTCATGTGGCTCATCCCCGGCGGATATGCGGCTGAAGGTATCTTTGGCCAACAGATCTTTGTTTTCCCGCAAGACAAGCTGGTCATCGCCGTCAATTCGGCATGGACCTCGGCAGACAAGGAACAGGACTGGATCGCACAGGAGGAGATGGCCAGAGCGGTTCGCGCATCACTGACACATTAGAGCGAGGGGCCTAGCTGGACGGCAACTGCGCCCATTGCCATCGCCCCACTCGGTCTCACTGTAATTGGCGAAGCGGGCCCCAAAAACCGGAATAATGGTTTGATACCTATCTATTCCTCGCCTCCGTGCAAATCCTCCTATAGATTCGTCGTCAGGATCAACCACTAAGGAGCCCTGATCAATGGGCCAAGCTGACGCCGTCCAGCATCTCCATTCACGCGCCAACCCCGTCAAACACTGGCTTCCAGCGGATGAATTGAAGGCCTTGACGCCTCAAGCCCTAACCGCACGCACCGAAAGCCTGAGGGGGCTACTGTCACAGAACGCACGGCGCGCAGAGATCGCGCGCCATCCGGTTGACGCGGTCTGGGATGAGATTCGCAAGACCGGCGTCTTCTATCATTTCGTACCCAAATGCTATGGCGGGCTGGAGTTTGACGTCCAGTCGTTCATCGACGCCATGCTTCCCCTCTCGGAAAGCTGTTCTTCCACCGGTTGGGTGACGGCCTTTTGCGTCGAGCACAACTGGCTTTTGACCCAGTTCCCGAAACAGGCTCAGGACGAGATCTTCGGCTCCCATCCCTATGTTATCGCGCCCGGGGTGACCAATCCTATGGGCCGTGCAAAGGCGGTTGATGGTGGATATCTGCTCAGCGGCCAATGGCGCTGGGGCACGGGCGTGATGCATTCGGACTGGATCATGGCCTATGGGGCAATCGCAAATGCCGATGGCCCGCCCCAGATCCGGTTCTTCATCTTCCCAACCAATGAAGGCCAGATCGTTGATAGTTGGCACGTGGATGGCATGTGCGGCACGGGCAGCCATGATGTTGTTGCAGACCAGGTCTTTGTTCCAGAGCACCGATCGTTCGAGGTCGCGGGGCTGAGGGACGGACGCGGAAACGGCGCGGCCCTCTATGACAACCCGATCTATCGCATGCCAATGATGCCGTTCTTAGCCCTAACCGCCGCCATACCGGCCATTGGCACCGCCCGGGCCGCTGTCGCCCATTTCCGATCCTATATGTCGGAGCGTCAGGTCTTTCTGACCGATCTGAAACAGTCCGATAAGCCAGCCTCTCAGATGAGGCTCGGCCATGCCGACATGCAGGCGCGAACTGCCGAGATGCTGGTACGCGACGCAGGGCATAAGATCATGCAGATGGCGAACCAGGTTGAGGCCCCGACACCCGAACAGCGCGTCGCCGTGCGGATGCAGATCGCCTACGCCATGGACCTTTGCCGCAATGTCATCATCCTTGCGTCAGGAGCCAGTGGCTCCAGTGCCCACTTCGTCACCAACCCAATCCAGCGCGCGTTACGGGACATCAATGTCATGTCCAGCCATGTGGTCTATGACCTCGACACGGTCAGTGAATTGCACGGCCGCGCCCTGGTTGGACTGCCCATGAACTCTCCACTGGTCTGATGGCACGACTAGCGGATGGCAAAGATCCAGTGGCGAATGCCCCACGGCATCCACTGGCCACATCCGACGGCCAAGATACCATTGAGCCATAGGTGCTCCGGATCGCTCGTCTCAAAGACTGGGGAGATACGGATATAGTAGCTGGCTGGGTCGACCTCGGTGACTTCAGGGTCGCGGATCTGCATCGACGCGGCCTTGGGGATGACACTGCGCCCCGTATAGGTGACGTGGATAAGGCCACCATTGGCCGTCCGCCAAAGTGACCGCGCATCGAACAGGCCGCAGGCCACATCTGGCTCCAATGCACCGTTCTGAGACCAGTTACCGCCGCCGGGCAAGATCTCGCCCCGCAGGCGTGCGCCCTCGAACGAGCCGCCGGTAATATAGCCCACCCGACGCTCGCTAAAGGGGGACTGTCCGAGCGACAGGATCGGTCCTTCAACGTGAAAATCAGCCACGCAGAGGGGCTCATGGTCCAATCGGTCCCAGGTGAATGGCTGTTCCATCGATGATCCCATCTTGTTTAACGCACGCGGTTGATGCGGTGTCTTTATCCAGTTGCCAAGGGCTTAAATCTATAGAACCCTAAGGAATAAGGTAAGGCCGATTGGCCCAAATCGCGCAGGTCAAACTGGGCAAGGGAGACGCCATTGACGAGTTCAACCCCAAGCCCCCTACCCGGCCATAAGCTCGGTTATGCGTGGTATGTGGTCGCGCTTCTGCTGCTCGCCTATACCCTGTCCTTCATCGACAGGATGATCCTGAGCTTGCTCGTCGGGCCGATCCGCCAAGATTTGGGCATTTCCGATACCCAGATGAGCCTGTTGATGGGGCTTGCCTTTGCCATCTTTTATAGCGTGCTTGGATTGCCGATTGGCCTTGCAGCAGATCGAATGAACAGAAGGAACCTGATTGGCGCCGGGATTGCAATCTGGAGCCTGATGACCGCGCTCTGCGGGTTGGCACGCTCCTATATCATTCTGTTTCTGTTTCGGATCGGCGTGGGCGTCGGTGAAGCGGCTCTGTCTCCCGCGAGCTATTCCCTGCTCGGGGACTATTTCCCCCGCGAGACCTTGGGGCGAGCCATGGCGGTCTATTCCCTTGGGGTTCCTATCGGTTCGGGTATCGCGTTGGTTCTTGGATCATTCGTGGTCCAGTTGGTCACTCAGGGACCTGCCGTTATGGTGCCCATTCTCGGACAGATGGAGCCTTGGCAGTTGGTGTTCCTGATCGTCGGGCTACCCGGTCTGTTGGTCGCCCTGCTCTTCTATCTGACCATCCGCGAGCCGGCCCGAACCGGGCGAACGACAGCCCCTGTCCCGGGCGAGTTTTTAGCCTTTCTGAAGCTTAATTGGGGTGCGGTAAGCAGCCACTTCTTGGGCATGTCCCTTGTTGCCATGGTCATGTATGGCGCGACCGCTTGGATTCCGCAGTTCCTCCATCGCACCTATGGCATGCCCGTCGCCTCTGCCGGTCTGTGGTTTGGTGCCTCCACCGCTGTTTGTGGCAGCCTCGGCATCCTCAGCGGCGGGTGGCTGGCCGACTGGCTCTATCGGCGGGGTCTAAGGGATGGTCACCTGCGGGTAATTCGAATTAACGCACTCATCTTAACGCCCCTGTTCATCTTCATGGCCTTAGCACCAAGCCTGAACCTGTCACTGGCAACGATGGTCATTGCGATGCTCGTGGGCACCCTGCATGGCGGCGCGGCAGGTTCAGCCCTGCAACTGATCGCCCCCAGCCACCTGCGGGCTCGGCTCGCTGCGCTCTATTTCCTGGTCGTGACTCTTCTAGGTCTTGGAATTGGCCCGACGGCTATCGCCCTCATCACGGACCGGATATTTGGTGACGATAATGCCCTACGCTACTCTATCGCTATCGTTACAGGCGTAGCCTTACCCCTGTCCGCGATTATTCTGAGCCTTGGTCTAAAGGCTTTCTCCCAAAGCGTTATACGCGCTGAGATAAGTCTCTCGGACGCACCCCTGACCTAGGCCCACCCATAAGCCCCAGACTTGCCAATTGCGCCATCAGGCCCTGATATGGGGCCTGAGCCCACGAAGCCAATCCCGCCACACCTAGGAGTTCCCCATGCCTGTTCTTCGCCAAGTGCCACGGGCCGAAGCCACCGCCGATATCGTCTTGACCATGTATGACCGTCTGTTCGGCGATCGTGACCCGGTCAGTGAGCCCGGCACCGCGACAGGCACTCCAGGCGATTGGTGGACGGTCTTTGCTCTGGCTCCAGACATTTTGCAGCATGCCGTCGACGGTTTTGCGGTCTATCGCCACCCATCGCGCAAAATCGATCCTGTTTTGCGCGAATTGGGCCAAACCCGAGCCGGTTGGGTCAAGAGCAGCCAGTTCGTCTTCTCTCAACACTGCAAGTCCTTGCGCGGTCTTGGCGTATCTGAAGAGATGATCGCGGCCATACCCTATTGGACAGTCTCCGATGTCTTTAACGACGAGCAGCGCGCGGTACTGGCCTATGCCGATTGTTTGTCACAGGCTGGGGGCCGCGTTCCGGTACAGGTCTTTGACAAGCTCAAGACCTTCTGGACAGATGAACAGATCTTTGAATTTACCTACATCACCTGCCTCTATGACATGCATGCGGTTATGACTCGGGCCCTAGGCCTAGAGTTTGATAATCGCGCCGAT
Source organism: Pseudomonadota bacterium (assembly GCA_041182245.1). Taxonomy (GTDB): domain Bacteria; phylum Pseudomonadota; class Alphaproteobacteria; order Caulobacterales; family Caulobacteraceae; genus CAISGS01. Next base: position 15,568 of record JBEGNZ010000012.1, on the reverse strand, counting down.
CCCATCGTCGAGGTTGCCGCGCCGAAGGGCTTTAGCGCGGCCGACTTCCTCAGTGCAGCACGGCCGGAAAAGCGCGATTAAGCGATCTGATAACGAACCTTAATAGTTAGGGAGATACCCATGACCAGTCGGAAAAACAGCCAATTTGAACTTCGCGGCGTCAACCACCTCGCGCTCGTCAGTAAGGATATGGCCCGCACGGTGACCTTTTACCGTGATGTGCTCGGCATGCCGCTGCTCAAGACCTTGGACCTGCCCGGCGGTGTTGGTCAGCACTTCTTCTTCGATATTGGTAATGGCGATTCCATCGCCTTCTTTTGGTTCAAGGATGCGCCTGAGGCGGTGCCTGGTATTTCCAGTCCCGGCGCGATCCCGACCCAAGGCAACTTCATGTCAGCCCATGGCTCGATGAATCACATTGCCTTCAATGTTCCGCCTGAGAAGTTTGAAGAATATCACCAGCGCCTGATCGATAAGGGGATCAATGTCTCGAAGATCCTCAACCATGACAACTCACCGACACAGTCGAGTGACGAGATGCATGATGGCGTCTATGTCCGGTCGCTCTATTTCTCGGATCCAGACGGTGCCTGCTTAGAGTTTGCCTGCTGGACGAGGGATTTCACCCCCGCGGACGTCGAGCACGACCCGATGAACGCCGAGGGCGTCAAGGTCGTTGGTCTCGTCACAGCCCACACCTAGACCCGCCAGAGGCCCTGAACGCCGATTTGGGGTTCAGGGTACGGGATCGCCGCCGATCTGGTCGCGCTCATGGGCCATATTGCTATTAATATGCCGCAATAGCCTCAGGAGTGTCGCGACCTCGGCCTTGGTCAAGCCCTTGGTTGCACGATCATTTACGTCCGCGACCATCGGCAAGAGCGTCGCCTGTAGCGAGCGCCCGAGCGGAGTGAGGCGAATATGAACCTTGCGGCGGTCCTCGACGCTCGGCTCACGCACGGCCAACCCACTCTTGACCAGACTATTGACCGCAACCACCGTGGTCGGCTCGCGCATACCAACCCTAACGCTCAGCTCCCGTTGGGTTGGACCATCTTCGATCCATAATTGCCTTAGAAAACGCCATTGACCGCTCGATACGCCGTGGGTCGAGGTCTTGCGCTCCAACATGGTTGAAAAGCCGCGAAAAGCCATGCGCAGCTGGTAGCCAATGCTGTTTTCAGGTTGCGCGTAGGTCGAGATTTCGAAGGGTAAGGCCTGCACCTCAAGGGGCAAATGTCCATCAACCGGCACTGTCATGAGATCGCTCGAATTTGCACTGGCTGGCACCCTATCGTGCCAGCTTTAATCGAGCGTAAAGTTCAACCACCCGGGGGGGTTAGAACTAATACTGTCTGGACACATAAAAAGGGTGGGTGCATATATTTAATGGTTAGAACTCTAATTAAAAGCCGATATTGAGCGTAAGGATCTGCCACGTGGTTAAACTTCCCCTGTTGCCAACCACAATTGTTGGCAGCTATCCCCAGCCAGAGTGGCTGATTGACCGCGAGCGCCTGAAGAAAAGTTTACCGCCGCGTGTGCGCGCTAAAGAGCTCTGGCGCATCGACGAAGCTTGGCTTCCAGACGCGCAAGAGGCGGCAACCCTCGCGGCGATCCGTGATCAAGAGCTGGCTGGAATTGACCTTGTCGGCGATGGAGAAATGCGACGGGAGAGCTATTCCAATCGGCTCGCCACAGCCCTCAGCGGTATCGATTCTGACAATCACGGCACGGCCATTGACCGAACCGGAAAGGCCAATCCTGTTCCTCGCGTGGTCGGTCCCATTCGCCGGGTTGGCCCTATTGAGGTTCAGGATCTCGCCTTCCTGAAGCGCCATTCAACCAAACCTGTCAAACTGACGATCCCGGGTCCCTTCACCATGACCCAGCAGGCGCAGAACGACTATTACCCCAGCGCCGAAGCCCTCGCGATGGACTATGCCGCAGCAGTCAATGAGGAGGTCCGGGCCCTGTTCGAAGCCGGTGTCGACGTGGTGCAGCTCGATGAGCCCTATCTTCAAGCCCGCGCTGATCAGGCTCGGGACTATGCGCTCGCCGCTATCGACCGCGCCCTAGAGGGGGTCACGGGAACGACGGTGCTCCACATCTGTTTTGGCTATGCACTTGTGCACGGCAACTCCGTTAAGCCCAAGGCCTATGACTTCTTGGCCGAATTGAACCGCTCACGCATCGATGTGATTTCGGTTGAGGCCGCCCAGCCTAATCTTGACCCATCCATCCTGGCCGAACTGCCCGACAAGATCATTATGTATGGCGTGTTGGACCTGTCCGATCCTGAAATTGAAACCCAAGAACGGGTGGCCGACCGGATCAGACAGGCTCTGAAATATGTCTCGTCGGACCGGCTTTGGATCGCGCCAGATTGCGGCATGAAATATCATAGCCGCGAGGTGGCCTTCGGCAAGCTCAAGGCCATGGCCGAGGGGGCCGCGATTGTGCGGCGTGAGCTGAAGGGTTGATCTAAATCTCGGCCATCCAGCCAGATAGGAGGGCGTTGACCTCGCGCGGAGCCTCAAGGGTCGAGAGGTGTCCGCAGCCCTTCAGGACCTCCAGTCGGGACCCCGAAATGCCGTCGAGCATGTCTTGCTGCTGAGCCCGATTGGCAATTCCGTCCTCGTCTCCCCAAAGGATCAGGGTTGGCACGGTGATGCGGCCAAGCGAGGGGCGGCTATCGATCCGGCTCATTATGGCCCGCTGTTGGCGCAGAAAGATCTCCGCCCCGGTGGCCTGCGCCATGGCTCGGATCTGACCCGTCAGGATCGGGTCGCTGCGGCGCTCAGGCGCCAGCAACATCGGGATACGCTCTTCTGCAACCTGCTCAAAACGCCCCTCCTCGACCAGTTTGATATAGCCCATGCGCCGCTCGGTCTGGGCCGGTCCATCAGCATTGGCCAAGGTCGCCAGCAAGGCGAGACCCGTAACCCGCTCGGGCGCCTGCCGCATGACCTCCAGCGCTATGAAACCTCCCATCGCATGTCCCATCAACAGGAACCGATCCGGCGCGCTGGCCAGCAGCCGCTTGGCCATACCAGCGATCGTGTCATCGCTTCGGTGATCAGAGACAAAAAGGTTGCGTTCATTCGCAAAGACAGAACGCTGCGGTTCCCAGCACCGTTCGTCGAGAAGTTGGCCGCACGCAAAGACGATGGGTGTTTTGGAGATCATCGACATCTCACACCACCCGATGCAGAAGGGCCTCACCGGCCGCGAGCCGTCGGCAGTTTTCCTTCGCCACGGCGAGGCTCCGTGACAGGGTTTCTGGGGTCAGCCAGGCCTGATGGGGGGCCACGACAACATGGTCAAGGGCAAAGAGCGGGTTGTCGGTTCCTGCAGGTTCTTTGGCGAACACATCCAACCCTGCGCCGCGCAGATGGCCGGACCTCAAGGCCGCTTCCAGCGCCACCTCATCAATGATCTCTCCACGCGAGGTGTTGATCACGATCGCGCCCGGCCTCATCCGATTCAAAGCCTTGGCGTCGATCAGATTGCGGGTTTCGTCGGTCAAGGGCAGATGGAGCGAAAGAATATCGGCCTCTTCTAGCAATGTCTCTAGGTCACGGAACCCATAGGGCGCATCGGGCCGCGCCGACCTTGCCGTATAGATCACCTTGGCCCCAAGGGCGGTGAGTACGGGCGCAAGGCGCTGGGCCGACTGGCCAAAGCCGACCAGACCCACCGTTCGCCCGCAGACCTCGCCGACGCTGTCCAGCACCTCAAGGTCAGGGTTCCAGCCGTTGCCAGCGCGCGTCAGGCTGTCGAGATAGATCGTGCGGCGCAGGCAAGACAGCATCAGGGTCAAGGCCATCTCGGCTACGGCTTGGCTGTTGGTGCCGGGCATATTGCAGACGGCGATGCCTCTTGCCTTTGCGGCGACAAGGTCGATGGTGTTGGTACCGACACCGAGCTTTTGGATCAGCTTGAGATGGGGCGCATTGGCGATCACCTCCGCAGTCACGGGCTTAAGGACATGGAGAAGGACCTCGGCCGTCAGCATGGCCTCATCAAAGCGCGGCCCATCGAACTCATCGACAACCGTAACCGGCTCCATTTGGGCGAAGGCGACCTTAATCTGATCGCAAAAACCCTGGCTGGCTCGATATTGCAAAACGGTCTTCATGCTCATCCCTTGATCAGATTGGCCGCGACGGGCGCAAAGAAGGCGTCGCAGCCCGCATAGACTGCGCTTGAGCCAAGGCGCTCCTCGATGCGCAAGACCTCGTTCCACTTGGCCATCCGTTCAGACCGCGTGAAGGACCCGACCTTCAACTGGCCTGCATCCCAGCCCACGGACAGGTGAGAAATGGTGACATCTTCGGTCTCGCCAGAACGCGCAGAGACAATGGTGCCCCAACCTCTGGCCTTGCCAGCGTCAAGCGCGGCCTTGGCCTCCGTAACGGTACCCGCCTGATTGACCTTAATGAGCACCGCATTACAGGCCCCAGCCTCTGAGGCGCGGACGACCCGTTCAGCGTTGGTCACCAGCACATCGTCGCCGATGATCTGAACCCGATGACCAATCTGAAGATTGATCTTGGCCAAGGTTGCGAACTCGTCCTGCCCGGCGGGATCTTCGATGGAGACAATCGGATAGCGGCCCGCCCAAGCGACCATTCGCTCGACCATCTCATCGGCGCTGAGAACCCTTTGGTCCAGGGCCATGCTATAACCGCCATCAAGGCAAAACTCGTTGGCGGCGATGTCGAGCGAGATGTAGACCTCTTCCCCGGCGCGATAACCGGCACGTTCTATCGCTTGGGTCAGGACATCGAGGGCATCTTCGTTCGAGGTGAAGTTCGGCCACCATCCACCCTCATCGGCGACACCCGTAATCGGCCCCCTCGCCTCCATCAACTGGCCAGCGGCGCGATAGATATCGGCGGTAATTTCTAGGGCACGACGGAAAGACCCCGCCTTGGGTGCCATGACCATGAAATCTTGCACATCGGTCCGGCGACCTGCATGGGCACCGCCGCCAAAGATCTGAATTTCGGGCAAGGGAATGCGTACCGGCCTTCCTTGCGCCAACCATTGCCAAAGCGGAACTTGAGCAGAGGCGGCCGCCGCGTGCAGATTGGCCATAGACACGGCGACTAGGGCACTGGCCCCCAATCGGCCCTTGCTTTGGGTCCCATCAAGGGCGATCAGGGTCTGGTCGATAGAAACCTGATCAGCGGCATCGCGTCCGACCAAGGCTGGAGCAATCTCTGCCTCGACACCGGCAAGGGCGCGGGCGACGCCATATCCCCCAAAGGCTGAGCCCCCATCACGCAGATCGACTGCCTCGTGGGCCCCTCGAGAGGCTCCAGCCGGTGCTATAGCTCGCCCGGTAGCACCGCTGACCAAGGTGACCTCGGCTTCGATCGTCGGGCGACCACGGGAATCCCAGACCTGTCTGGCAATGACCTTGGAAATCTGATTGCGCATCACGCCTGCCTCTCAAAGGTCCATCGATTAATCAGTTGGGCGAGATCCAGCGCCGGATCCTGCAGAAACGCCTTGGCTTGCCGCCGGATCAACGCCTTATCTGCTTCGTCCGTAAGGTAGGTCGCCGTCGACTTACCATCCAAGCGCGCCAGCAAGAGGGCTGAGACGAGCTTAGCGGTCCGCGCTGAGAGGGCTTGAGAGTCTTCCCACCCTACCTCCGCGAGATAGGCCCCTGTTAACGACCTCGCGCTATTGATCAATAGCTGACCCTTATCCACTATAAAAACTGATTTAATAAGCAAATGGGTAAGGCAAAAGGCGAGGTCAAAGGCTGGGTCGCCATAGACCGCACATTCAGCATCGAGGATCACTGGGCCCTTAGGTCCGATAAGGATATTTTTGGGGCTCACATCCCCGTGGACCAGCGCGATTTTGCGCAACTGTAGGTCCAGAGCCAAGGCTTGCAACATGGGAGCCACATCGGTTTGGCTCCGCGCCACATGGAGCAGAAAGGGATCAATCCGAAGCGCCATAAACAGATCGTCGGTCGCAAACTGTTGAGCAAGGGCGGGATCACCCGCTGTCGCCGCATGAATTTGAACCAGGGCTCGGCCAAGCGCCCCCGCAAAGTCCGGATCAACCCTGCCCTCCAGCAACTCCGCTTTCCAAACCGGATAGGTTTCGATGGGTAGGTAGGACATGACGAACATATGGCGCTCGGGAAGCTCCGCGATCACCTCCGGAACCAGATCTGCGCTGACGCGGGAACTCACCAGCTTGAGCCACTGGACTTCGAAGGCAGAGCGATCAGCAGACGCGAGCCACTCGGTTGGGACGCGCAACTGTGACAGAGCCCTCTTTATCACCAAGACACGGCCATCTTTTGTCTCGACCATAGCAACATCACAGGACACGCCGCCGGTCATGAAGCTGAACCGGGGCTGCTCGCCCGGTTTGATCAAGCCAAGTTCGACGAGGGCCTCATATAGGTCGGCAGTATCATCCATCTATCTGCCCCTACAGACGCTGGGAACAGGTTAGGACCGCGCCCTAACCCAGTCACAGATCAGATCGGCGGCCGCGTGACGATTGGCCAACGAGTCCTCGAAATAGTGCGCGCCGGGAACCATGGCCAAGGTCTTATCGGTCGAGCCTATGCTGTTATAGATCTTGTGCGCATCCGAGGGGAAGACGCCCGTATCGGCTAAGCCTTGCACGACGAGCGCAGGCAACCGGAACTTGGCCAACTGCTCACCCCCACGGCACCGCGAGGTTTCTAGGCTCCACATAGATAGCCAAGTCTTGAACGTATTGGCCCGCCCAATGCTTGGCGTGCGATTGGCGATGGCCGGATGGCCGCGATAGCAGGACTGGGGCTGACGGTCGGACGGATCAATGGTCGGATCCATCATCCGCAAATCGCCCCAAATCCGAAAGAGTGGAAATATCCGATCCGGAATACCCGCCTCATTGAGCCGCTTGAGCTCAACCTTGGCCCAGTCGGTGATTTTCTGATTGCGAGCAATCTGAGCGGCCCTGTAGCGCGCAATGAAGTCGGCGCTGTAGGGCGGTTTATTCTCTGGACTAAAGGGATCGAGAGAGGGGTCAGTCGCGACTGGATCGTTCTCGTCGATCACAGACCCATCCATCCAGTCGGTCAGAACCTCTGGCCGCCCCTGATGGGCGTTGAGCGACACATAGAGATCGGCTTGAGGCAAATCGGACAAGGCGGCCTTACCCGCACTGTTCAGAAGGTCGCCCAAGGTCGGCGCGATGGCCTCAGCCTGATAGGCCCCCATCAGCGAACCGCCGCCCGAATTGCCAAGGATCACGACCGTCTCGACGCCAGCCTGCTCCTTCAGCCACTTCACGCCGACTCCTATATCGATCACAGCATGCTCGAGCAGGAACTGATCCTCAAAGCCTCGATAGCGCGTATTCCAGCCTAAAAAGCCGAAGCCCTGATGGGCCATAAAGGGCGCGATATAGTGCTCGGAAAAATCGACATTATAGTGGGTCGCGATGAAGGCGACCTTGGGTCTCTTACCCTTTGGGGTCCAGTAGATCCCCTGACACGGATGCCCTCCGGCTTGAATACGCGGCGCGGTGGGCGACGGAAAGCCCAAGAACTGCGCATCAACCCGTGCCAGCAACTCGTCTTCGGTGAGCATCGAATTTCCCTAAATCCAGACCACAGATTCTACGCCCACAGTCTGCTGCGTCACTAAGCCCTATTCAAGACGGTCGCCGTAATTATTCGATACCTAACCAATTCAATGGCCAAGAACCCACGTCATCACCGACAACGCGTGGTCAGCGGTTAAAGACCGCGACGCCCTGAACGAAATAGTCACCCGTGTTGAAATCGTAGGTCATACCGACGTGGCTCGCGGGCTTTGCGGGGTTATTTCCGTAGAACATGACCGAGCCTAATCCATTGCAAGTCGCCGTGCACATATTGATCGAACCGCCCGTCCGATCCACCGCTGTTGCAATCGCGATCTGGCTACCTGCGACGAGGGCACTGGTCGAGTTGAACTTCATATCGAAGAACCCATAGAGTTGGTCGCGATTGAGATAGAGGTTCAAGGTCCCCGATAGCTTCGCGGCCAAAAGGTCTGCGGTCAGCGTTCCGCCAGTGACTGCCCAGCCACCAGCCGCATCAGCCCTCGCCTCTGTGGGCACGGTCGCACCAACCAGGTTGAACTCATAGACGCCGCCGGTCGGTAGGGTCTTGCTGGTGTCACCAACCAACCAATGGAACCCTTGATTAGCGGACAGTGTTAACGGCGTGATGCGGTTCGGACTTCCGCTCCAACCCCCAATCAACAGGGTGCCGTCCGCCCATCGCCCCCAAGCGACAATGGACTGGTCGCTGCCGCCTTCCAACTGCTGGGCCGTATAGCCCTTAATGACGTATCCCAGAAAATTAGGGATCGGCGGATAGGTTATCGAAACAAGCTTGCCGTCGCTATAGGTCGCCTTCATCCCACGAATGAAGTTCTCGACATTTCGCTCGCTTGTAACAGGGTTATATTCTGCAGACTGGAACGACAGGGTCGAAACCGTACTATCCAGCGGCGTGCCATTGCCCTGATCGGTCTGGTTGAAGATCACCTTGGGAACACTGAGCACATCGGCCTGCTGTGGTGGGGGAAGCCGAACCTGAGCAACCGTCTCGACCGATGCACTCTGCTCGATCTGAACGGGGGCGGCAGGAGCTTCAATTGGGGCGTCTGGGGCCTCCACAGCCTCAGTGGACTTACCCATCCCACCCTCGGCTGCGGGCTCGGCTAAGAAGTTGGGTTGTACAGGCAAACGGACGACAGGCGACACCGCGCTAGCGACGTAAAACACTTCCGAGACCAAAAGATCACTTTCGCCAGCCTGATTGGTGATCAGTACCTTGCCTTCATAGACAGCACCATAAAGTCCGGGTTTGGCGGCAGTGCCGGTATCTTGGAAACATTGATCGACGCAATCGACGAGATCGAAACCGGTGCCTCGGATGCCGATCGTCGCGACCCGGGTATTGACCTTGATTGCATCCGGATTGGCCTTGGCGATTGCGCCAGTCATCACCCGAGCGCCACCCTTGACCAAGGTCGTCACATTACCCATCGCCGCGGGACGCGCATCCTTGCTGTAGCTAAAACTTTCGATACGGAATTCGGACCTTTCACGGACGGCCACCATGCCCCCGTCTTGGAACCAGAGCTGTGCGCTAGAGGCAGGTGCCGTGCGGATAAGGTCTCCGGCACGAATGTCCATCCCGCCTCTGGCCGCTGAAACGGCCCCGCCCCGGACCAGTTGAACCGAGCCTGCAGCCAATACGATGCGACCGGCGCTTGCCACAGGCTGGGCATGAGCCGACAGTGGCAGCAGGACGACGAAAGTTAGAACGGCGCAGAGCCTGAGTAGGATTGGCATGTGACGGCGCATCTCTACCACTCTTTCCGAAGGGCGATCTTAACTTGGTTTTGCTGAAATTGGTAAAGTGGCAGATTGGCGTCATCCTGAGAAGCCTGAGCCTCTAGGCGAAGGGTTAGACCCTTTTCTAGCTCATATTGCAGCTTGACCTCGGCCGATTTGAACCAGTCATTGCGCCGGTTCAGGAACAGGGGATCAGCCGCATTATAGTCCCAACGGGACAGACCCCCTCCGACAGAAAAGGCCCAGAAGGGTGCCGGAACAAAGGCAACGCTGACATTGCTACCAACAATCTTGCGCGAGAAGTCATCCCGACCACGGTCGTTCTGCTCTTGAGCATAGTAGCCGATGACGGAGACAACTGGCTTCATGGGCAGGTTGAGAATGCGATCCAGACCGATACTCGCCGAATAGAGGTTTCCCGAACGATTTTCGTTGATTCCGCTATAGGTCAGCTGTTGGAAACTGAGATCACTTGTTAGCTTTGTTAGAGGCGAAAGGGTTTTCCGAAAGGAAAGGTTCGCCCCAAGGGTCTCACGAAACTTCAGCCCATCCAGATAGGTCAAGCCATAGGTTGGACCCACCGTCAGCGTCAGGTCCTTACTCATCTGTCCAATGGATATATTTCCGACGATCGAGCCCTGGTCAAAACCCTTGATCTGGGCATGGTTGCGATAGTTGCCGGTCAAGCTTGCCAAGGCTTTGAACTGCCCCTTGATAGGCACGTTCACAAAAGCCCCCCCCGAGGCTTCACTCAGAAGTGACGACTTCTGAAGTGCATCATTGCTGAGCTTCACATCACCAAAGAATGGCAGCTTTATATCTGCGCCAGCGACCCCGCTGTTGACATTGCTGTTATAGCCGACACCGCCTTCAAAGAACGCCCCATAGGTTGTTTCGACCTTGTCTCGCTTCAGGCGGATTTGCGCGATGAACTGATCAATGGTTCGCACCACAGATTTAGGCGGGTTCTTATCGAGCACATAGTTGAACTCACGCTCAGCCCGCACATAGTCGCCGATCACAACATAGCCGCGGCCCAGTTCAAGGCGCGCCAAGAGGTTCGAAGGGTCTTTGAGCATGAACCGCTCCAGCGCCAAGACCCCCATCCAAGCCCGTCCCGCATCAACCGCTGCAATCCCAAAATAGTAGTCGAACAGGGTGTCGCCAATGAGCTCTGGGTGAAGCAACCCAAGTTCGTAGCCCTCTGCTGCGCGTTTCAGTTCGATCAGGTGCTTAATCTGCTCTGGTATGGACTGGTTCTCGGCCGCCTCCGCATTGTTTGGCGCACCCTGAGCCAGACCAACCAGAAACGCTCCGATCAGCAAACGAGCGGCAAAACTCTCGGTTTTTTTCAAGCTGATCAGCATCAGAGAGCCTTCACCCATCCCATCGGCATGCCTACCAGTATGGACTGATGATCAAAGGCTCTCATTAACAGCATCACAACTCCTAGAGTTGGGCCTAATCGACCGCCCATTCTCATGCATTCAAGCCTACCGACCAACAGTTTACGGCGTAAGCTCGCCGATGAAATTACAGGTCATTCCGATTCAAAGCCACAGTATCCTTACTTTTGTTAAAATATAACTGACAATGAATTTAACTAACCAACCTAGAGTTTCTGTATAGTTGTTTTAATATTATAACATCCAAGGGTAATACGTCCAGAGCCCTAGATTAGATCGGCGGGTCGTTTTTACGATAAATTTCATAGATACAACATCCTAATAAGTCTGAGTTTTCATTTGCGCGGCGAATCCGAAAATCCACGCTCGCCAACCACATCTTTTTCGATTTTGTATATTTTTAGCATCTCATTTTAGTAGAAATTACGAGTACAACTCTATTCAACTGTTATGTCTGGTGACTGCTGGTTCGACCACACCGCGCGTGGAGGTTGACTGAGCCTTTTGATGGAAAAACCGATGAAGCTCAGCTTTCCAAACCTTGACCTCGGCTTCATGGGCGACCTCCTCTCCCCTTTAAGAACTTGGCGGCGCAAGTGGCGGCTGTTGGCGGCTATGGCGGGCTTGCTTGCCATTTTCGTGCTCAACTCGGCGAACTTTTTAACCATCCCAGGGTTGGGCCGGTTGGAGCAACAGCTCTATGATCAGCGTGTTCGTCAGACGACGGTCAAGGGCGTCGATGATCGGATTGTTATCCTAGACATTGATGAAAAGAGCTTGGCCGAATTTGGCCAATGGCCATGGAACCGGACTCGGATTGCCACCATTGTGGATAGTCTGTTCGATAGATATGGCGTTGCGGTCTTAGGTTTCGACATTGTCTGGGCTGAATCTGAAACCGAACAGCTACGGAGCATCCTGACCGATACGGGTGCCGCTTCGATGGCGGGGCCGATCTGGGACAGGCTCGACACCGATCGCGCTTTCGGCGACCGAATGCAGAACCGGCCGATCGTTCTGGGCTACTATTTTAACAACGAGAAGGGTGCGGTCACCAAAAACGCCCTGCCCGCTCCGGTCCTAACCAAAGACCAAATACCGAAAAACCAAACTATTGCTGGAACTTGGACTGGCTATACCGGCAATCTGCCGGTCCTGCTTCAGGGTACGACCATTGCTGGCCAAATCAATTCGGTCACCGACGATGACGGGATCATCCGGCGCGTCCCCCTGCTCATTCCCTATCGCGACGGCTATTATGAGAGCCTGAGCACCGCGATGATCCGCACCCTGTTTGGCGGCCAACCCATTACGCCCGTGATTGGAGAGGCGGGCGGCTATCAGCGCGTTGAGGCCCTGCAGGTGGGGCCCCTGACCCTGCCTGTGGACCGCGAACTGGCCGCACTCGTGACCTATCGAGGGCCAAGCCGCAGCTTTACCTATATCTCACTCGGCGATGTGTTGGCGGGCCGAGTCCCCGCCGACAAGCTCGCGGGCCGGATCGTCCTGATCGGAACCTCTGCCCCCGGCCTGAGCGATATTCGCGCCACGCCGACCGACGAAATCATGCCCGGCGTCGAGATCCACGCCAATCTGATCGCCAGCGCTATGGATCAAACTGTACGCCAACAACCCGCCTATGCTCAGGGTATCGATATCATTCAGTTGGTGGTGTTGGGCTTGGTGGCGATCCTGCTGCTTCCCCTTCTCGGCGCGACTGGGGGTATTATCGTCTATCTGGCGCTTACGGCGGCGGCGGTCTGGTTCAATATGACCATGTGGACGGATGCGCTGTTCGTCATCCCCCTCGCCTCTGCCATCATTCTCCTAGCCACCATGTTGGTGTTTAACTTGGGTTGGGGCTTCCTGATCGAGGGGCGCGCCAAACGCCAGCTCGGCGATATGTTCGGCCAGTATGTGCCCCCTGACCTGGTCAAGGAAATGGCCCGCGACCCCGGGAACTATTCGATGGAAAGCCGCGACGCGGACCTGACCGTCATGTTCTCGGACCTTCGCGGCTTTACGACCATCTCCGAAAAGCTGACGGCCAAGGAACTGGCCGCCTATATCAATGAATATCTGACCCGCATGTCTAAGGTCATTTCTGACCGCAAGGGCACGCTCGACAAGTTCATCGGTGACGCCATCATGGCCTTCTGGGGCGCTCCGGTGCCAGACGCCTTTGCTGCCGCCAATGCCGTCGATTCCGCCATCGCGATGCAGGTCGAAGCTGCCCAACTGAGCCGTGAATTTGTCGCTAAGGGATGGCCTGAGTTCCATATTGGCATCGGCATCAACACCGGCCCAATGCGGGTTGGCGACATGGGCTCCAAGCTGCGCCGCGCCTATACGGTTATGGGCGACCCCGTCAATTTGGGTTCTCGCCTAGAAGGCCTGACCAAAAACTATGGCGTTGAGATCATTGTCGGTGAAGGCACTGTAGCCCTCCTGCCCGACTATAGTTTCCGACTTCTGGATCGGGTGCGGGTCAAGGGCAAGGATGACGCCGTCCAGATCTATGAGCCGATGGGCAAGGTCGTCAGCCTCACCCCCCAACAGGTCGCCGAATTGGAACAGTGGCAAGCGGTGATGGATGCCTATTTCGCCCAAAACTGGGATCAGGCGCGGGCCCTTATCAACCATTGCCGCACGGCAGGTGCGCCAAGCGGCCTTTGCGACCTCTATGAGGAACGGATTGACGCCCTAGAGCAGGACCCACCTGGCCCCGGCTGGGATGGCGTCACCAAATTTACGACCAAATAACACTTAAGAGTTCGCCAATGACCATCTTCGTAAGTATCGCAGCCTTCATGGAACCGATCTTGGAGTTCACACTCGATGGGCTGTTCAGCAAGGCCGAGCAGCCTGACACTATACGGGTGGGCCTCATTGATCAGTCAAACAGCGACAACCGGTCTTGGTTATCCGCCAAACCCTATTGGCCACAAATTCGCTATATACAGATTGACCCTGTTGACGCGCGCGGCGTCAGTTGGGCCAGAAGTTTGGCCTTTTCGCTCTATGAAGGCGAAGATCACTTTCTTCAGATCGACTCCCACACCCATTTTTCAGAGGCCTGGGATCGGGTCTTGGTGGAGCAGCTTACCAAACTTCTTGGTCTAACTGACCGGCCACTCATTTCGACCTATCCGCCCGCATTTGACTTTAACGACCAGAACCAGCCCCACCCGACCTTTCCTCCCAGCAACGCCGTATTGGTCATGGCACCGCTCGAAAACAGCCAATTGAAAGACGCGTCTGCGACCCTAATGTTCAAGGTCCATCATGCTCTCGATGTTGAATTTGTTGAAGGTTTTCACGTCGGTGGCGGATTTATCTTCACCTTAGGTCGGTTCGTGGAGGCCGTGCCCTACGATCCCTATATGTATTTTCACGGAGAAGAACAGAATCTCGCCCTTCGCGCCTACACGCATGGTTGGACGATCTTCCACCCATTAGACAGCAATATTCCGATTTTCCATCTTTATAAGAAGCCCCACCAAGAGCATAAGACCCACCATTGGCACCCCGATCACGAGGCTCAACGGCAGGTCAAATGGGGCAACCATCAAGTCCGTTCAGAGGCACGACTGATTTCTCTGATCCGTGGTGAACTCGAAGCGCCATTTGGATTGGGCCACGAGCGATCAGTCGAGCAATTTATTGCCCTGAGCCAAATCGATTATAGTCGCTATCGGATCTAGCCGGTGTGGCCGCCAGCGCCCCAGGTAATGGTGTCGACATGGTCTGCCGTCATAGACTGAGGCTCACCTGACGTATCATAGAGCACGATGCTGACCTGCGCTGGACCGTCAAGTTGGATAATCCCCAACTGCTGCTCTTGGGCAGAAGGCACATAGGGCTGCTGATCGACATAAACCGTCCAACCACCCTCCATACTCGGATCGCTCGGCGCTGAGCTTAGATCGACTTCGAGCGTGCTGCTGGTCCAACCCGAACCGAGGTCCGCCGTTCCAGCCCACTGGGTATCGATTGGGTCTAAACTGACGGGTTCCAGAAGTTGGCCCGCTTGGGCAAACAGAGCGTCAGCATTAACGACATCGTTCAAGCCATGGTAGAGGTCCCCACCCGCTAAGCCGGTACCGCCGTTGGCGTAGGTGTCATACCCATCGTCAACTAAACTGAAGTGTGGGCTCTCGCCACCGGTGGCCGAATGGTCAAGCGTCCCTATGCCAGCTTCCGGTGCTGGAGAAGAGGCCATGCTGTTCAGGGCCGCGCTATGGTCCAACAAACCGCCATTCGAAGACTCTTGGCTGCTGCCAATCAAAACAGGCTCCGATGACGTTATCGGTGTTGTCGGAGAATCAGAGCCGCTACTTGGTTCAACCGCAGTTCCCGGAACCACACTCGGCCCCGACGGTGTAACCGCCTCCGGTTGATCGTTGATACCCTTAGGATTCACCGGCGGTCCGCCAGTCGGCGCTGGTGTTGGTACAGGCGTTGGCGCGGGAGACGGTGGGCCTTCGCCGTTATTCCCGCCGCTCGTTGGGGCTGGAGTTGGCTCCGGAGAAGGCGCTGGTGCGGGAGACGATGAGCCTTCGCCGTTTCCTTCACTGCCAGTACCGTTGCCGCCGCCATTGCCGACGCCTACGCCGCTATTACCCTCGGACGTTGGGGCTGGAGTTGGCTCCGGAGAAGGCGCTGGTGTTGGTGCGGGAGACGATGAGCCTTCGCCGTTTCCTTCATTGCCAGTACCGTTGCCGCCGCCATTGCCGACGCCTACGCCGCTATTACCCTCGGACGTTGGGGCTGGAGTTGGT
>JBEGNZ010000011.1:0-80506 GCA_041182245.1 Pseudomonadota bacterium | reverse complement strand
GGTTCTTCGCTCATCGGTCTTCCGCAATGGTCAAGGACCCGGCATCCACATGAACACCTTGGGCCCGCCCTTTCAGGTCAGAAAACAGCGCCTCGTCCGTGCCCGTTAGAAAGGCTTGCAGGCCAAGCGCCTCGATCTCATCGAAAAGCGCTGCCCGCCTCATAGCATCGAGGTGAGCGGCGACTTCGTCGAGTAACAGTACAGGATTCGGCGCAGAAACTGCACGAGAAAGTCTCGCGGCTTGAGCCAGAACAAGGTTCAAAAGTAGGGCCTTTTGCTCTCCGGTCGAACATTCCGCAGCCGGACGGTCTTTTGAACGGTGTTGCACCGCCAAATCGCCCCGGTGAGGCCCGCTCAAGGCCCGCCCTGCCCCAGCATCGCGCTCGCGGCCCACGGCGAGGGTGCGGGCCAATTTGGCCTCCACATCCGCCTCTAGCGCGCCGGACAGGGCCATCTGCTCCCACTCTCCGGTCAGGCTCAGATCGGCCTGGGGAAAGGGCCGGTCCGCGCGGCCTTCAATTTCGGCCTGCAGGGCCACGATCGTGCGGGCTCTGGCCATCGAAAGGGCCGCCCCGCTCGCCGCCGCCTGCGCTTCCAAGGCCGTCAGCCACGCCCCATCAACGGCGCGGCCAGCATCGCGCGCCTCGGTCAGGAGCCGCATCCGTTCGCGCAAGGCTTTTTCGTAGGTGCTGGCCGCGCTGGCATGGCGAGGTTCGACAGCATGAACCAGACGGTCAAGGAACCGGCGTCGATCGGATGGGCCTTCGAGGAACAGCCGATCCTGCTGCGGTGTGAGCCAGACCAGTCGCACCTGATCGGACAGGCGCGCAGGCGGCACGGTTTGGCCCTGCAGCCGGACCGTGCGGCGCATAGAACCGGGGCTCTCTAGCCCAGTGCCGAGCCGATAGTCACCGTCGCCGCCCTCGTCTAGATCATCCAGCACGGCCGCCACGCTCCAGGCCCGGCCCTGAGCCTCCCCCGGCATGCGCCGCCCGATCTCGACCAGAGGCGCGTGACGAAGGCCTCGTCCCGGCGCGAGCAGAGACACCGCTTCAAGCAGATTGGTCTTACCCGCCCCATTGGGACCGTAAAGATAGACGGCCCGCCCATCCAAGGTCAGGCTGGCGCGCTCATAGGAGCGAAAATCCGTAACCGTCAGGCGGCGTAGGGGCCGCCTCGGGGCGACCTGCGCCTCTAGGCTCATGGGTGCCGCTGCGATCAAACCCGCAGCGGCATCAGCACGTAGCGCACGCCCGCATCGGCGGGGTCGAGTACGAGGGTCGGCGATGCCGGGTCGGCGAAGCGGAACTCGGCCGTGTTCTCCTGAATCTGACCCGCGACATCGAGCAGATAGCGGGCATTGAAGCCGATCTCGAAGCCTTCGCCCTCATAATCAACCTCGACCTCTTCGACGGCCTGACCGGCTTCCATATTGCGCACGGTCAAGATCACTCGGCCCGGCTCGACAGCCATCTTCACCGAACGGGACTTCTCCGCCGAGATGGTGGCCACCCGGTCAACGGCCGCTGCGAACAGGGCATTATCGACAATCAGGACGCGGTTATTGTCGCGTGGAATGACCCGGGCATAGTCGGGGAACGAGCCATCAATGACCTTTGAGGTCAGGGCCGCGCGGCCAAAGTTGAACCGAACCTTGGCGGGGGACAGATGCAGCTCGACGGTCTCACCCGCCGTTTCGAGCAGGCGGCGCGCCTCCTGAACGGTCTTGCGCGGCACGATGACGCCCGGCGAGCCTGCGGCCCCCTCGGGCGCTGGCATTTCGGCCAAGGCCAAGCGGTGTCCGTCGGTGGCCACGGCCCGCAGCCTGGTCTCGCCGTTCTCGACCACCGTGTGCAGGTAGAGGCCGTTGAGATAGTAGCGCGTCTCTTCGGTCGAGATGGCAAAGCGGGTCTTGTCGATCAGACGCATCAGATCGCCCGTATCAACCAACAGGTGGGTCAACAGGCCTTCGGACGACATGACGGGGAAATCACCCGCTGGCAGGACCGGCAGATTAAAGCGCGAACGACCCGCCGAAACAGTCAGACGCGGATCGTCACCGTCGAACGACAGTTGGACCTCGGCACCGTCGGGCAGCTTGCGGACAATTTCGTAAAGGGTGTGGGCCGGGGCGGTGATCTGACCAGGGACCTCGACACGGGCCGCAACCTCGTCGGTGATCTCCATGTCCAGATCGGTGGCCGAGAAGGTCAATGCCCCGTGGCTGGCCGACAAAAGCACGTTGGAAAGAATGGGGATGGTGTTACGGCGCTCTACAACGCTTTGCACATGTCCCAGAGCCTTTAACAGGGCTGCCCGTTCAATAGTCAGCTTCATCTTGTCTTCCGATCCGCAGGCCCAAGGAAACCGCCCCGAGGGCCATGAGAAATGCTTCCCTGCGGAACGACCGGAAAGGATGAGAATCCCGTCGGCAGGGTTAACGAGATTAGCTGAAAAGACGCGTTGGGGAAGGGGGGCGAGCGTGGAATCTCGCTCTGACCACCCAAGGTTAACAATTTCTTTAGCCGCGCAGCTTTCGGGTCAGGGTTTCAAGGTCGCGCGCCAACTGTGGATCCTCAGCACGGAGGGCCTCAATACGGCGAACCGCGTGCAAAACCGTCGTATGATCACGGCCACCAAAGCGGCGTCCAATATCCGGCAAGGAGCGCGTGGTCAGTTGCTTGGCCAGCCACATGGCCGCCTGCCGAGGACGGGCGATGGATCGATTGCGGCGCTCGGAGATCAGGTCGACCTGCTTGAGGCCGAAATGCTCCGAGGTGGCCTTTTGGATATCATCAATGGTGATGCGCTTTTCCCCGCCACGCAGATGTGGGCGAAGAATAGCTTGGGCCTCGTCGAGGGTCAGGCGAGACACGCCCTCACCAACGCGGGCGACCAGGGTGTTGAGCGCACCCTCCAATTCCCGGACGCTTTCGGTAAAACGATCAGCGAGAAACTGAAGAACCTCCGGACGCGCACAAGCACCCATCAGACCTTGCTGGCGACCCAGCAAATCTAGCTTCTTTTCCAAGATGCCGAGACGAAGGGTGCGATCGGCGGGCTCGATGCCACAGACCAAACCGGCCTGCAGATGGGAGCGAAGGCGCGCGTCGATCTCGTCAAGGGCCGCTGGGGCTCGATCGGATGAGAAAACCACTCGGCGGCCATCTTCCATGAGGGCAGTCAAGGTGTGGAACAGCTCCTCTTGGGTCGACTGTTTCCCACCAACAAAATGAACATCGTCGATCAAGAGAAGATCAGCGGTACGGAGCTCTTCCTTGAAGGCCGCCGTCTGCTTGTCCATCACAGCGCGCACAAAGGTCGAGAGGAACCGTTCGGCGGTCAGATAGATGACCCGCTTGTCCGGTGCCGTTCGCATGGCCTCCCAGGCAATGGCATTGAGTAGGTGGGTCTTTCCAAAGCCATAGGGCCCATGAATCAAGACGGGGTTGAAGTGTCCGTCACTCCAAGAGGCCACACGCTTGGCGACCGCGAGTGCAAATTCGTTAGCTGGCCCGGCTACGAAACTATCGAAAGTAAAGCGCTCCTGAAGACCAGCCATCCGAGGGGTGCGCGCATCTCCTGAACCGGTCGACACCGATGGGGCCGACATGTCCGACGAGACGGGCTCGATAATTTCGATCAGATCTTGGTTAGCCAAGTCCAGGCTGGCGCTAGCGGCCTGACGGGCGGCACCGGCTAAACCCACATCAGCCTCAAATTCGACGCGTGACTTAAGATCCAAACGGCGACCTTCTGGGTCGTTCATCGCCCAGAGTTCACAGATCCTGCGCCAAGCATTGCGGCGGATCCAGTCCCGCGCAATACCGGTTGGCGTCACAATCACAAAATGACCACTGCTGGATTCGCGCAAGGCCGCTTGAGACAGCCAAGAGCCGTAGGTATCGTCGCCCAATTCAGATTTCAAAGCCGCACAGGCTCGGTTCCACAGGGTTCCCGCTTTTGTGTCCGTTGGGGACTCCGCCTGAATCTGAATCGCCGCCCCCTTTGAAACCGTCATAACCCCGCCCCGTCAGCCGCTCGAATCTCATCCCAAGGATGAAATTTTAGTTTAAAGCCACAAGGTTTTCTTTTCAGCCGAACACGGCCCAAAAGCCGCATCCAAAATCCAGCCGAAAACCCTGCCCTCTTCCAGTTGATGAGGTCGTCTCAAAATTGAGGCCTCAAACCCATCCAGCACCTGAGCGCGGCGGCAACTCGAAGATAAACTCAAAAAAAACATACAGTTACCAATCGCAGAACTGTCTATAGCTCCGCGTGTTCGTCTTCATCCGTGGTGAGATGGATCACGTTAGTGGCCCAACCTTAGCCTCGCCGCCGGGCCGGTCAACGGGGATTCTTCGCATTTTCTAGCGATATTTTTGTTGACTCTAAAAAGGTCCACAAATGCCAAGGGCTAACAAAAACGGCCGTCTGTTCACGAAGCAATTTTGTTGGACAAACAAGCAAAAGCCGACGGTGCGCTTGCGCCGTCGGCTTCAAATTATTGAGTAATTACTTGGCTTTAGCTAAAGTACGACCCAGAGTCGGTGCGAATTATGCCGCGTCCAACTTCTTAAGTTGTGCCGCCAAACGAGACACTTTCCGCGAACCAGTGTTCTTGTGAACCACGCCTTTAGAAACTGCCCGCATGAGCTCTGATTGAGCCTCGACAAAGGCACCCTTGGCCGCGGCGACATCGCCTGCAGAAAGGGCTTCTTCGAACTTGCGCAGGAAGGTACGAACGCGCGAACGACGCGCCTTATTGACCTCAGTGCGGCGCTCAATCTTGCGGATCGCCTTCTTGGCGCCGGGCGTATTGGCCATGTGTTTAGAACCTTCGATGCGGACAAGCGCTTATCGCGTCGTGCGAGGCGCTGAATTCAAGAGTGCGCGGATATACTGAAAGCCAAGGCCCGCGTCAACGCAGCAGTCCAAGCTTCTTTTCAGAATCTCGTCTGAAGGCCCGCAGATCATGGTCCCTCAACCCTGTATCCGAGCCGCCGAAGCCGTTCCGGTAGTCCATCCTCACCCAAGAGGTGGCCAACACCCACGATGATAACGGTTCGACCGCGGCCATTCATACGCTGCTTCAAGACCTCAACCCAGCGCAGATTGCGGTCACGGATCAGGGTTTTGTAGAGATCGGGGGTACGTTGCCTGACCGGCTGCAGGGCTTCACGCTCAAGGGCCCCAAGATCCGCCGCCATCCAAGAGGCCAGCAGGGCCGCATAGGTGTCCGGCTCCTCATCCATTCGTCTTAATGTCTCTTCGAGCGAAGCCATCTGCTCAGCTTCACGGCCATTGGCCAAAATATCGATCTGTTGTTCTGGTGTCTCAAAGGCGCGGCGCTCGACCTTGACGTCTAGTCCCATCGATAGGACCTGTTCGACCCCATCGCGAGCCCAAGCGCCCTGACTTTGAAGGGCCGCCACCGAAAGGGTGGCCTCCGCGAGCCAAGGCCTGAACTGGTCCAACTGCTCGGGCCTGATCCCCGCTCGGATTGAGACCCGCGCCAGCCGGGCTCGGCCAGCCTCCGAGAGTTTTCCACTGAGGCGCGCTCCTTTGGCGAGCAGACCCTTATCAAGGGCCAGTTCCGCGACGCGCGATTGGGTGGCCATATCGATCGGTAACTCGAACCAGACATCATCAGCCTTGGCCAAGGCGGCGCTCAGGACCGGAGGTTGCCAGTCAAGATCAGCCGGTAGGATATGGACCGACCCGAAAATAACCATTTCAGAATCGGCATCGCGGACGACCCACACCGGGGGAAGGGCGAGGCTCGGACCGGCCAAGAGGGCCATCAGCCCCCCGATTACCCCTGCCGCTCGGGCCCTCCAAGGGGCAAGGCTGATCAAGGTCATGGTCACGGTCCCCGCCTCAAAGGCCCTATCAAACCTGACAGACGGGGCAGAAAAATGTCGAACGGCCTGCCTGCACCGTCCGTTCAATGACACCGCCGCAAGCCGGCGTCACACAGGGCTCACCTTCTCGGCCATAGGCGCGGAAGGTGTGCTGGAAATAACCCAGCGCCCCATCGGCTCCGGCATAGTCGCGCAAGGTCGATCCACCGGCCTCTATGGCCTCGGCCAGCACGTCCTTGATCGCCGTCGTCAAGATCTTGATCTTGGCCTTCGAGATCAGGGCAGCGGGCTTGATCGGCGATATGCCTGACCGGTGTAGCGCCTCGCAAACATAGATATTGCCCAGACCCGCCACCACGCGCTGATCCAGCAGCAGGGTTTTTGCCGTCTGTTTGCGCCCCGTAAAAGCCTCGATCAGGACGGCTGCATCAAAGGCAGGTCCCAAGGGCTCGGGACCCATGGCTGAAAACCATGGATGCTGATCCAGCCGCGCCGTCTCAACCAGTCCCATAAAGCCAAACCGCCTCGGGTCCGAATAGGTGACGGTGGCCCCGGCCTCGGTCATGAACAGCACATGGGCATGTTTGGGGTCAGACGCCGGCGCATGGACAAAATCACCGGGCCTTTGCCTCGGACCACCCGGCTCATCAATCTCGAAGCGGCCGGTCATGCCCAGATGCATGACCAAGGTGTCGCCCCGGTCCAATCGCGCGAGCAAATATTTGGCCCGCCGCTCTAGGGCGGTGATGGTCGCCCCGGTTAGGCGCTGCACAAAGCCGTCGGGAAAGGCAAAGCGCAAATCAGGGCGGCGTTGCTCGACCCGCGACAGGCGCGCGCCCTCGAGCACCGGCTGAAGCCCTCGGCGGACGGTCTCGACCTCTGGCAATTCAGGCATGGGTCAGCTCAGGCATGGGGCAAATGGTCCATATTGGGGCTCTGCAAGCGCAGGAATGTTCCCAAGACGCTTTGTCCGGTTTGCGGCAGAACGCAACCGGGTTTAAAGCAGAGCCATGAGCGAGCCTTCCCCCCACACCACGGCCACCTTTGGCTTCACTGACGTCGCAGCGTCCGACAAGCCCCGCCTCGTGCGCGGCGTGTTTGATCGGGTGGCCAAACGCTATGACCTGATGAACGACCTGATGAGCGCAGGGGTCCATCGGCTCTGGAAGGATGCGGTAGCCTCCCGGCTCAATCCGCAGCCAGGCGAAGTGATCATCGACTGTGCCGGCGGTACTGGCGACATGGCGCGGCGCTTTGCCAAGATGGCCCGGGCGGCCAAACAGCGGCGCGGCGGCGAAGATGCCCGCATCTATGTGATGGACTATAATGCCGAGATGGTCGGCGCGGGCCGCGAGCGCGGCGGCGAGCCTGAGATCGTCTGGTCCGTTGGTGATGCCCAACGTCTCGCCCTGCCAGATGCTTGCGCCGACGCCTATGTCATCTCCTTTGGCATTCGCAATGTCACCGACATCTTGGCGGCCTTGAAAGAGGCGCGGCGGGTCTTGAAGCCGGGCGGGCGGTTCCTCTGTCTGGAATTTTCCCACCCCGTCACCGAGGCCCTGCGCAAGGCCTATGACGCCTATTCGTTCGCCGTCATCCCGGCCATTGGCGAGTGGGTGGCCAAGGATCGGGCCTCCTATCAATATCTGGTCGAGAGCATTCGCCGGTTCCCCGATCAGGCGGCCTTCGCGGCCATGATGCGCGAGGCTGGCTTTTCGCAAGTAAGCTGGACCAACTTTACCGGCGGCGTCGCGGCCATGCACCAAGGCCGCGCTGTTTAATGGCTCTCTTGCGTCTTCTGGGTGCGGGTTGGGTTCTGGTGCGTGCCGACGCGCTTTTGCCGCGTGAGGCGCAAGGCCTGATGCCCGCGCCGCTGGTGGCGCTCGGTAAGATATTGCGACTGTTGGCCGGACCTCAATCGCGCCGAGGACGGCCGGGCGAGCGCCTCGCCAAGGCCCTCGAAGGGCTTGGTCCGGTTGCCATTAAGCTCGGTCAGCTTCTATCCACGCGAGCCGATATTTTAGGCACCGATTTCGCCGACGATCTGTCGCGGCTCAAGGATCAGCTTCAGCCCTTTGACACCCAACTGGCGACCGCCGTGGTTCAGGCGGGGATTGATCGGCCCATCACCGACCTTTTCGTTGAATTTGGACCTGCCGTGGCGGCAGCCTCCATCGCCCAGGCCCACCGCGCGGTTCTGGCCGATGGGCGCGTTGTGGCGGTTAAGGTTCTTCGGCCCGGTATCGAACAAGACGTGGCCAAGGATGTCGCGGTGCTGACCCTTGCCGCCGATCTGGCCCACAGGCTTGTGCCGCTCAGCCGCCGCCTAGCGCCGCGCGATCTGGCTGCCACCGTATCACGGTCCTTGACCCTCGAGCTTGATCTGCGGCTTGAAGCGGCAGGTGCCGACGAGCTGGGCGAGGTCATGGCCCAAGACGGCTGGATGAGCGCGCCCAAGGTGGTTTGGGAAGGGGTTGGCAAGCGCTTCTTGACGCTGACCTGGGCAGACGGTCAGCCCCTATCGTCCACCCAATCTCTCGAACAGCCCGGTCTGGACCGCCCTGCCCTCGCCAACGCCCTGATGCGCGGCTTTCTGGCCCAAGCCCTCGATCATGGGGTTTTCCATGCCGATCTGCATGAGGGAAACCTGTTTGTCGGTCCGCCCTCAGCCATCGTCGCGGTCGATTACGGCATTATGGGGCGTATCGGGCCGGACGAGCGACGCTATTTGGCCGAGATCCTCTGGGGCTTTTTGCGCCGGGACTATCGGCGGGTGGCAGAAATCCATTTCGAGGCCGGTTATGTGCCTGCCGTCCATTCGATCGATGCCTTTGCTCAAGCCCTGCGTGCCGTGGGCCAGCCGATCTTTGGCCGCAGTGCCAAGGATGTGTCGATGGGCAGGCTGCTTGGCCAACTGTTCGAGATCACGGCCCTGTTTGATATGCATCTTCGGCCCGAACTGGTCCTGTTGCAAAAGACCATGGTCACGGTTGAGGGCGTTGCCCGGCGCATTGATCCGGATCACGACATCTGGGCCGCAGCAGAGCCCGTCGTTCGTCGCTGGATTGCCCGAGAACTGTCTCCGACAGAAAAGGTTAAGAGCCTTGTCCAAGACGCCATTGGGGCCATCCAGTCCCTTGCCCGCCTAGCCGAAGCGGAGCGCAAAACGCAGCCCACATCGCCTCCGGCCCCCGCATCGGGCATCGACCCATTCTGGTTGGCCCTCAGCGTCAGCACCGCCCTGACCTTAGCCGCGATCTTGCTGTTCAAATCCCGGTACGGATAGAGCTGCGCCCTAGAAACGCGCCCTTAAACTCCGCCAAATCCAATAGAGGCCGAAGACATAGACCATCATGCCCGCCAGGTAGCAGACCCAGATCGCGATCTTGGCCCAGCGCAGCAGCATTCCCGCCTCATCATTGTAGCGGGCGAGATAGGTCGGAACCCCGAAGATTAAGATCAAAGAAACAAGGATTAACCCTGCCGCCTGCCATCGGGCGTTCACAACACCCGCGCGGCGCTTCTTTTCCCAATCTAGGAACTCCGGGTCTGTTGAGGTCTTGAGCACGACCTATCGTCCCCGGGGGTCGTCAGCCTGGTTCTTCTGCCGATCGACCTGTTGCTGCCAATAGTCAGCCCCATCATCAGGCTTGAAGAAGGCCTTGGGTGCGCCGCTCTTGGCCATCACCGCAAAAATATTGGCCTTGGCGTCATAGATAAGGGTGTCACCATTGGGCCGCGATAGGGTTTGGGCCCCCTTGGGCGGATGGCTGGTAAAGGCGTGGGCCTTGGCGACATAGTCATCCAGACGGTCAGTATTGAAAGCCTTACCGTTGCGCTCGAACTGACGCTCAGCGCTTTCTTGGGCGCTATAGCGGCGGCTCTCACCCCACATGGGCACACCATTGACGAGGGGCACATCGTCCGCAGCAGCCCGCTCGCGCTGGGGCCTGCGCCCCCCTTGAACGTCAGATGGATCTTGCGGCTCAGCCCGGCTGTCGCGCTCATCCATCCTCGCCTCGCCTCGGTCCCGGCTGGGTATCGCAGACGGGCCAGCGTCACACGACCAGAGCCCCCCTAAGGTTAGGACGGCCAGGGCCGATAGGGCGGCACCCTTGATTTTAAGCATTGCATGACCCCCAATTCTCACCATCTAAGGTAGATTGACTCCGATATTCGACCTTGTCAAACGCGGGGCTTCGAGGGCGATCCCTCGCGCCATTTGCCCGTCTGCCCGCAAAGCGTTATGCAATGGCTCTGGCTTGGGAGCACAGCACGGTGAGTGACAAACGGGTCCTGTTGATCGTGGGCGGTGGTATTGCCGCCTACAAATGCCTTGAGCTGGTGCGCCTGCTGCGCAAGGCCGGCATTGCGGTCCGCTGTATCCTGACCAAGGGCGGCGAGGCCTTTGTCACGCCCCTGTCGCTGGCGGCCCTGTCCGAAGATCGGGTCTATCAGGAGCTGTTCTCGCTGACCGATGAGGCCGAGATGGGCCACATTCAGCTGTCGCGGTCTGCAGATCTGGTCGTGGTTGCTCCGGCGACCGCTGACCTGATGGCCAGAGCGGCCCATGGGATAGCCAATGATTTGGCGACCACGACCCTTTTGGCCACCGATAAGCCGGTCCTGATGGCTCCGGCCATGAATGTGCGGATGTGGAACCATCCGGCCACACAGCGCAATATCACCACCCTAGCAGGTGACGGCATCAGCTTTGTCGGACCCGATGAAGGCGCCATGGCCTGTGGTGAGTTTGGACCGGGCCGCATGGCCGAACCGGCTGCCATCTTTGTTGCCATCATGGAGCGCTTTACCCAAGAGCCTGCGTCCCAAGAGATGGCTGTCAATCTGCCGCTCAAAGGACGGCGCGCCCTGGTCACGGCGGGTCCGACCGTCGAGCCCATTGATCCAGTCCGCCTGATCACCAACCGCTCAAGCGGCAAGCAGGGCTTTGCGATTGCACAGGCCTTGAGCGCGCTCGGGGCCGAGGTGACGCTCGTCGCCGGACCCGTTGCCCTGCCCACCCCACCCGGGGTGCACCGTATGGATGTCGAGACCGCGATCCAGATGCAGGCCGCCTGCCAAGCGGCGCTTCCCGCCGATATCGCCATCTGTGTGGCCGCCGTCGCCGACTGGCGCCCCGCTGAAGAGGGCGCCCTTAAGATCAAGAAGGGCCCCGACGGTCCGCCCGCCATTAGCCTGATCGAGAACCCCGACATCTTGGCTGGCCTCGCGGCCCAAGGTGCGAACCGTCCCAAGCTGGTGATCGGCTTTGCGGCGGAAACCAACGATGTCGAAGCCCACGCCCGCGCCAAACTGACCAAAAAGGGCTGCGACTGGGTCATCGCCAATGATGTGAGCCAACCTGGCGTCATGGGCGGCGAGGACAATACGGTTCTGCTCGTCACGCCTCAGGGCACCGAACGCTGGGACAAGGCTCCAAAGTCTGACATTGCGCAACTGATCGCCGCTCGAATTGCCAAGGCCCTGACATGACCCTCGCCACTGGACTTGCCGCCCCCACCATCGCCGTTGTGCAGATGGCCCATGCTCAAGGCCTGCCCCTGCCAGCCTATGAGACTGCAGGTGCCGCCGGGATGGATCTGCGCGCCGCTGTCGAGGATGAGGCCCCGGTGGTCCTGCGCCCCGGGTCGCGCGCCATGGTCCCGACGGGGCTCTGTATCGCCGTTCCTTCGGGCTTTGAGGTTCAGGTCCGCCCCCGGTCGGGCCTAGCCGCCAAGGCCGGTATCACCTGTCTGAACAGCCCCGGAACAGTCGACAGCGACTATCGCGGCGAACTGAAGGTCATTCTCATCAATCTGGGGGCCGAGGACTTCGTCATTCGGCGCGGCGAGCGGATTGCTCAGATGGTGGTCGCGCCCGTGGTGCAGGCCGCCTGGCAGCCGGTCGCCAGTCTCGATGAGACCGCGCGCGGCGCGGGCGGCTTTGGCTCGACGGGGGTCTAGGCCTTCAGGCCCAAGACATCTTGCATATCATAGAGGCCCGGCTTGGACTGGGCGACGGCCCAAAGGGCGGCCTCAACCGCGCCCCTTGCAAATAGCCCCCGGTCGCGCGCCGAGTGGGACAGGGTCAAGATCTCGTCTTCAGCGGCAAACAGCACACTATGCTCGCCGACAATGCCGCCCCCACGCTGGACGCTAAAGCCAATGTCGCCCTCCTTGCGTGGACCGGTCAGGCCATCTCGGCCTCGGTCCGAATGGCTGGCCAGATCAATGCCGCGCCCCGCCGCCGCCGCCTCGCCCAACATCAGGGCGGTGCCAGAGGGTGCGTCGATCTTGCGGCGATGATGGGCTTCGAACACTTCAATATCATAGGCCTTGGGTCCCAGGGCCCGCGCCGCCTGACGCACAAGTCCAAGCAGCATATTGACGCCGAGGGAAAAGTTTCCAGAACGGACAATGACGATCTGACTGGCCGCCGCCGCGAGCATCGACTCGTCTTCAGCGTCAAATCCGGTAGATCCAATGATCAGGGCCGGACGAAAAGTTCCCGCCCCCCGAGGCTCGGCACAGGACCGCGCCAAGGCGGCAGAGGCCTTGGGCAGGGTGAAATCAATAATCACGCGGCTGGCCTCGATGGCCTCGGTGGCAGAGGTCAAAATCCGGGCGCCACTGAGGCTACCCTCGGTTCCAACGCGATCGAACAGGGCGCTGACGGTCACATCGCCTTGGGCTTCGCTGCGGCTATCCAACGCAGCGGTCACAACCTGCCCCATGCGCCCAAGGGCACCGGCGACACCAATATTGACAGCAGATGACGAGGGCATAACGAACCGCTTTCCTTGGACAATAGGTCAATTGATAGACCGCCACCGGTCGCAACAGCAATGGCACAAAACCCTAAACCAATGTTGGGATCGGGTCCCTTCAGGATAATTGACCGATAGAATCGGTAGAATTTGCCCCGAGCGCTCATGGATGCGGTTGTGGCAGGGGGGCGGCACCGTTAGGGTGCGGCCTCAATTCGAACCTGGCTTGCAAGATCCGCGGGACATCATGACCACCGAAAAGCGCACCTTTACTGACGAAGAAGCCTTGGCGTTCCACAAACACCCAACGCCGGGCAAGATCGCCATCATCCCGACCAAGCCCATGGATACCCAGCGCGACCTGTCGCTGGCCTATTCGCCTGGGGTTGCGGTACCGGTGCGCGCCATCGCGGAAAATCCAGACCTCGCCTATGACTATACGTCCAAGGGCAACTTGGTGGCGGTGATCTCAAACGGCACGGCCATTTTGGGTCTCGGCGATCTGGGGGCTCTGGCCTCCAAGCCGGTGATGGAAGGCAAGGCTGTGCTGTTCAAGCGCTTTGCCGATGTCGATTCCATCGACATTGAAGTGACCTCCAAGGATCCCGACGAGATCATCACCGTCATTAAGAACATTGGCGTCACCTTCGGCGGCATCAATCTGGAAGATATTAAGAGCCCTGAATGTTTCCGCATTGAAAGCGAACTGCAGGAACTTCTCGACATTCCAGTGTTCCACGATGACCAGCACGGCACAGCCATCATCTCGGCCGCTGGCCTGATCAATGCCTGCCACATTCAAGGTCGTCGCCTCGAAGATGTGAAGCTGGTGCTCTGCGGCGTCGGGGCTGCGGGGATTGCCTCGCTCGACCTGATGAAGGCCATGGGCGTAAGGCCTGAGAACTGTATCGCGGTGGATACGACCGGCGTCATCTATCGTGGCCGCACTGAGAGCATGAACCAGTACAAGTCGGCCCATGCTGTCGAGACCAGCTGCCGGACCTTGGCCGATGCCATGGTCGGTGCGGATGTGTTTATCGGCCTGTCGGCCAAGGGAGCCCTGACCCAAGAGATGGTCAAGTCGATGGCCCCCAATCCCCTGATCTTCGCCATGGCCAATCCGGATCCGGAAATTACGCCGGAAGAGGTTCATGCCGTGCGCCCTGACGCCATTGTCGCGACGGGCCGGTCAGACTATCCCAACCAGGTCAATAATGTTCTGGGCTTCCCCTACATCTTCCGAGGCGCGCTGGATGTGCGGGCGCGCCGGGTCAATCACGAGATGAAGATTGCCTGCGCCAACGCCTTGGCTCAGTTGGCCCGCGAAGATGTGCCCGATGAGGTGGCCGCCGCCTATCATGGCCGCCAGCTCAAGTTTGGCCCGGACTATATCATCCCCTCGCCCTTTGACCCGCGCCTGATGAGCTATGTCCCGCCCTTCGTCGCCCAGGCGGCCATGGATACGGGCGTAGCGCGCAAGCCGATCGAAGATATGGACGCCTATCGCGCCTCGCTGGCCCAACGCCTCGATCCAACGGCAGCCTTCCAGCAAAAGATCTCCGGTGCCGTGCAAAGCGCGCCCAAGAAGCGCATCGTCTTTGCGGAAGGCGAAGAGGCCTCGGTCATCCGTGCCGCCTATGCCTTCCAAAGCCAAGGCCTTGGCAATGCGATTCTGGTCGGCCGCGAAGAACTGGTGCATCAGAATATGCGTCTGGCCGGGATCGATCCCGCCGAGAACCCGCTAGAAGTGGTCAATGCCCGCATGTCCGACCGCAATTCGGACTATGTTGACTATCTCTATAGCCGCCTGCAGCGTGAGGGTTATCTGCAACGCGACGTCCAGCGCCTGATCAATCAGGATCGCAATTCCTTCGCCGCCTGTATGGTGGCCATGGGCGACGCAGACGGCATGGTCACGGGCGTGACACGTTCCTATGATCAGGTGCTCGAAGAGGTCCTGCGCGCCATCGACCCGGCTCCCGCTGGCCGCGTCATGGGCATGTCTATCGTCCTGACCAAGGGCCGGACCCTGTTCATCGCCGATACCAACGTCACAGAGATGCCCGAAGCAGACGAACTGGTTGAAATCGCCATCGAGGCCGCGCGTGCGGTACGCCTTCTGGGCTTCAAGCCGCGTCTGGCCTTCATGTCCTATTCCAGCTTTGGCACGCCGCTGGGTCTGCGCTCCGAAAAGGTGCGTGAAGCCGTGGCTACCCTCGACGAAATGGACGGGATCGACTTTGAATATGAAGGCGAGATGAGCCCGGAGTTGGCCCTCGATGCAACGGCCCGCGCCAACTATCCCTTCTGCCGACTGACCGGTGACGCCAATGTTCTGATCATGCCCGCCATCCACTCCGCCTCGATCTCCACCAAGCTGGTGCAGGCGCTGGGCGGTGCGACGGTTCTGGGTCCGATCTTGCTGGGCATGTCGCGTCCCGTGCAGATTTGCCCGCTGTCCTCTTCGGTGTCAGGCATTTTGAATATGGCGACCATGGTGGCCTATGATCGGCCCCTGAGCGACGCCACAGAAGACTAGGGTCGGATCCCTCTTAGGCCCCATCCATGGCGGCCTAAGAGGGCACCAATCTTCGGACCTAGGCCGCGCAGGCCTCAAAACCCGCCCGCAGCTTGGCCTCATCAAGGTCACGGCCAATAAAGACAAGACGGCTATGGCGCTGATCGGTGGCATTCCACGGGCGCTGGAAGTCGCCTTCCAAAATCATGTGCACGGCCTGGAAGACCAGACGTCGCTCATCGCCCGCCACATCGATAATGCCCTTGGCCCGCAAGATGTCGGGGCCTTGCGCTGCCAGCAGGTCATTGAGCCAGGTCGTGATCTTGCCCCCATCGACCGGACGGTCGAGGCGAAGGCTGATGCCGCGAATATCATCATCGTGAATGTCTGACGCTTTGGCATGATCATGGCCATGGTCATGATGATGGTGCCCGTGGTCGTGCCCGTGATCATGATCGCAATGTTCGTCATGGACGTGGCCCTCTTCGCCATGAGCCGGGTTGAGGAACTCTGGCTCGATCGAAACGATGCGCTCCAGATCAAAGCCGCCTCGTCCCAAAATCGCATCCAACGGCACGTTCGAGCGCTGAGCCCGATGGATCGGCGCCAGCGGATTGAGGCGGCGTAGGCGGGCCTCAACCATGCGCAGATCCTGCTCGGACACCAGATCGGTCTTGTTCAAGACAATCTGATCGGCAAAGGCGATCTGCTCGCGGGCCTCGCGACTATCAGACAGGCGCAGGAGCACATGCTTGGCATCCACCACCGCAGTGACGCTATCGAGCTGGGTCCGCGCCTTGACGTCCTCATCGACAAAGAAGGTCTGGGCCACCGGACCGGGATCGGCCAAGCCTGTGGTCTCGACAATAATCGCGTCAAAGCCACCCTTACGCTTCATCAGGCCCGACAGGACCCGGATCAGATCGCCGCGCACCGTGCAGCAGACACAGCCATTGTTCATTTCAAAGACCTCTTCGTCGGCCCCGACGATCAGGTCATTATCGATGCCGATCTCACCGAACTCGTTGACGATCACCGCATAACGCTTGCCGTGATCCTCCGACAGGATGCGGTTGAGCAGGGTGGTCTTACCGGCACCGAGATAGCCGGTCAGGACGGTAACGGGGGTCTTGGAGGCGGGAGCTTGGGTCATGGGGGAACTCTTACAGACAAGGTCGCATCAGGAAAAGCGGCTTCAACCCTCTAGATGGGTACGGCCGGGCAGGTTTTGAAGCAGGCCATTGTTCGTGCCGGCCAGCGCCGACAGGCCAAAGAGACTGGCCGCCGCAAGGGTCATGGTCGCGCCGGGTTCGGCTGCGAACCGATGGGCGAGGAACAGGCCCGCACCGCTAGACAGGGCCGAGATCAGCACTGCCGCTCCCGCTTGCCCGACATAGCTTCGCGCCCAAAATCGTGACGCGGCAGCGGGGATCATCATCAGGCCAACCGTCATCAGGGCCCCAAAGGCGCGGAAACCCGCCACCAGATTAAGCGCCACCAACAACATCAAAAGCAGATGGAGCATCCCCCCCGGCAGGCCTGACGCCCGCATAAAGACCGGATCGGCACTCTCGGCAAGAAAACCGCGAATGAAGAGGGCCAGCGCAAAGAGGGTTGCGGTTGCCGCCCCCGCCGAGACCAGAAGCGCTGTGGCATCAAGGCCCGTGGCCGCACCAAAGAGCAGATCAAAAACCACTTCTGCATTGGCATTTCGACCGACAATCAAAACACCAAAGGCCAGGGCACTGAGATAGAAGACGGCAAAGGCTGCATCTTCAGGCATGCGCTTGGTGCGAGCCAACAGACTGGAAAGACCAGCCACAACAAAGCCCGCGATCAAGGCTCCCACCGTCATGGCCACAGGATCAGGGCCAGCAATCAGATAGGCGAGGGCCGCACCCGGCAAGATGCCGTGGGACAGGGCGTCACCGACCAGGCTCATGCGCCGGGCAATCAACAGGACCCCCAAGGGTGCCCCGCCCAAGGCCAAGGCAAGCCCCCCCGCCAGCGCCATGGGCAGGGCGAATTCGGCACCGGCATGGACGGCGCTCACGCCGCATGGTCCCGATGGCAGATCCCCGCGCCATCGCTCCAAGCCTCAGACAGGCGCCGCGCCGTCAAGAGGTTCTCCGGGGCCAAGGCTTGTTCGGTTGGAGCCCACGACACCTTTTCGCGGGCGAGGAGCAGGGTGTCCGCGCAGGTGTCTCGCACCATGTCCAGATCATGCAGGACCATCACCACGGTCCGGCCCTCACTCGGCCAGCGCTTGACCAAGGCAATCAGATCCTCCGTCGTGCGCGCATCCAGCGCGGTGAAGGGCTCGTCCAACAGGATCAACCGCGCATCCTGCACCAAAACCCGCGCAAAGAGGGCACGCTGCAGTTGGCCCCCCGATACAGACCCTAGGGCGCGGCCCTCAAAGCCAGAAAGGCCCACGGCGCTCATGGCCTCTTCAATGCGATGATGGTCTTTATGGGTCACGGCACCAAACAGACCTCGGCGCCCCCAAAGCCCTAAGGCGACCAATTCGCCAACGGTCATCGGAAAATCACGATCGACGCCATTATCTTGCGGCAGATAGGCAATCTGGCTTGGCTTAAGCCCGCTACGGTCCACGCGCCCGGACAAGGGGGCAAGCGCGCCCGCCAAGCCCTTTAATAGGGTCGACTTGCCCGAGCCGTTCGGACCGACCACCGCCGTGACCCGCGCCTCATCAAAGGCCCCATCAAGATGATGGACTGCCGGACGGCGCTCATAGCCGAGAGTCAGATCGTGAAGGCGCACCAGACTCATCGTGTTTCCTAAGCGGCCAAGGACCAAAAGACCGCCGCCCACACCAGAGCGGACGCGGCAGCGGCCAGCACCAGGCGGGAAAAGACGCTCATATTGACAAGATCTAGTCTAAACTTTCGCATGAACA
Organism: Pseudomonadota bacterium; assembly: GCA_041182245.1. Lineage (GTDB taxonomy): Bacteria > Pseudomonadota > Alphaproteobacteria > Caulobacterales > Caulobacteraceae > CAISGS01. Next base: position 62,435 of record JBEGNZ010000011.1, on the reverse strand, counting down.
GGGCTTAGCACGTTATAGTGTAACATGCGAGGCTATGGTTTTAGCGCCCATCAGGGCCTCAATCGGCAGAACCTTCACCGTCTTGCATGGCTGGCGTTGACTCAGCAAAAGACGGCTGTATAAGTCCTGCCTCCGCCCGCTGGACCACTAGCGGGCCCATCTTTTTTGCGAATAGGGTCTAGGCCTCGCCGGTACGTCAAGGCGCGACTAGACTGCACCAGAGAGGCCTAATTCGATGTACGCGGTGATTAAGACCGGCGGGAAGCAATACCGGGTTCAAGCAGGTGACCTGCTTGTGGTCGAGAAGCTTGACGGCGAACCTGGCGCAGAAGTCGCCTTCAACGAAGTTCTGATGCTCGGTGAGGGCGCGGACGTCATCGTTGGGGCCCCTGTGGTCGAAGGCGCATCCGTTAAGGGCGCTCTGATTGAAACCCGCAAGGGCGACAAGGTTAAGGTCTTTAAGAAGATCCGCCGTCAGGGCTATCGCCGGACCGGTGGTCATCGCCAGCTTGAGACGGTCATTCGCGTGACCTCGGTCAGCGGCGCTGGCCTGAGCGAAACCTGGGACGGCACCGTGGACTTTACCCCACGCGCCATTCTCAACGCCAAGGCTCGCGGCCTGACCAACCTGGTCGCCGAGTTAGAAGCTGCCCACGCTCCCGTGGTCGCTGCGCCTACCGCTGACGCCGCCCCGGCAAAGAAACCCCGTGCAAAGAAGGCGGCTCCAGCAGCAGACGCCTCCGAAGGCGCCGAAGCCTAAGGCTTCGAGACAGATTTAGGAGTTCCAGATGGCTCATAAGAAATCAGGCGGTTCTTCGCGCAACGGTCGCGATTCCGACGGTCGGCGCCTCGGCGTCAAGAAGTTCGGCGGCGAGAAGGTCCTCGCTGGCAACATCATCATTCGTCAGCGCGGAACCAAGTTCTTCGCCGGTGAGAATGTGGGCATGGGCAAGGATCACACCCTGTTCGCCCTTGAACACGGCAACGTAAAATTCATCACCAAGCGCAACGACCGAACCTTTGTGACGGTCGTTCCGGCTCAGGAAGCCTTGGCCGCCGAATAGGCACCAACCCCTTCCCCCGGATCGCGCCAAGTTCGCTGCGGTCCGGAGACAAAACACCCAAGCGGGGAGTCCGGACCACGGACTCCCCGCTTTTGTTTTGGACCAAGAGGCCAGCCATGGGCCAGACCCTCGAACGGATTAGGACCGATATTCAAACCCCACGCCTGCGGCTGCGTACGCCTGTGGCCACAGACGCGGCGGCCATTGCGACGCTCGCCAGTGATTTTGACGTGTCTAAGATGACGGCCCGTATGCCGCACCCCTATCTGCGCCTTGACGCCGAGCACTTCATTAGCCGTGCCGCACAGTCCGCCTCGTTCGATAACCAGACCCTGGTCATTGAGCATCAAGCCGAGGGGCCCATAGGCTCGATCGGTCTGTTTCCGAGCGCAGCGGGTCAGCCGGAGATCGGCTATTGGATTGGCAAGCCCTTTTGGGGCCAGGGCCTCGCCTCCGAGGCCCTGCGCGGCCTGCAAGATTGGGCCAAGGACGTGCAGGGACGGCGCTATCTGACGGCCGGGCACTTTGCCGACAATCCAGTCAGCGGCCAGGTGCTGATCAAGGCGGGCTTTCTCTATACCGGCGAGGTCCGCACCCTCTATTCTCAGGCTCGAAACACCCCCGTGCCCTCGCGCATGATGGTGTGGCTGGCCTAGAGCGCCGATTTCAGATGGGCAATGACCTCGTCCACCGCCGCGCGGGTGGGCTCACCGGCAGCATCGATCAGATCGCCGGTAAAGACACTGTGCGGCGGAACCATGCCTTGGGGGTTTCCGGCACTGTCCGGAAAGCTTGTGCCGACAAAGCCATCCCCCAGCGCCGCCTGCAGGGCCTCAAAGCGCGCGGGACGGCAAAGCCGGTCGCCCTCAAAGCGATAGCCCCGGACCACCAGCCCCTCATCGCGAATACGGGCCTGAACCTTAGCCAGATCGGCGGGCGAAATATCGATCTGGCCATGATCGCTCGCGGGCATGCTGGGCTGGCTCAGGATCGGCACCCGAACCACCGGATCAACGGCCATAGACAGGGCAAAGCCGCCGGTCAAACACATGCCCACAACCCCGACCCCCTTGCCGCCGCACTCCTCATGGGCCTGCGCTGCCAAGGGCCGCAGCCATTCCACAATGGGACTGGAGGCCCCGGTCTTGAACAGATGGAACTCCCGCGAAACACAAAGCCCGACCATCTTGCCAAGGCTTATCTTGGCCTCATTGGTCGCGTCAGGCCGTCCCAAAAGGATCGGCGCATAGACCCGAAGGCCAGAGGCCGCGAGCCAACGGCAAAACCGCGCCACCGGTGGGGTGAAGCCAAAGACCTCATGAATGACGATGACGGCAGGCCCCGACTCGCCCAAAGTCAGGACCGGCTTGGTTTTTCCGTTGTATTTCAGGTCCCGACGCGAAAAATCGTCAATGTCTGTGCTCAGAAGCGACGTCATCTCTTTCCCCATCCGCCCATTTGTCGATATGAACGCTGATGAAGTTTCTAGACCAATGCAAGATTTACATCCGCTCCGGTGACGGTGGGGGCGGCTCCGTGTCCTTTCGCCGGGAAAAGTTCATCGAATATGGTGGTCCCGACGGCGGCGACGGCGGCAAGGGCGGTGATGTCTGGATTGAGGCCGTCGACGGTCTCAACACCCTGATCGACTTTCGCTATCAACAGCACTTCAAGGCCGATACTGGCGTCCACGGCATGGGCCGCAACCGTCATGGCCATAATGGCGAAGATATTGTCCTAAAGGTTCCGGTCGGCACCGAGGTCCTTGAAGAGGACAAGGAAACGGTGATCTGCGATCTTGATCGCCCCGGCATGCGCGTGCGTCTGGCCAAGGGCGGCAATGGCGGCTTTGGCAACGCCTATTTCAAGAGCTCGATCAATCAGGCCCCCAAATATGCCAATCCCGGCCTCGAGGGTCAGGAAAAGTGGATTTGGCTACGCCTCAAACTGATCGCCGATGCCGGACTGGTGGGCCTGCCCAATGCGGGCAAGTCGACCTTCCTCGCGGCCGCCTCAGCTGCCAAGCCCAAGATCGCCGACTATCCCTTCACCACCTTGACCCCCAATCTTGGGGTGGTGGACCTGTCAACGCAGGAACGGTTCGTGTTGGCCGATATTCCCGGCCTAATCGAAGGTGCCTCCGATGGCGCCGGGCTTGGCACCAAGTTCCTTGGCCATGTCGAGCGCACCGCCGTGCTGATCCACCTGATCGACGCGACCCAAGAGGATGTGGTCGGCGCTTGGGCGACCATTCGCGGCGAGCTCGAGGCTTACGGCGCGGGCCTCGCAGACAAGCCCGAACTTCTGGCCCTCAACAAGGCCGACGCCCTCTTGCCCGAAGAACGTGAGCAAAAGGTCGCTGAGATCGAGGCGGCCTCCGGCATTACCCCCTATGTGATTTCCGGCGTCTCCGGCGAGGGCGTGCGTGATATTCTGCGCCTCGCCCACGGCAAGATCCGCGCCGCACGGATCATAGAAAAGGCCGCAGCCCTCAAGCTCGGCAAGACCTTGGCCCCGACCGAGGATGATCCTGACGAGGACTGGGCCCCATGAACCGGCTGACAACCGCCCGCCGGGTGGTGGTCAAGGTCGGTTCAGCCCTTCTGGTCGATCCTGCCGCCGGACAGGCCAACCATAACTGGCTGGCCAGCATGGCCGCCGATGTGGCGCGAATGAGGGCAAGGGGCCAGCAGGTGCTGATCGTCTCGTCCGGATCGGTGGCCTTAGGTCGCCAACGCTTAGGGCTGGGCCGCCGCGCCCTGACCCTGCCCGAAAAACAGGCGGCTGCCGCTGCGGGTCAAAGCCTTCTGATGCGCGCTTGGGAACAGGCTTTTGAGCCCCACGCCCTGACGACGGCGCAAATTCTTCTGACCCGCGATGATACGGAGACCCGCCGCCGCTGGCTCAATGCCCGCGCGACCGTGGAGACCCTGCTCGAGCTTGGGGCCACGCCGGTGATCAATGAGAATGACACGGTGGTCACCGAAGAGATTCGCTATGGCGATAATGACCGCTTGGCTGCCCGCGTCGCCCAGATGATCGGGGCCGATATGCTGGTGCTGCTATCGGACATTGACGGGCTCTATACGGCCGATCCGCGCAGCAACCCCTCGGCCCAGCACATTCCCGTCGTTCACGAAATCACGCCCGAGATCGATGCCATGGCAGGCGGGGCCAATAGCGGCGCAGGTGTGGGCACCGGCGGCATGGCCACCAAACTGATCGCCGCGCGCATTGCAGGCGGTGCAGGCTGCGCGACCCTAATCACCATCGGCTCAGGAGAGGCCCCCTTGAAGGCCGCCGAAGAGGGTGCCCGCTCGACCCTCTTTGAGCCATCTACAACGCCCGCTGCCGCCTATAAGCAGTGGATCGCCGGATCGCTGGCCCCGCAAGGCCGGGTGACGGTGGATGCGGGCGCAGAACGGGCCCTGCGCTCAGGCAAAAGCCTCTTACCCGCTGGCGTGCGCGCGGTCGAAGGCCGGTTTGAAAAGGGCGATGCTGTGGCCATTGTCGGCGAAGATGGCCGCGAGTTTGCCCGAGGTCTGGTGCGCTATGACGCGTCAGAAACCGAGCGAGTTCAAGGCGTCAAATCCAGCCAGATCGAAGCGATCTTAGGCTATTCGGGCGGTCCGACCCTGATCCATGCTGACGATCTGGCGCTGATTCACAGCTAGACCCAACCTTCTCAATACCGCCAATTCCAGCCCCTTACGCTTGTTCCACTTGCCAATCTCCCATTCAGGCGGCAAAGCGGAGTTATGATCGAAGAGAGCAAAAGCCTTGATGGGGTGATGGCAGCGATGGGCGAAGCGGCCCGGCGTGGCGCTGAGGCCTTGCGGCTGTCTTCTGCCGAGACCCGGACGGCCGCGATCCTGGCCATGGCCGGAGCGGTGCGCGCGTCTGCAGACACCATCTTGGCCGCCAATGCCAAGGATCTGGCGGCGGCGCAAGCCAACGGCGTCACCGGCCCGATGTTAGAGCGCCTGATGCTCAATCTTGACCGGATCGAGGCCATGGCGGCGGGGCTAGAAGCCGTTTCACAGATCCCTGATCCGCTGGGCCGGGTCACCGACCACTGGGTCCGCCCCAACGGCCTAGACTTTAGCCGGGTGCGTACCCCCATTGGCGTCATTGCCATCATCTATGAGAGCCGCCCAAACGTCACAGCGGACGCCGCCGCCCTGTGTATCCGCTCAGGCAATGCCGCCGTCCTGCGCGGAGGGTCTGAATGTCTGGCCTCCAACATGGCCATTCACGCCGCAGTGACCCAAGGCCTTGAGGCCGCTGGCCTGCCGGGCGTCTGTGTCCAGACCGTACCAACGACCGACCGCGACGCTGTGGGCCTGATCCTTGCGGGCTTGAAGGACACAAGGGGCCATCGCTGCGTTGATCTGATCATTCCGCGTGGCGGCAAGAGCCTTGTCGCGCGCGTGCAGGCCGATGCCCGCGCGCCGGTTCTGGGACACCTTGAGGGTCTTTGCCACACCTTCGTCCACCAAGATGCCGACCTCGCCAAGGCCAGAGCTATTGTGGTCAATGCTAAGCTGCGCCGGGTTTCGGTCTGCGGATCACTCGAGACCTTGCTGATCGATAGGGTCGCTGCAGAGCGCCTGCTGGTTCCGATCGCTGCTGACCTTTTGGCCCTTGGCTGTGAGCTGCGCGGCGACGCGGCGGCCTGCGCCCTCGTTCCCCAGATGATCCCGGCCACCCAGGAAGACTGGACCACCGAATATCTGGCACCGATCCTGTCGGTTCGGATCGTCGATGGGGTCGCCGGTGCCGCCGACCATATTCGTCTCTACGGCTCGGGTCACACAGACGCGATCATCACCGAAAATAGCGCTGTGGCCGAAGCCTTCATTGCTGAGGTCGATTCAGCCATCGTGCTGGTCAATGCCTCGACCCAGTTTGCCGACGGCGGCGAGTTTGGTTTTGGGGCCGAGATCGGCATCGCCACCGATAAGCTACATGCAAGAGGGCCCGTTGGGGCCGAGCAACTGACGACGTTCAAATATGTGGTTCGCGGGACAGGCCAGACACGGCCCTGACGCCGGTCGTCCCAAGGCGCTGCGTCCCGGGTTTCACCTGGAGCGGGGTCAAAGGGTCGGCCTGTTCGGTGGCTCCTTTAATCCCCCACATTCGGGCCATGCCCATGTGGCCCGCACCGCTATGGCCCATCTCGACCTGGACCGGGTGCTATGGCTCGTCTCACCGCAAAACCCGTTGAAGCCCGCTGGCCAAACAGCGGACCTGTCCGAGCGTATGGCTCAGACCCGGAATGTCGCAAAGACGGCCAGCCAAGGCCTGTCGATGATTGTGTCGGATGTGGAATCTCGCATAGGGGCCAGATACACGATCGATACCCTGCGCGCCCTCAAGGCCCGCCATCCCGGGGTCCAGTTTGTCTGGATCATGGGGGCCGACAATCTGGCCCAGTTCCATCGCTGGCGCGGTTGGTTACAGATCATGCAACTCATGCCGGTCGCGGTCATCGCCAGACCGGGCAGCTTGCTACGTAGCCGCTTTGCCCCCGCGGCCAAGCGCTTTGCCTCATCGCGCATTGATGACGCCGCCAGCCACGGCCTTGCCAGCCGCCCCGCACCGGCCTGGGTCTATCTCAATGCGCCGCTCAATCACGCCTCTTCGTCGGCCATCCGCGCAGGGCACCTGGGCGCAAAAAGCTGATTCAGATCAACGGTGACCCCGGCGCTGAGATGTGATAGGGTTCTTCTTCATAGTGATCAAAAAGGAGTTTCACGCTGAATCGTGAGACCGCGCCAAGCGCGACCGAGACCTCGGCAAACCTCGCCGACGCCTCATCAATAGACCCTTCGACGGACAGCGCCCCGGCCCTGTCGGCAGATTTTCCCGCCGGTTCTGTGGAAGCCCTGATCCTTGCCCGTCTCGAAGACGACAAGGCCGAAGATCTCGTCTGCATCGACCTGACGGACAAGAGTTCCGTGGCTGACTGTATGGTCGTGGCCTCTGGGCGTTCGCATCGCCATGTCGGCGCTATGGCCGACCACCTTATCCGCTCCCTTAAGGAAGCCGGATTTGGTAAGGCGCGTGTCGAGGGCATGCCCCATTGCGATTGGGTGCTGATCGATGCCGGGGACGTCATTGTCCACCTGTTCCGACCCGAAGTGCGCAGCTTCTACAATATCGAGAAGATCTGGTCGGTTGAGCCACCGGCTCGGCCTATCGCCATCTGATCCGGTCCCCTCGGATCTGATCCGAGGGACCTTAAACAGACCCGCCCATGAAGATCACCCTTCTGACGGTCCATCGCCTCGGTGCCTCACCAGAGGCCGCGCTAGCGCGAGACTATGCGGCACGGGCCACAGCGACCGGCCGCGCCTTGGGGCTGGGACCTGTCGAGATCATCGAGGTCGAGAGCCGCAAGCCTGGCAAGGCTGCCGAGGCCGAGGTCCTGATGGCCCAGATCACAGCCCTCGGTCCAGCATGGCTCGCGGTCTGTGACGAACATGGCACCGCCCGCAAATCGCGCGACCTGGCTAGCCATATTGGCCGCCTGCGCGATGACGGCCATCGGCGGATGATCATCGTCATTGGCGGCGCGGATGGGTTGGAGGCCAGCCTTCTGGCCAGCGCCAAGGACACCATCGCCTTTGGCATCCAGACCTGGCCCCATGCGCTCGCGCGGGTCATGCTGGCCGAGCAGATCTACAGGGCCACCACCATCCTTGCCGGTTCGCCCTATCATCGCGACTAACAACTGGGAGACTGACAACTGGGCGAGCCCGCCCAGATCGGCTAGGCTTAGGTCTATGCAGCTTCGCTTCGGTGCCCTCTTGACCGTGATCCTCGTTCTGACCACCGGAGCCGTGGTTGGAGCCGCTCCGTCGCGCGAGGACCTGGCTCGTATCGAAGCCCGCGCCAAGGCCCGTCAACGCGACCTCGACACCTTTCGCGCTCAGGCCACCGAGGCGCGCCGTGACGTGAACAGCCTGCGTAGCCAACTGATCCAACTGGCCGCTGAGCAAAACCGCAGTGAACAGACCGCCAGCGATAGCCGCGCCAAGCTGGTTCAACTGAACCTACGCGAAAGTGAATTGGCCAACAGCCTGGGCCAAAATCAGAACCAGCTTTCGCGGCTCTTGGCCGCCTTGCAACTCTTTGGCCGCAACCCGCCTCCTGCCCTTTTGGTCCACCCCTCCAACGCCAAGGATGCCGTCCGGGCGGCGATCCTCATGAGAGCCGTGACCCCCGAACTCCACAGTCGGGCCAAGGGCTTTAGTGCCGAGGTGCAGGAGATTGCGCGTGTGCGCCGAGAGACGGCGGCCGCCAGTGAAACCCTCTTCACAGCCGAAAGCGACATTGCCGACCGCCGCGCCAAGATCGAGGCCCTGTTGCAAGAAAAGGCCGCGCTGGAACAGGCCGTGACCGCCGATGCACAACTGGCCAGTGAGGACCTCAAGAAGCTCGCGGCGCGGGCCAAGAGCCTGCGCGAACTGTTGCAGGGCCTGCCGCGTCAAGGCAGCACTGCCAGTCGGGATGATCCCAAATCGCGGCCCGACGATGCCGCGATCCGCAATGCGCGTTTCATAAACCCCTCTGCAGGCACTCTCATCCGCCGGTTCGGTCAGACGGCCCCTCGCACAGGCGCGGGCGGAGGAGGACGATCTACGGGCTGGACTTGGCGCACCGATAAGGGGGCCAGTGTTCGGGCACCGACCCAAGGCACGGTCGAATATGCGGGTCCTCTCAAGGGTTGGGGCACGGTCCTGATCTTGCGGCTGGGCAGCGGCTATCATCTGGTCTTAGCCGGGATGGATCAGACCACCGCCGAAGCAGGACGCACCCTGTCGGCGGGCGAACCTGTGGGCCGGATGAGCGATCAAGACCGGCCGACGCCAGAACTCTATATGGAGATCCGGCGCGATGGTTCGCCTGTTGACCCTGCCCGCTGGATGGCGAGCTTGCGTTCCACTGGCGCGGGATAGGACCGGCAAATGGTCAGAACCGGGATCAATTATCGTTAACCAGACGGAAATAGGCAGGCTGCAGGCTCGATCTTGACCACACGCCCTTTCGCTTTTGGTCAAATCGGTTATCGATCTTTCTCGTTCCCAGATGATGCGGCGTCTTAGAAAAGACGCACTATCGGTACAGGGTACCTCACTCGCTATTTCAAGGTCGCCATGCGCAAGTCCCTTCTGATCGGTGTTTCCTGCTTTGTCCTCGGCGCGGGAAGCATGGCCTATATTAGTCAGAGCGCTATGGCCTCGGCCAACGCGCCGCGCGGCGATACCTTCAGGATGCTGGAACTGTTCAGCGACGTCCTGTCGACGGTGCAAAGCCAGTATGTCGCCCCGACGGAAGACAAGAAGCTGATCGAAGCGGCCATTGACGGCATGCTGACCTCGCTGGATCCCCATTCGGGCTATCTCAATGCGCAAAGCCTCACCGAAATGCGCGATCAGACGCGCGGCGAATATGGCGGGCTCGGCATTGAGGTGACTAGCGAAGAGGGCGCGGTGAAGATCATCTCGCCGATGGACGACACTCCCGCCGCGCGGGCGGGTTTGCAAGCGGGCGACTATATTACCGCGATCAATGGCCAGAGCCTATTGGGCCTCGCCCTCAATGACGCCGTCAAGCAGATGCGCGGCAAGGCTGGTGAGGCCCTGACCCTCACCGTCGTGCGCGGAAAGACCGAACCGTTCGACGTCAAGCTGGTTCGGGAAATCATCAATGTGAAGTCTGCCAAGGCGCGGATGGAAGGCGACTACGGCTATCTGCGTGTCTCGGCATTCAATGAAAAGACCACTTCGGAGGCAACCTCTGCCCTGCAGGATCTGATGGCCAAGAACCCCAATATGAAGGGTCTGGTCCTTGACCTTCGCAACAATCCCGGTGGCCTGCTCGATCAAGCGATCGGCATTTCCGACATGTTCCTCAGTGGCGGCGAAGTGGTGTCCCAGCGCGGGCGCGATGCCAAGGACATTGAACGCTACAATGCGCAAGCGGGCGACCTGACCGGCGGCCTGCCCATGACCGTGCTGATCAATTCCGGCTCGGCCTCGGCGGCGGAAATCGTTGCCGGCGCTCTGCAAGATCGCAAGCGCGCCGAGGTGGTGGGTCTCACCAGCTTTGGTAAGGGCTCAGTCCAGACGGTTATCCCGCTTCGCGGCGGTGCCGACGGGGCCTTGAAGCTGACCACAGCACGCTATTACACACCATCGGGTCGCTCGATCCAAAAGACCGGCATCGAGCCAGACCTTGAGGTCGCCGTCAGTCAAGAACAGGCCGAACTGCTGGCCAACCGAACCTTCCAATTTAGCGAAGCCAGCTTCTCCAATGCGCTCGACGCCCAAGAGGGCAAGACGCGCCGTGGGGCGCACAAGCCTGCGGAAGCACCGCCCGCTGGGTTTGACCTGAAAACCGGTGACTTCCAGCTCACGCGCGCCATCGATGTGCTGAAAAATGGCGGTGTGGCCAAGACGCCGAAAATGCCAACGCCTGTGGCCAAGCCGACCATGGCCGAACTGCTGGCCCCCAAGACTCAGGCCGCAGCAACCCCGGCTAAGACCCCCGCTCCAGCGGTGTCGAAAGCCAAGCCTAAGCCCTAGACGCGAATATCGAGCAGCGATCCTGGCCGAAGGATGCGGGCAGGACGCTCCGCATCGGGGGGGCCCATGGTTTTGATCGGTTCAATCCGGACAGGAACCAAATCCGGTTCGCTGGCCTGAGCCGCCTTGGGCACCTGCGCCTTCTCACCCAAGGCCGCGTCAAAAAACAGTTTCTGCGCCAAGGTCCGCATATCGAGCCGCGACGAGGCGGGCCGAGGGGCCGAGGTGATGGGACCGGTTTGGGGTGATCCTATGGGCAGGGTCAAGCGCGCAACCTTTACTGAAAAGATGCCGCGACCTTGCCTGATTTATGGTTAGCCAAGGGTTAAGATTGGGGGATTGGGCTTAAGGGGCCCTTGCCAGAAGGGCCTCGGCATCGGCGGGGGTCATCGGGCCGCTAAACTTGGCCAAGACCTTCCCATCAACCCCGATAAGGAAGCTTTCCGGCACGCCCGAAATGCCAAACTCGACACCCGCCCGGCCCGTAGGGTCGACCAATACCTTCGAATAGGGATTGCCGAGGCGCTGGAGGAAGGCCTCAGTCTTGGCCGGGTCATCCTTATAGGCAATGCCAATGACTGTGATCCCTTGAGCCTGAAGGGCGAGAAGGACGGGATGCTCCACCTCACAGGGCGCACACCAAGAGGCAAAGAGATTGATCACCGTCGGTGTGCCTGTGGCCGCCGCCATCATCGCCGCCTGCCTGACCTCTTCCGGGGCGCCGCCCTCAAGCGGCGCTAACGCCATGGCAGGGACCGGTTGGCCGACCAGAGCTTGGGGTTTGATATTGGGATCACGGTGCAGGCCGTAGGTGACGAACAGGACCGCCAACACCGCCAGCGCCACCAGAGGCAAGAGGGCCATCAGCCGCTTCATGGGCGGGACGCGTCCTTTACGTCGGAATGCAAGGCCTCGAGCCGCTGGACCTCCTTGCGCCAGCGCCGAGCGCTAGACAGGCTGTCGATCACCATCCACCCAATCACAAGGGCCGAGATGGCGAAGGCTGGCCAAAGAAAGGCCCCATATTTTCCAGGATCAAGATCGAGCATGGTCATCCTGCCGCCTGAAGGGCCAGCCCATTGGCCCGCTTGCGCCAGACCTCAGAACGAACCCGCACCATCCAAAGACTGCCAAACAGGGCCATATAGCCAATGGCCATAAGCGCTAGGGGCCACAGATAATCGGGCGGCATGGCCGGACCACCGGCCCGAAAGACCGAGGCCGGTTGATGCAGGGTGTTCCACCAGTCGACGGAAAACTTGATGATCGGCAGATTGATCAACCCAACCAATGCTACGATCGAGGCCGCGCGCGCCGCCTTGACCTCGTCATCAATGGCCGCTTGCAGGGCCATATAGCCGATATAGAGCAGCAGCAGGACCAGCACCGAGGTCATGCGCGCATCCCAAACCCACCAGGTACCCCACATGGGCCGGCCCCAAAGAGAGCCCGTGACCAGCGCCAGAAAGGTAAAACCAGCGCCCAACGGTGCGCAGGCTCGCCCGGCTGCATCGGCCAGAGAATGGCGAAAGACCAGGCCCATAAAACTAGCCCCGCCCAAACAGGCATAACAGAACATGGCCATATAGGCGGCGGGCACATGGATGAACATCATCCGCACCGTATCGCCCTGCTGATAGTCCTCGGGCACGGTAAAGGTCAGCCACAGACCCATGGCAACTAGGATCACGGCGATGATGCCCACGAGAGGCGCGGCCCATCGTGAAAAGTCCATAAACCGTTGAGGATTGGCGAGGGCTTGGAACATCATATCTCGATAGCGGGGGTGCGCTCTGGCGGCAAGTGCGTGATTGTCGCTGGCTAGGCTCAAAATAGGTTAGGGTTCAAGATAGGGCGTTTCGACAGGCTGCCGCCATGGCAAAGGGTCCCAGGGCTGCGGCAGCCAGTCCATAGGCCGACAAAAGACCCATGGCTGGATGCCAATCGAGACCCCCGGCAAAGGCCTCAATGGCACCCGCGCCAAAGATCACGGGCGGCGCGAACAGGGGCAGGACCAAAACCGCAATCAAGACGCCGCCCCTCTTGCTTCCCAAGCTCAAGGCCGCACCAATACCGCCGGTAAAGGCTAGGCCTAGCCCGCCGATCAGGGCGCTAACGAAAATCAGGGGCACAAGACGAAGTTCTGCGCCCAAGGCCACCGCCACCACCGGCGCAGCCAAGGCCAGAGGTGCGCCATTGGTCAGCCACTGGGCGAGGCCCTTGGCAAAGGCTACCGCCTCTAGCGGCACAGGACCGAGCGCCAAGAGGTCCAGCGTTCCATCCTCATAGTCGCGTTCAAACAGGCGCTCGAGCGACAGAAGACTGGCCAAAGCCAAGGCCAGCCAAGCCGAGCCCGGCGCGACGGCTGCCAAACGGGCTGGAGAGGCGCCCACGGCAAGGGGCAGCAAGGTGGCGGTCGCGACAAAGAAGGTCAGGGCCAAAAGCGGCCCGCCCCCTCGGCCCCAAGCCATGGCCATTTCTCGGCGCAACATGACCCAAAAGCCGTTCATGCTGATGGCCCCATCGCACTGGACAGGTCGCAGGCCCTCGCCGCGATCGGAAGGGGATCATGCACGGCCGCAATGATCATGCCGCCGTCAGCCAAATGCTGCGCCATCAGGTCCCCGAAAACGGCTCTACGCGCTGTATCCAGCGGCGCCATGGGCTCGTCCAGCAGCCACAGAGACCGGGGACTGGCCACCAGTCGCGCCAAAGCTAGGCGCCGCCTTTGACCCGCAGAGAGCTTGCGCACCTCCAGCCCCGCCAAACGGTCCAGATCCAGCCGTGCACTGGCCGCCCTTGCACTAACTTCAGTGCCACCGGTCCATTGAACTTGAAAAAGCAGCTCTTCCCAGGCCGTGCGGGTCGCCTTGAACCCATCTTGGTGACCCAGCAGATGCACCCCTTGGCTACGGGCATCTTCGGGCTCGAGTGCGCCTTGCGGCCCCTCGAACTGAACGTCGCCCGCATGGGGCCGAATTAAACCGGCAATGGCCCGCAACAGGCTGGTCTTGCCCGAGCCATTGGCCCCGGTCAGGGCCACGGCCTCGCCTGCAGACACGCTGAGGTTCAGTCCCTGAAACAGGAGCCGTTCGCCACGGATAAGGGCCAAATTCTGCATATGGACGGCGCAAATCATCCCTCTTCATAGACCAGCTTGCGCCCAGACAGAATGTCCCTTTCAGATGAATGGACGAAGGGCCCTTAGGCGAGTATGAACAGCACGCCGTGCGGGGCTTACGCGGCGCGGGGTCGGACGCTGTGTGTCCGGTCCAAGATGCGCGCGATCCTCCGCTACCGATGTTCGGGCGGCGCAAGACAGTCCCGGGGACGGGACCTAACGAAAGGATTTTTCGTATGTCATCGCATGATAGCCTAAAGACTCGCCGCGACCTCGTTGTTGGCGACAAGACCTATGCCTACTACAGCCTGCCTGCCGCCGAAGCCGCCGGTCTGGCCAATGTCTCGCGTCTGCCCATGTCCATGAAGGTGCTGCTGGAAAATCTCCTGCGCAACGAAGACGGCAATAGCGTCGGTGAAGCCGATCTGCGCGCCATCTCGGCCTGGATCGACAATATGGGCAAGACCGAGCACGAGATCTCGTTCCGCCCCGCCCGCGTGCTGATGCAGGACTTTACCGGCGTTCCGGCCGTGGTCGATCTGGCCGCCATGCGCGACGCCATGACCCATCTCGGTGCCGACCCTGAAAAGATCAACCCGCTCAACCCTGTCGATCTGGTCATCGACCACTCGGTGATGGTCGACTATTTCGGCGGCGCTGACTCTGCCGCCAAGAATGTCGGACGCGAATATGAGCGCAACCTGGAGCGTTACCGCTTCCTGCGTTGGGGCTCGTCAGCCTTCAACAATTTCCGCGTCGTGCCTCCCGGGACCGGCATCTGCCATCAGGTCAATCTGGAATATCTGGCCCAGACCGTTTGGACGGCCGCTGCCGACGGCGTCGAGGTGGCCTATCCCGACACGGTGGTCGGCACGGACAGCCACACCACCATGATCAATGGCCTAGCCGTTCTGGGCTGGGGCGTGGGCGGTATCGAGGCCGAAGCCGCCATGCTGGGCCAGCCGATCCCGATGCTGATCCCCGAAGTGATCGGCTTCAAGTTGACCGGCACCCTGCCCGAAGGCGCCACCGCCACCGATCTGGTGCTGACCGTCACCCAGATGCTGCGCAAGAAGGGCGTCGTCGGCAAGTTCGTCGAGTTCTATGGCGAAGGCGTCACCGCCCTGACCTTGGAAGACCAGGCGACCATCGCCAACATGGCCCCTGAATATGGCGCCACCTGCGGCTTCTTCCCTGTCAGCCAAGCCACCATCGACTTCCTGACCGCTACGGGACGCACGCCTGAGCGCGTGGCACTGGTTGAGGCCTATGCCAAGGCCCAAGGCATGTGGCTCGAGCCCGGTGCCGAAGATCCCGTCTTCTCGGACACGCTGGATCTGGACCTCGGTTCGGTCCAGCCCTCGATGGCCGGTCCCAAGCGTCCGCAAGACCGGGTGCTGCTCAGCGAGTCGGCGGCCAAGTTCAAGGAAGCGCTGGCCGGTGAATTCGGCAAGCCCGGCGACCATGCCCGCGTCGAGGTCCCCGGCGAAGGCCATGACCTTGGCAATGGCGACGTGGTCATCGCGGCCATCACCTCCTGCACCAACACCTCCAACCCCAGCGTCCTGATCGCGGCCGGTCTGGTGGCCAAGAAGGCCAATGAGCTGGGCCTGAAGACCAAGCCTTGGGTCAAGACCTCGCTGGCGCCCGGATCGCAAGTGGTCACTGACTATCTGGCCAAGGCGGGCCTGACCGAGCATCTGGATGCTCTGGGCTTTAATCTGGTCGGCTATGGCTGCACCACCTGTATCGGCAATTCCGGCCCTCTGGCCGAAGCCGTGACCAAGACCATTCAGGACAGCGATCTGGTCGCCGTCTCGGTCCTGTCGGGCAACCGCAACTTCGAAGGCCGGGTCAATCCCGATACGCGCGCCAACTATCTGGCCTCGCCGCCCCTGGTGGTCGCCTATGCCCTAGCTGGCAATATGAGCATCGACCTGACGAGCGAGCCCTTGGGCACCGGCTCGGACGGCCAGCCCGTATTCCTCAAGGACGTCTGGCCAACCTCGGCAGAGATCGCCGAGATCCAGCGCGCCGTCGTCACCAACGCCCTGTTCAGCGCCCGCTATAGCGACGTCTTCAAGGGTGACGAGCACTGGCAAGGCATCGCCGTCTCCGGTGGCCAAACCTATGGCTGGGAAGACGATTCGACCTACGTCCAGAACCCACCCTACTTCACCGATATGAGCATGACGCCCAAGCCGGTGACCGACATAGCCGAGGCCCGCATCCTGGGCATGTTCGGCGACTCCATCACCACCGACCACATTTCTCCGGCCGGTTCGATCAAGGCCTCGTCGCCAGCAGGCAAGTACCTGATCGCCAATGGCGTCGATCCGATCGACTTCAACGGCTATGGCGCGCGCCGGGGCAACCATCAGGTCATGATGCGCGGCACCTTCGCCAACATTCGCATCCGTAACCGGATGACCCCGGAAATCGAAGGTGGCGTGACCAAGCACTATCCCTCGGGTGACGTGATGGCCATCTATGACGCGGCCATGCGCTACGAAGGTGAAGGCCGTCCGCTGGTGATCTTTGCCGGTAAGGAATATGGCACCGGTTCGTCGCGCGACTGGGCGGCCAAGGGCACCAAGCTGCTCGGTGTCCGCGCCGTGATCGCCGAGTCCTTCGAGCGCATCCACCGCTCCAATCTGGTCGGCATGGGCGTCCTGCCCCTGCAGTTCAAGATTGATGGCTGGCAGAAGCTGAACCTGATCGGTGACGAAATTGTCTCGATCCGCGGTCTGGCGGATGTCGCGCCGCGCAAGACCTTGACGGTTGAACTCTATCGTCCTTCCGATGGCCGGGTCGCTCGCTTCCCCGTTGTCTGCCGTATCGATACCCCGACCGAACTTGACTATTTCAAGAACGGCGGCGTTTTGAACTATGTGCTGCGCAATCTGGCCCGCGACGCAGGCTAATCCGCAGAGTTTGAGTCTAGCCCGCCGTACCGGATGATTTTTTCCGGTGCGGCGGTGCTCCTCACGCCAAGTTGAGGGGCTTTTTGATGGGAATCTGGCTTAAGTGCAGCCCATGCGTATTTTGAGACCCTTGATCCTCGGCCTTGTTGGCCTCTTGACCTTCACGACCTCCCTTGCCCTGACCTCGGCCAACGCCTTGGCCAAGAGCCCTGTGGTCGTAGAGTTGTTTACCAGCCAAGGCTGTTCGTCCTGCCTGAAGGCCGATGACCTGATGGGAGAGGTGGCCGATCGCCCAGGTATTTTGGTCCTGACCTATGCGGTCGACTATTGGGACTATCTTGGCTGGCGCGATACATTCGCCAAGGAAGACTACTCGGCCCGCCAACGCGCCTATATGAAGCGCATGGGTGGCCGCGAGGTCTATACCCCGCAGATCGTGGTCAATGGCACCTCTGAGACTGCAGCTATCCATGCCGACAAGGTCGATCCCTTGATCCGTAGGGCGGGGCGCACCAAGGGCCTGCCCAGTCCCCAGGTCCGACAGCGCTCTGAAACGCGTATCACTATTGGCGCAGGTCGCTATCCCAAGGGTGGGGCTGAGGTCTGGCTGGTCCGCTATGATCCCGCCGACCAGTCGGTCGAAATCAAGCGCGGCGAAAACCGTGGCAAGACCATGGTCTATCATAATGTGGTCCGCGAACTGGTTCGGCTCGGGTCTTGGACCGGTAAGCCAAAGTCCTACAGCCTTCCCGCGCTGGAGGCCGACAGTGCCGATGATGGGCTTGAAAGCGTGATCCTCGTTCAAGGCGCAAAGGGCGGCCGCATTATCGGTAGCCTCAGCCTCAAGGCCCCTGAAGCAAAACCCTGATCTGCTGGGTGGTTCGCCGCTAGCCGCACGCCTAAAAATACTCTCTAATCTCGTCCAATCAGAGCCCGGCAAACGGGTGAGCCTTAAGAAAGAGACAGGGATGAGCAGGATTGTTGCAAATGGCTTGGCGAGCGATCGGTTCGCGGGCGTAAGAGCGGCCTTCGAGGACAACCTCAATAATGGTGCGGACATTGGCGCTGGCTTTACCGCGACCTTGAACGGCGAGACCGTGGTTGACCTTTGGGGCGGCTTTGCCGACGAGGCCAAGAGCCGCGCCTGGGAAAGGGACACCATCGTCAATGTCTATTCCACCACCAAGACCATGACCTTCTTGGTGGCCCTGATGCTGGCCGACCGGGGCGATTTGGATTTTGATGCGCCGGTGGCCAAATATTGGCCCGAATTTGCCGCCAACGGTAAGGCCGAGGTCAAGGTCAGCCATCTGATGAGCCACTCATCGGGCCTGTCCGGCTGGAAAGAGCCCCTCGCTCCGACCGATCTTTATGATTGGGAAAAGGCCACCAGCCTCTTGGCGGCGCAGGCCCCGTTCTGGCCCCCCGGCACGGCCCCTGGCTACCACGCCATGACCCAGGGCTATCTGATCGGGGAGGTGGTACGCCGCGTCACCGGCCAGACCATCGGCACCTTCTTCTGCAAGGAAGTGGCCGAGCCGCTGGGTGCGGACTTCCACATTGGCATGGGGCCAGAACATGATGCCCGCGTCGCCGATCTGATTCCGCCGCCTGTGGGCGGCATCACGGCCGACGGCGAAGCCAATGAGCTGTCACACAATATGCAGTCCAACCCCCCGATCAATCCGCTCTCTACGCGCGACCGAGCTTGGCGTGCGGCGGAGATCCCAGCGGCGGGGGGCCAAGGCAATGCGCGCTCTGTCGCTGAAATTCACGCCATCTTGGCCAATGGCGGCATGGCCAAGGGCAAACGGTTCCTGTCCGAAGCCGGATGTAACCGCGCCCTAGAGGTTCAGATCGAAGGCAAGGACCTGATCCTCGGCACGCCGGTGCGCTATGGTATGGGCTTTGGCCTGAAGTCAGAAATGATGCCGCTGCCCCACGATCGATGCATCTATTGGGGTGGCTATGGCGGCTCCTTGATCATTATCGATCTGGAGAACCACACAACCTATGCCTATGCCATGAACAAGATGGCCGCGACCACTTCGGGCGATCTGCGCGCCTTTAGTCTGGTTATGGCCACCATGCAGGGCCTGATGTCCTAATTGCCCTTGACGGGCCTGTGAGACATCTCGCAGGCCCGCTTCGAGCAGAGCGTCTAGACCCGCAGCATCAAGCCGCCGTCAACGCCCAGCGCCTGGGCGGTTACAAAACCGCCATCGTCTGAGGCGAGGAACAGGGCCGCCCGCGCAATATCGATGGGGGCACCTAAACGCTTCATCGCCGCCTTCTTGGCCCAGATCTTAGCAATATCAGGATTGGCAAAGCTGGCCGCCGTCATGCCGGTGGCGATGGCCCCAGGCAGGATGGCATTAGCCGTCACCCCATGGCGCCCAAGCTCCAACGCGAAATTATTGATCATACCAACCACCCCAGCCTTAGAGGCCGAATAGGCGACCAGACCATTATCGCTGAACTTAGCCATGATGCTGGCTGTGGCAATGATCCTACCGTGGGGTGAGGCGATCAAATGGGGCGCGGCCTGGCGGGTAATGCGGAAGGCGGCGCGCAGATTCACCGCCAGCACCCGATCAAACATATCGTCGGTGGTTTCAGAGGCCGGGGCGCTGCCGCTGACGCCGGCATTATTATAGACCACGTCAATCTTTCCAAAGGCGCTAAGGGCCGTATCAATGATTGTTTTGGGCGCGTCATCGCCGGTGATGTCGATGCCGAGCCCTTGAATATCGCCGGTAAAGCTAAGGTCGGTGCCGGGACGGTCCACGGCCAAAACCCTCGCGCCTTCGGAAGCAAAGAGCTCAGCCGTCGCGCGGCCAATGCCGGATGCGGCACCGGTAATGATGCAGGCGCGGCCCGCGAGGCGGCCAGTGGCGGTGGTGGTCATAAGGTTTCCTCCTCATTTTCAGGGGCCTCAACTGGGTCCCTTTATCTGCTCCAGACAGCATGAAGCCCGCACGGTCTGAGGGGAAGACCGTGCGGGCTCTTTATGCCGCTTTATTCGCTCTTTTCACGAAGGCCCGACAGGGGTGGGGCAACTGAGCCATTCGAGAGCCTTAAGGGCGTCGAGCGATGGGGCCCCGGGATCAGGGGGGCTGGGGGGGCTGTTCAGGGTCCGAGACCTTGGGGCTCACCACCGTTCGACAAGGGCAAGATCGCTGGGCAAACAGGCACCTCCAAGTCGGAAATAAGGTCATTTCAAGGCGCTTTTGCTACAGCGCCGCTCAAGGTCTAGCAGGCGTGACTTTCGCGCAACGGCTTTTGACGCGGCGAAATTTATCGTTAGGGTCTGTCCATGAGCGTTGATCCTTCTGGCACCCCAGTTGCCCCCGTCACCTTTTTTGAACGTCGCGAGTTGGAGCGGCTTTTGCGGCTCTATGGCCGGATGGTCGCGGCGGGCGAATGGCGTGACTATGCCATCGACGGTGTGCGCGACTATGCTCAGTTCTCGGTGTTCAAACATGCGGCTGAACAGCCGATCTATAGGATCGAAAAGCGGCCCGCTCTGGCGCGCAAACAGGGGGCCTTTGCCGTGATCGGGCAAGGCGGCATGATCCTCAAACGCGGACATGAACTAGAACAGGTGCTGAAAATCTTCGACAGGGGCAAATTTGCGGTGGTGGATTAGGGTGCAACAGAAAAGGGCCCCAGCTTTCACCGGGGCCCTTCCTAAGAATACCGAAACCAGATCTAGCGACGATCGCCGAGCAGCGACAGCAAGAACTGGAACAGGTTGATGAAGTTCAGATAGAGGCTCAGCGCGCCAAAGTTGGTCGCCACGCCCATAGCCGCCTTGTCGCCGCCCATCTCATAGTAGCTCATCTTCAGACGCTGGGTGTCATAGGCGATCAGACCGGAAAAGATCAGCACGCCCAGCACATTGACCATAAAGGCCATGGCCGAAGACTTCAGGAAGATGTTGACGATCGAGGCCAACACAATTCCGATCAGGCCCATGATCAGGAAACTGCCCATTGCGGTCAGGTCCTTCTTGGTGGTGTAACCCACCAAGCTTAGAGCCCCGAAGGCCGCAGACGTGATCAGGAAGGTCGAGACGACGGAAGCGCCGGTATAGACCAGCATCACCACGCCCAAGGATGCGCCCATCAGAGAAACGATCGTCCAGTAGGTGATACCGGCTGACTTTTCCGTCGGGTTCCGCAGGGCAAAGCTTGAAAACAGAATCACTGCCAGTGGGGCGAAGGATACAATCATGCCCAAGATCGTCATGCCAACCAGACGGCCCTCGACGACGCGGAACATGAGATCCCGCACTGGGGGGAAACTGGAGGTCAGGAATGCCAAGGCAGCCGACAAGAGCAGGCCCAAGGCCACCTTGTTGTAAACGCCCAGCATGAAGGATCGCAGGCCCGTATCCACCGACATGTCGGCGTGATCCACCGGGATCGGACGCGCATAGCCGCGGTTGAGGTCGCTCATCGAGTCATAGCCCTTTTCTAACGCCCAACATTGGGCACCTCCCCTATATTGGGTCAATGGCGCAGTTTCGCAAGCACCTCGGCATAATGGTTTCGTCAGAATGTTTAAACATAACGATTGGAATTGCATCAAACGTCCGTTTGAACCAGAACGTCAGTCGAAATCTCGCTGTGGCGAGAGGGTGTTAGTTTTGCGAAATGGCCTGAGGGCGGGGGAATTTTATGGACTATTCTGAACTTGGCCGCACCGGCCTTCAGGTCTCGCGCGTGTGCCTTGGCACCATGACCTGGGGCGACCAAAATACCGAGGCCGAAGGCCATGAGCAGATGGACTATGCTCTAGATGCCGGGATCAATTTCTGGGACACGGCTGAAATGTATTCGGTCCCGCCCAAGCCCGAGACCCAAGGCTCGACCGAGCGGATTATCGGCACCTGGTTCAAGGCCAGCGGCAAGCGCGACAAGGTCATCTTGGCCAGCAAGATTGCCGGTCGCAGCCCCATGAGCTGGACCCGCGAAAACGAGTCCATGACCCGTCACACCAAGGCCCAGATCGATGAGGCGGTGGAGAAGTCACTCAAGCGCCTGCAGACCGACTATATCGACCTCTATCAGATGCACTGGCCAGACCGCGCCCTGCGGGTCTTTGGCGGCATGACCTATGCGGACTATCCGATGGATTTTGAGCCGTTCGAAGACATTCTGGCCAATCTCGGTCGTCATGTCGAAAAGGGCAATATCCGCCATATTGGCGTGTCCAACGAAAGCCCTTGGGGCGTCATGCGCTTTGTCGCCGAGGCGGAAAAACATGGCCTGCCACGCATCGCCTCGATCCAAAATGCCTACAGCCTCGTCAACCGCGTGTTCGAGTTGGGCTTGGCTGAAATTGCCATGCGCGAAGATGTCGGCCTGCTGGTCTATTCGCCGCTCGGCCAAGGCTATTTGACCGGCAAGTACCAGAACGGGGCCCTGCCAGCTGGCGCGCGCAAGACCCTCTATAACCGCCTTCAGCGCTATGAAGGCCCCGGTGCCGATGCCGCCATCTCGTCCTATCTGGCCCTTGCGGCTGAGCTTGGCGTCCTGCCCGAGACCTTGGCTCTGAAGTTCTGCGACAGTCGCCCCTTCGTGACCTCGACCATCATCGGGGCCTCGACCATGTCCCAGTTGAAGATCGATATTGACGCCTTCCAGATGGAATGGACATCCGACATAGAAAAGGCCGTCGAGGCCCTTCACTATGCCCAGCCCAATCCTTGCCCCTAGGGGCTGAGGCCCTTTAGCCCAGAGGCCATCATGATCCGCCTGTTCGCCGCCTTGGCCATCCCCGATGGGGTGGCCCAGAGCCTTGCCCCCAGCCAATGCGGCATTGTGGGGGCAAGGTGGCGTCCAGCGGAGGCCCTGCACGTCACTTTGCGCTTTTTTGGCGATGTGACCGAGGTCATGGCCGAAGATCTCGATGCCGAACTGGCCAAGGTCACGGGTAAGCCCCTGACCCTCAGCCTGTCCGGTGTGGGGGCCTTTGACGAGGGCGACCGCATCACCGCCATCTGGGCGGGCTTGCAAGACCATGAAGGCCTGCGGGTCTTGGCGGGCCGCTGCGAAGCCGCCGCACGCCGAGCAGGGCTTAAGCCCGATAGCCGCAAATATACCCCGCACGTAACGCTCGCCTATCTGGGCCGAACCGATCCCGCCCAAGTCATCGCTTGGCTCGCCAACCATGGCGACCTCAAATCCGAACCCTTCACCCTCAGCCAATTTGGCCTCTATTCCAGTTGGCAGACCTCAGAAGGGTCGCGCTACACCACTGAGCGAATCTATCGGCTATAGAGCCCCCTAGCCCGGCTTCGCCGGTACTTCCCACAGAGGGGGACGATTTGTCGTTCTTAGATCTTCCCCCTTTGGGGGGAGTGGCGCGCAGCGCCGTAGGGGGCCTTGTTTTTCTTCCTTCCGTCTTCCCCGCGAAGGCGGGGACCCAGACCCTTGCACTCCGGCGGGAAGTGGCCCGCTGGCCCCCTAGTTTCGTGGGGAACGCGGCGAAGAGCGCAGTGGATGAACACCCCCCTCTCCCGACCCTCTCCCCCTCAAGGGGGAAAGGGCTTACCCACCCCCTCAATAGATTTTGGCATTTCGATAGACCAAGCCTATAATAACCCCATGCTGCCCTCTTTGCGCCAACTGCACTATCTCAAGCTCCTCGCCGAACATGGCTCCTTTAGCCGTGCGGCAGAGGCCGCCCATGTCACCCAGCCGACCCTTTCGGCCGGTATTCAAGAGCTGGAAAAGATCCTCGGCGCGCCGGTCGTGGACCGGGCAAGGTCCGGCGTCATCCTGACGGCAGTCGGTGAAGATGCGGTGCGGCGCGGCGGCGAGATCTTGGCTCAGGCGGAGGATTTGGTTCAGGCGGCCAAGAGCACGGGCCAGCCCCTGTCGGGCCGGTTTCGGTTAGGGGTCATCCCCACCATCGCGCCCTTCTTGCTACCGCGCGTCCTTCCGCTGCTGCGCACCCGCTTTCCAAAGCTGCGGCTATTTCTGCGCGAAGACATGACGGCAAAGCTGGTCGTGGCCTTGAAGTCCGGCGCGCTCGACGCCGCCCTAATTGCTCTGCCCTATGACACCACCGGCCTGCGCACCGCCCGCGTGGGAGATGATGAGTTGATGGCCGCCTTGCCGCCCGGTCACCATCTGGGCCATGGCGGACCCGTATCGATGGACCATATTGACAGTGATGACCTGATCCTGCTCGAAGACGGTCACTGCCTACGCGATCATGCCCTCTCGTCCTGCGGGCTAGAGCCGCCCAAGGCCAACAGCAAGACCGGCGAGAGCCATTTTGCCGCCACGTCCTTGCATACTCTGGTTCAGATGGTCGGGTCGGGACTGGGCGTATCCCTGCTGCCCGCCATGGCGGTGGAGTCAGGCCTCGCCGAGCGGGCCAGCGTCACCATTAGGCCGGTGGGCCTCACGGGCGAGGATCGGCCGCCCTCACGTGAGATCGTCGTGGCTTGGCGGGCGGGGTCAAGCCGGGCGGTCGAGGGACGGCTTCTGGCCGAGGCCCTGCGGGTCTAGGCTGCGCTACAGCTCGCCCCACCAAAGACGCAGAACTTGGCGCAGTGGGGGTGATTGAGTTTCACGGCCCCTAAACTCGAGGCCAGATCAGACCCCAACTCAAATTGAGGATCATAGGGCAGGAGCGTGCAGGCCACGACCGCGGGCCGATCAGCCCCCCGCCGCTTGACCACCATGCGGCTTGAAGCACACATCAGGTCGGCCGGATCCTTATGCAATATGCCCCAGCAGGCCGTGGTAATTTCCGGCACATCGACCCGCGCATCCATCTCTGGAAACAGCACGAGGGCGGCGGGATTGGTGGCTTCCAGCCCTATGCCCATGGCGTCAAACAGGGCCTGATAGCCGCCCCTAGCCTCGTCGACCCCTTCACCTTCAAGGGTTCGCCCCGCAACGGCGAGATTAAATCCGTTTACGGAGAGCCAGTGTAGACCCTCTAGCGCCTTGGCCCAGGTACCAACGCCGCGCTCGGCTTCATGGACTAGGCCCGTATAGTGATCAAGGCTGACGCGGAGGGTTAGGCGGTCGCCATATTGCGCCTTCAGGGCCAGCAAGCCATCCTTGCGATGGTCCATAGGCTTCATGCCATTGGTCAGGACCAGAACCTTAAGACCTCGCTGTAGAGGAACCGCGATCAAGGACAGGATGTCTGGATTCATAAAGGGCTCGCCGCCGGTCAGACCGATCTCTTCGACCGGCAGCTTCATGTCCGCGATCTCATCCAGATAGGCCAAGGCCTCCGCCGCCGTCAGATAGGACAGGGCATCATTAGTCGGAGAGCTTTCAATATAGCAGTTCAGGCAGGTGAGATTGCACAGGGTTCCAGTATTGAACCAAAGGGTCTTCAGCCCGGCCATATCAACGCTGGCCCGGACCTCACCCTTGGCGGTCAGGTCGGGGTCGTGAAACTTGGTGCTCGCCAAAGGCGTCGGATGAGCGGTCACAAAGGGAGACAGTTTAGACACGATCTGGTCCATGGCTGATCAGTCCATCAGCTTTCGAGACAGATAGACCATCTCTAGGCTGACGCGCTTGGCCGACTCTTTCAGGTTTGCCGCCGCCGCGTGGCCTCCATCAGTATTTTCATAATAGAGGAACGGTAGGCCCATGGCCTGCATCTTGGCGGCCATCTTTCGCGCATGGCCCGGATGGACCCGATCATCCTTGGTCGAGGTGACGAAGAAGGGCTCAGGATAGACCGCGCCCGGCTTCAGATTATGATAGGGCGATAGGCGCTGCAAAAAGGCTCCCTCGACTGGATCTGCCGGATCGCCATATTCGGCCATCCAAGAGGCCCCTGCGAGCAACTGATTATAGCGCAGCATGTCGAGCAAGGGCACCTGCACCACCACCGCATTCCAAAGGTCCGGCCTTTGGGTCAGTTGCACCCCCATCAAGAGGCCACCATTAGAGCCACCCTGAATACCCAGATGGCGCGGGCTGGTGATCTTGCGCGCGATCAGGTCCTCGGCCACAGCGGCAAAGTCATCATAGATCACCTGGCGCTTGGTCTTTAGGCCCGCCTGATGCCAAGCCGGTCCAAACTCACCGCCGCCGCGGATATTGGCCAGCACATAGACCCCGCCACGCTCTAGCCACAGCTTCCCCGTCAGGCCCGAATAGGCCGGGGTCATGGAGATCTGAAAGCCGCCATAGGCATAGAGCAGGGTCGGGGCCTTGCCGTCGAAGGCGAGGTCTTTGCGGCGGACGACGAAATAGGGAACCTTGGTGCCGTCCTTAGATGTGACCTCAAACTGTTCGGTGACCAGACCGCTGGCATCGAACCGCGCTGGAGCAGACTTGGCCTCATGGGTCAGGCCCGAGGCGGCATCGGCCAGCCAAAGGGAGGTGGGCATCAGGAAGCTGGTGGCCGAAACAAAGAGCTGATCATCCCGATCACTGGCCGTGACCACACCTAGGGTCGCCGGAGCGGGCAGGTCAAGGGCCTTGCCGGTCCAGCCCTTGAGGCCATGGCCGTAGCTCATGATCTGGCCGGCGACATTGGTGGTCAGGGTAAAGACCAGACGGGACTTGGTCGATCCGACCCCATCGATCGATTGGCGGTCATTGGGCGCGAAGATCAGGCTGGGCTGGATCGAAGCGGGATCGGCAATAGCCTTGGCCAGATCAAAACTAACCAGGGCACCTTGCGCAAAGGTCTGGCCACCGGCCTTGGGCGTCCAAGCCTCTTCCAGCGTAAAGACCGCCTGACCATCCAGATAGGCCTGAAAACTGGATTTGGTCGGCACCGGCAGGCGCACGGGGCCCTTAGCCGTTAGGATGTAATATTCGCTGTCAAAGAAGCCGACCGCGCGGGTGATATAGTCGGCCACATGGCGGCCCTCCGCATCGCGAATGACCCCCGGCCAGACGCCGACATCGGTCTTGGTCCCCGAAAAGACCTCGGTCGCCTCTGACAGAGCTTGGCCGCGCTTGAGGCGCTTGATGGTGTAGGGATAGCCCGACTCAGTGACATTGCCCGCTGTCCATTCACGGCCGACCAGCAAGGTATCCTGATCGATCCAAGCGGCCTGTTGTTTGCCCGCTGGCAGGTGGAAACCCCCGGCAACAAAGGTTTTGGCCTTGGAATCGAACTCGCGCACCTCGACCGCATCCTTGCCGCCATCAGATAGGGACACCAGACAGAGCCGCTCTTCGGGGGCAAGGCAGTTGGCGCCCTTATAGACCCAGTTGGCCCCCTCGGCCTTGGCGAGGGCGTCAATATCGAGAACCGTTTCCCAAACGGGATTGGGGCTTCGATAGCTTTCAAGGCTGGTTCGCCGCCACAGGCCGCGCACCGCCGCTTGATCCTGCCAGAAATTGTCGATCGCACCCGCGCGGAACGACGGCATCGGCACCCGGTCGGTGGCATTGACGATGGTCAGGGCCTGTTGATTGAGACGGGCAAAACGCGGATCGGCCTGTAACAGATCCAGACTGCGCCTATTCTCCGTCCCCACCCAATCGAGCGCGCGCTTGCCCTCCACCTCTTCCAGCCACTGAAAGGGGTCTGCGGTCTGTTCGGTCATGGACGAGGCCTTGAGGGTCGAGGGGGTGGATTGGGCGAAACTGGCGACACAAAGGCCTGTCGCCACAATGAAGGTCAGGGCGGCAAGGGTACGGGTCAGGGCGGGATGGGTCACGGCGTCTCTATCGTCCGGGGCGGGGTAATCTTAGTCCTAACCCTAGATCATTGTTCTGAAGCGGCAAGAGACCTTTATGGCTCAGCCGCTCCCTAGGTGCATCCCGCGCGCGGTTGGCCTATAGGAAAGCTATGACCCACCGGTTTCTAAAAATGAACGGTCTTGGCAACGACTTCATCGTCGTCGATGCCCGCCGCAGCCCCTATCGCCCGACCCCTGATCAGGTCCGGGCCCTGTCGGCACGCGGCGATGGCGCTATCGGCTGTGACCAGTTCATCCTTTTGGAGCCCTCCAGCCGCGCTGATCTGTTCATGCGCATCTGGAATGCGGATGGTACCGAGGTGCAGGCCTGCGGCAATGCCACACGCTGCGTAGGCCAACTGCTCTTGGATGAGACCGGCGCGGCCAGCGTCACCATTGAAACGGCAGCCGGGCTCCTCGGCGCAAGCCGTCCGCCTGAAGGCCAAGCGGGCGTCACAGTCGATATGGGCGCGCCGCGTCTGGACTGGACGCAGATCCCCCTGTCTCAAGAAATGGACACGGTCGGCATCGAGCTTCAGGTCGGCCCTATTGACGCGCCGATCCTGCATACGCCGGGCTGCGTCAATATGGGCAATCCGCATGTGGTGTTCTTTGTCCGCGACATAGAGACCGCCCCCGTGCGCGAGGTCGGCCCGATGATCGAGCACCATTTTCTGTTTCCAGAAGGGGTCAATGTGGGCTTTGCCCAGATCCTCAGCCCCGACCGCATCCGCCTTAAGGTCTGGGAACGGGGCGCTGGCCTGACCAAGGCCTGCGGGACCGGAGCCTGCGCGGCTCTGGTCGCCGCCCACCGCCGAGGCTTGACCGGTCGGGACGCCACGCTGGTGCTCGACGGCGGAGAACTTCACATTGCTTGGCGGGCCAATGACGACCATGTGTTGATGACCGGTGCTGTGACCCTCGACTATGAGGGCGAACTTCCGTGAGCAATCCGATCGCTCCCACCTTCACTGAGAACCAAAATGTCGAGGTGGTGACCTTTGGCTGCCGCCTCAATGCCTATGAGTCCGAAGTGATCCGCAAGCGCGCGGCGGAGGATGGTCTGAGCGATGCGGTGATCTTCAACACCTGCGCGGTGACCGGCGAGGCGGTGCGCCAAGCGCGCCAAGCCATTCGCAAGATGCGCCGTGAGCGGCCAGACGCCCGCCTGATCGTCACAGGCTGCGCGGCCCAGATCGACCCCGCAGCCTTCGGGGCGATGGAAGAAATTGATCTGGTGCTCGGCAATGCTGAGAAGACCCATGCCGGAGCCTATGCCATCGCCGCCCCCGATGCCCCGCGCGTTCGGGTCAACGACATCATGTCGGTGCGCGAGACGGCAGGCCACCTGATCGACGGGCTCAAGGAGCGAGCGCGGGCCTATGTCGAGGTCCAGAACGGCTGCGACCATCGCTGCACCTTCTGCATAATCCCTTTTGGTCGGGGCAATTCTCGTTCGGCCCCTGCGGGCGAAGTGGTCGAGCAGATCCGCCGTCTGACCGCCGAGGGCTATCGCGAAGTGGTTCTGACCGGCGTCGATGTCACCTCTTGGGGCAGCGACCTACCCGGCCAGCCGACCCTTGGCCAACTGGTAGCGCGCATCTTGAAGCTGGTGCCAGACCTACCCCGCCTTCGCCTCTCCTCCATTGATGCCGCAGAGATCGATCCCGACCTCCTGCGCTGTATGGCTGAGGAGCCGCGCCTGATGCCCTATCTGCACCTGTCCTTGCAGGCGGGGGACGATATGATCCTCAAGCGCATGAAGCGGCGACACTCGCGCCAACAGGCGCTGGATCTGGTCGCCAGCGTGCGCGCCGTGCGGCCCGATGTTGCCTTTGGCGCCGACCTGATCGCAGGCTTTCCCACCGAGACGGACGAGATGTTCGACAATACGGTGGCCCTGGTCGAGCAGACGGGTCTAGCCTTCCTACACGTCTTTCCCTTCAGTCCCCGCCCCGGCACACCCGCCGCGCGGATGCCGCAGCTTGACCGCGGCCTGATCAAGCGCCGGGCAGAGCGCCTGCGGGCAGCTGGCGACGCGGCCCTGATCCGCCACCTCGAGGACCAGATCGGCAAGGTCCTATCGGGACTGGTTGAGCGAGCCGGTACCGCGCGGGCTGATGATTTTAGCGAAATTCGCTTTGAGGGTGAGACGGATCTTAGCCAAATTCTCGGTCAGATCGTGCCCATGCGCATCACCGGCCACGACGGCAAAAGGCTAACGGCGGTTCTCATCTAGCCCCCAAAACGCAAAAATCCCCGGGGTCATCAAGACCACGGGGACCGCGTCCCGCCGAAGCGGAAAAATCAGATCAAACTAGCTGAGGTCTTCGTTGATCAGGCCGACCTTGAAGAAGCCATCGGTTTGGAGTTGGTTGACCACGCCCATAAAGTCCTCATAGCGGACTTCCTTGTCAGCGCGGATCATGACGGTCTCTTCAGTGGGCTTAGCCACAGCAAAACGCTTGGTCAGATCGGCTGCCAAGGTCTGGCGAGAGGTCGGCTTGTCGACAATATAGATCGCGCCATCGCTCTGGATCGAAATGAAGGTTGGCTCTTTCTTTGGCTTTTCCTTCGGGGCTTGCGCCGGGGGAAGGTCAACCTTGATCGCCACAGTCGCCATCGGTGCCGACACCATGAAGATGATGAGGAGCACGAGCATGACGTCGACCAATGGTGTCACGTTTATTTCAGCGTTCTGACCGAGGTCGAACTTATCGCCTGAGCCGCTGGAAATCTTGCCCGCCATATCACATTCCCTACTAGGCCGCCTCTATCTGAGCGACCGAATCTCGTTGCAGCCCCCTCTAGGCGGGGATCGGGAGAAACTAAAATCAGAGAAACGTCGTCGGAGCAAGCCGGTCAGACGATTCTTCATCACAGTTTCGCAATTGTCGCTCAAAGTTGGCTGGGCAAACCCGGCCCTCGTGGGTTATTGCCCCTCTATGAGCCAGATGTTCGACGCCTATGTCACCGCCGCCCTCTTTTGCGGGGCCGATGCCTTCTTCGCCCTTGGGGACGGAACCGTTCGTCTTGATGATTGGACCAAGTCCATTGCCCCGAGCGTTCAGGCCCATGACGGTGCCGTGCTCTGTGCAGCGCCCCACCCGTCTGGCGAGGGCCTGATCACCGGCGGAGATGATGGCAAGCTGGTCTGGACGCGGCGCGAGGGCGACGGCCTGACCTGCCATACCCTGGCCGATGCCAAGGGTCGCTGGATCGACAGCCTGGCCACCAGCGCCGTTACCGGCCTGATCGCATATGCTACGGGCAAGACGTTGATCGTGCTGAACGCCAAGGATGCCAGCTTTGCCCGCACCTTTGCCCATGAACGCTCCGTCGCCGCCATCAGCTTTGATCCCAAGGGCCGCCGAATCGCCGCAGCGACCTATGGGGGTGTGGCCCTCTGGTATGCGCGGATCGCCGATCAGAAGCCGCAGTTTCTAAAGTGGGCCGGCAGTCATGTCGGGGTCTGCTTTAGCCCGGATGGCAAGTTCGTGCTCTCGACCATGCAAGAGAACCAACTGCATGGCTGGCGCCTATCGGACAGCAAGGACATGCGCATGGGCGGCTATCCGGCCAAGATCAAGAGCCTGTCCTTCTTGGCCAAGGGGCTAATTCTGGCCACCTCAGGCTCTAACGGCGTAGTGGCCTGGCCCTTTGTCGGTGCCAATGGCCCGATGGGCAAGGAGGCCGCAGAGGTCGGCTATGATCAGGCCACATTGGTGACCCAGGTCTCCGGTGCCCTGAACCATAATGTGCTAGCCGCCGGTCTTGATGATGGTCGGGTTTGGGTCTGCGATCTGAGATCCCAGAAGATCGAGACCCTCAAGGCCGAAAAGGGCGCAGCCATCAGCGCCCTTTTCGTTAATAGCCGGGGTGACCGCGTGGTCTGGGGCGACGAAGACGGTCAGGCCGGAACCTTCGCCATTCCCGCCCTCTATCCGTAAGGTCTGGTCAATCAAAGCCGCGCAGATCGGCGACGATATCCAGCCCGTCTCGGCGGGTGCGCCAACTATTGATCGGTGCCGTCTCATCGCGATAACCGAGCGCCATGCCCGAAAACATCATCATTTCGGGTGGTAGATCGAGAAAGTCCGCAATGGTCTGGCCCCAGCGCGCCCAGGCCTCTTGGGCGCAGGTGTCGAGCCCACGCTCCTTGGCCAGCAACATGACAGTCTGCATCAACATGCCCATGTCAGACCATTGGGCGGAGCCCAGATTGCGGTCGATACAGAAGAAAAGGCCCACCGGTGCACCAAAGAACTCATAGTTCTTGGCCATCTGCATCAGGCGGCCGAGCTTGTTTTCACGGGCCACACCGATTGAGGCATAGAGATCTTCGCCGCACTCGAACCGGCGGGTCCGGTAAGGGTCCCAAAGATTGTCTGGATAGATCGGATATTGAGTGGGTTCCGCCGCCGGATTGGCCGCCTGTTTTTCAACAATCAGGGCCTTGAACCGCGCCAATTCCGCACCGGCTAGGGCATAGATGCGCCAAGGCTGGAGGTTGCCGCCAGAGGGTGCGCGTAGGGCTCGGCCCAGAAGGTCGCGCACCAGATCGCCCGGTACTGGATCGGGCTTGAAGGCGCGGATCGAGATGCGCTGTTCGACGGCTTCACTGACATTCATGATCGGACCTTACGGGACAGACGGGGCCCATGTTAGGGGCGACAATAGGATGGGACGCAGTTAGCATCCCGCCGCAGGGTCAAGGCAAGGGGGTGCGTGTGACTAAGAAATCTAAATCCAAGCCACATCCCATTCGGGCCAAGCCACGCGGCTGGATCCACCGCCTGATGATGATCCTTTTCATCGTCGGGGTCGTCTTGCCGGTGACCTTAACCCTGATCTATCGCTTCGTGCCGCCGCCCATCACCGTCCTGATGGTTCAGCGCAGTATAGAGGGCAAGGGGCTGGACTATCGCTGGCGCGATCTGGACCAGATCTCCCGAGCCCTGCCTCAGGCCGCGATGGCCGCCGAAGATGCCCGCTTCTGTGAGCACTATGGTTTTGACTTCAAAGCCCTTGAAAAGGCCATGATCCATAATGACCGTCGCCCCGGTAAGATCAGAGGTGGCTCAACCATCAGCCAGCAGACCGCCAAGAACGTGTTCCTCTGGCCCGACCGGTCCTATATCCGCAAGGGCCTAGAGGCCTATTTCACGGTCCTCATCGAGACCCTGTGGGGCAAGAAGCGGATCATGGAGGTCTATCTCAATGTCATTGAGTGGGGACCTGGCATCTATGGTGCGGAGGCCGCCGCCCAGTATTATTTTGATAAGAGCGCCAGCCGCCTGACTCGTTTTGAATCTTCACGCCTGACCGCTATCCTGCCCAGCCCGCTAAAATGGCGTGCCACCAAGCCGGGCCCCTATGTGAAAAAGCGCAGTCGTCGCATCGGTGGAGCTGTCGGAACCATCCGAAATGAGGGCCTCGCCAGCTGCCTGTCCTAAGGGCAAATCCATGCCGAACGACTGAAGCCTTGACTCCGTTCATGCCCCGGCTTCCCATATCCTCAACATTGGCGTCGCAAAGACCTCTGCTGCGCCCAAAGATCTGACCTTAAGGACATAGGATGAAAACCAAGCTTCTGGTTCGGGTCGCGGCAGCCGCCCTGACGCTGACGGCCTATAGCGCGGCCCATGCCGCAGCCCCCAAGCCCACGGCAGCAGAGGCGATCGCCTTTGTCACCAAGGCCGAAGCCGATCTGGCCAAGGCCAACATCTATGCCGCCAAGGCCGCTTGGGTGCGGGCGACCTATATTACCGAAGATACCCAATGGCTCGAAGCCAAGGCGGGGGCCGAGCAGAATGAATTGGCGACAAGCTTGGCCATGCAGGCCGCGCGCTATAATGGTGTCAAGCTCGACCCGGTGAACCGTCGCAAGCTGGAACTGCTCAAGCGCTCGCTGGTTCTGCCCGCCCCCAACCGTTCCGGTGCCGCTGACCGGCTAGCGACCCTCGCCTCCAAGCTGGATTCGACCTACTCGACGGGCAAGTTCATCTATCAGGGCAAGACTCTGACCCTGAATGACGCCGAAAAAATCTTGGCCTCGTCGCGCGACCCCAATGAGCTGAAAGCCGTTTGGGAAGGCTGGCGCACCATCTCGCCGCCGATGAAGGCCGACTATGCTGAACTGGTCTCCATGGCCAATGAGGGCTCGCGCAGCCTCGGCTATCAGGACACAGGCACCCTGTGGCGCAGCGGCTATGACATGGACCCCAAGGCCTTTGCGCAGGAAACGGACCGGCTGTGGAAACAGGTCGAGCCCTTCTACAAGAACCTGCACTGCTATGTGCGCGGACGGCTCAATGACCGCTACGGCGCAGCAGTCCAGCCCCGTACGGGCGCGATCCGGGCCGACCTTCTGGGCAATATGTGGGCGCAGGAATGGGGCCATATCTATGATGTGGTCGCGCCAAAGACCCAAGGCTCGAGCTATAGTCTCGACCATCTGCTCGTCAGTCGCGGCTATGATCCGATCAAGATGGTCAAGACCGGAGAGGGCTTCTACTCCTCCATCGGCATGGCCGCCCTGCCGCAAACCTTCTGGGAGCGCTCGCAGATCACAAGACCACGCGACCGTGAGGTGGTCTGTCATGCTTCAGCGTGGGATCTGGATGATCGCTCAGACATTCGCATCAAGATGTGCACTCAGGTGACCGCCGAAGACTTCGTCACCGTCCATCACGAGCTGGGCCACAACTATTATCAGCGCGCCTATCAAGACCAACCCTTCCTGTTCAAGGGCGGAGCCAATGATGGTTTCCACGAGGCCATCGGCGATTTCGCCGCCCTGTCGGTCCTAACACCCACCTATCTTAAGCAGATCGGCCTGCTCGAAACGGTGCCGGGCGCGGAAGAAGACATTCCGTTCCTGCTTAAGACGGCCATGGACAAGATCGCCTTCCTCCCCTTTGGTCTCTTAGTTGACAAGTGGCGTTGGGAGGTCTTTTCCGGTGAGGTCAAGCCCGAAGGCTATAATGACGCCTGGTGGGCACTGGTGAAGCAATATCAGGGTCTGGTACCGCCCAGCGCGCGTCCAGCCGACGCTTTTGATCCCGGGGCCAAATATCATGTGCCCGGCAACACGCCCTATATGCGCTATTTCCTCGCCCGGATTTACCAGTTCCAGTTCCACCGCGCCGCCTGCCAGCAGACGGGCGTGACCGGGCCGCTCCATCGCTGCTCGATCTATGGCGACCAGAAGATTGGCAAGAAATTCAATGCCATGATGGAGTTGGGCCAGTCCAAACCTTGGCCAGAGGCCCTTGAGGCCTTTACCGGTCAGCGCCAGACCGACGCCAGCGCCATGACCGAATATTTCAAGCCACTGGATGCTTGGCTAACCGAACAGAACCGGGGCGAGACCTGCGGCTGGTAGTTTAGGCCAGCTTGATCTCCCTGAGGCGCTCTTGCAGAAAATCCTCGGCTGTTATGGGGTCATAATGGTCGGGGTTTTCGGCGCTTACACAAGACGGCAGGGTCTGGATCAGATAGTCCGGCTCGAAATGTAAGAAAAAGGGCGTTGAATAGCGCGAGACCCCGCGCCGCTCTGGCGGGGGATTGACCACCCGGTGGGTCGTAGAGGGCAGGACCCTGTTGGTCAGGCGCTGAAGCATGTCGCCAATATTACAGACCACAGCCCCGGGCGGCGGCGCAATGGGCAGCCACTGACCATCGCGGTCAAGCACCTCTAGTCCCGCCTCCTCAGCCCCCAAGAGCAGGGTAATGACATTAATGTCCTCATGGGCCCCGGCGCGCACGCCCTCAGCATCGGCAGGAACCGGCGGATAGTGCAAGAGCCGCAAAACGCTGTTGCCCAGATCGACCTTGTCATCAAAGAAGTCGCGCTCAAGCCCCAGATGGTGCGCAATGGCGCTGAGCACCTTGCGGCCAAGATCATCCAAAGCCCGATAGAGCCCGCCGACATAGGTCTCAAAGCCCTCGATCTCGGTGGGCCAGAGATTGGCAGGCATATAACGACCAAAAGGATGGCCTTCGGGCAGATCGCGGCCCATGTGCCAGAACTCTTTCAGGTCGACATGACTGGCGCCCTTGGCGGTCTCAATACCAAAGGGCGTATAGCCGCGCGCGCCGCCGCCGCTGGGCAGGCGGTAAGCGGCCTTGACCTCGGTCGGTAAGGCAAAGAAGGCCTTGGTGCGCGCAAGAGCCCCCTCGACCAACTCGGGCGACAGGTCGTGATCACTGACCACCGCAAAGCCATAGCGCGCAAAGGACTGGCCTAGAGCCTTCGAAAAGGCCGCGAAATCTTGATCAAACAGGGTCAGGGACACTGGCGTGATGGCGCAGGCGGATGCGACGAGGGATGACACAGCAAGGCTCCTAACCAAATCAGGCTAACGGCCCTATCATAGCGGCTCGCACCGCCTCGCATAGGGCCACAAGATGCTGCGAAAACCAGCAACTGGGTCACAGGAGATTCGTAGCCATAGGTCGGGCTCGCCAGTGGCCCAATGCGCCAATATGGACTAAAGACCAGCGGACGATCTGATAGGAAGCAATCATGGTTCAGAAAGTTCAAGCCGATGCCCAAACGGCGCTCGCGGGCCTGCTGTTTGACGGGATGACGGTGATGGCCGGAGGCTTTGGCCTCTGCGGCATTCCGGAAAATCTCATTGCCGCCATGAGGCTGGCCGGGGTTCGAGACTTAACCGTGGTGTCCAACAATTGCGGCATAGATGGCTTTGGCCTCGGCATCCTTTTGGAGAGCGGTCAGATCAAGAAGATGATCAGCTCCTATGTCGGCGAGAATAAGCTGTTTGAGAAACTCTACCTGTCCGGTGAGTTGGAACTGGAATTTAACCCGCAAGGCACCTTGGCCGAACGCATCCGGGCCGGTGGCGCAGGCATTCCGGCCTTCTTTACCAAGACCGGCGTCGGCACGCTGGTGTCGGAGGGCAAAGAGATCCGCAATTTCGACGGGGATGACTATGTGATGGAGCGCGGCCTAGTGGCCGATCTGTCGATCATCAAGGCGTGGAAGGGCGATAGCGAAGGCAATCTGATCTATCGAAAGACCGCTAGAAACTTCAACCCGATGATGGCCACCGCGGGCAAGGCCTGCGTCGTCGAGGTCGAGCACCTGGTCGAGCCGGGACAGCTTGACCCTGACCATATCCATACCCCCGGCATCTATGTCGATCGGATCATTGCTGGGGCCCGGTTTGAAAAGCGCATCGAGCGGGTCACCACCCGTCCGCGCGACACTGCCACCGGAAAGGAAGCCGTCTGATGGCCTGGACCCGCGAAGATATGGCTGCCCGTGCAGCCCTTGAACTGCAGGATGGTTTCTACGTCAATCTGGGGATCGGGATCCCGACCCTTGTGGCCAACTATATTCCCGAAGGCATGAGCGTTACCCTGCAGAGCGAGAATGGCATGCTCGGCATGGGCCCCTTCCCCTTTGAGGGTGAGGCCGATGCGGACCTGATCAATGCCGGGAAACAGACCATCACCGAACTGGCCCAGTCCTCTTATTTCTCATCCTCAGACAGTTTCGCCATGATCCGAGGCGGCCATATCAACCTATCGATCTTGGGTGGGATGCAGGTGGCCGAAAATGGCGACCTGGCCAACTGGATGGTGCCTGGAAAGATGGTCAAGGGCATGGGCGGGGCCATGGATCTGGTCGCCGGTGTCCGCCGCGTGGTCGTGGTGATGGACCATTGCGAAAAATCCGGCGCGCCCAAGGTTCTGAAGCGCTGCAATCTGCCCCTGACGGGCGCAGGCGTCGTCGACCTGCTGATCACCGATCTGGGTGTCTTCGAGATCGACCGCAAGGTCGGCGGTATGCGCCTGACCGCGCTGGCCACCGGCGTGTCGCTGGACGAAATCACCGCCAAGACCGAAGCAGACTTTATCGCCGCGCTTTAGGGATGCCTAAAGCCCCTGCTCGGCTATCCAGTCAAGGCAGGCGGCAGCAACATCCAGATAGCCCGGCTCACCGGGCAACCAGTGGCTCATCTCTGGGAATACCGAGACCGTTCCCGACAGACGCGCGGCGGTCTGGCGCACAGTGGCGGGTGGATGGATCATGTCGCGGCCACCCGCCACCGCAAGAACAGGGACCTTGATCCGTTCTGCGGGCACCATGGTGGTCATGAAGGGGTCGAGCCACCAGTTCAGGGTCTCCCAAAGGGCGCGGCCACTCTCCGGCGTCATCCGTTCGAATATGGCCCGTCGATCAGGACTGGAGAGGCGGTCAAGACTATAACCCTTGGCCAAGGCATAGTCCGGTGCGACGGCTTGGCTCCAAAAGGGACCGAGCGCATAGAGACTGACGGCGCTAACCGCCTCCTCCATAGTGCCGCCCTGAATGCCCCAAGGGGCGGAAGGGGCCAAAAGGATAAGTCCCGACACCTGCGCCTTAGAAGCCGCCATCTGCGCCACCAATCCGCCAAGGGAATGGCCGATCAGGACCGGGGGCGTCTGACAGCTTCGAATGAGATCGGAAATATCGCTGGCATAGTCGCCCATCGACAGGCCCGCCGTCTTGCCACTCCGGCTCCCGCCGCGAAGATCTGGTGTGAGGCAGATATGGCCCGCAGCTTCAAAGGGTGCGCGGAAGAGGTCGAATGTCCAGCCGCCGCAAAAGGCACCGTGAACCATAATAATCGGCGTCAAGAAAACGTCCTTTTCGCCCTGCGCCCGCCACCTTAGCCGACGCGCCTTAGCGCTGAACTATAGCGGCCCAACCCCCGGCGCGCCTATAGGCCATCGCAAATGGGACGATTAATCCACCGGTTTTGCAAAGGCGGTGAAAGTCTCGGCAATGGTCACATAGACCTGCCGTTTGAAGGGCACAATGGCTTCGACCGCTTCGGCCATGGTCGCCCAGCGCCAATCATCAAATTCAATCTCATCATGGGCCGCCAAGTCGATTTCGCCATCGTCACCGACAAAGCGAAAGGCATACCAGACCTGTTTTTGGCCGCTCCAGCCCCTGGCCCTCGGCGTGCCCAAAAGCTCAGGCGGAAAGTCATAGACAATCCAGTCGGGCGTACGGGCCAAAAAGGTAACCGAAGACATACCAGTCTCTTCATAGAGCTCGCGCAGGGCCGCTGCATCGAGGTCTTCACCATCGTCAATGCCGCCTTGGGGAAACTGCCAGTTATAGGGCCCCTCAGTTCCAGCCCGCCGACCCAGCCAGACGCGGCCAAGGCGATCAAAGACAACGACCCCGACATTGGGCCGATAGGAAGACATATCCGGCATAGATCTTGAACCCTTCGATGCCGCCCTTAGCGACGCGTCATCACCGCCGAGGCCGGCGCTAACTGAAAGCCCCGAGCCGACGCCTCGCGGGACCACCGAGCCAATTGATCAATCGTCACCGGATAGGCGCTGCCGACCCCCAGAGCCTGACCATTTTGCTTGGCGGCGAGTTCTAACCCCTCAAGCTGCTTTCCGATAGAGTCGGCGGACAGTTGTTGACCATCCACGACCCGATCAGCAGAGGCCCGCTGCACATCGCCCACCCGCGTAAAGGCGGTTCCATCGTCAATAAAGGCCAGTCCGCGCTGCCGCAGAACATCGAACAGAGCATTCATGCCCTCATCGGAGCCGATGAATTTGGAACCGAGATAGTTGGTCAGGCCAAAATAGCCGGTGGTCCTGCCCATCACCCATTCTAAACGTTTGGTATTTTCTGCCGGAGAGCTCGCCGACATCAGGCCTTGCGGTCCAGGATCATTGTCCGGGTAGTCCAGAGGTTCCATCGGTACCTCGAGCAGCACCTCATGACCCTTGGCCCGAGCAATATTGACCCAGGTCTGCAATCCATCGGCATAGGGCACAAACGACAGGGTGGTCTCAGGCGGCAAGGCGTCAATGGCCTGCTGTGTGATGCGCGGATTAAGGCCAAGGCCGCGAACAATCAGGGCGATCTTTGGCCGTCCATCTGCCTTAAAAGGCCGCGCATAGGCCTTCGAAGCGGTGCGGCCATCTGGACCAATGATTGGCAAAGGTCCGCTGGCGCTATTGGCGAACAGTCCGGCAATCGGCGCGGGCTGGAGCGGACCAGAGGTCGGACCCGACCAGATTGGTGTGGGTCCTGAGAGCGCGGCCTGCCCTCCGACGGAAACCCGAACCACTTTGGGCGGCTCGGTAAAGAGCTCCATCGGTACCGTTGTCGTCTTAGGCTGGGCTTGGGCGCTGGTCGGCACCTTTTCCAAGGCTTCAGCCCATCCTGCGGGCGCAGGGGCAGCGTTTTTGGGCAGAACGGGCATGTGGACGCGCGGCTCGCCGGCATGGGGATCCCCCAAAAAGGCAATCAAAATGCCCGCGATCAACAGGATGGGACCAACAATGGCCGCAAAAAGAATGTGGGCAGCAGGCAGCTTTTGGCCAAACCCCTTGCTAGCCTTGCCGGTCGCAAGATCCGCTGGCGCATCAAACTTGAGCCGTGATTTTTTAGAGACCATGGATGGGTGCCCGACGCCTAACCGGAAAGTCCGTCGTCGCGATTAAGAAACCACTAAACTTGCCCCATCTTCTACAGCAAGACGGGGCAAGCAAGCGACTTAAAGTCCCTTAACGATACCTTCGACCATTTTCTTGGCATCGCCGAACAGCATCATGGTGTTGTCGCGGAAGAACAGCTCGTTCTCGACACCCGCATAGCCAGAGCTCATGCCGCGCTTGATGAACAGCACGGTCCGGGCCTTTTCGACGTCAAGGATCGGCATACCATAGATGGCGCTGGTCGGATCGGTCTTGGCGGCTGGATTGGTCACATCATTGGCCCCGATAACGAAGGCCACGTCTGAGGTTGAGAACTCGCTATTGATATCTTCCAGCTCGAACACCTCGTCATAGGGCACATTGGCCTCAGCGAGCAGGACATTCATGTGGCCGGGCATACGGCCCGCGACAGGGTGGATGGCATATTTAACCTCCACGCCCTCTTCTTTCAGCTTGTCGGCCATTTCGCGCAGAATGTGCTGAGCCTGACTGACCGCCATACCATAGCCCGGCACGATAATGACCTTTGAGGCGTTCTTCATGATGAAGGCTGCATCGTCCGCCGAGCCCTGCTTGACCGGGCGGGTCTCGACATGACCTCCGGGACCGACCGCCGCCGCATCAGCACCAAAACCACCGAGGATCACCGAGATGAAGCTTCGGTTCATGGCCTTACACATGATGTAGGACAATATTGCCCCGGACGAACCGACCAGAGCGCCCGTAATGATCAGGGTGGTATTTTCCAGCGTAAAGCCCAAGGCCGCCGCCGCCCAACCCGAATAGGAATTGAGCATCGAGACCACCACCGGCATGTCTGCACCGCCAATGGGAATGATCAGGGTGATGCCGAGGATTAGGGCCAGAGCAAAGATCGCCCAGAAGGCCCAGATGGCATGACCGCCACTTACGACCAGCACGACGACCAGAGCCACGATGCCGAGACCCAGCGCGATGTTCAGCAGGTGGCGAGCAGGCAGCAGGATCGGCGCGCCGCTCATATTGCCGTTCAGCTTGGCAAAGGCGATGACCGAACCGGTGAAGGTGATCGCCCCGATGGCCAGACCCAAGGATAGCTCGATGAGGGACTGGGTGTGGACCAGACCATTTTCGCCCAAAATGCCATAGGCGGCGGGCGTATAGATGGCTGCAACGGCCACAAGGCAAGCGGCAAGACCGACCAGAGAGTGGAAGGCGGCAACCAGTTGCGGCATGGAGGTCATCGGCACGCGGCGAGCGATGATCGCACCGACCCCGCCACCGACCGCGACACCGCCGACAATCAGGCCAAGGGTGATGGGATCCAGCGCCCCTTGGCTGAACAGGGTCAGCAGGGTTACACCCACGGCAATGGCCATACCGACCATGCCCATATTGTTACCCCGGCGCGAGGTCTCGGGGCTGGACAGGCCACGAAGGGCCAAAATGAACAGGACACCTGAAACCAGGTAAGCGATGGCGGCGATATTGGCGTTCATGTGCGTCGTCGCCCCTATTTCTGCTTTTTCTTGTACATGGCCAGCATGCGCTGCGTGACCAGAAAGCCGCCAAAGATGTTGACGGCGGCAAAGGCTGCGGCCAGCGCGCCAGCGCCCTTAGAGATCCAGACCGAACCAGTCGCCTCAGCCCCATCAACACCGTGCGCTGCCGCAGCCAGCAAGGCTCCGACGATGATGACCGACGAGATAGCGTTGGTCACAGCCATCAAGGGGGTGTGCAGAGCGGGGGTAACGCTCCAGACCACATAATAACCAACAAAGATCGCCAGCACGAAAATGGCCAAACGGAATACGGTGGGATCAACGGCTTCCATGGGTCTAGGTCCTCTTCAGCGGAGACGTGGAATAGGTGGCGCTGGCAAATATGATCAGGTCGTCAGCATCATAGTCATGCCGCTCTGCGACCACATGGCCGGACTGATTGCGATAGACCAGAATATGATCCTCGAGCCCTTCGCAAACGCCGATCGGATCAAATTTGAGATTGCGCACACGTGGCAGGGCCGTGCGGACATAGATCTCAAGCGCCGACTTGCCGTGGAGCTTGCCGTCTTCGGACATGCCCAGACGCGCGACAAAGGGAGAGTGGAATTCGACCTCGTCGGCATAGAGCGCCAAGATGGCCTCTGCCTCACGGCCATTCCACGCGGCGAACCAGCGTTCGGCCTTGGTGTCCATCAGGATCGTCCTCACCTAGGTCGGCTTGAAGGCAGGATGCACAATGGCCCCGCCGTGGGTGAGGGCCGAAGCCTTGAGAATTTCGTCTTCGAGATCAGCGCTGACCCTACCCTCTTGCAGGCCCAAGAGGCCGACAAAGGCGAACAGGTTGCGAGCATAGAGGGCGCTGGCATCGGTGGCGATGCGTCCGGGCAGGTTGGGAATACCCATGATCTTGGCCCCATTGGCGGTGATCACCGTCTTGTCCAGCTCAGCACCGACCACATTGCCGCCCTGCTCGATGGCGAGGTCGACCAGCACGGAGCCGGGCTTCATCGAGGCGACCTGCTCAGCACTGACCAGTTTGGGCGCGGGGCGACCGGGGATCAGGGCGGTGGTGATGACGATGTCTTGCTTGGCAATGTGGCTGGAGACCAAGGCCGCCTGCTTGGCCTGATAGTCGGCGCTCATTTCCTTGGCGTAGCCGCCCGCGGTCTGGGCGTTCTTGAACTCTTCGTCCTCAACGGCCAAGAACTTGGCCCCAAGGCTTTCGACCTGCTCCTTGGTCGCGGGACGAACATCGGTGGCGGTCACAACCGCACCCAAACGCCGCGCCGTCGCAATGGCCTGAAGACCGGCGACACCGACGCCCATAATGAACACCTTCGCTGCTGCGACCGTGCCCGCTGCCGTCATCATCATCGGCAGGACCCGGCCATAGGCCTCCGCCGCTTCGATCACAGCGCGGTAACCGGCCAGATTGGCCTGAGACGACAGGGCGTCCATGACCTGAGCGCGCGTGATTCGCGGCACGAACTCCATGGCAAAGGCGCTCGCGCCCTTGGCGGCCAGTGCCTCGATCATCGGACGGTCATTATAGGGGTTCATCAGGGCGACCACGACCGCACCGGGCTTGAGGGCCGCGATCTCTGCATCAGAGGGCCCGCGCACCTTGAGGACAATATCCGCCACTGAAAGGCTCGCAGGACCTGAGGCCGCGATGGTCGCGCCGGCGGAGGCATAGTCCGCGTCCAGAATAGACGCTGCCAAGCCCGCGCCCGTCTCAACGGTGACATTATAGCCCAGACCCATCAGCTTTTTGACGGTTTCCGGCGTTGCCGCGACTCGGGTCTCCCCTGCGCGTGTTTCCTTGGTGACGGCGATTGTCGCTGTCATTCGGTTTCCCCCGGTCGTCATGAACAGTAGCCGGGAGGTTAGGGAAGGAATTTGCCTTTTGTCCAGCCCGTATGGGTCATGGACGCAAATAAATGCTGCGGCGCATCATAATGGCCGCATGGCCAAGCCTAAAGACTGGAGCTTTAGACTGGCCAATCTGTAGATTTAGTGCGCGGCGGGCTTGTCGCGCAGAAAGACGATGCCACCGACCGTGATAACCACTGCACTGATAAGGCCAGGCAAGAAGCCTGCGGGCGTACAGAACCAAATCACCAGCGGCACAAGGCTGGCTACCAGGGCCAAGCTGCCCCACTTGGTCAGCGCCATAAAGGCGTCATAGGTCGAGGCCTGCTCTTGAATGTCCATCGCGCCGCGCTGATAGTCGTGATTGTGGTCGGCAGAAGGCGTGGCCATGGTCAGTCTCTTTGGCAAGTCGTTGAACCTATGGCGGGGTTTATACCAATCAGCGTCGCGCCTCAAGCGTGACGACCCGCCGCAGGACCTTGCGATCTGTCTAGCCTTTTTCGCCATATGACTTAGGACAGGCTTAGCACCCTAACGGAGCCACCCCATGAGCCGTTCCATTGCCCGCGCCCTGCACGGGATCATAAACCTCGCCACCGCCGCCCAGAGCCCAAGACGGCAGGCCATGACCTTGTCGCGGCTGGTGGAACGGCTGGACAGTTCGGCGGCGACCGCCATCAAGACGGACCGTGGGCCCCTTCAGGTCCTGCCCCTGCGCGGGCCCCATCTGGCAGCGGCTGCTTTGGACTTCGACAATGAAGAGCCGGAACTTCTGACCTGGATTCAAGAGATCGCGGCCGGCGACATCTTATGGGATGTCGGGGCCGCAACGGGCCTCTTTGCCATGTATGCCGCCCTCAAAAACGGTGTCGGGGTCTATGCTTTTGAACCCAAGGCCACCAGCTTCGGGGTTCTGGTCGAGCATCTGGCGCTCAATGGTCTGGGCGAGCGGGTCTTTCCGCTCTGTGTCGCCCTGTCGGATGAGACGGGCCTGACCCGTTTGGAGTTGGCCGCCATGGCGCCGGGCTCGGGTGGCAATTCGGTCTCGGGTGCCCCCAACCAATTTGGCGAATATAACTCCGTCTTTAGTCAGGGCGTCCCAGCCTACCGGATCGATGATCTGCGCGCCGCCTTTAACCTGCCCGCGCCGCACTATCTAAAGATCGATGTCGACGGGGTTGAGGGGGCCATCCTGCGTGGCGCCACAGCGACCTTACCGATGATCAAGTCCGTTCTTGTAGAGGTTGAGGGCGACAATGCCCGCGAGGCCGCCACCCGGATCGAGCCGCCCCTGTTCGCCGCTGGCTTTGTTGAGGACACATCCGTGCGCACCACCGGCTCGGGCCGCAACCGTCTCTACCGCAATCCGAACCCAAAGCGGGGCTAAGCCCTTCGTCTTCGGCCCATAGAAAAACCCCTCCGGCCAAGACCGGAGGGGTGATCTATTTCAGTGTCTGATGAGCCCTGGGGCCTACCAGTTGTAGCTAATGCGCGTGTACATGAACCGGCCATTGAAGCCGAAGGGCGAGAAGCTTGGGAAACCAACGGGGCCATTGGTATTGACGTTGGTTGGGGTCATGTTGGGATATTCATCCAACAGGTTGTTCGCACCAACAGCCAGATTGATCTTGTCCATCAGCTTATAGCGCGCTTCGAAA
This sequence comes from Pseudomonadota bacterium, assembly GCA_041182245.1. Lineage (GTDB taxonomy): Bacteria > Pseudomonadota > Alphaproteobacteria > Caulobacterales > Caulobacteraceae > CAISGS01. Next base: position 17,540 of record JBEGNZ010000011.1, on the reverse strand, counting down.
TCCACCAAAGTATGAACGCCGGTATTATAGTCCAGCGTTGCGGTGTTGTTCGGAACCAAGACCTCGCCATAGCGTGTAGCCTTCAAGGTCGCACCCATCTTGTCCTTCGACCATTCGGTCGTGAAGACGAACTTTTCTTGTGGCGTGCCCTCTTCGAAGGTCAGGCGGTTGCTACGGGCGAAAAGCAGAGGCGGCACAGGCAGGGCCGACAACTGGCTGGTCGATGGCAGACGCGTCACTTCAGTCTGGTTGAAGTTTCCGGCCAAGGTGAAGTCAAGCTTACCCAACGCATCAGCATCAAGGCGATAGCGCGCCACAATATCGAGGCCCTTGGTCGTGGTGTCCACGCCGTTGATGAAGAAACGTGCCGCACCCAAGGCACCGCCCGCTCCCGGAGGGTTGATGAGCTTATAGATGGCGACCGCCGTTGCCGTGCCGGTCGGAGCACCTTGGATATTTTCCGACAGAACGATGCGGTTGTTGATCTCAATATAGTAGGCATCCGCGGTCAGCTCGAAGTTGCCGATCTGATAGACGAGGCCGCCGGCATAGTTGTTGGACTTTTCAGGCTCTAGGGCCTTGCCGCCCAAAGCCCCAGCCGTCGCGCTGGTCGCGGGGAAGGTACCAACTTCAACCGGCGTGGAGATGCCATTGATGGCGATGAAGTTGGTCGAGGTGGCCGTGAAATATTGCTGTTGAAGCGAAGGGGCACGGAAACCGGTCGAAACCGCGCCGCGAAGGGCGAAGGCGTCGTTGAAGTCATAGCGGGCGGCGATCTTGCCGGTGCCGGTCGAACCGAAGTCCGAATAGTCCTCATAACGGACAGCGACATCAACAGCGAAGGCCTTGGTCACTTGCGTGTCCAGATCCGCATAGAGGCTGAAGGAGTTGCGCGACTTGTCAACGGCGTTGGCGGGCTGGAAACCTGGGAAGCCTTGAGCACCGGCAGCCTTACCGGCCAAACCACCGAAGATGTAAGAGGGCGAGGTGCCCGCCGTGATCTGATAGGATTCCGAGCGATATTCCGCGCCGAAAGCCAGTTGCGAAGGCGTTGCGAGGCCCAGCGACACAGGACGGCTGAGGTCTAGGTTGGCGGTCAGCAGGTCATATTCCATCGCACCGGCATCGAAGGTGGTCGGCGAGGCCGCACCCATCGAGCCATTGACCGAATTTTCGACGCCGTACTGAACCTTGTTCTTGCCATAGGTGAGGCTTGCATCGACGGCAAAGCCTGACAGATCGCCCTTCACGCCGCCGCCCGCAGACATGTCATCAATGTCTGTGGTGATCAGGGGCAGGAAGCCATTTGGGAAGATCGTGGCGACGTTGTTGGCGTTGGTCGCCAGACGTGGATTGGCGGCGCTGTCACCAACGCGGTTTTGATAGCCGAGCCAGCCATAGGCCTCAAAGCCTTCAGCCAGCGGCATACCGGCATTGGCATAGAAGGTCTTGCTCTCAACGCGTGGGTCGCCATAGCGTGCCGTGACCTTGAACGGGACGGTGCGTGGGTCGAGATCCGAACGGTTGGTTGGGTTACGGAAGCTATAGTCAGCCGAAACGGTCAGAAAGCCGTCAGCGCCGAGCGGCAGGCCTTGCCAGCCTGACAGGGTGTAGACATTGCCGTCATTGGCCTTGCGGCCGTTTGGATTACGGGCCGTCTTCACTTCGGTATTGTATTCACCCCAGCTGGCCGACAGGCCGCCGCCTTGGCTGGCTTCACGTAGGCGCAGGTTAATCACACCGGCGATGGCATCCGAACCATACTGAGCCGAGGCACCGTCACGGAGCACTTCGACCCGGTCGATCGCGACGGCTGGAATGGTGTTGAGGTCGACCGCTGCCGAGCCACGGCCGATCGAGCCATTGACATTGACCAGAGCCGAAGAGTGGTAACGCTTGCCGTTCAGCAGGACCAGGGTCTGGTCGGGCGCGAGGCCGCGCAGGGTCGCTGGACGGATGCTGTCGGTACCATCGGTAATGGCTGGACGCGGGAAATCCATCGAAGGAATGAGGTTGGCTAGAGCCTGGGCCATTTCAGGCGTCGCCTGCTGGGTCAAGGCGGCGCTGCCGACGACGTCCACAGGGGCAAGGGTTTCGAGCTTCGAGCGCTTGGCGACGCGCGAACCGGTGACGACCAGTTCGTCAACATTGGCCGCTGAATCTTGCGCATGAGCAGAGGTGCCCATCGAGCCCAGAATCAAGGCAGGAGCCGAAAGTCCTGCAATTAGGAAGGTCTTATAGTTCATTGGAGGATCCCCGATATTACGCGCCGAGGGCCAACATCGCGGCGATCAGGAACAACAGCTCCGACGATCCGCGCGGCCTCAGTCGCCTATCGCGGGCATTTGGAACCGAAAGTGAAAGCTTTCAACTGGCGATCTATTCAGAAAGACAGTTGAAAAAGGACCGTTGCAAAAATGTCAAATAGGCCAAGAGGCCAATAGACCGCGAACAGCGGCGACAAAAGCCAGCGGCTGATCAATCATGACATGGTGATCCGCATCGGGAATAGCGACCTTTTTAAAGCCCGCCGGGACCTTGGCAAACATATAGTCCATGGTCTCTTGACCCATAAGATTGGAACGCTCGCCCCACATTAAAGTAATGGGGCAGGCCATCTGTTCGAGAAGGTCACCAAGGTCGCCGATCTGGAAACGGCCCCACATCTGGGGATCAAATTTCCAAGACCAGCCCTCCCCCGATCCGTCCTCAAGCGCCACGGGCTTGAGCGAGGTGCGGGCGATATAGTCGGCAATATAGAGATTGTCGCAGCCCTGCGGCGGGGCGAGCCGAAAGCGGGCCAGCGCCTGATTGAGGGTGGGATAGACCTGCTGCATGGGGTTGCGCGGCGGCGGGCCCTTCCAGCGCTTTTCCGGCGGCTGAACGCTGGAATCGAGCAACACAGCCCCGCGAATCTTCTCTGGAAAATGGGTCGCACAATACATGAGCGGGAAGCCGCCAAAGGAATGGCCAATGATCAGCGGCCTTTGGCCATCAGCCTCCAGTTCGGCGGCCTCAACAGCGGCGAAGATCTCTTTCGCAAAGATCTCGCCCGTATAGGTCTCGCGCCAGCCCGAATTGCCCATACCGGACCACGAAATGGCCGCAACACGATAGTCCTTTGCCAGCAAAGGCGCGGTAAAGGCCCACCAATCGGCATGGGCCCCATTGCCATGCAAGAGCAGAAGGCCGGGCTTGCCGACCTCGCCCCAGGTCAAGAGCTCGATATCGACCCCCTCGACCACCATCATCCGCCGCTCAGGCGCATCGGCGAGGGCCGCTTCAAACCAGGCTGGAGCGGGCGGCTTAGCGCCCGCAAAGGGGGCCAAGGGCGAGCGGATGGATTCGGGCAGGGCGGCCAGTTGAGCGCGCCTTGGATCTTCAGTCATGGTTCAAGCCCTATAGGGTCGGTTGCGCTCATGGTCAGTGCGCTGTTCGATCACTTTGAAAATGCCGGTACCGGTCAAGATGGTGCGATCACCGCACCAGACCCGACCCCGGATCGTAAACATATCGGCCTCTTGCAAGACCACTTCCCCCGCGCCCTCGACCCAATCGCCCAACTTGGCGCCCGATAGAAAATCGCAGGTTAGCCGTACCGTCACCCACCAGTTCGATTCCTTGGCCGACACCGCATGGCCCCAAGCCATATCGGCGAAGGTCATCATCATACCGCCATGGGCGTTCATCATGCCGTTGGTATGGTGCTCTTCGACCAGAAAGGCGCGGCGGTAATCATTGGGCCGGTTATATTCGTAAAGCGGTCCAATCTGACGGCCAAAGCCCCGGTGCCAGTTGAGCAGACTATAGCCCTCTGGGATCACATGGCTCTGACCCGGTGTGAGTTCGTCAGACATGAAAGTGCGGCACCCCTATTTCGTGCCCCCTGACTAACCGCCGATGACAGAAAGGCAAGCCTTACCCAAGGTAAGATCGGTCACGCGGTGAGGCCCACCGCCTCTAGGGCCGCTGCCTGTTGCTGGGCGAGCACCGTTTCATCGAAATTGGCCAGCGACGCCTCAAACAGGGCCCGCCAATTGAGCTCGGCCCCCAGATGCAGGAATGCCGCCCCCAGACCAATGGCGGCGCGGTCCATAAAGACAAATTCACGCGGGATGGTCACCGGGCCCTTGTCCTTAAGGGCTTGGCGCACGGCCATGGCCTCGGCGCGGCCATAGTCACCGGGCGCGACCCCGTCGGCGACGCTGCGCACCCGATCATCAAGGAGTGGCCCATAGATGAACCGCGCCCAAACATTGAGCACATCAATCAGATCATCACTGAGGCGGGTAAAGCCCCAACTGTGATAGGCCTGCGCCTGCCCTGCCCGATCATTGGTCAGGAGACTGCGATAGAGCAGCACCACACCGGCCACAAACCGCGGTGGAAAGATCCGAACACAACCAAAGTCGAGCAGATTCAGGGCCCCCGCATCGGGCGTAAAACTATAGTTGCCCAGATGGGGATCGCCATGGATGACGCCCAGCGTGGTCATGGGTGACCACCAAGCCTCGAACAGTTGCTTGGCAATGCGGTTGCGGGTCTCCAGCGGCGCAGTCTTGAAGCTCAAGAGCCCCTGACCCTCCAGCCAGCCCATGGTCAACAACCGGCCGGTCGAGAGGTCCGGCACCGCCTGCGGTACGGCCATGTCTGAGCGACCCTCAAAGAATGTGCCGTAAAGCGCCATCTGCTTGGCCTCACGACCATAGTCCAACTCCTCGCGCAGTCGGTCAGCGATCTCGTCGGCCATCTGGCTGGGGTCAATCGAGCTTTCGATCCGGCGAAAGAGGCTAAACAGGGCGCGAAGCTGACCCAGATCGCTCTCTACGGCGCTCAGCATGTCAGGATATTGCAGCTTGACGGCCAGGTGACGGCCATCGAGCCCGACCGCCCGGTGAACCTGCCCGAACGAGGCGGCCGCCGCAGCCTGGGGTTCAAACTGTGCGAACAGTGAAGCCCAGTCTGGACCAAGCTCCGCCGCCATCCGTCGCCGGACAAAGGGCCAACCCATGGCCGGGGCGTTGGTTTGTAGCTCGGCCAGCTCGGCGGCAAATTCAGGAGGCAAGAGATCAGGCACGGTCGCGAACATCTGCGCGGCCTTCATCAAGGGCCCCTTAAGATTACCCAGCGCCGCGCGAAGGGCCTTCGCGTTGCGCAGATCAGCATCGCCGCCGCCGAACAGGCTGTTGACCCCATAGGTCGCAGCCGCGCCAGACAGGCCAACTCCGACCTTAGCAAACCGGCCCAACCGCCCGCTCAGTCGATCGCGCTCTGGGTCCTGCACCATGGGAAAGGTTTCCGCCCTATCTAATGCTCAGACCAGAGCCTCAAACGCATCGATCAGACCCTCAAGCCGGGCACAGCCCTGCCGCCAGAAAGTCTTATCGCGCGGGTCCAGCCCAAAGGGCTTCAGAGCCTCTACATAGGTCCGTGTCCCCCCGGCGGCGAGCAGTTCCTCATAAAGAGGTGCAAAGGCCTGCGGATTTTCCCGCCGCTTCTCCATCAGGGCCCCGACCAGCAGGTCCCCAAAGGCATAGGCATAGACATAGAACGGAGCGTGGGCGAAGTGGGTCACATAGGACCAAAAATGCTCATAGCCGGGGTTAAGGGTCACAGCCGGGCCCAAGCTCTCGCCCATAACCTCAAGCCATATCGCACCGATCTGATCTGGCGACAGTTCGCCCTCCATGCGCGCAGCATGGAACCTTGTCTCAAAGCGGTGGAAGGCGATCTGGCGCACCACCGTATTGAGGCCATCCTCGATCCGCCCGGCCAAAAGCACCCGGCGCTCCTGTGGGGCGGCATCGGCAAGAAGCTGTTCAAAGACCAGGCCCTCGCCAAAGATCGAGGCGGTCTCAGCCAAGGTCAGGGGTGTGTCGGCCAGCAAGGTCCCGCGCGGCGCAGCTAGGGTCTGATGGACCGCATGGCCAAGCTCGTGGGCCAAGGTCAGAACATCGCGCCGCTCGCCCATATAGTTGAGAAACACATAGGGGTGATGGTCCGAGGTCACCGGGTGGGAATAGGCTCCGGAGGCCTTACCGGGCCTTGGCTGAGCATCGATCCACGGCCGATCAAACACGTCCCGCGCCCGCTGGGCCATGGCCGGAGACAGCCGCCCAAAGGAGTCCAGCACAAGGGCCTTGGCCTCATCCCAGCTATATTGACGCGGCCTTTCCTGATCGAGTGGGGCATTGCGGTCCCAGTGATCAAGGGTCTCGCGGCCCATGGCCTTGGCCTTCAAGGCATAATAGCGGTGCGCCAGTCGCGGATAGGCCTCGACCACCGCCGCCTCGAGCGCCTCCACCGCTTCCGGATCGACCTCGTTGGCAAGGTGCCGCGAATGGGCGGGGGAGGCATGGCCGCGCCAACGGTCCTCAACCTGCTTTTCAAAGGCGATGGTGTTGAGACAGAGGGCCAAAACCGGCTCATGGGCCTTTAGGGCAACGGCCAAACCCTCGGCGGCCTCGCGACGGCGGCGGGGGTCAGAATCCGACAGCCGATTGAGGGCTTCGGGCAGGGTCAAGGTCTCATCGCCTATGGCGGCCCGCAAACGGCTGAGGGTCTCATCAAACAGTCGGCTCCAGTTAGCCAAGGCTGGGGCGCGGTCGATCAACAGGCGCTCGAGATCGGGGCTCAGCTCATGAGGCCGAGACAGGCGCACCCGCCGCAGCCATGGCCGCCAACGTGCAGTGGTCTCTCCCGCGCGCAGGGCCGACTCGATCTCCCACTCTTCCAGCTGGTTCAGTTCAAGCGTGAAAAAAAGGCTTTCTGCGCCAATGGCGGCAGCGCGCGTACGAATATCGGCCTCAAACTTGGCCCGCGCCGGATCGTCCCGCGCCGTCGAGGCGGCAAGTCCAGCATAGGCCCCAACGCCCCATAAGAGATTGACCGCCTTCTCATAGAGGCCAAGGCCTGAGTCGAGCAGCAGCGCCAAGCGATTGGCATCACCGCGCGCAGCGATAAAGGCCCCTTTGAGCCTGACCAGTTCGGCATTGGTTTGTGCCGCAGCCTCAAGGTCTCGGCCGATGCGGGGGTCATCCATGCCCAGATAGAGATCATCTAGGCTCCAGACCGGCAGGGCCTCTAAGCCATTGACGCCGCCGCTCGAGGCCCCGTCCGGTGCGGCTAGGGAACCGCCAAAGGCGCTATTGGCAAAGGGGCGGGTGAGGGCGGGTTGAGCATGCGAATCCTTCATGCCCCGGATATGGACCGCTGGACCGCCAGGTTCAATTGAAACCCATCGCTAATTATTCGCTTTTTCTGCGCCGCCTTAAACGGCCCCTTTACCCTGCTGCGTCTAGGACTATCCCAAAATGGGCCTCCATCGACAATGAGGGGCCCTTGTGAAGGTGGTACAACTATGACCAAGACCGTTCTGGTCGTCGATGACGACCCGACGCAAAGGCGGCTGATCCAAGCCGTGCTCGAACGCGAGGGATTCGCGGTCGTCCACGCCAATTGCGGTGAGCAGGCCCTTGATCAACTGGGCAGCGGCAAGACCTTGGATGTGATTATGCTCGATATGGTCATGCCCGGCCTTGGCGGCATCGAGACCCTCAAGGCGATGCGTGCGCGCGGCCTCAATCAGCCCGTCGTCGTTCTGACGGCCACCAGCGGCATTGAGACGGTGGTTCAGGCCATGCAGGCCGGAGCGCAGGACTTTTTCGTCAAGCCCGCCTCGCCAGAGCGGATCATCGTATCCATTCGCAATGTCCTACAGGTGGGTGAATTACATGGCGAGGTCGACCGCCTCAAAAAACGCGCCTCAGGGACACTGACCTTTGCTGAACTGATCGGCGCGTCCGCTCCCATGATGGCGATCAAGCGGATGGGTGAACGGGCGGGCAAGACCTCGATCCCCGTCCTAATCCTTGGCGAGAGCGGGGTTGGCAAGGAGATGATCGCGCGGGCGGTACACGGCGTATCTGACCGCGCAGGCAAGCCCTTTGTCGCGGTCAATTGCGGCGCGATCCCTGAGAACCTGATGGAATCGATTCTGTTTGGCCATGAGAAGGGGGCCTTTACCGGGGCCTCTGACAAACATGCCGGAAAGTTCGCCGAGGCCCATGGCGGGACCCTGTTCCTCGATGAGGTCGGAGAATTGCCGCTCGATATGCAGGTCAAGCTGCTCCGCGCCCTGCAGGAGGGTGAGATTGATCCCGTCGGTTCAAAGCGCCCGCAGCGGGTCGATGTGCGGATTGTGTCGGCCACCAACTGCGATCTGGCCAAGGCCGTCGCGGAGGGCCGGTTTCGTGATGACCTCTATTACCGTTTGAACGTCTTTCCGATTGAGGCCCCCGCCCTGCGCGATCGGCGCGAAGACATCCCCGCCCTGGTCGCCCATTTCATCCAGCGGTTCAATGTCGAGGAGGGTCGGCGGATCATGGGGGCCAGTCCAGAGACCTTGGCCCTTCTGTGCAACCATGATTGGCCGGGCAATGTTCGTCAGCTTGAAAATGCGATCTATCGCGCCATTGTTCTGGCCGACGCGCCCTTCTTGCAGCCGCATGATTTCCCCGCCCTGTCAGGTCAGGTCGCGCCACAGACGCCACCAAGCCTGAGCCATGATCCGAGCGCGGGCCTGCCTTCGGTGCAGGAACTGCTCGCCAGCCTGCCGCAGGATGCTTCGGTTCGACTATTGGATGAGAAGGGCCATCTTCGGACCCTTGAAGAGATCGAGCGCGACCTGATTCAGTTGGCCATCGAGGTCTATGCCGGTCACATGTCGGAAGTTGCCCGACGCCTGGGCATTGGCCGCTCGACCCTCTATCGCAAGGTCCGTGAGCAGGGCCTAGAGGTTCCCTTTAGCGAGGCGGGATAACCCGCCCCGCTTAGGGGTGAAGGGGCCTAGTCCTCTTCGGAATAGTCTTCGTTGGTAAAGTCGTCGAACACCGCATCCAGACGGACGGGCTTGGCGACAGGCTCTTCGTCAACAATCATACCGGTTTCCGCCGCAGGCATCAGGCTTGGACCTTCAGCGACGATGCCGCGCTTGGCGTCGTCCTTGATCTTCTTATCGGCGGCCTTGCGAACCAAGGCGTCCAGTTCAATCTGACCGACGAGGCCCAAGGAGACAGGGTCCACCGGCTTGATGTTGGCGGCATTCCAGTGGGCGCGATTGCGCACCTGATCAATGGTCGCCTTGGTGGTGCCCAGCAGCTTACAGATCTGGGCATCGGTCACTTCAGGGTGATTGCGCAAGAACCAAGCAATGGCGTCTGGACGATCCTGACGACGCGAGACCGGCGTATAGCGCGGGGCCTTCTTGGTCGGCTTGAGCAGCTCAGCGTGGCGGCTCTTTTGCACCTTCATCAGGTGGGTTGGGCTGGCCTGTGCCGCATCCAGCTCTTCGCGTGACAGCTGGCCATTAGCGATGGGGTCAGCACCGCGAATGTCGCGCGCCACTTCGCCATCCGCAATGCCCTTTACTTCCAACGGATGCAGGCCACAGAAGGCGGCGATCTGCTCGAAGGTCAGCGAGGTATTGTCGACGAGCCAAACAGCGGTGGCCTTAGGCATCAAAATGTCGGTCATGACGTGCATCCTTGCAAAGCCCGTTCTGATCGCAGCCTGCGCCCAGAAACGACGGCGCCCGACCTTGCGGCCGGGCGGGGTTATTAGAAACAGATATACCCGGACGGGGGTCTTAAGCAATGAGGATTGCAGTTTTGCCCTAAAAACAACGGTTTTAGAGCCGAAGCCGGCTCTCGATCACCGTCTGAGCCTGCCCCCGCAGCAGGACCCGATCTCCGACCAGCTCGCAGTCCAGATCGCCGCCCCGGCTCGGATAGGCCTGATGGAACGACAGTCGTGCCTGCCCCAGCTTTTGGGCATAGAGGGGGCTAAGGATACAGTGCAGCGATCCGGTGGCGGGATCTTCAGAAATACCCGAGCCCGGCGCAAAGAACCGGCTGACCACATGATAGGGGCTGGCCAGATCGGCCAAGGCCACAACCGCGATATTGCCCGCTCCGCCGGTGGCTTCACCCGCGATGACTGCAAGGGCGGCAATGTCTGGCTTCAGACCGCGAACCGTCGCCTCACAATCAACCACCGCCACCAGATAGGGGCCTGCCCAGACCTCCTGCACTGACACCCCCAGCGCAGCCTCCAGCCCCTCTGGAACCGGTGTCTGATGCGGGACCTGAGACGGGAAATTCATGCAAAGCTCAGGACCATCCCGACGAACGCTCAAGGGCCCCGACAGACTATCAAACGTCACCGCGTCCAACTCCGGCGCAATTTCCGTGAGCAGCACATGGCCGCTGGCCAAGGTGGCGTGGCCGCAGAGCGGCACCTCCATAGAGGGGGTGAACCAACGCAGCCCAAACCGCGCGGGATCGGGCGTGCGCAGCAGGAACGCGGTCTCGGCCTGATTGTTCTCCATGGCCAAGGCCTGCATCCAAGCGGCATCGGGCCAGACGTCAAAGGGCTCGACCACGCAGGCTGGATTGCCGCGAAAGGGGGCCGAGGCAAAGGCATCGACAGTCCATTGGCGAAGGGAGGCGGTCATGGGCGCGGATCTCATTGGGGGTTTCAAACAGCCCTATCGGTTCACCTACAGGCCCGCAACCTTCAGCTCCGGCCAGCGATGGCGGGCCGAAACCACCGTCCGCTCAAAGCCAGGACTCAGGCCGCGAAGGGGATTGGGCCGGATGGTCATGGAAAAGAGGTCATCCAGACCAAAGGGCGCAGCCACACTGATCTGGTCATCCGCCTCTAGGCGCACCCCCACCGCATAGGTCGGGGCGACAAAACGGGTCAAGGCCTCGTCAGTCGAGGTCAGGGGTTCATAGGGCTCGTTAAAATGATCCGGAAACCAGATATGGACACGGGCCTGATTGCGCACCTCAACCATGTCGCAAAAGGGCTGCTTGAACATCTTGGCCACCAGTTTGATCCAGACATCTTCGGCCTCATAGGATAGGTCCGCGCCGTCAAAATAGCCCAGATCATAGTCCTTGATGCCATAGTCGAGATCGCGGCCCGTTAGATGATTCCAGACGGTCTGATAGACCGCGCCCGAAAAGACCCGCCAATCGGGCATGGCCAAGGCTCTGGCCGTGGTCAGGACGTCCATCAGGTTCGGGCTTTGGCGCAGGATGGCAACGAGGCGGACGGTTTGGTCAGTCTGGGTCATGGGCTAGACCTAAACAGATTCAGATCGGGCGAAAAGGCCAGCCATGGTCCAGCGGTCCGTGACCGGCCCCATAGCCCGGCGCGCGAGCCATGGCCTCAACCACATAAAGCCTTGCCCGCTCTACCGCCTTGGGCAGGTCCATCCCTTGGGCGATACCCACCGCGCAGGCCGAGGCGAGGGTACAGCCGGTGCCGTGGGTATGGCGACTATGGATACGTGGGCCTTGCAACAGCGTCTCACCGTCTGAGGTGATCAACAGATCGGTGACCTGATCCCCGGCCAGATGCCCACCCTTCATCAGCACAGCTTTTGCGCCCAAACCCATCAGGGCCTCCCCGGCGCGACGCAGATCATCAAGGGTCTCAACGGCCAAACCGGTGAGGGCCGCTGCCTCTGGGGCATTGGGCGTCAAAAGTCCTGCGCGTGGGACCAAGAGATCACGAATGGCCGCTATGCCTTGGGCCTCCAACAGAGGATGGCCGCCCTTAGCGATCATGACCGGGTCAATAATGGCCGGAAGGTCGGGCTCGCTATCAAGCAGGGCGCAGACGGTCTCGACCATGGCCACGGTGCCTAACATCCCGGTCTTGATGGCATCCGCGCCAAGATCATCCAGCACCGCGCGGGCCTGAGCCGTGACGATGTCCAACGGGATGGGGTGAACCCCAAAGACGCCGAGACTATTTTGTACCGTGATGGCCGTCACCGCGGTGGTGGCAAAGCCGCCGAGCGCCGTGACCGTCTTAATATCGGCCTGAATGCCGGCGCCGCCGCCGCTATCTGACCCAGCAATGATCAAAACCCGTCCGGCCACGGCTAGGACCTCGCCGCTTCGATGGCTTGCCAGACCTTCAGCGCTTGCACGGTCTCGCGCACATCATGGACGCGGATCACATCAACCCCGGCCCGAGCCCCCGCCAAGGCCGCAGCAAGCGAGCCGCCTATCCGATCGGTGGGCTCTGTCGCTGTCGGATCGAGGGCCTGAACAAACCGCTTGCGGCTGACGCCAAGCAGGACTGGAAAGCCAAGGGTCATGATCTGATCCAGATGGGCCAGAAGGGTCAGGTTGTGGGTCAGGTTTTTGCCAAAGCCGATGCCCGGATCGAGGCTTATGGCCTCGCGCGCCACGCCTGCGGCCATGGCCGCATCTGCCCGCTCGGACAGGAAGGCGCAGACCTCGGTGACCACATCCTCATAATGGGGGGCAACCTGCATGGTGCCCGGCTCGCCCTGCATGTGCATCAGGACCACCGGCACGCCAAGCTCTGCGGCGACCGAGGCGGCATCTTCGGACCCACGAAGGGCCGTGACATCGTTCCAGATCGTCGCGCCCGCTCGCACAGCAGCCCGGGCGACATCGGCCTTAAGCGTATCAATGCTGATCGGACAGTCGGTGGATTGGCAAAGGGCCTCGATCACCGGCAAGACCCGGTCCATCTCGGCCTGAGCCGATAAGGGCTCAGCCCCCGGACGGGTCGACTCCCCGCCAATGTCGAGTATGTCCGCGCCCTGTTCGAGCAGCCTCATGCCCTGATCGACAGCGGCCCGAACCGATAGAAACTGACCGCCATCCGAGAAACTATCAGGGGTGACATTGACCACCCCCATGATGCGCGGTCCGGTCATAGGCTTAAGGGTCACGCAGGCTCAGGGCCCGTGGTGGGTGTCAGGGGCACAGAAACCGAAGGGGCAATCGGCTTCTTGTCCTCGGCCTTTTCGCGCACGGGCACAACGCCCTTGAGCGCACCAATGATCTCATCACCCGAAAGGGTTTCGAACTCGAGCAGGTTCTTGGCCAAAGTATGGAGATCATCCAGGCGCTCGGTCAGGATCCGGCGTGCCTCAGCAAAGCCGCCCTGAACCAGACCGCGCACTTCACTATCGATCAGCTGGGCCGTCTGTTCAGAGACGTTCTGGGTGCGGGCCACCGAATGGCCAAGGAACACCTCGTCTTGATTTTCCCCGTAAGAGACCACACCCAAGGCGTCAGAATAGCCCCACTTGGTTACCATCATGCGGGCCAGACGGGTGGCCTGTTCAATGTCGGACGAGGCCCCGGAAGTGACCTTTTCCTTACCAAAGATCAGTTCTTCGGCGACGCGCCCGCCCATCAGGATGGCCAGCCGCGAGGTCATCTGCTCATAGGACATGGACAGCTTGTCCCGTTCAGGAAGCTGCATGACCATGCCCAGAGCCCGGCCGCGCGGAATGATGGTGGCCTTGTGGACAGGGTCGGTATGGGAAACGGTCAGGGCGACCAGAGCATGGCCCCCCTCATGATAGGCGGTCATGCGCTTTTCATCTTCGGTCATGACCATCGACTTGCGCTCAGCGCCCATCATGACCTTGTCCTTGGCGTCTTCGAAATCCTTCATGGTGACCATGCGCCGGTTGCGGCGGGCGGCCATCAGGGCCGATTCATTGACCAGATTGGCCAGATCAGCGCCGGAAAAGCCGGGCGTGCCGCGGGCGATGGTCTTGACGTCGACATCGGACGACAGGGGCACATTGCGCATATGGACGCGCAAGATGGTCTCGCGGCCGGTAATGTCTGGATTGGACACCACAATCTGTCGGTCAAAACGGCCGGGACGCAGCAAGGCTGGATCGAGCACGTCGGGACGGTTGGTCGCCGCGACCAGAATGATTCCTTCATTGGCCTCAAAGCCGTCCATCTCGACCAGAAGCTGGTTGAGGGTCTGCTCGCGCTCATCATTGCCGCCGCCAAGGCCTGCGCCGCGATGGCGACCCACAGCGTCAATTTCGTCGATAAAGATGATGCAGGGCGCGTTCTTCTTGGCCTGCTCGAACATGTCGCGCACGCGGCTGGCACCGACGCCGACAAACATCTCAACAAAATCAGAGCCAGAAATACTGAAGAAGGGCACACCCGCCTCACCGGCAATGGCGCGGGCCAAAAGGGTCTTACCCGTACCCGGAGGGCCGACCAGTAGCGCGCCCTTGGGGATCTTGCCGCCAAGCTTTTGGAACTTGCCGGGGTCCTTTAGGAACTCAACGATCTCGTTCAGCTCTTCCTTGGCCTCATCGACACCGGCCACATCGTCAAAGGTGACCTTGTTCTTGTTTTCGGTCAGAAGCCGCGCCTTGGACTTGCCAAAGCCCATAGCCCCGCGCGCGCCGCCCTGCATCTGACGCATGAAGAAGATATAGACGCCGATCAACAGTAAGACCGGCAGGGCATTGAGGAACAGGCCCATCGGCGTGATGCCACCGGCAGGCTTGACCTGAATGTCAGCGCCGCTGGCCTGCAGGCGCTTGACCAGTTCATCCTGGTTCATTGGGGTGACGACATTATAGGCCTTGCCGCTGGCGTCACGGGCCTCGACCACATCATTGCGGAAAACAGCGGACTTGATCTGACCGCCATCGACCTTGGTCAGTAGCTGCGAATAGCTGATCTCACCGACCACGCCCGACTTGGAGCTCGGGTTCATGGCGCTGTAGATCCCGAGCAGGATCACAACAATGACACCCCAGATGGCCAGATTACGCAAATTCATGGTGGTCGCCTTTTTTAGCCTTAGGACCACAAGATAGGATGTCGTGGTCGGTTTTGCCATGGGCACCGGCGACAAACGGCATCATCCTAAGGCGCGCTCGGTGATTATTCTGTCACAGGCCGCCTCTAGGCGCTGCAAAATCAGAGACTCTGCGACCCCATTGAGCACGGGCCTCTCTCCGGTGAAGGCCGGGAGATAGGCCGATCCGTCTGCTCCTACCACCAGCGGTAAGGTCGGACGTAAGGGTGCGGGCAGATGGACGAGCCGTCTGCGATCAAGCGAACCGAGGCGCTTGGCGTGGCCACGCAAGGCGATGACCTGCCCGCCCTCCAACCCGCCTTCCATCTGAAACCGACCATCCCAGACCTGTGGTGACGAAATCATCGGCGTAAGATCAAGGCACGCGAGGCCCTTTCGACCGGCCTCACGGACGATCCAGACCTGATCATGGCTTGCCCGCACCTGCGCGCCCGAAAGGGTGGCGGTGAAGGAGGCCTCACCTCGCAAGCCCATGGTCAAGCGCTGAAGGGCCAGATAGCGAGGCGGGGTGTCTTGGCCCGAGACTGACAGCAGGGCCCGCGCCATGAAGCTATCCAACCCCTCTGATGCCAGCCGCAAATCCGCGCGATCCAAGACCAAGGCCCCATGGGCGGTCCATGACCCAAGATGCTTTGGCCAATAGATCACCTCTGGATCAAGGGTCTCTGCCGAAACCTTAGCCTTAAGGTTCGCCAACGCCATCCGGGCCCGTGACCGACCAAAGCGCGGGTCCTGATTGGCCGGATCTTCAATCCAGTCCAGACCTTTGTCGGTCAAAAGGGCCCGCAAGTCTTCGCGGCTCTGACCCAAGACCGGACGCAGCAGAAATAGACCCCGCCCCTCTGGCCAGACCGGCGACGGACCCCAGACCTTCAACTGGCCAAGGGTCGAGCCCTCGGTCTGGCGCATCCAGTCGGATTCATGCCGGTCATCTTGCGTATGGCCCAAGATCAACACCTTGGCACCGCGCGCCTTAGCCGCTGTCGCCAAGAGACGGTGGCGTGCGGCCCGAGCGGATGCGGGAAGGCCTCTAGCATCACGGCTTGGCCTATCCTTTTCCCAGACAAGAGACACAGGCTCTGCGCCTAAACGGGCGGCAAGTGTCGCGCAGTGCTGGGTCCAGCCGCGCGAAGCGGTCTGCAGGCCGTGATCGACGCTCAAGGCTAACACCTTACGGCCTCGCTTAGCGGCAAAGTGCAAGGTCAAAAGCAAGGTCGCCAGACTGTCGCTGCCGCCGGAAAAGGCCACGGCGAGGGGCGCTTGACGATCACCGTCCAGATGCTGAGCCAGCAACCGCTCGGCCTCTGTCTTCAAAAAATCGATCAGGTACGGTCGGCCTAGGTGCATTTGGCGCGAAGGCGAGCCTTGTCGGCCCTCGCCTTAGTCGCGGGTGCCGCCGCCGGATAACGCCGGCCAAATTCGTCAAGGGTGCGGCAGGCGTCCGATATCCTATTCAATTCAACCAAGGACATGGAGAGCTTTACCACCGCCTCGGCAGCCCAAACGGTGGGGGGCCAACCGCGAATGGCACCGATATAGGCTGAAGCCGCCTCGGCATAGGAGCCGCGAATGAACAGGGTCTCGCCCAGCCAATAGCGCGCCTCGGGGCCATTGGGGGCCGTGTCGCCATATTGGTCGACATAGTCTTGAAAGGCGGCTGATGCGGCGGGGAACTGTCCATCGAGGAGCAATTGCTTGGCGCGCTGAAAGGCAGCCGTCCGTTCACCGGCGGCGGTGGCCGCGGCCGGAGCCTTAACGGCGGCTTGAGGCTTGGGCACGGCCACAGGCGCGGGCACCTTCGCGGGGGCCGCCGCTTCCGGCGCAGGCTTTGCGGCCTGAGATGCCGTCTGACTGGCCGCTTGGACCGCGCTCGCCAATTGACCCTCAACAGCCGCCATCCGGTCTTGCAGGGCGCGATTGTCAGACTCTAGGGTCTTCAGATCCCGACGCGCCTTGGCCAACTCTTGGCTGAGGCTGTCGATCTGGCCGGTCGTCTGGCGCAGGGTCAGTTCCAGATCATCGATCCGGGTACGCAGGGTAGCCATCTCAGGATCAGGCCCCGCCATCTTGATCTCGACCGGCTGACCGGTGCTGCGCGCTTGGAGGACGATATCGCGTACCTCGCGCAACTGGCGTTCGATCCGCTCAAAGCGCTTGGCGGCCGCATCATCAGTTTGAGCTTGCGCGGGAGAGACGGGGCCAAAAGGCCCAAGAGCCAAGGCCAGAGCCAGAGCCATGCCGAGGACGGGTCGCAATATTGGGCGCGCATATAGGGTCTTCATCAGGTCACCGGTGAGATCAAAATCGAACGTTCAAGCCCACAATGGGCCAAGCCGCGCCTTGCGAAAAGGGGGAGCTTAAACAGAAAGAAGGGGACCGCAGATGCAGCCCCCTCCTCCTATCTAAGGTCCTAAAACCAAGACCAGCCTATTGAGGCGCGCCTGCGGTTAGGGCCGTGTGGGCATTACGGTTCTTGGCCCAAGCCTCTTCGGTGGTTCCACCGTCGATGGGCTTTTCCTTGCCATAAGAAACGGTCTCGATCCGGCTACCGGCCACACCCTTTGAGACCAGATAGTCCCGCACGGAGTTGGCCCGGCGCGCGCCGAGGGCGAAGTTATATTCACGCGTGCCGCGCTCATCGGCATTGCCTTCGATACGGACCATTACGTTGGGATAACGGGCCAGCCAAGCGGCTTGGGCGTCGAGCATTGCGCTGCCCTCAGCCCGTAGGGCGTGGGAGTCATAGTCGAAGAACACACGCTCACCGACATTGACGACAAAGTCCTGCACCGATCCTGGCGCGGGTCCGGTCGGAACGACAGGGGCGGGCGGCGTGGGGG
>JBEGNZ010000010.1:0-86027 GCA_041182245.1 Pseudomonadota bacterium | reverse complement strand
CTCCCAACCCTCTCCCCCTCAAGGGGGGAAAGGGCTTATCCTTCCCCCCCCTCACGCAAAGGAATCCGACATGAACCGGCGTGATCTCATGGTCAAAGCGAGTGCCTTGGCCCTTACACTGACCTCTCTGATCCCAGCCGTTTCAGCCGCCAAGCCCAAGGCCAAATCCATGACCGCTACCCGTCCGACACCGCCTATCGCGCAAAAAATCCCTTTGCGCATCGAGCAACAGGGCCGGGTCAGGGTCGATGACTATGCCTGGATGAAGGATGACAACTGGCAAAAGGTGCTGCGCGATCCCAGCCTGATCAAGGCCGACGTCAAGGCGCACCTGACTGAGGAAAATGCCTACACCAAAGCCATGCTCGCCCCCACCGAAGCCCTTCAAGCCCAGATGTTTGAGGAGATGAAGGGCCGGATCAAAGAAGATGACAGCTCTGTCCCGGCCTCTGACGGTCCATGGGACTATTATTCGCGATACGAAAAGGGCGCTGAACAGCCGATCTTTGCGCGCCGCCCGCGCGGTACACAAACCGGTGAGCAGGTCATGCTCGATGCGGATGCGGCCGGTAAGGGCAAGGCCTATTACAAGGTTGGCGATTGCGACCACAGCCCTGACCACAGCCTCTGCGCCTATTCGGTCGATGAGCAGGGCTCGGAGGTCTACCGCATCTATGTCAAGGATCTGGCCACCGGATCGGTGCTGCCCGAACCCGTGCAAAGCGCCAATGGCGATTTCGCCTTCTCGCCGGACTCACAGCACCTGTTCTGGACCTTCCGGGACGAGAACGGCCGCCCCTCCAAGATCTTCCGTCGCCCCGCGCGCGGCGGCACCAAGGACGATGTGCTGGTCTATGAAGAGCCGGACGAGGGCTTTTTCGCCAGTTGCGGTGTCTCTTCTTCGCGCAAATATATCCAGATCAATACGGGTAATCACGAGACCTCTGAGGTCCTGCTGATCCCCGCCGCCACCCCTCTGGCCAAGCCCGTCTCCTTGCAGCCGCGCATCGCTGGCATGCAGTACGACGTCGAGCACTGGAACGACCGGTTCTTGATCCGCACCAATGCCGACGGTGCCGTCGATTTCAAGATCGTCGAGGCCCCAGAAACCGCGCCCGGCAAGGCCAACTGGAAGGACTGGCGCGGCCACATGCCCGGCCAGTTCGTGGTCGGCATCGGTGCCTATCGTGGCTGGTTCGTGCGACTGGTGCGCGAAAATGCCAACAACCGCCTGATCATCACCGAGGCCGGGACCAACGCCGAGCACACTATCGCCTTCGACGAAGAGGCCTTCGCCCTCAGCCTGTCGGGCGGCTATGAGTACGACACCGACACGGTTCGCTTCGTCTATGAGTCCCCGACCACGCCCAAACAGTGGTTTGACTATGACATGGCCAAGCGCACCCGCACCCTGCGCAAGACCCAAGAGATCCCGTCGGGTCACAATCCCGCCGACTATGTCACCCGCCGCCTCTATGCCACGGCTCCGGACGGCGTTCAGGTGCCGGTGACAGTGCTGATGCGCAAGACGACGCCGCTCGATGGCTCCGCGCCCCTGCTGCTCTATGGCTACGGGTCCTATGGCATTCCGATGGAGCCGAACTTCTCGATCCGCAACCTGTCGCTGGTCGATCGCGGCTGGATCTGGGCCACCGCCCATATTCGCGGCGGCTCGGAAAAGGGCTGGGGATGGTTCCTTGATGGGCGCGCGGCCAAGAAGAAGAACACCTTCACCGACTTCATCGCCTGCGCCGAACATCTGACCGGTCAGGGCTATGGTGCTAAGGGCCGCATCGTGGCCTATGGCGGCTCGGCGGGCGGGATGTTGATGGGGGCCATTGCCAATATGCGCCCCGATCTCTGGGCCGGGATTATCGCAGCGGTTCCATTCGTGGATGTGCTCAATACGATGAGCGACACCTCCTTGCCCCTGACCCCGCCCGAATGGCCCGAGTGGGGCAATCCGCTCGAGGATCAAGCGGCCTATGACTACATCGCCAGCTACAGCCCCTATGACAATGTCGCGGCCAAACCCTATCCGGCGATCTTGGCGACCGGCGGCCTGTCCGATCCGCGCGTGACCTATTGGGAGCCGGAAAAATGGGTCGCCAAGCTGCGGCCTGCGACCACCAGCGGCAATCCGGTGCTCCTGCGCATCAATATGGAGGCCGGCCACGGCGGCGCCTCCGGCCGATTCGATTTCCTCAAGGAGATCGCGCTGGACTATGCCTTTGCGGTTTGGGCGGTTGATAGGGGTTGGGCGAAGTAAGTCTTCTTTAGGAATGACTGAGAGGGTTGTGGATGCCCCCCTCACCCAACCCTCTCCCCCTGAAGGGGCGAGGGCTAAGAACGAAAAGCCCTCTCCCTGTGGGAGAGGGTTGGGTGAGGGCCTTGTTTTGTCCTATCTCAACAACCCCAACGCTTCGCGCGCAACATCATCTAAACCCTCGCCGCCAGCCTCCAAATGGGCCAAGATTTCGCGTCTCATGCGCGGGTCCCAGAACAGTTTGAGATGGTCGGCGGTGGCCACCACGGCCTTAGCTTCGCCTTCAACCGCAAAGGCGCGGGCGATCTGGTTGGCCATATGGACCAGCTTGTCAGCTTGCATGGGCTTCAGCTCCCGCCGTTATATGATCAAATCCGGTGAAGACTTCGAGGCCATCAGTACGGACCACGCCGACAAGGCACATTCCCGCCGCCTCGGCCGTGCGCAGGGCGAGCGCGGTCGGTGCGGAAACCGCCGCCAGCACCCCAGCCCCCATGGCCGCGGCCTTTTGCACCAACTCCACCGACAGGCGGCTGGTCATCAAGATCGCGCCGTCCTTGGCCGTCAGCCCTTGGCGCGCCATGGCCCCGGCCAGCTTGTCCAAGGCATTGTGGCGGCCGACATCCTCGCGCACCAGAACAACGCCTTGGCCTGGCCGATAGAATCCCGCCGCATGGACCGCGCGAGTCTGGTGGTTCAGGCTTTGCAATTCAGCCATCTGGGCCATCGCCGCTATGATCTCAGGGGCAGAAACCACCACCGCACTGTCGACCTTAGCCAGCTTGGGCAGGGCGTCCTCTAGGCTCTCAACCCCGCAAAGGCCACAGCCGGTGGGGCCCGCCCGGTGACGCCTGCGGGCACTCAGCCGTGCCGAAAGGCCCGCCGAGAGCCACAGCCTCATCTCGATGCCGAGGTCCGTATCAAACTGTTCCATCCGCGCGATCTGGCCCAGATCGGTGATGATCCCCTCATTGAGCGAAAAGCCGATGGCGAAATCGTCTAGATCGGCTGGACTGGCCATCATCACCGCCTCGGACCCGCCGTCATAGACAAAGGCCACCGCCGTCTCTTCGGGTACAGCGCGCATCCCCTCGCCGGGCTGACCACCGCCGATGGCCAGACGCTGGACCTGGAGGGAAGAGGCGCGCTCCGTCACTCGGCCGCCGGGGCGATGCGACGGCTTTGCAGGGCCTGAGCCTCATAGGCCTCCTGCCAGTCGGTTGGGCCGTTGGAGCTGGAGATCTGCACCGCCGTCACCTTATATTCCGGGCAGTTGGTGGCCCAGTCGGAGAAGTCGGTGGTGATGACATTGGCCTGGGTCGAGGGGTGGTGGAAGGTTGTATAGACCACCCCCGGCGCCACACGGTCGGTAATCAGGCAGCGCAGGCTCGTCTCGCCCGAACGGCTGGCCAGCTTGATCCAGTCGCCGTCCTTTAGCCCCCTTGTCTCGGCGTCAAAGGGGTGGATTTCGAGCAGGTCTTCCTTGTGCCAGGCGACATTGGCGGTGCGCCGTGTCTGGGCCCCGACATTGTACTGCGACAGCACCCGTCCTGTGGTCAGCAGCAAGGGGAAGCGCGAACCGGTCCGCTCTTCGGTGGCAATATAGTCGGTCAGAACGAACAAGCCCTTGCCTCTGGCAAAGCTGTCCAGATGCATGACCGGCGTGCCTGCGGGGGCGGCCTCATTGCAGGGCCACTGTACCGAGCCGAGCGTCTCAAGGGTCTGATAGGAGACACCGGCAAAGGATGGGGTGGTGGCGGCGATCTCGTCCATGATCTGGCTGGGGTGGCTGTAGGCCATCGGATAGCCCAGCGCATTGGACAGAAGCTGCGTGATCTCCCAGTCGCCATAGCCGTTCTTGGGGGCCATGACCTTACGCACCCGCTGAATCCGCCGCTCAGCATTGGTGAAGGTGCCGTCCTTTTCGAGGAAGGTCGAGCCGGGCAGGAAGACATGGGCGTAGTTGGCGGTCTCATTCAAGAACAGGTCCTGCACCACAACGCAGTCCATGGCCGCTAGGCCTGCGGCGACATGGTGGGTGTCGGGGTCGGACTGGAGAATATCTTCGCCCTGAACATAGAGGGCGCGGAAGCTGCCATCCTGCGCGGCGTCAAGCATGTTGGGGATGCGCAGACCCGGTTCACGTTCCAGCTTAACGCCCCACAGGTCCTCGAACAGCTCACGCGTGGCGTCGTCCGAGACGTGGCGATAGCCGACAAACTCGTGCGGGAACGAGCCCATGTCGCAGGCGCCCTGCACATTGTTCTGGCCGCGCAAGGGGTTCACCCCGACGCCTTCGCGCCCCAGATTGCCCGTGACCATGGCCAGATTGGCAATGGCCATGACCGTGGTCGTGCCTTGGCTGTGCTCGGTAACGCCTAGCCCGTAATAGATCGCGCCATTGCCGCCCGTCGCATAGAGCCGGGCCGCAGCCCGCAACTCCGCCGACGGCACACCGGTCAGGGCCTCGGTTTCTTCCGGACTATAGCGAGGTTCCGCGACAAAGGCGGCCCAGGCCGCATAGGCGCTAAGGTCGCACCGCTCGCGGATGAAGGCCTCGTTGGCCAAGCCTTCGGTGACAATGACATGGGCCATGGCGGTCAGGACCGCGACATTGGTTCCCGGCGTCAGGGGCAGATGGTGCGCCGCCTCTATATGGGGCGAGCGGACAATGTCGGTGCGGCGCGGATCGATCACGATCAGCTTGGCCCCTTGGCGCAGACGCTTTTTCATGCGCGAGGCAAAGACCGGATGGCCATCGGTCGGATTGGCTCCGATCAACAGCATGACATCCGTATGCTCGACCGAGTCGAAATCTTGCGTCCCTGCCGAGGTGCCGAAGGTGGTCTTCAGACCATAGCCGGTGGGCGAGTGACAGACCCGCGCGCAGGTGTCGACATTGTTATTGCCAAAGCCCGCCCGGACCAGCTTTTGCACCAAGAAGGTCTCTTCATTGGTGCAACGCGAGGAGGTGATGGCCCCGACCGCATCCTTGCCATGGTCGCGCTGGATGCGCTTGAACTGGCTGGCCGTATAGGCAATCGCTTCGTCCCAGCTCACCTCGCGCCAAGGATCGGTGATCTTGTCGCGGATCATCGGATTGAGGATACGCTCGCGGTGGCTGGCATAGCCAAAGGCAAAGCGGCCCTTGACGCAGGAATGGCCGCGATTGGCCTTGCCGTCCTTATAGGGGACCATGCGCACGACATCTTCGCCGCGCATCTCGGCCTTGAAGCTGCAACCGACCCCGCAATAGGCGCAGGTGGTGACCAGCGAATGTTCCGGCTGACCCACCTCGATCACGGTCTTTTCGGTCAAGGTTGCCGTCGGGCAGGCCTGAACACAGGCACCGCAGGACACACATTCGGACTCCAGAAACGGCTCGTCCATCCCGGCGGCGACCTTGGAATCAAAGCCCCGGCCCTGAATGGTCAGGGCAAAGGTGCCCTGCACCTCATCGCAGGCCCGCACGCAGCGCGAGCAGGCAATACATTTGGACGGATCGAAGGTGAAATAGGGATTGGACTCGTCGGCCTCGGCGCAGAGATGATTGTCGCCCTCATAGCCATAGCGCACTTCGCGCAGACCGACCTCGCCTGCCGTATCCTGCAGCTCGCAATCGCCATTGGCCGCGCAGGTCAGGCAGTCCAGCGGATGATCGGAAATATAGAGCTCCATCACCCCTTTGCGCAGGGTCCGCAAGAGCGGGGTCTGGGTCTTGACCGACATGCCCGCCGCCACCGGCGTGGTGCAGGAGGCCGGCGTGCCATTACGCCCCTCGATCTCGACAAGGCACATGCGGCAGGAGCCGAAGGCCTCCAGGCTGTCGGTGGCGCAGAGCTTGGGAACCTTGACCCCCAGCTCCATCGCCGCGCGCATGACCGAAGTGCCCGCGGGCACCGTCACCTCGAACCCGTCAATGGTTAGGCTAACCTCGGCCTCGGCCTTGGAGGCGGGCGTGCCGTAATCGGTTTCCTTGATCAGCTGCATGGGTCTTTTCCTATTCAGCCGTGACTTTGGCATTGATGCCAGAGCCGTTAAAATCATCCGGGAAATGGCGCACCGCACTCATCACCGGATAGGGGGTGAATCCGCCCAGTGCGCAGAGGGAGCCATATTTCATAGTCTGACACAGGTCTTCGAGGACCACCATATTGGCAACGCGTTCTGTCCCGGCCATGATCTTGTCGATCACCTCAACGCCTCGCGTTGAGCCAATGCGGCAAGGGGTACATTTGCCACAGCTCTCGATGGCGCAAAATTCCATGGCAAAGCGGGCCTGGGCCCCCATCTGGACACTGTCATCAAAGACCACAATGCCGCCGTGACCGATCAGGCCGTCGCGGGCGGTGAAGGCCTCATAGTCATAGGGCGTGTCGAACAGGGACGGCGGGAAATAGGCCCCTAAAGGCCCGCCGCACTGCACCGCCTTGACAGGACGACCGCTCAAGGTGCCGCCCGCGACCGTCTCGATGATCTCGCCCAAGGTGATGCCGAAGGCGGCTTCGAACAGGCCAGTATATTTGGCATTGCCTGCGATCTGAATCGGCATGGTCCCGCGCGAGCGGCCCAGCCCATAGTCGGCATAGGCCTTGGCCCCCTTGGCGAGGATCACCGGCACGCTGGCCAGCGAGACCAGATTATTGATCACGGTCGGCTTGCCGAACAGGCCGACATGGGCCGGAAGCGGCGGCTTGGCCCGCACCATACCGCGCTTGCCTTCGAGGCTCTCCAGAAGGGCGGTTTCTTCACCGCAGACATAGGCCCCGGCCCCGACGCGCAGTTCCAACTCAAAGGGTCGGCCAGAGCCTAGGACATCAGGGCCGATCAGTCCGGCCTCACGCGCCAAGACCAAGGCCTCGGCAAAGGTGACATTGGCGTGGGGATATTCCGAGCGCGAATAGACAAAGCCCTTGCTCGCCCCGACCGCCAGACCGGCAATGACCATGCCCTCGATCAGGCAGAAAGGGTCGCCCTCTAGGATCATCCGATCGGCAAAGGTGCCGCTGTCGCCCTCGTCGGCATTGCAGACAATATATTTGCGGTCCGCCGCAGCGTCGGCCACGGTCTTCCACTTGATGCCGGTCGGAAAGCCCGCCCCGCCCCGTCCGCGCAGGCCTGAGGCTGTTACCTCAGCCACCACAGCCTCAGGACCCATGGCCAGAGCCTTGGTCAGACCCTCTAGACCGCCATGGGCGCGGTAATCCTCCAAGGACAGGGGATCGACAATGCCGCAGCGGGCAAAGGTCAGGCGCGTCTGGCGCACCATGAAGGGATGATCTTCGGGACGGCCAATGCGTAAGGGATGGTCCGCGCCGCTGAGCAGGCCCGCTGCCAAAAGTCCAGGCACATCGGCGGGGGTCACAGGGCCATAGGCAATCCGGCCTTGTGGCGTCTCGACCTCGATCAGGGGCTCCAGCCAGGTCATGCCACGAGAGCCGGTGCGAACGATCTGCACAGTCTCGCCTGCCTCCTGCGTCAAGGCCTTGACCACGCGGTCAGCACCGACCGCGAGGGCGGAGACATCCTTCGGAACAAAGAGACGGATCATGGCTGGGTTTCCTCGGCCACGGCCTCGATCAGACTCATCCCATCAAGGCGGCCATGGGGCTGATCATTGACCAGAGCCGCAGGGGCGGCGGCGCAAAGGCCAAGGCAATAGACAGCCTCGACGGTGACCGCGCCATCGGCAGTCGTTTCGCCCCAACCGATCCCCAGCGACGCCAACAGGAAGGTCGCCGCCTCGCGGCCGCCGACAGCCTGACAGGCCTCTGCGCGGCAAAGCTTGACCACGGTCCTGCCCGCCGGGGCATCCCGGAAATCATGGTAGAAGGTGACGACGCCGTGAATTTCAGCGCGGCTGCGGTTCAGGGCCTTGGCCACCATCGGAATGGCCTCAGACGGCACACATCCGAAGGCCGCTTGCAGACCATGCAGGATCGGCAGAGCCGGACCTTCGAGGCCCAGATGGGCATGGATGATCTCTTCGGCCCGTTTGGGGTCCCAGTCCGCGACCAAATTGCTGGTTTTCGACGCCATTAGCCCCTCCGGCGGGCCCTTTGGACCAACGAACCTCTTAGTGTCCTGTGTCTCGCGTCACGTGCTTTGTGACAATGATCAATATGCCACCATGCGAAAATTCGATGGCGAGCTTAGGCGCAGGATTCAACCCAAGGGGGCTTCGGCCATCAGGCTTTGGGTGGCACGCCGAGTATAGCGCGGTCCAATATCCCCCGCGCCAGTTCGCGCTCGCCAAGGATGGTCAGACTGGCCCCGAGGGCGGTCAGATGCTCGACCTCTCGGTCGGAATGGGCTCTGGCCACCACCGCCAGCGCGGGATTAGCGCGGTGCGCCTGTTCTACGATCTGTCCCGCCTCAAAAGCGTTCGGAATGGCCACGATCAAACGCGCCGCTCCGGCCAGATTGGCCCGGCGAAGGATGCTCGGATCGGCGGCATTTCCGCTAATGACAGTAAGACCGGCCGTCACGGCCTGACCCACAGCATCGTCACTGTTCTCGATCACGAGGACGGACATGCCCGTCGCCGCGAGGCCCTCAGCCACCACCGAGCCGACTCGGCCATAGCCAATCAAGATAGTGTGACCCGCCAAGGGCAATATCGCCATCTCCGCAGCCTTAGCCGCCGAGGCCGCCCGGTGATCAGAGATCCTCAAGGCCATAGCCAGCAAGGGCGGATTGGCGATGATCGAGATGATGGCCGCGGCCAAAATCAGGTCCCGTCCCTCCTGAGGCAATAGACCCAGGCCAACGCCCAACCCCGTCAGAATAAAGGAGAACTCCCCAATCTGAGCTAAGCTACCCGCCACGGTGAAGGCCGTCTCGCCCCTACGTCCGGACAAGTGCAGCAGGCTCAGCGACACCACGAACTTACCGACCAGAATGATCGCAATAGTCGCCAAGAGGGGCCAAGGATGGGTGATAAGGACCATCGGGTTGAACAACATCCCGACCGATACGAAGAACAGCACCGCAAAGGCGTCGCGAAGCGGAAGCGTCTCTTCTGCCGCACGCTGGCTTAGCTCCGACTCGCTCAAGATCATGCCCGCGAAGAAGGCGCCCAACGCAAAGGACACGTCGAACAGGGCGGAGGCCCCAAAGGCCACCCCCATGGCGATCGCCAGCACGGCCAGTCGGAACAATTCACGCGAGCCGGTATGAGCCACATAATGCAGAACCAGCGGGATCACGCGCTTGCCCACGATCAACATGAAGGCAATGAAGGCCGCGACCTTGCCAAGGGTTTGGGCCAGAGACAGGATTAGGGCGCTAGCCGACTGTTCTGGATGGTTAAGAGACTGGGCCAGAACCGGCAACAGGACCAGAGCCAAGACCATGACCAGATCCTCGACGATCAGCCAGCCCATGGCGATGCGCCCACGCTCGGTCTGCACGATCCGTCGGCTCTGTAAGGCGCGCAGCAAGACAACCGTACTGGCGACCGAAAGCGATAGGCCGAAAACGAGACCCGCAGCCGGTGACCAACCGAAGGCGCGGCTCAACAGGAAGCCAAGGCCTGTAGTGACGGCCATCTGACCCAAGGCACCGGGAATGGCGACCATTCGCACGGACAAAAGGTCCTTGAGAGAGAAATGCAAACCAACGCCGAACATCAGCAAGATCACACCGATCTCTGCCAGCTCGTTGGCAAGCTTAGGATCAGCCACCCAACCCGGTGTGAAGGGACCAACCACGACGCCTGCCAGCAAATAGCCGACCAAGGGCGACAGCTTCAGCCGCTGTGCCAGCAGACCCAGAACAAAGGCTATGCCAAAGCCCGCTGTGATGATCGCGATCAAAGGCGTTTCGTGCAAGGTCGGCGCCTCGGTTTAAGGTCTAAGGTCTAAGGTCTAAGGTCAGGATACTAACCGCTTTGGTCTGTAGCCTACCGTAAAACCAACCGCTTAAGGGGAAAATGGTTCCGCGTCCGTCCGGTCAGTTTGAATCAATCCCTGCCCCTCGGCCATCATCGAAATGGCTTCAGTCAGCACAGAGCCTAAAGCCGCTTGCAGACCATTCAAGATCGGCGGGGCCGGACCTTCGAGGCCCAAATGGGCATTGATGATCTCGATGGCTAGCGCCACTTGGGATCAGGACCCAGACGCGCCGCCACGCCCATCAAGATTACGGTTGCCACCACAGCGCCCCACAGCGCCGCCATACCGAACCGGCCATAGGCGCTGGCCCCAGCCACTGCGCCTGCAATCAGCCCCGCCCACAGGAGGAAATAGGGCAGCCATGCCATGGGGTCACCCCCGAACAGAGCACCCGAAAGCCGTTGGCCAAGCTTAACCAGCGTTCCGGTCATGTAGGTGAGGCCAATGCGAACCTCACCCGCCTCGGTAAAGACGGCATTTTCTGCGCCCATCGCCATGACCATCGCGACAATGGCAGGCGCGGCAGACCCTGACCCACCGGTGAAGGCGGCGATGGTCAAGAGGATTGCGACCAGCGCGAGTACGCCAATTCGGCGATAGCGGCCCGACAGGTGCCCCACCACAGCCCCGGCCACGACACCGATCAGGAAACAGCCGATCAGACCTGCGGCTATGGCCCCATGGGTCGCACCCGCCGCCAAGCCGACGCCCACGCGCGTCGAGTTGCCGCTCATGAAGGAGACAAAGAAACCGCCCGTCCGGATGAAGCCAATGGCATCGACATAACCGGCCAGACAGGACAGGCAGGCTGCCAAGAGGCGCAGGCGATAATCATAGTTGGTGATGGAGTATCTCCTGGCCAATAGACCCTGCCGAACTCCACTCTGGTCCCTTGACGACGCTTTGCGCAATGACCCTGTCGTCGCAGTCGCGACTAGAGCTTCAAGCCAAAACGCGGACCGATCCAAGTCATTAGGGCGTAAAGGCCGATGGTGAGCAGGCAGCCTGCCGTCAGGGCGGGCCAAAAGCCGACGCCGCGCCGCAGCAGCGCCGGGATCAGCAGGAACATGGGCAAGGACGGCAGGACATACCAGACCGTCGCCTCGACGTGATCGGCTATTAGCCCAGAAGGCTGACCCCCGCGCCAAAGCCAGATCATCCCCAATATCGAAACCAGCGGCAAAGAGGCGATCAAGGCCCCAAATCCGGGCTGACGTTTGGCCACCTCGGAGACAATGGCGATAATAACGCCCGAGATCAGGGCCTTGAGGATTAGGTAGAGCATGTTTCTTGCTAACACACCGACCGGGGTCCGGTAAGGCTAGGCCACCGCCCCTTGCGCATCGATCTTGGCGCGATCGGCTTTTGACCACAGACCGGCGAGAAAGAAGGCCGGTAGGGCCAAGGTCGACAGGCCGATACCGAGCAGATTTGCCGCCGTATAGGGCTCGGCAAATCCGGCTTGGCGGAACTGATCAACGGCCCACCCGGCTCCAGTCACGCCAACGCCCATACCGATACAGTTCAGGAACAGGATATAGAAGCCCGTCACGGTTGCTCGCGAGTCTTGAGAGGCCAGTTCCTGCACGGTCGAGAAGGTCGGGCCATAGAAGGCAGCCAGTTGGAACACACCGATGCCAAGGCCGATATTGAAGATCAAGGTGCCCGGCTCAACCAGACGAAAACCAATGGATAGGGGCAGTATGGCGAGCATCATCCAAAACAGCATCATAGGCCGTCCGGTCTTCATATGGCGCTGCCACCAATCCCCCATAATGCCGCCGAACAGGTTACCTGCAAGGCCCGCCGCAACGGTTACATATCCCGAAAGACGCGCGATCTCTCCCTTTTCAAAGCCTCGCTCGACCACGAACCAGAGCTGATCAAACTGGGCGGCACCGACAGCAAAGTGCAGCGCGACCCCGCCACACATGGTCGCGACGAGCGCCTTGGACCGGCGCAGGGCAATCATCAATTGGGCGATTTGCGCGCCAAAGCCCAGGCCCGAGCCCGGTTGCCGGACGGGCACCTTGCGCGGTTCGTGGATGGTCAACATCAGAAGCGACAGAACCAGTCCCAACGCGCCGAGCGCATAGAAGCAGTTACGCCAGCCAATGGCAGGACCCAGATAGCCCGCCAAGAGCAACCCCGCCCCGGTGCCGATAGGCACGCCCGTATAGTAGATCGCCGCGACCAGACCCAAGCGAGCGCTAGAAAACCGGTCTGCCAAAAGCGACATGGCCGAAGGGGTCAAGGCCGACTCGCCTATGCCAATCAAGGAGCGTGGTATGGCCAAGGACACAAAGCCCCGCGCCGCGCCAGAAATAGCGGTCATAAGGCTCCAGACCGCAATAGCGCCAGCAATCAATTTTGGCCGATTGGACAGGTCCGCAAGCATGCCCATGAACAGCCCCGCCACCGCATAGAAGAGCAAAAAGACTAGACCGGTCAGCAGACCATATTGGGTGTCCGTCAGGTTCAATTCCGGTTTGATATAGTTGGCAAAACTCGCCAGCAGATTTCTATCAACGAAATTGAGGGTGTTGATGACGGTCAAAAGGACCAGCAGGCCATAGGGCGCGGCGCTGACAAGACGATCCGACTGCTTGCCCGAATTACGATCCATATCCTCACCCACCGCACCGTCTCCTATGGAGATCTTGTCTGTGTGATCATTGAGAACGGAGTTTGCGGGACCGTCAACGCCCATCTTCAGCTTGCGATCTGCGAAAATAGGCGCAAAATGAGACTTTATGCCGCGATAATGGATCGACTTTGTCTCGACCAAGGGACGGCGGCAAGGACGGGGGCGGGAGCGCAAGATGAGCAGAGTTTGGGTTCGGGCGGGGTTGGCGCTTGCCGTCGCTGCAGCAGTGATGGGTTTTGGTATCAGCACCACCAAGGGCGTCGCACCCTCATCTTTGGTGGCCAGCGCGCAAACACCTTGGGGCCCAACCAAGGTCGATAATTTCCGTCTGACCGACCAAAACCTCCTGTCTAAAGAACTCTATCGGATGAGTGATGCCTCGGCGGTTGTGATCATCACCGTTCAGAATGGCTGCCCCATCTGTCGCAACACGGGCCCCGCCGTGAAGGCCCTGATGTCATCCTTCGCAGGCAAGGGTGTTGAGTTCATGATGCTCAACTCCACCCCCGCTGACACACGCGAAGAGATCTTGGCTGAGGCCAAGGCCTATGGTTATGACCTGCCGATCCTGCTGGACCGAAACCAACTGGTCGGTGAGCAGCTGGGCGTGACCCGCACCGCCGAAGTGATCATCATCCAGCCCAAGACCTGGAAGGTCATCTATCGCGGCCCCATCGACGACCGCGTGACCTATGAGCGCCAGCGCGCCAAGGCCAACAAGACCTGGGCCGCGGATGCCCTGACCGCCCTCTTGGCCGGCAACACCACCAAGGTGGCTTGGCAAAATCCTGAAGGCTGCCTGATCGACATCGCGGCCAACAGTAAGGTCGCCGCCGCCAAGGTCTCTTACGCGAAAGATATTGCTCCCATCATTCAGGCCAAGTGCGTCGCCTGTCACCAGGCCGGTGGCATCGGGCCCATGCCTCTGACCAACTATCAGCGGATCAAGAGCTTCTCGCCGATGATCCGCGAAGTGCTGCGCACCCAGCGTATGCCGCCTTGGCGCGCCGATCCGACCGTGGGCAAGTTCCATGACGATAAGAGCCTAAGCGGCGAACAGATCCGCACCCTCGTCCACTGGATCGAAGCAGGCGCGCCGCGCGGTGAGGGCGATGATCCCATCGCTGCTGTGGCCTATCAGGCTGAAGAATGGCCTCTGGGCAAACCGGACCTGATCTTGGACCTGCCAGCCTATGACATTCCAGCCTCGGGTATTGTCGACTATCAGCGTCCCTTCGTGCTGAACCCTCTGCCTGAGGGCAAGTGGCTGCGCGCCTCGACCGTTAAGGTCGATAATCGCCAGTCCGTGCACCACATCCTGACCGGCTATTTGAACACCCCGCCTGCCCCCGGCGAACAGGCCAATGAAAGCCAGTGGGGCGCGTCGGTCGGCGGCTATGCCGTGGGCGCTGAGTCGATTGTTCAGCCCAATGATATCGGGGTCTATCTGCCGTCCGGCGGTGCCATCGGCTTCCAGAACCACTACACCCCCTTTGGGCGGGCTGTGACCGAGAAGTCAAAAATTGCGCTCTATTTCTACGACAAGAAGCCATCTTTGATGATGCATAATTCGGTCATCGCGAACCCGAACATCTCGATCCCGCCGAATGAAGAGAACTGGCAGCAGTCGGCCTATCTGACCTTCCCCAAGGATGCGATCCTCTATGGGGCCTTCCCGCACGCCCACTATCGCGGCTCGTCCTCACAGCTCTGGATCCAGTATCCAGATGGGGCCAAGAAGCTGCTTTTGTCTCTTCCGCATTATGATTTCAACTGGCAGCGTGAATTCCAGTTTGCCGATCCGATCAATGTTCCAGCCGGGTCAAAGCTGATCGCCATCTATACCTATGACAATTCCAAGCGGAACCCGGCCAATCCGGACCCGAACCGCACGGTGCCATGGGGCGACCAGTCCTTTGATGAGATGCTCTATACCGCTCTGCGTTACCGCTGGGTGGGCGAGACCTCTGACGCACCCAACGATTTCAATGCCCTGCTTAGCAAGAACCGGATGTTCGGGATCTTGGACAGCAACATGGATGGCAAGCTCGAAAAGTCCGAGGCCACGGGTCGGATGGGCGCCATGATCGCCGCCAATTTCGACAAGATCGACACGGAGAAGAAGGGCTATATCACCCCTGAAACCCTCAATAGCGTGATGGACATGGTCTATCGGAGCCGCCGCTCCAAGCCTGCTGCGCCAGCCGCAGCGGGTGACAAGACCACGGCGGCACCTGTTGCTGCTACCCCTGCTGCACCCAAGGGCTAGGGTGCAGCGTCAAGGCTGGGCTCTCGCGGCCCTGCTCATCCTTATCGGTCTGTGGGGCGCCGCTGCAAGCGCTGCCCCCGGACTGGGACGGGTC
The DNA here is from genome assembly GCA_041182245.1 of Pseudomonadota bacterium. Lineage (GTDB taxonomy): Bacteria > Pseudomonadota > Alphaproteobacteria > Caulobacterales > Caulobacteraceae > CAISGS01. The sequence goes on along the minus strand of JBEGNZ010000010.1, from coordinate 70,856 downwards.
GAGATCGGGGCACCGGCACCCGACGGCCCGTTGATGGGCGCGGACGGCCGTACCCACCGCCTGTCGGACTATCGCGGCAGGACCGTGATCTTGGAATGGACCAGCCCAGTCTGTCCCTATACGGCCAACAAATACCGCCGGGGCCTGATGCAGGCCCTTCAGCGCCGCGCTGCGCGTCAAGGCGCGGTGTGGCTGTCCATCAATACCTCCGCTCCTGGAAAGCCCGGCTTTCTGACCCCCGCCGAGGCCAAGGCGCGGCTTAAGACCACGGGCTCTGTCGTCGAGGCTTTTCTATTTGATCCGGGCGGGATCTTTGCTCGGCCCTACGGTATCCGTACGACGCCCACCATGGTCATGATCGATGGTCAGGGGCGGGTGATCTATCAGGGGGCCATTGATCAGGTGCCCGAACAGACCAAGCCCGATGGCAAGGACCATATCAGCGCGGCGCTGGACGACCTCAAGGCCGGACGCGCAATCCGCACGCCTGAAACGCGAGCCTATGGCTGCGCGGTGGAATATTAAAGATCTAATCGGGTTGGTTCACATAGGGCGATAGCTTGGTGTGAAGACGCGTGGCGGTCTCGATGCAGAACGCGCATAATTGTCCGGTAAAATCATCCTCGCCCCAGCCCAGCGCGAGGTTGCGGACATTCTTCACCAGGCCATTGATAAAGGCCTGCAACAGGGCGAACTCCCGACAAGACCGAACATCATCATTGGCCGAAATGGAGGCCACAGCACGAGGCGCGGTCCAATCGATGCGTGTAAGGACATTTCAATGGGGATTTGCGTGCTGATCGCGACCGTTTGACGCGAACGCAAGCAAGGCCCTCACCCGGGGCGGTCGCCGGACGTCGAAATGTCGTAAAAATGACTGTTGGCTGGGGAACTAGGACTCGAACCTAGAACGACGGTACCAAAAACCGCTGTGTTACCATTACACCATTCCCCAGCAGGGGCCGCAGGGGCCATGTCGATCTGAAGCCAGATGACAGGAGCCCGCGAGGGGCGTTTGTTAGCCCAAGGCGTCAGCCAATGCAACCTCTGCACTGACCCGAGAAGGCCCAATCTTCTGAATTTTGCGGCTTTGCGACGCTGGTCGAAAATTCACTGTGGATAGCAGGTCGGCGCACCCTGTGACTTGCGAGGCCTTTTGGCCTCATTTATAAAAACCGCGTCATAATGTCGGAGTATAGCTCAGTCTGGTAGAGCACCGTCTTCGGGAGGCGGGGGTCGCAGGTTCGAATCCTGCTACTCCGACCATCCGCCTTCGCTAAATTTTGGCTCCGTCAAAATTTTAGCTACGGCGTGATCGGGTGGAACACAATCATCGCCGAAGCGTGCGACGCGGATGTCACGACGTAGCCCGAAGGGCGAAGGCGGACCCTATGAAATATGTCTACATGCTACAAGGCGAGACGCAGCCAGATCGCTACTATGTCGGTTGCACGGTGGATCTAAAAAACGCTTTGGCGAACATAACAGGGGTGAATCTGTTCACACGCGTAAGTTTACGCCGTGGAAGCTCGTAGGTTATGTTGCTTTTTCAGATGGTGAGAAGGCCGCTAAATTTGAAGCCTATTTGAAAACAGCTTCAGGCAGGGCATTTGCGAAGAAACATTTTTAGAGACTAAGCGAGAATTTCTGAAATCGACAATCGCCATTTCTTCGCGGCTCTGAGACGGCCCCTTAAGATGCGAGCCCCCCACCCCACAGCCTTGTCTAAATCTGTCCATCTGTTCATTTGACCAAGCCACAATCGTCACTAGGTTGTGATAGGATAAAATTTCGAACCCCATCCTTCAGCACGTCCTTTGGCGGGAGCCTTTGATGAAGCAGTTTATGGTCACGGTCGCCGGCGTCTTTGTCGGACTGTTGATGTTCTTTGTCGGCTTGCCGTTCGTGCTGATCATCATGGCGACGGGGGCGTCAAAACCTGCGGCAACGCCCAACCAAGCGGTCCTGTCTCTAGACCTTCGCCAATCACTCTCAGACCAAGATAATCAAAGTCCATTGGCGGCCTTTAATGGCGGCGGTCTTTCGGTCATGTCGATCACCCAGACCCTGCGCCACGCCCAGAGCGACAGTAAGGTGAAGGCCCTGTTTGTACGCCTGCCCGACGGCGGCATGGCGCCCGCCTCGGCCGACGAGCTGCGCTTGGCCTTTAAGGCGTTCCGCAAGTCGGGCCGCAAGATCTACAGCTATAGCCAAGGGCTCTACCCCTCCGGCATCGTGACCTCAACCTATATGCTAGCCGCCGCCACCGATGAGGTCTGGATGCAACCCGGCGCGCCATTCCAAGTGACCGGCTTCAGCATCGAGGACATCTTCTTCAAGCGCGCCTTCGACAAATATGGCGTCAAGGCCGAGTACGAGCAGCGCTACGAATATAAGAACGCGGTCAATCCCTACCTCTATAGCGACTATACGGCCGCCCATAAGCAGTCGAACCTGTCCTGGATGGGGTCAGTCTATACCAGCGCCCTGCGCACCGCCGCCGCCGATCGTAAGGTCGATGCCGGGACCTTGCGCGAGCAGATCGAGGCAGGCCCCTATTCGGCTAAGGAGGCCCTAGATCGCCGCCTGATCGACCGTTTGGGTCACCTCCATGAGGCCCAGAAGATGGCCCTCAAGGCGGCGGGTAAGGATGCCAAGTTCGAAGAGTTTGACGACTATCGCGCCGCTGCTCAGCGCCCCATCGTCGCCAGTAGCGCCGCCGAAAAGGCCAAGCCTACCTTTGCCGTGATCCATGCCGAAGGGCCGATCATCAACGGCAGCGGCGGCGGTCAAAATGCCTTTGCCAATGACCAGACCATCTTTTCCGATGATGTGTCCGAAGCCATCTATGACGCCATCGACGATAAGGATGTGAAGGCCATCGTCATGCGCGTGTCCTCTCCCGGCGGCACCGACACGGCCTCGGAGCAGATCTTGGCCGCTGTGCGCGCCGCCAAGGCTGCGGGCAAGCCTGTGGTGGTCTCTATGGGCACCTATGCGGCCTCTGGCGGCTATTGGATCTCGTCACAGGCCTCGGCCATCGTGGCGCAGCCTTCGACCCTGACCGGCTCTATCGGCGTCTATGGCGGCAAGTTCGCTCTGTCCGACGCCCTGAGCCGCTTTGGCGTTGATGTGCGGCACACCTCGGTGGGCAGCGACTATTCGGCCATCTATGGCATGGGCGAAGGCTTTACCCCCCAACAGCGCGATGGCTTTGCCAAGTCGATCGACGAGACCTATGAGGGTTTCATCGCCCGTGTCGCTGAGGGCCGCAAGCTTCCCCCAGAACGGGTCCGCGAAATCGCCAAGGGCCGGGTCTGGACCGGCGAACAGGCCATGACCCTCGGGTTGGTCGACGAGATCGGCGGCTTCTATGACGCGGTGGATCGGGCCAAGGCCCTGACCGGCCTGACCGGTAAAGAGGTGCGCCTGACCTCCTTGCCCGGCCCACGCTCACCCTTTGAAGCCTTCAGCCATGCCTTAGGCGTCAGCACCATGGCCGTTCGCGCGATGGCGGCGGCAGGCTGGCTACTGGGTGATCCACAGGCCAAGGCGGTGATGGACCAGATGATGCAGGCCCGTCTGCGCGAACAGAGCCACGCCAACGTCTTGGCGCCCACACCGGTTCGATAGGGACAGACCGATCCCGGCCGGGCCTGAGCCCGACCAGGCAGTCTCGTTCCTATTTCGCGGGCTCGACCCCCGGGCCAATATTCTGACCGATAAAGGCGGTGGCCTCGGTCAGGATCGTCTTCCAAGCCGGACCCTGCATAGGGGTGAAATAATGATCCGTATCCTTGACGGCCAGCAGCCTGACGGGCTTGCCAGCCTTTTCCATGGCCCTTTGCATCAGTTGGCTCTGCTCAATCGGCACGGTCTGGTCCTTGTCGCCATGGATCAATAGTAGCGGCATGCCCACAGAAGCAGCGTTGCGGGCCGCCGAATTGCTGATCAAGCGATCCCGCACCTTTTCCGGATCGCCGATGGCCTGCAGCCAATATTTGTAGGTCATGCTCTGCGCGCCGCTGCCGCCGCCCGATATGACCTCTTTCTTGTTGGTGGTGCCGTCTCGAACCCAGCGCTGCATCTCGACAAGGTCAGAGACACCCGCGCCCGCCACCGCGCACTTGAACAGGTCCTTATTTTTGTAGCTCGCGGTCATGGCCACATAGCCGCCATAGGACCAGCCAAAGACGCAGATCCGCTTGGGATCGGTTATGCCTTGGGCGATCAGGTTGCGCGTGGCGTCGGCCACATCCTCCTGCATCCGCTCGCCCCACTGACCATGGCCTGCCTCTACAAACTTGCGACCAAAGCCGCCGCCGCCTCGGAAGTTGGGCTGGAACACCGCATAGCCCTGACTGGCCAAGGTCGTGGCCATCGGGTCAAAACCCCAAATGTCGCGGCCCTCAGGACCCCCGTGAGGCACAATCACGGTCGGAAGGTTCTTGATGTCCGTGATGCCGGGCGGGGTCCACAGATAGCCCCACTGCTTCTGGCCATCGCTGGTGGTATATTCCAGTACCTGTTCGTCAGGCAGATCAGCCTCGGCCACATTGGGACGCTGTTGGAACAGGACCTCTAACCGCTTGGCCTTCAGGTCAAACAGATAGTAGGTGCCAAGATCCTTTGGACCGTTGGTTTGGACGATCCATTGGTCCATATCCGCCCCGCCAATGCTGGTCAGTTGCACATTGACCTTGTCACCAAGGGCCCGATTGAGCGCGGTCCATTGGCGGCCAAAGGCAGGGTCCTTAGGCTCGCACGCGACCCGATAGGCCAGCCAGCAGGCGGCCAGAAGCTTATTATTATAAGGATTGATCAGGGAGTCGGTCACGTCATGACCGGCCACTGTCTGTAGGGTTTCGAGATAGGTGCCGGTATTGGTGTCATAGCGATAGAGACCGGAGGTGTCGTCGCCATCCTTGCGGGCCAGAACAAAGGCCTGACCGGGCTTGTCGGTCGGCCCCTCACCCACAAAGGTTGGACCTGAATTGGCCCCCTCTGCACCCCGGAAGCGAACCACTTCCTTCCAGTCCTGCTCACCGCGCGCGCGCCGCGACCACATAAAGCCCTTACCGCCAGCAATGACGTCCTGACGCAGGACGGGCACACCGTCGCTGTCGACCACCCAGTTGAAGGTATTGTCCTGACCGCGATCAACAATCTCGCGCTTGCCGTCGCGAACATTGACCTTCCAAAGCTCTGAGCCTCCCGCCTTCGGGGCGACGATCAGAACGTCGGTTTCAGACTGTTCAAGCAGGCTGACCACCCGCGTGCTCACCGTACGCGGATAACCCTGCTGCGATGAGGGATCGTAGAGTGAGATCAGGTCCGATCCGTCGAGATTACTCGAATAGACCCGCCCAACATTGATGAAGCCGTCTTCGACAATTTCCGTCTTTTTCACACCGCCAGAGCCCGGCACGACGTGAATCCGCTGGCTAAAGCTAAAGACCAGACGGCCATTGCCCTTAAAACGGACAAAGCCCAGCTGCATGTTCTGATCGGCACGCGCGACATGAACAGGCTTGATGTCGCCGGTCTTTAGGTCGGCAAGGATCAGGACATCGCCCACGGCCTCACGCCGAATGGCTGCGAGGTGAACCCCGTCCTTTGAGATCACGGGACTGCGGACTTCGCCATAGCCCACCAACTCATCAATTGGCACCCGAGCAGAGGCGATGGTGGGCACCCAAGCTAGGGTCAGGGCGACGAACCAGTGCGCAAGTCGGAAAGAAGGGGCATTTAACCGGTTCATCATGGCTCACCTAGGTTGTATTTCGGGTTCCTATTTAAAATGAACTATTGCGGGGACGTTCTCCAGTTAAATTAGTTTAACAACCAAACCGATTATAGTTTAGCTGATCCTAATATAAATTTCGGACTGAATTTTCGGCTCAACATATTGACTTGTTTGAAACCATTCGCGGATGATCACGAGATGATTAGCGAACATCCACGCCAATGACCCGGCCTTTGTCAGCGGCCACCGCGCAAAATCTGAATGCGATCCAAGCCCTTATTCAAGCCGGTCATCTGGGCCAGGCGGAGCAGGCTTGCCGCCAATTGCTCAAGCGTGAACGGGGCTGTGCTCCCGCCGCCGAATTTCTCGCCGAGATACTCTTGGCGAAGGGCGCGGCCGACGAGGCCGAAACCCTTCTGCGGCCCTTTTGTCGCAAGGAGGGGGCAAGCTTTGAACTCCAATCTCTGCGGGCGGCTGCACTAAAGGCCCTAGGCAATAAGAGAGGGTCTCTGGTCCAGTACCAAGCCGCTGCCAAGCTCGCCGCCCATGATCCGATTGCCGCCCACAATGTTGCCGCAGGCTTTGCTGATCTTGGCCGAGATCAGGATGCCGTCGCCGAAGCCGAGCGGGCCTTGCGGCTTGGCGGCCGGGCCCCGGAAACGCTCCTCATCCTTGGCCGGGGCCTGCAAGGCCTTCGGCAATTTGATCGTGCCAAACAGGCCTTTGAAGCGGCTCTTTCGCTTCGCCCGAACTATGCCGAGGCACTGCGTGACCTTAGTCACCTGATCTGGATGTCGACCGGTGATGCCGCTGCTGCCCTCGCCCCCGTCGATCAGGCCCTCACACGGTCAAAGGGACAGAGCGATCTATTGTTGGTCAAGCTGCGCTTACTCAGCCACATCCATGGTGAGGCCGCTGCGCTGGCCTTGGCCAGAACCGAGATTGCTGCCATCGGGCAGGACCCGCGCTTAGCTCTTGAAATGAGCTGGCTTCTCTTAAAGGACAATCCCGCGGACGCTCTGGCCATAGCCCAGCAGTTGGTGGCCCGCTTTCCAGGCGAGCGACTGCCCAAAAAGGCCGTCATTCAAGCCCTATTGGCGCTGGGCGAAGCTAAGGCGGCCGCAGACCTCGCTGCGGAACTGGTCGCAGAGCAACCGTGCGACCAGCAAGCTATTGCCGACCTGACCAGCGCCTGGCGGCTGAGCGGCGATCCCCGATTGGGCGATCTCTATAACTATCCCGCAGTGGTTCAGGCCCTGATGATCGACTGCCCGGCGGGCTGGACGCACCTCACTGATTTTCTGGATGACTTGCGCTCATCCCTCAACAGCGTCCATCTGCTCAAGGCTCACCCGATTGAACAGTCAATCCGGGGCGGTTCGCAAACCTCGCATAATCTGGTCACCAGCGACGACCCTGTGATTGCCGCCTTCTTCCAAGCCATCAAGGGCCCGATCCTGACCTATCGCAATCACCTTGGCCAAGGCCCAGACCTGCTAAGGCGTCGCAATGTTGGGGAGCATCGGATCGACGAGGCTTGGTCCGTCCGGCTGAGACCACAAGGTTTTCACGTGGATCATATCCATCCCAACGGTTGGATCTCGTCGGCCTTCTATGCCGAGGTACCGCCGCAGGTGCAGGCGACCGACCGGCAGGAAGGCTGGCTTCGGCTTGGTGCCCCGCCAACGCCGACCGCCCCGACCCTAGAGGCGGGCCATTTCATTCAACCCAAATCTGGGCTTCTGGCCCTCTTTCCATCCTATATGTGGCACGGAACCGTCCCCTTTGGCGGAGAGGCTGGCCGAATGAGCCTCGCCTTTGATGTCCTACCCGAAACTGAGCCCCAACAGGACGAGACGAAACCGCAGCGTCGGGCATAGATCCCGCACAGTCAGACGAAATATCCTCAAAAGGGCAGGCTCAAGGTGAGACATGCCCCTTAGCCTGGAATGTACGCCCGGAACCGTTGCGATTATGCGACAGGCATGACGTAACAGTGACCATTTTGTGACCTTACGGTTGACCCCGCACCTCAGGTATCAATAGTGGAAACTATCGTACGATAGGCGAAGGCCCTTCGTCATGGTGGCGCATACCCTTTGGGTGACGCCGTCTCAAGACCGTATCAATCACCTTGGAGGGGGATTTAGATAATGAAAATTGGCTCAACCCGCGGACGCGTTATGGCGTCAACGATGTTGTGCGGTGCGCTAGCGATCTTCGCTGCGCCTGCCTACGCTCAAGACGCTGCAAATTCTGATACCGAAGTTACCGAAATCGTCGTCACCGGTTCGCGCTTGCAGCGCAAAGACTTCGTGGCCACCAGCCCCGTTGCCACCGTCGGCAGCGAGCAACTGAAGCTGACCGGTACCATCGCGGTTGAGCAGCTGCTGAACGAACTGCCACAGATCGTTCCGGGTAACACCGTCACCTCCAACAATTCGGGCGGCGAAGACTTTGCGACGATCGACCTTCGCGGCCTCGGTGCAAACCGTACGCTCGTCGTGGTCAATGGCGAACGCGTCCCCGGTTCTTCGACCACCGGCGTGGTTGACCTGAACACCATCCCAGCCGGTCTGATCGACCGTATCGAAGTCCTCACTGGTGGTGCCTCGGCCGTTTACGGCTCGGACGCTATGGCCGGCGTTGTCAACTTCGTGCTGAAGGACAATTACGAAGGCGCTGAAATCTCCGCTCAAACCGGCGGCAGCATGGATGGCCGACTGGCCAAGGACTTCAACCTCGAAGGCCTGCTTGGCGGTAACTTTGCCAATGGCAAGGGTAACATGACCATGTACGCGTCTTACTATAAGCGCGACCCGGTCCTGCAGAGCGAGTTCGATTGGTCGCGGGTTTCGGCCGGGGCCTATTATGACTCCAGCTACAATGGCTATGTCATCGACAGCGCTGCAGAGTGGAATGCTCAGAACGCCAAGACCCCCCTCTATACCTTCGCTTCGGGCGGTTCGGGCACCCCACCTTGGGGCTGGATCGCGAACAACGCCGCAAACCCCTTCCGTTTGCTGGCCAGCAACCCAGCCACTTCGGCTCAGTTCGCAGCAGCGGACACCGACTGTAATGCCGCCACGCCAGGCGTTGCCGTCAACACAGGTAGCCTGTCGTTCAACGATGCGGGCAAGCTGACCCCACGCTTCATATCAAAAGCCTGTTCGGTTCCTGACCGCGCTGCCGGTTCGTCGCGTTATAACTATGCGCCCACCAACAACATCATTATCCCTGCCGAACGTTATGCGATCAGCAGCTTTGGTTCCTATCAGATCAATCCAAAGCTGAAGCTGAAGACGCAAATTTCTTACATCGACAGCCGTTCAGGCGTTCAGCTGGCCGCAACGCCAGCGACGGGCCTGACCGTTGTTCTGACCTCGGCCATGCAGTCCTACATCAATTCGGCTCACCCCGATTTGGCCGCTGCTCTGGCTTCGCGTCCGAACCCAACGGCGAACTTCACGATGGACTGGCGCTCCTTGCAGCTCGGCCCGCGGGTTGGTGAATATGAGAACCAATCCTTGACCCTGCTGGCCACCTTGGACGGCGAGATCAACGACAACTGGAACTGGAGCGCGACCAGCACCTATGGACGCACCCACTTCGCTCAGACGCTGCGCAACAACCTGAACAAGACTGCGATTGGTCAAGGCCTTTCCGGCTGTCAGGCGCCCGTTTCCGGCTCCACGACGTCGCTCGGCGTTCCTGGACCTGCAAATACGGCTGCAGCCCTTCCTGGCTGCGTGATCACCGACATCTTTGGCCAGAACAAGCTGTCTGCCGAAGCGGTGAAGTTCCTGCGCACCGATACGCATCAGCTCAACACCTATGAAGAGCGTCGTTTGGCGGCCTTCGTGCGTGGCGATGCCTTCCAACTGCCTGCTGGCCCGGTCTCGACCGTGCTCGGTTATGAATATCGCGAATCCCGCGCGGCCTTGGATGTGGACGCTGCCCAAGCGTCTGCCAACATCTATGGCTTCAACGCCATCCAAAACCAGCGCGGTTCGGTGGTTGTACAGGAACTGTACGGCGAAGTCGGCGTTCCCTTGGTGAAGGACCTTCCCTTCGCCAAATATGTCGGCCTCGAAGGCGGCTATCGCTATTCGGACTATGACACCATTGGCTCGACCGAAACCTACAAGGTCGGTGGCGAGTGGGCCGTGGTTGATTGGCTGAAGTTCCGTTCCGTCTACAACAAGGCCGTTCGCGCCCCAAGCGTGTTCGAACTGTTCCAGAACGGTGACCAGGGCTTCCCGTCCTACACGGACCCTTGCCGCGACTCGGCTAACCGTACGGCCGCTATTCTGGCCATCTGTAACGCGCAAGCGCCAGGTGTCAGCTTTACCGGCTTTGCGGCCAACAACAGCCAGGTTCAGGCCCTTTCGTTCGGTAACCCGAACTTGAAGCCGGAAACGGGCAAGACCTTCACCGCTGGTGTTGTGTTCCAACCGACCTTCCTGCCTGTTGGCGATCTGAAGATGTCCGTAGACTATTTTGACATCAAGATTGAGGACGCAGTGGGCTCCATCGGTGCCAGTACTGTTCTCAGCCGTTGCTATGTCAGCCTGCAGGCTAACGAATGCGCCAAGATCACGCGTAATGCCGTTACCGGTCAAATCGACAGCATCAACACCTCGATCGCCAACCTGTCGGAAATCGTCACCAAGGGTTTCGATATTCAAGGCGACTATCGCTTTGACCTCGGTGAAGCAATCAAGGGTGCCCCTGGACGTATCTCGTTCAACGCCCTGATCTCGATCCTTGACAGCTACGCCACCAACGGCGTTGAGCGTAAGGGTTACACCGACGCAGGCATCAGCGGTTCCACACCTGAGTACAAGTCGGTCATGACCGGTTCGTATCAGTTGGGTGACTGGATGGTGCAGGCTCGCTGGACCTACACACCTGAAATGACCGATGAAAATGCCGACTATGGTCTGGTTCTGCCAAAGACCGAAGCCGCCAGCTACATCGATCTTTCCGGTCGTTGGAACGTCAATGACAACCTGCAACTGAACGCCAACATCGGTAACCTGTTGGACAAGGATCCCCCGCAGTTCATCGCTGGCGTGTTCAGCCAGGGCAACACGGACCCACAGGTCTATCGCGTCCTTGGCCGTACGTTCAACGTCGCGGCACGTCTGCGCTTCTAATCTGAAGCCAGTCGACTAAAGAATTGGGGCGGCAGAGACATCCTCTGCCGCCCCTTTTTTATGGGCGACGAAGAGGGTCCGTCGGGCCATAGTCTGGTCAATCAAGGACGACAAATGACCGTGACCGATGTTCGAGGCCAGATCAGGCCAGACCTTGCGGCCCTGCTCGACAGGGGCGGCCAAGCCCTGCTGCGCAAGGACTGGGAAGCGGCGGGTCGCGCGGCCGAGGCGGTCACCCGGCAGGCCCCGAAGTCCAAAGAGGCCTGGTCTCTGCTCTGCTCAGCCCTAACCGGCATTGGTAGCGGCGATGCGGAAAAGGCTATGGCCATGGCCATGAGACAGTTCCCCGTCTCCGATCCCTTTCACGCCGATCTGGCTGCGGATCGGGCGCTGGCCCTGGCCAATCTCGGCAAGATGGATGAGGCCGTAGCTCAGGCCCGGCAGGCCGCCGCGCTCGATCTGTTGTCGCCCCAGGCCAAGCGCGTGGTCGCCACCGCCTTGACCATTGCAGGGCTGTTTAGCGAGGCAGAGGGTCTGGCCCACGAGGCGGTCAGCGCCCTGCCCGATGATGCCCAGTCCCTTCTGCTTTTGGGCAATATTGATCGGTTCATGGGCCGATTGGACCTTGCCAGACAGCGCTATGAGGCGGCCTTAGCCGGACGCTGCGATGGTCTAGAGGACCATCTCTTCGCCGCCCTCGCATCCCTGCGTCGCTGGACCAAGCACGATCACCCGGCCATGGCGCTGGAAAGGCAGCTTGGTGCGGTATCCGCGACCAGCGAAGCGGCGGCCCGGATGGGCTATGCCCTGTTCAAGGTTCACGATGACCTTGGCGAACCAGAACGGGCTTGGCCCCTGCTCGAACAGGCGTCAAAGACAGCAGGAACCCTATCGCCCTTTTCGCTTACTGAGCGCCAAATCGTTACCCAAACCCTGATCACCGCCTTTCCTCAGGCTGCCGCACCGCGCCCAACGCCGAACCAGACCCCGGCGCAACCGATCTTGATCTTTGGCCTGCCGCGATCCGGCACAACCTTGGTCGAGACCATCCTATCCTCGCACAGTCAGGTTCAAGCCCTCGGCGAAACCACCGGCCTGCAAAGGGCCGTGGCCGTAGCCTCACAGACCCCCCGCGCAGATCCCCTATCGCCCACCGTCATGGCAGCGGCCGCCAAGGCTGATCCCGAGGCGATGGCGCAGGCCTATCTGCACTTTACCGCCTATCTAAGGGATGGATCGCCGGTCTTTACCGAGAAACTGCCGCACAACTATCTCTATGTTGGCCATTTCAACTACGCCTTCCCCTCCGCGCCCATGGTCCATGTCCGCCGATCACCGATGGACAGCCTGTTTGGCACCTACCGGCTGCTGTTTGGCGGGGGAGCCTATCCTTGGTCCTATAGCCTGAAGGATCTGGCCGACAACTATCGGCTCTATCGCCAACTGACCGACCATTGGCGCCAAATCGTGGGCGCAAATCTTATTGAGATCACGCTCGAGGCCTTGATCAATGATCCCGAAGCACAGATTCGCGTCCTGCTGACCGGCTGTCGCCTGACCTTCGAGGCGGCCTGCCTAAGCCCGGAACGGTCTGACCGAGGTGTCTCCACCGCCAGCTCGGCCCAGGTCCGCAGTCCAATCAACCGCCAAGGCATGGGCGCATGGAAGCGCTATCGCCAACAGCTAGAACCCCTCCGCGCCGCCCTCGAAGCCGACGGCTTTGTCGACCATGAGGGTGAGGCGATCTGGTAGGGCCATTCGACTAGCGGGCCATAAATTCATTCTTTGCGGCCATCATGATTGAAACAAGCTCACGCTCCTCAACGGTCAGATAGGGGTTCCAGACGTCAAAGATGAGGATGGTGCGCACCGCATCGGCATCATTCCATGCCTCATGTTCAATCGTATCATCAAAGACCCAAGCCTGACCCATCTGCCAAGACCGCTCGTCATTGCCGACCCGAAAGCGAGCGGGCCCGGGCAGGTCTAGGGGCAGATGAACCAAGAGCCGCGCATTGCTCGATCCCGTGTGGGGTGGAATGTGGGTATGGGCCTGCAGGGACGAGAACACCACCGTGGGGGCAAAGTCGGGCTGATGGGCCAGCGGTAAGGCTTCAAGGATCTTCGCGGTCTGAGGACAGAGGGCGCAGGCCCCCTCTTGCCGCACGCCGTCCTTCCACAGCCAAAAGGAGGTCCAATCGCGCGAATGGTTTAGGTCCGCCCATTGGTTTACCGGCGCACCGGGCGGAAAGGCAATATAGGGCGCAAACGGGTCAGACTCCCCAGCACGGAGGGCCAGCATTTCTGCGCGTATGATGTCGCTCGCCGCTTCAAGCTGCGGCAACCAAGGGAACAGGTGGCGGTCAAAGAACTGGATCACCGGAAGGCCGGGAAAATGCATCAGAAGCGGCTGAGGCACATAGACCTTCTTGCGACCGACAAAGATGTCGAGACAATGATCAAACCGCGCAGTTTGAGCCGCACACAGATCGGCTCGCGCCTTGGCTAATCGTGTTTCGAGATGGTCAGAAAACTCTTTTGCGCGACGGGCCAACACCTGTCGCCCATGGGCAATGGGGGCCTGCAAGGCTGGCGGCGTCAGGTCGTCAGGCGGTGCAAGGGCAAGGGCCGCCTCATAGGTCTTGGCACTCAGAGCCATCTGACCCAACCGCTCTAGGATTGCCGCCTTCGATAGAAGGGCCATAAATTGGTAGGGGTCGATGGCCAGCACCGCGTCCAGGACCTCGACCGCTGTAGACAGATTGCCAGCAACCCGGTGCGCCAAAGCCACATTGAGCATCAGGTCGAGATTGTTCGGCTCTACGTCCTGCAGAACCTGCAAGAGCCTCAGGGCCTTTGCAGGGTCTCCCTGTTGAAGCGCCATCATGGCGTTCGCCATGATATCGGAGTGGCTAGGACTTTGGATCATGTGGTTAAGGCGATGTGATGAGAAGCAAAAGGGGCGGCGAGCCGATGTGACTCGCCGCCCCCAGAGGTAACTATAGCTTAGGCCTTAGAAATCCTTGGTGACGCCGATGAAGAGATAGCGACCCAAGGCGTCATAGACCTGCGGATAGGTGTTGCCGTTACCCGCATTGGCCGACAGGGGCGGATCCCGATCGAGGACATTGTTGACACCAAAGCGAACCTTGGTGGTGTCACCGACTCGCACATCGCCTGAGATATCCAGATAGTTCTGGGCCTCAAACTTGGAATCCACGCGCTGGGCCGTATTGTTGTAAAGCTTAACCTCATCGTAATAACGCCAGGTCAGGGACAGGTCCGCATTCCAAGGGCTCTGCCAAGAGGCCCGGACGCGGTGACGCCATTTCGGATTTGGTGTGCCGCAAACGCTGCCAAAGTAGCCAACGCAATCATATTTGGGTGTGACGGCGTTGGGCGTGACCTCGAGCTTATCGAGATAGGTCCCAACCAGATTAAAGGCGACATTACCCATACCCTTCAAGCCGACCTGATCGAGGTCCAGCTTGTAGTTAGCATTGATATCATAACCAGTGGTCTGCAAGGCACCAATATTGGTTGTAAGGTCATCAACATAACCGCGATTGGTCCAGAGTTGTCCAAGGGCGTTTCTATGGATGCTGTTACAGGCAAAGGGCAGATTGAGCTTGTAGCAGGCAAGAATAATGTTTTCCGCGCCAAAGCTCGCAATGGTCTTTTCAATCTCGATATCAAAATAGTCGATCGACATGTTGAAAGACGGCAGGAATTGAGGCGCAAGCACGACACCAAAGGTCTTAGTCTTCGATTCTTCAGGCTTGAGATTCGGGTTGCCGCCACTCAGCAGATTGTACTGGTTGGCTGGGCTATCTAGGGCCGCGCCATTGCCATAGAACGACGCCGGAACGCCGGTCGCAGTACATTGGGCCAAGGTTGCGGTCTTGGACGCGCCGCAAGGGTCAGCGGCCAGATCAAACAGGCCTTCGGCTTGGGCAGAGAACAGTTCAACCACGTTGGCCGCGCGAACCGCCTGCTGATAGCTGGCCCGGAAGCGGATATCCTCCACGGGGGCCCAGTCACCGCCGATCTTGTAGGTGTCGGTATCGATGTCGCGCGAATAGCTTGATTTACGGTAGGCCGCATCGAGCGAAATCAGCTTAGCGAAGGGTTTGTCACTGACCAGTGGCGCACTGATTTCAGTGAAGAACTCACGCACTTGGGTCGTCCCCTTCAGACCCTTGGTGGGGCCACCTTGACCCGCACCATCGCCAGTCGCAAAGGCGGAATCGACGGTCTTGCTCAAGACGTCGCGGCGCATTTCAAGGCCGAGCACCACGGCAACCCCGCTATCGGCATAGGGGCTCTTCACACCATATTCACCCAGATCGCCTGTGACTGTACCACTGACCACCTGCTGGGTGGTGAAGCCGGTCTGAACGAGCGGGATCTGAACATAGTCAAGCGCGGCTTGCGTGACACCGCCCGCCTTGAAGATATTGTAAGGAACGCAGGCTGAATCGCTGCCATCGACGACCGAGCGGCAGGTCGCCACGCCATTAACATTGACCACATCCAACGCCTTGGTCAGACGCGAGACAGAGAAATCATTATTATAGGTTCGCGACTGTTGAACGCGCGAAAACTGACCGTAGACGTCGTAACTCCAACCCTGACCGATGTCACCGCGCGCACCAATCACCTGACGATAACTTTGGAAGCGCAGATCATCTTGGCGACCACCGCCCTCGACATTGCGGCGAAGGATCGTCAGGTCGACCTTACCGCCAGACGTGATTAAGGCACTGGTGCAACCGATTGCGGTCTTTTGACCGGCGGACAACAGCGGGTTGTCGCAGTTGATCGTCGTGGTGTTCCCAAAATCACCCGATGGCGCGATTTGAGCGACAGTCGAATAGTCGGCAAACATCAGCTGGGTATAGATGTCGGCATGCTCGTTCAGCTCATAATGACCGAAGGCACCGAGCGTGTAGCGCTCGTCCGGGCGCTGATAATAGTTCAATGGGCCATAGTTATACTGATCGCGCGCTGAGACGAAGGGAACGAAGTTATTTGTCGCTGTATCGAGCGTGTAGTTAAAGGTGGAGAAATTGGTGAATCGACCCGGGAACGAGGTGCTCGACCCGCCGCAAGTAAAGACCGTTGCGGTCGCGCTGCCGATGGTGCAGGCAGAATAGTCTCGATCCGCCTGAAGCACCTTGTCATTGTTCCGATAGGTCACATAGGCGGTTAGATTGCCCTTCTTGTCAGGCGAGGAAACACCCATCATCAGGGTCACTTCCTTGCTGATACCGTCTGTGACATTGTCGTCCGGCAACTTAAATTGGGCCGGATTGGTCGCTGCCCGCCCCTTAATCACATTGCGCAGATCGCCGGGCCCATCATAATCATTGTTATGCTGGAACATGCCGTACTGGGCATCGACTCGAATACCTTCGAAGTCCTTCTTCATGATGAAGTTGACGACGCCCGCCAAGGCGTCAGAACCATAGATAGCCGATGCACCGCCGGTCAGGACCTCAACCCGGTCCACCAGACCCCCGGGGATCTGGTTGATATCAGC
Source organism: Pseudomonadota bacterium (assembly GCA_041182245.1). Classification (GTDB taxonomy): domain Bacteria; phylum Pseudomonadota; class Alphaproteobacteria; order Caulobacterales; family Caulobacteraceae; genus CAISGS01. The sequence goes on along the minus strand of JBEGNZ010000010.1, from coordinate 54,409 downwards.
AGCCGTTTCGCTGGGCGAACCGTAGGGCATCCTGCGGCCATCGATCAGAACCAGCGTCCGAACCGAGCCAAGGCCCCGAAGGTTCACCGTTGCGGTGCCTGACGCGCCATTCGAAATGTTTGAGTTTTGCGCTGCAAAGGCCTGAGGCAGCTGATTGACCATATCCTCAACGCGGGTCACCCCAGCGCTGGTAATGTCCTGCGCCGTGACCTGAGTGACGGGGCTCGTCGTGATCAGATTGGGCTGTGGAATGCGCGACCCGGTAACCACGACCTCTTCAACCTCGCCGGCCTTGGTGTCGGCAGCGAGCGCGTGACTGGGCATGGCAGTCAAGGATGCGACGACACCACATATCATTGTGGTCGCCAAAAGAGATTGGCGGCGGAATCTATTGGTCATGAATGAGCCCCTCAGGTTCGATTGGGAAATCGAATACGATTTGAAGGGGTGATTTTAGAAAACCACCCCTAGATCGTTTAACCATGCAAAGGCGGGTAGGCAGAGGTCAATGTCCGAGACCTCCGAAGCCGACGGTTCACCGTTCAACGTTACAAATTTAACACACTTATAGGTAGTGTTTATTAGCGAATTCGCGCTCAGACCTGAGGCGCAGCTCGGCGCTCAATCAGGGGTTATTTTCCCTTGGCTGGCGCATCCTTAAAGCAAAGATATCGAGACCGGTGCCAATCGGTGATGTTATCGGTCCAGCCGGTGACGCGAGGGCTGACCAGGTTCTTATTGACATAGAAATAGATAGGCACGATCGGCGCGTCGTCGAGCATGATCTGTTCGGCGGCGCTGAGATAGGCTGAGCGCTTGACCGCGTCGGGCTCATTGTCCGCCTTAGCCAACAGACCGTCATAGGCGGGGTTGGCATAGTCGCTATAGTTCTGCGTGCCGGTGGCAGATTGCTGCAGATAGAGGAAGGTCATGGGGTCGTTATAGTCGGCGATCCATGCCGCGTCGGCGACCTCGAAATCGCGCAGACGATAGGACTGATAGGCGATCTGACCCTCATTCTGTTCGAGCTTGGCATTGACCCCGATCTCTTTCCAGTCGGCCTGAATGGCGGGCATGAACAGCATCGGGTCGGGGGAATTGCGGTGCTTGATGGTGATGGTCAGGGGGGTCTTGGGCCCGAAACCCGCCGCCGCCAGCAGCTTACGCGCCTCAGCCTGACGCTTGGCCAGCGGCCAGTCTGCCCAAAAGGCCTTGGCCGGATTGGGATAGTTGGCAACGCCCGGCGGCACAAAGCTATTGGCCGGGCTCTGGCCCCCGCGCAGCAGCTTTTGGGTGATGAACTCACGGTCTATGGCCATCGACAGGGCCTGACGCACGCGACGGTCCTTGAGGGCGGGAACCGAGCCATTGAAGGCCAGGTAGGTGGTGCCCAGATAGGTATTGACCCGCACATAGTCTGGCATCTGGTCCGGCTGGCGCAGCAAGGCGATCTTGTTGGACTGGATATCGGTATTGACGTCCAACTCACCGCTCTTGACCCGCTTCTGCGCAGAGCTGGCATCGGTGGTGGGATAGTAATTAATCTGGTCCAGACAGACCTTATCGACCTCATAGAACTTGGGGTTCTTGACCACCGTCACCCGGTCGCCGAGCTTCCAAGAGACCAGATTGAACGGCCCATTGCCGACAAAATGCTCCGGGCGGCTCCAATCATCGCCCCACTTTTCGACCACATGTTTGGGCACCGGATACATCGAATTGTGCTTGGCTATTTCAGGCAGGAAAGGGGCGGCATGGTTCAGGCGAATTTCGATGGTCAAGGGGTCGATGGCCCTCACGCCCAAGGCGCTCAGCGGCATCTTGTTTTCATTCACCGCTTGGCCGTTCTGGATGATGTAGAGGAGCGACGAATAGGACGAGCCGGTCTTGGGATCCATAATCCGGCGCAGGGCATAGACGAAATCATCGGCCGTCACCGGCACCCCATCGGACCACAGGGCGCGGCGCAGATGGAAGGTCCAGACCTTGCCGTCGGCCGAGGTCTCCCAATGGGTGGCCATGCCGGGAATGGCATTGCCGGCCTGATCCTCTTGGGTCAGACCAACGATCAGGTCGCCAATGATGCGGTTTTCCCAGGTACCTTGGGTCTTATGCGGATCGAGAGACACCGGATCGTTGGTGTTACCCGCCTCGAGGCACAGCTTGCCTGCCGGACATGGCGCGCGCACGGCTTCAGGCTCACCACAGCCGCTCAGCATTAAAGCCGCCACAAAGACAAGGAACAGATTGCGCAACACGCTTAAGGCCTCTTCAATGGTGCCGGACCGAGTCTCGGACAGGGGTAAACAAATGACATTCTATCACAGCAGCACAAACACAGCGTCCCTTCGCGTCTTGGCTCTGGGCGTTGGCAGTTTGACCATGGCTCTGGCCCTGGCCTCGCCGACCTTGGCGGCCGATGTGAAGGCCAAGCGGGCGGCGGCGTTCCAAGCGGTGCTGGATTGCCGTGCGACAACGGATGCGGCGGCCCGGCTGGCCTGCTTTGATGCGGCGGCCTCCAGCCTGGATCAGGCCGAAACCAAGGGTGACATTGTGGTCATCGATCGCGAGCAGGCGACCACGGCCCGCAAGCAGGCCTTCGGCTTTGAACTGCCGTCCTTGGACATTTTCGACAAGGTCATGCCCAAGGAAGATCTGGACAAGGTCACCGTGACCCTGAAAGACGCCTATAGGGGCAAGGATGGCAAGTGGGTGATGGTCCTCGAAGACGGTGCGGTCTGGCGTCAGATCGATTCTGAGAACCCCTTCAACGCCCCCCGTGCGGGATCGACCGTCAAGATCCGCCGCGCCGCCTTGGGCAGCTTCTTCCTCAATATAGACGGCCAGACCGCCATTCGCGCCCAACGCAGCCGCTAGGGCCAAGGGCGCAGGCTCAGCGGTCCTTTGGGTCAATAGCATCACGCAGCCCGTCGCCGATAAAGTTGAAGCACATCAAGGTCACGACCATGGTCACGGACGGGAAGATCAAGAGCCACGGCGCCGCCTCCATGTCCTGCGCCCCTTGCGAGATCAGGGTGCCCAGCGAGGTCAGGGGCTCTTGAACCCCCATGCCGAGGAAGCTCAAGAAACTTTCGGCAAGGATCACGGCGGGGATGGTCAAGGTCACATAGACCACCACGGGTCCTAGAAGGTTGGGCACAATATGGCGGGTGATGATAGCCTGATCGGATAGGCCCGCTGCCCTCGCAGCCTCGACAAATTCCTTTTGCTTGAGCGACAGGGTCTGGCCCCGCACGATCCGCGACATGGTCAACCACTCGACCGCGCCGATGGCGAGGAAGATCAGGATGATGTTGCGGCCAAAGGTGACCATCAAAAGGATGACGAAAAAGATAAAGGGTAGGCTGTAGAGAATATCGACAAAGCGCATCATCAGCTCGTCAATCCGCCCGCCCAGATAGCCCGCCGTCGCGCCCCAGATGACGCCGATCACCAGCGAGACCGCTGTGGCCACGACACCGATGGCCAAGGATACCCGAAGGCCCACCAACAACCGCGCCAGAAGGTCTCGGCCCAGAGAGTCAGCGCCCATCAGATGGCCAGCGGTCAGGGGCGGAGCCCAGACATCGTTCTTATTGATCTGGTCATAGGTAAAGGGGGTCAGGAACGGTCCGAGAATGGCCAACAGGACCAGAGCCAGCAACAGGCCCATACTGACCGTCGCGGCCCGATTGGCCAGAAGGCGGCGGCGCGCATCGTCCCAGAGGCTACGGCCCTTGACGGCGGCGCGCTCCATGGTCTGGGGGCCTTGGTGGGCACCGGGGGTCAAGCTGAAGCCCTTGCTCATGACAACCTCACGCGCGGATCAAGCATGGCATAGGCAATATCGGCCAAAAGGTTGAGCAGCAGGATCAGTCCGGCATAGACAATCACCACCCCCATCACCACCGTATAGTCCCGCTGCAGCGCCCCGATGACGAAGCTCTTGCCCAGACCCGGCAGGCTGAAAATCTTTTCGATCACGAGCGATCCGGTCAGCAGACCGGCGCAGGCCGGGCCCAGATAGCTGACCAGCGGCAAGATCGCGGCCCTCAGCCCATGGCGAAGGACGATACGAACCTCCGACAGGCCCTTAGCGCGAGCGGTGCGGATATAGTTGGAACGCAAGACCTCGATCATCCCGGCGCGGGTCAAGCGCGAGATGATGGCGATCTGCGGCAGGGCCAGCACCGCGACCGGCAAGATCAGACTCCGAATACCGTTCAAGCCCGCCGTCGGCAGCCAGCCCAGCTTGGCCGCAAAGACGAGCACCAAGAGCGGCGCGGTAACAAAGGTCGGGATACAGACCCCCAAGACCGCGATAGCCATGGTCACATTGTCGATCATCTGATTTTGCCGCAAGGCTGCAATGATCCCCAGACCAATCCCCACCAGACAGGCCAAGGTCAGGGCCGACAGACCGATGACGGCGCTGGTGGGCAAGCCCTCGCTGATCAGTTCAGCGACCGACTTGTCCTTATATTTCAAAGATGGCCCCAGATCGCCCTGCAGGACATTGCCAACATAGGCGACATATTGCTCGCCCAAGGGCCGGTCCATGCCGTACTTGGCCATGATGCTGCGCTCGACCTCGGGCGGCAGCTTGCGATCGGAGTCAAACGGATTGCCGGGCGCAGCGCGCATCATGAAAAAGGCCGCCGTGACCACGAGAAAAAGGGTCGGAACAGCCACCATCAGACGACGAAGCAAAAAGCGGAACATTCAACAATCCATTTTACCGGTATAGTGACCGGAAACCTGCGGCGAAGGTTTCATCCGCACCCTAGAATGTCAACGAAGCTGCCCGCCGAAACGCACCGGAGAGAAAAGAAAATGTCGTCCATCCGCCTCGTCACAGAAGACTTTTCCGTTTCACCGCAAATTGCCCTGTCCGATCTGAAGGTCGCCGCCAGCCAAGGCGTCAAGCGCGTCATCTGCAACCGTCCGGACGACGAAGATGCAGGCCAGATCAACAGCACCGAAGCGCGGGCAGCGACCGAAGCCTTAGGCATGAGCTATGTCCATATCCCCGTGCGTGGCGGACCCACCCCCGATCAGGTCGAGGAGATGCGCACCGCCATTTCTGACGCTGGCGGCTCGGTTTTGGCCTATTGCCGCTCTGGCACCCGCTCGATTGTCACCTGGGCTATCGGTCAGATGGTCAGCGGCGAGCGTGAGGTCCCAGAACTGATCGCGCTCGGCACCGCCGCCGGTTATGATCTGTCCAGCGTCCTTCGCCGCTAAACCCGCCCCTAAGGAGCCCAGCCAATGATCCCCTTTGTCCGCGAGATCAAGTTTGACTATGGCCAATGCGATCAGGTCTCGCCCCTGATCCGGCGTGTCATTGCCAACAATCCGGGCCCCTTCACCTTTACCGGGACAGGCACCTATATCATCGGCAAGGGCGAGGTTGCGGTGATTGATCCGGGCCCGGACATGGCCGACCATCTGGAGGCGATCTTGGCGGGGGTGGCGGGCGAGACCGTGACCCACATCCTGATCACCCACAACCATCTGGATCATTCGCCCCTCGCTCATCCCCTCGCGGCGCGGACAGGGGCCAAGATCTACGCCATGCCCATTGGGGCGGCGACCAGCGATGGTGAGGTGACGATGGAGGCCGGGGACGATCTGGCCTTCAAGGCCGATGTGATCCTGTCGGGCGGAGAGATCATATCTGGTCCCGGCTGGACCTTTGAGGCCATCCCCACACCCGGCCATACCTCGAACCATGTCTGTTATGGCTTGGTAGAGGAAAATGCCCTGTTTTCTGGCGACCACATTATGGGCTGGTCGACCACCGTCATCACTCCGCCCGACGGCGATATGGGGGCCTATTTTGCCAGTCTGGACCGAATCCAAGCCAAGGGCTTTGCCACACTCTGGCCGACCCATGGCCCGCCGATCACCGAGCCTGCGCCCTTTATCCAAGCCTATGCCGACCATCGCCGCGCCCGCGAGGCCCAGATCATCGAACAGTTGGCCAAGGGTCCGGCCTCGATCCTGACCATCGTGCCGGTGATCTATGCGGCGGTCGATTCAAGGCTACACCCCGCCGCCGCGCGCTCCATCCAGGCCCACGTCATTCAGATGGTCAAGGATGGCCGCCTGCTGGCCGACGCAGCACCCGGGTTAGATACCCTGCTGCGCCTGCCAGATTAGAGCGTCTATTTCAGCAGAGCCGCGCGAATGGCGGTGATGCGCTTGCAGTTGGCGCCGAGGTCGGACATGCCCACGCGGCTGACCGAGCGGAAATCGACCTGTGTGCCGGCATCCTTGGCCCGAACCCGTGCCACCACATCGTCCTTAAAGCCATAGAGACGGCTGGTGGCCACGGCCTCGATCCGACCGGTCGCCGCATCGTCGGTCACGATGGTTAGACCCACCGCCACAAGAGCCGCCTTGACCTTGTCATGGGCTGCCGCCGGGGCTTCTGCCAGCACGGCAGGCTTGGCTTCAGGGCAGGCCTTGGCATTTAGATCCGCAACCCGGCTCTTACGGTCGGGAGCCAGAGGGTCGGGAAGGACGGGATTGGTCCCCGCCCCGCGCGAGGCCATGACCGCTTCAGAGAAGGTCAGGGGTTCGGACCAGTCGGTGGCCACATCATGGATCGGCGGAACCGAGGTTGCGACCGACCTTAGCCCCATAAATCCGCCCATAACCACGAGGGTTACAACCAAGGGGGCCGCTGCACGCAGCCAAAGTTCCTTGATCCCGGCCAACAGGGCCACGACCAGACCAATAACGCCGGTCGCCACGCTGAGCATAGCGATCATTGGCGGACCCCGAAAGGTCAGAAGCCCAAAGCCGAGCTTCCAGTCCAACAGACCGGTCTTGGTGGCCACCGCCCCCACGACAATCGAGATGATCGGAAGCACCGCGATCAGGAGTGCGATCCGCAAATAGGTCTTGGCCGCCGTAATGCTGAGTTTCATCGAAGTGCCCCGTGGGTTGTTTGGACCGACCCTAAACCGTCTGGCGGGATCGGCAAGGGTCTAAGACCCTGCCCCTATACCCCGAACCTTCGGCCTAAGCTGTCGGCAGTTTGTAGGTTTCGAACTGCTGACGCAGGATCTTCTTGTCGATCTTGCCGGTCGCGCCCAGCGGAATGTCGTCGACAAAGACCACATCGTCAGGCGTCCACCACTTGGCGATCTTGCCCTCGAGGAAAGCCAGATATTCTTCCTTGGTGCTGGTCTGGCCCTCGCGCAGCTTAACCAACAGCAGGGGCCGCTCGTCCCACTTGGGATGGGCAATGCCAATGACGGCGGCCAGAGCCGACTTGGGATGGCCCGCAGCGATATTTTCGATCTCAATAGACGAGATCCATTCGCCGCCGGACTTGATCACATCCTTGGCCCGATCGGTGATCTGCATGAAGCCATACTGGTCGATGGTCGAGACGTCGCCCGTGTCAAAGAAGCCGTCCTCATCGAGGATATTGCCGCCTTCCTGCTTGAAATAGGCCGAAGAGATGGTCGCGCCGCGGATCTTGAGACGGCCAAAGGTCGTGCCATCGTGGGGCAGTTCGCGGCCCTCATCATTGGTCAGCTTCAGCTCGATCCCGACAGGTGCGCGGCCCTGCTTGAGCTTGAAGGGGATAACCTCATCGGGACCCAAGGCGTCAACCTCGGCGGTCGGCCGCGAGATCGTGCCCAGCGGCGAGGTCTCGGTCATGCCCCAAGCATGGGTCACATCCACCCCATAATCGTCGCCAAAGGCGCGGATGATGGCCTCAGGACAGGCCGAACCGCCAATGACCACACGCTTGAGCGTGGTCAGCTTGCTGTTGGTCGACTGCAGGTGCTGCAGCAGCATCTGCCAGACCGTTGGCACGGCTGCCGAGAAGGTCACGCCTTCGGTCTCCAACAGCTCAAAGATCGACTGACCATCCATCTTCGCGCCAGGCATTACCAGCTTTGACCCGACCGCCGGGGCGGCAAAGGCGATGCCCCAAGCATTGGCATGGAACATGGGCACCACCGGCAAGATCACGTCTTTCGCCGAAAGGCCCAGCACATCGGTCTGAAGGCCAATCAAGGTGTGCAGATAGTTGGACCGGTGCGAATAGAGCACGCCCTTCGGATTGCCAGTCGTGCCCGACGTATAGCAAAGGCCTGCGGCCGTATTCTCATCAAAGCCGCCCCAGACAACCTCGGCATGGTGCTGATCAATCAGGCTTTCCATGGCTAGGCAGGGCTTGCCCTTGCAACGCAGCGTGACGTTTTTCAGCTCGCTATCATCGGTCAGGACGACAATATGCTCGACGGTCGGGCACTGATCGATAATGCCCTGTAGGATCGGCAGAAAGGTCAGGTCGGTGAAGATGATCCGGTCTTCGGCATGGTTGATAATATAGACCAATTGCTCGGGGAACAGACGCGGATTGAGCGTGTGGCACACAGCCCCGATGCCCATAATGCCGTACCAGGCCTCAATGTGACGGCCGGTATTCCAAGCCAAGGTCGCGACCCGATCACCAGTCTTGATCCCCATGCCCAAGAGGGCATTAGACAGGCGCTTGGCGCGGTTGTGGATATCGGCATAGTTGGTGCGAACAATGGGGCCCTCAACCGAGCGGCTGACCACTTCGCGGCCAGAATACCAACGGTTCGCATGGTCCAGAATCTTATCGACCGTCAAAGGCCAGTTCTGCATCAATCCAAGCATGGCGCATTTCCCTTAAACATCTTTGGCCGCACCCTATGGCGAGGGCAAAAAGGTTGCAATCACCCGCCGGACACAGTCGGCATAAAAGTCTGGTCAGACCGCGCGCGGGTCCAAGACAGTGGTCCCGGATCGCGGCTGAGTTGGCTGGTCAAAACTGCCTCATCGGCATCGGAGGCATCGCCAACGCGCGCTTGGATCCGCCCGCGCAGTTCCGCCTCAGGTGCCTCCATCCAATAGCCCTGAAAGCCAATTCCCAACTCGGCCGCGAGGGCCTCGGCCGCCTGCCGCTCTTCGAGACGCAGGAACACGGCATCGAGGACCACCGACTGACCCGCCCGCAGGATTAGCGAGGCTTCGGCCAACATGGTGCCATAGACCCGTTCGCTCTGACCGGGGCCATAGGCCTCCTTGGGCAAGGTTTGCAGCGGTCCAATCCCCCACAGACGCTTTCGCACCTCGTCGGAGCGCAAGATCACGGCCTGCAGATCCGGTGCTATACGCCGTGAGGCATAGGACTTACCCGATCCCGACAGGCCGCCGACCGCGACCAGCTTGGCGGCCCTGGGCGCAAGATGCTCGATCCCGGCCTGAACATAGGCCCGCGCCAGATCGGCCTGACCCATCTGGGCGCTGACATGGGCCCGCACGGCCGCCCGCACGGACAGCATCAGCGGCATGGCCGCCAGCCCCTCGAACACGGCTGGGCCAAAGGTACGGGTCGCCTCGTCCAGATAGCCGCTCAGCACCCGCACGGCCCCGGCCTGATTGCCTCTGAACATCAGATCCATCAGCAGGAAGGCGATGTCATATTGGATGTCGATATCGCTGAGCTGATCATTGAACTCGATACAGTCAAAGGCCACCGGCTCGTCGTTCTCGATGAAGATATTGCCCAGATGCAGATCGCCGTGGCAGCGTCGCCCCAGCCCCAGCGCTTGGCGGGCATTCAGGAGAGGCGACTGCTCGGCAAAGGCCCGGTCCGTGGCCGCCACCAGAACCTCCACCGCCTCCGCGCCCAAGATCGGGGCTAGATCACGCAGATGCTCGGCATTGGAGGTGATGGTGTAGCCCAGTGCTGTCGTCCCGCCGCCCTGCGGTTTGACCTCTGCGGCCTTGTGCAGCCCCGCCACGACCCGGCCAAGCCGCTCGGCCAGATCGCCCTGTACCTGATCCGGCTTTAGGGACAGGACCGACCCGTCGTCAAAGCGGCGCATCTCCAGCGCCCATTCCAGCACCTCGCCCGGCCCATCCATCTCTAGCCCACCGTCAGCCTTTCGGGTGATGGTGCGAAGGGCCAAGTAGATGGTCGGGGCGGTGGCGCGGTTGAAGGCCAGTTCGCGCTCCAAGGCCCATCGGCGCTTGTCTCGGCTCGAGAAATCCAGATAGCCCAGATCGACGGGCCGCTTGAGCTTCCAGGCGAGATCGCCCTTGAGCACCACCCACGCGCAGTGGGTCTCGATCAGCCGATCAGCATCCGCCGCCAGCCAAGCGCAGACTTCAGCACAGATGGGGTCGTCGATCAGGTGGGCCATAAATCCTCGGTCCGTTGTCCCCCTCACCCAACCCTCTCCCCCAAGGGGGCGAGGGCTTTTCATCGCTTAGCCCTCTCCCTGTGGGAGAGGGTTGGGTGAGGGCCTTACTTAGTTTGTTTTCACGTCACCCAAAAACGCCGTTATCGCCTCCAAGGCCTCGACCAGACCCACCCGCTGGATGGTCACCCCTTCTGGCAGGCTGGAAAAGAGCCTCGTCGGGGCGGCGGGGTCGAGCATGACAAAGACACCCTTATCATCGGCTCGCCGGATCAGGCGGCCAAAGGCCTGGGCGATGCGGGCGCGAGCGACGCTGTCATCATAGCCTCGCCCCCCAAACCGTTCGCGCCGCGCCTTATGCAGCATGTCCGGACGCGGCCAAGGCACACGGTCAAATGCCAGAAGCCGCAAGGACCGGCCCGGCACATCCATGCCATCGCGCACAGCGTCAGTGCCCAGCAGACACGAATTTTCCTCGGCTCGGAAAATATCCACCAAGGCCCCAACCTCCAGCCCGTCCACATGCTGGGCATAGAGGGCCAGACCCTTATCGGCCAAGGGGGCGGCGATCTGGTCATGCACCGTGCGCAAACGCCGGATAGCGGTGAACAGACCCACCCCGCCGCCGCCAGCCGCCAAGAACAGTTCGCGCATGGCCGCTGAGATCTGGCGCGGATCGTCGCGCGCCACATCGGTGATCACAAAGATGCGGGCATTATTTTCATAGTCGAAGGGCGAGGCCAGCTTCAGGGTCTTGGGCCGCTCGGGCAGGCGGGCCGCGCCGGTGCGCATCTCCGCCAGCGCAAAGGGATCGCTCAGGGCCGGATCAGCCAAGGTCGCGCTGGTGACCAAGACCCCATGGGCCGGAGCAAGAACCGCCGCGCGCAGAGGCTCGGTCGGGTCGACCCAATGACGGCGATAGGCCCCATCGACCACCCGGCCATAGAGATAGGTCGCTTCGAACCAGTCGACGAAATCAGGATCATCCTCGGCCTGTTCTTCCAGCGCCTTGAGCATGGTCCTCCAAGCCGGAAGGGCCATGCGCGCGCGCCGGTCAATGCCGCGCAAGGCCCCCTCGATGCGGGCCCGGTCGCCTGTGGGCAACTCATCCGCCTCGGAATCCAGCAGGTCCTCCAAGTGCCGGGCAAAGGCCACCAGCGGGGCCTCGATGGCGGCCAGCGCGCGGGCGGCGTCACGGGCGGCGATCCGCACCGGCTCGACCGTGGGCCGGGCGGCACATTCCTGCCCGACTTCTGACGGGGTCGCTCTGGCGCGAAGCTGTTCTAACACCCGGGCAATAAAGGTCTCGATGGGGCCGTTGGGCTGGGCCGGCTGATCGCGGCCATCATAGTCAGGCGCGGGAGCCACCCGTCCAGACCAGCCTTCGCTGGGCAGGGCCGTTGCCGCCTGCACCGCGTCAGCCAGAGCCTTGGCGGGACCTTCGCGCTCGCCGACCAGATCGCCCAGCCGCTGTTCCAGCCCGCGCCCGCGCCGACCGCGTCCCTCTGGCCCCCGGATCCAGCGGCGCATCTCGGCAGCTTCAGCCCCGGAAATGGCCGCCGCAAAGGCGCTGTCGGCGGCGTCAAACAGATGGTGGCCCTCGTCAAAGACAATGCGTTTGAGCGAGGTCGATTCGTTGTCGGCCTTCTGACCCCGCGCGGCGCGGACCCCGTCAAAGGCCGCTTGGGTCAGGACCAGCGCATGGTTGGCGATGACGAGGTCGGCGCGCTTGGAGGCCCGCACCGCCTTTTCGATGAAACAGGCCCGATAGTGCGAGCAGCCCGCATGGACGCACTCGCCGCGCCGGTCGACCAGATTGGCCGCGCTGGCCTGCTGCACGGGCGCAACGGCAAAGAGCCCTGGCAACCAGGCGGGGAAATCTCCGCCGGTCATGTCGCCATCACGCGTCGCTCTGATCCAGCGCGAGGTTAGGGCCAGACCGATCAGGTCGCCATTGCCAAGCTGCGCGGCCTGTACTGCATCTTGGTAATTCAAAAGGCACAGATAGTTCTCGCGTCCCTTGCGCACCACCGCCTTACGGGCCCGCACAGCCGGATCGGGAAAGATGGCGGCGCTTTCGCGGGCGATCTGGCGCTGAAGGGCGCGGGTATAGGTCGAGATCCAGACCGCGGGGCCATTGGCCTCCGCCCAAAGGGACGCGGGGGCCAGATAGCCGAGGGTCTTGCCAACGCCCGTGCCCGCCTCGGCCAGTATCATGCGCGGCTCGCCCTCGCGCTCACGCGGCTGAAAGGCAAAGGCGGTTTCGGCGGCGAACTCCGCCTGAGCCGGACGCGCCTCGTCCAGACCCGAGCGGGCCAGAAGCTCGGCCAAGCGCACACGGGCCTCATCGGGCGAGATCGGACGGGTGCCCGATTCTCCCGGCGGGGCCTGATCTTCCCATTCCGGAATCCGCGACCAGACATCCAGCCCCGCAGATCGCGAGCCCTCCCGCACCGGTCCAGAACGCAGGGCACCAATGACCAGCGCCGCCCAGGCCCATCCGGCCCGGCCCAAGGTCTCGGCCAGAGCCAAGGCATCCTCACGGGTTGGCCAAGGCCCGCCCGCCAGTTCGGCCAGCAGGTCCATCGCGCCTTGATGCAGGGCCAGAGCCTGCGCCTCCAAGGTCCGTGGCTCGCTGCGCCCAAGGGCTAGGGCCAGACCCGCTGCCGACGGTGCACAGAATCGCGCGGGGCGCACAAAGGCATAGAGTTCGAGCACATCGAAATGGTCCCGGCTGCGCTGGGGTGGATTGAGACCCAGCCGCCTCGCGGTCAGGGTGGCGTGCGCGATCAGAACCGGGCCGCGCTCGAACAGGGTCTTGGCCGGGGCCGGACCCAGCCGCTTGACCTGATCCCCCTCACACAGGGCCGCGCGCCGTCCGGGATGGACGACGAGGGCGGGGGGCAAGGTCGGAACGGGCAGGGCTTCGGTCACCCGCCTTGCTTAACGACGTCGCGACCGAAACGGAACAGGAACCTGCGCCCTTTAGGGAACAACCACCGACAGGCCGCGACCGCGAGGGTCTGAGGCGGCCACAGGCTGGCCATCGGTGATCTGGATCGCCTCAATATCTCCGCCCCATCCAGTATTGTCGACATGGTAGCCCCGCGCCTCCAAGGCCTTCACCACGGGCGCGGCAATAGGATAGAATCGCTCGGCAATGATGAGGTTCTCCGGCAGTAGCTGGTGGTGAACGCGCTGGGCATCAACTGCAGCCTGAAGCGGCATCTTGAAGTCATAGACATTGGTCATGACCTGAAACACCCAAGTAAAGATTCGCGAGCCGCCGGGCGTGCCGATGACCATGGCTACCTTGCCGTCCTTGAGCAGGATGGTCGGGGTCATGGAGGAGAGTGGGGTCTTGCGCGGAGCTATCGCATTGGCTGTACCGCCGACAACGCCATAGAGGTTCGGCACTCCAGCCTTAACCGAGAAATCGTCCATCTCGTCATTCATCAGGAAGCCCGCGCCCTCGACGACCACACCGGACCCGAAGCTGCCATTGAGTGTGTAGGTGTTGGACACCGCATTGCCCCAACGGTCGACCACCGAGAAGTGGGTGGTTTCCAGCTTTTCCAGACCCGGATTGATCTTGCGCGTCTCCGAGGGGGTCAGGGCCTTGACCTCGCCTGCGCGGGCCGCAAGGTAGGCCGGATCAATCAGGGCCTGAACCGGGACCTTCACGAAGTCAGGATCGCCGAGATATTCCGCCCGGTCGGCATAGACCCGCTTTTCGATCTCAGCCAGCAGATGGATATATTGCGGGCTATTGTGGGCGACGCTCTCAAAGGCTGGGGCCAAAATAGACTTCATCTTCAAAAGCTGGATCAGGGCAATGCCGCCAGAGCTGGGTGGCGGTGCGGTGATCACGTCAAAGCCATTCCAAGAGGCCCGCACCGGCTCGCGCCAGACGGCCTTGTAGCCTGCCAGATCGGCCTTGGTGATAATCCCCTTGACCGGTCCGCGCCCCATCTGGGCGACGATCAGATCGGCGGTGCGGCCCTCGTAGAAGCCCTTGTCACCTTGGGCGGCGATGCGTTGCAGCGTGGCGGCTAGCTGCGGCTGCTTGAAAGTGGCCCCCGCATTCATACCCGCATAATAGGCGGCGAAATTGGTCTTTCCGGCATAGTTTTCCATTTCGGCATCGCGGTTCTGTTGCAGGCGCTCTGGCACCACAAATCCATCACGGGCCAGCGCGATGGCGGGTGCGACCACATCCTTCCAAGGCAGGTGGCCAAAGCGGCTATGGACCGCCGCCATGCCCCGCACCGTGCCCGGAATACCAGCCGACAGATTGCCGATCAGGCTAAGGTCAGGAACCACATTGCCCTTGGCATCCAGATACATGTCCGCAGAGGCCTTGGCCGGGGCGCGTTCGCGATAGTCGAGGAAGTAGGGCTTGCCGTCCATCCAGACGGTCATGAAGCCGCCGCCGCCAAGATTGCCGGCCTCGGGCAAGGTCACAGCCAGCGCAAAGGCTATCGCGACCGCGGCATCCACGGCATTGCCGCCCCTTTGCAAGATGGCCTTGGCCACCGCCGCACTATAGGCGTCCGAAGTCGCGACCGCTCCTGCCTTGAACTGCGCCTGCGCAACCGGAGGCGCCTTGGGGGTCTCCCGCGCCAGAACCGGCAAGGGCGCAAAGGCGAGTGAGACGCTCAGGAGGAGGGCTGAAAGCTGTTTCAAGGGGGTAAAGACACGCATCATCAACATCCAAGGGTGACCAATTGCGCGACCCTAGCCTGCAAGCCCCCTCAAGGTCACGATCTGATCGGTGCGCCATGCCATTTGAGTCTGGTCTTTGTGAGAAAAGCAGTATGGTTTGGGTAATCGGGCGGCCATAACCGCACCAAAGGCCTGATAAACAGGCCTAGATTGGACTGGGGAAACGCTGGATGATCACCCTCTATCACTGCGCCGACGCCCGCTCGTTCCGCCCCCTTTGGGCGTTGGAGGAGCTGGGGTTGGACTATGAGCTGAAGATGCTGCCCTTCCCGCCGCGCATGCATGATCGCGGCTATTTGCAGATCAACCCACTGGGCACCATCCCGGCCTTTTTCGATGGTGAGATGCGCATGACGGAGTCTGCGGCCATTTGCGAATATCTGGCTGCCAAGTTTGGTGCGGGGACGCTCGGCGTGAGCGTGGGTGAGCCCGGCTACGGTGCCTATCTCAACGCCCTACACTATGGCGAAGCGACCTTGACCTTCCCCCAGACCCTGGTGCTGCGCTACACGCGCCTAGAGCCCAAGGAGCGGCGCAGTCCGCAGGTGGCGGACGACTATGGCAAATGGTTTCTGGCCAGATTGCGCGGCCTAGACGCCATCGTCTCGACGCAAGAGTTCGTTGCGGCAGGACGGTTCACGGCTGCTGATATTTCCGTATCCTATGCCCTGCTTCTGGCTGGAACGCTCAAGCTTGACGAGCAGTTCCCGCCTGCCGTGGCCGCCTATTGGGCCCGGATGCAGGAACGTGACGGCTTTAAACGCGCCAAGCTCGCCCAATCCACCGCTGCCAAAGACCAACAGGTCAACCCGTCCTGGAGCTAAGACCCATGCCTACCTTTGAAACACACTCCGTCGGCACCCGCCGTATCCGTATCGCCACCGAGGGCGAGGGCCCACTGGTCCTGATGGTCCACGGCTTTCCCGAAAGCTGGTATTCTTGGCGCCATCAGATGGAGCCGATCGCCAAGGCAGGGTTCCGCGCCGTGGCCATGGATGTGCGCGGCTATGGCGGCTCGTCCAAGCCCCACGCCATCGCCGCCTATGATATGGAATCGCTGGTGGGCGACATTGCTGGCCTGATCGAGGTGCTCAGCCCCGGCGAAAAGGCCGTGCTGATCGGCCATGATTGGGGCGCACCGCAGGTCTGGAACAGCGCCTTGATCCGGCCTGACCGGGTGCGCGCCGTTTGCGGCCTGTCCGTGCCCTATCTGGGCGTGCCGCAAGCCTCGTTCAGCGTCATGATCGATCAGGTCTTTACCTCACGCGGCAAGTTCTTCTACCAGCACTATTTCCAAAAATCGCCGCAGGCCGAGGACGATCTCGAAGCCGATATCCGCGATTTTCTGCGCAAGTTCTACTATGCGATCAGCGGTGACGCGCCAGACGGGACATGGCCCAATGATAAGACGGTCGACGCGACCCTGCTCGAGGGTCTGGTTGATCCCCAGCCCTTCCCGGCTTGGCTGACGGCTGAAGATCTAGACTATTATGTCAACGAGTTTGAGGTCTCCGGCCTGCGCGGCCCCCTGAACCGCTATCGCAATCACGACCGCGACTTTGCCTATCTGCAACAGTTTCAAGGCCGCGTGATCGAGCAACCGGCCCTGTTCATCGGCGGCCAGCGCGATCTGGTACTAAGCATGCTCGGCGACATCGACCTTCTCGCCGCCATGCGCAGCCAGATCCCCAATCTCAGCCGCGCGGAACTCCTGCCCGGCTGCGGCCATTGGACCCAGCAAGAGGCGCCAGAGGCGGTCAATGGCTTGATTTTGGAATGGTTGGCGGGGTTGCCAGCTTAAGCCCCCCCTTCTTAGGGAACGTGACGGAGAGGGGGTAGGGGAGTGGATGACCCCCTCACCCAACCCTCTCCCCCTAAAGGGGGCGAGGGCTTTTCATAGCTTAGCCCTCTCCCTGTGGGAGAGGGGTTAGGTGAGGGCCTTGTTACTTTAAAGAAAGAACCCCCTACCCCCGCTTCGCGGGTACTTCCCCCAGAGGGGGAAGTGGCGCGCAGCGCCGAAGGGGGCCTTGTTTAAGTCTTAAACCAACCTCGCCGGCACCTTCACCGGGAACTCCAGCAATTGCTGAGCCTTGCCCTTGGCCAGGGCATCGAGTCGAAGCGTCGCCAACTGTCCGCCGCCGAGGGCGTTCTGGCAAAGCAGGTTGATCGCCGTCATGCCGGGCAGGTCAAAGCGCGCGACGCTGGGTCTACGCCCGCCCTCGAACTCGTGAGCCAGAAAATCGAGGACCGCCTCTTCGCTGAGGGCCGCGCGGATATAGGGCAAGAGCTCTGGCTTGCGGGCAATGACGCCGACATTGAACGAGTCGCCCTTATCGCCGGACCGGGCCCAGGCAATGTCGATCAGGTCGACCTCGACCATCTCTTCATCATTGGCCGCTGACGGGCCCATCTCGAGGCCGGAGACATCGGGACGGTCGATCTGATCGGGGGTAAAGCGGCGCGGGGGTTCTATGACCGCGACCTCAAAGGTCTGACCGGCCAGATCGACCTTGGGCGACAGGGTGGTGCGGTCGATGAGGCAGCTATAGACCCGGATCACGGGCGAGACGGTCGGACGGCCCGCGAACCAGCCGGTTGAGCCGGGGGACATGGAGGTGGTGGGCGAGTCGATCTCGCGCATAAAGACCTCCATCGCTGCGGGATCGTCATGCTCGACCCCGATCTTGCAGACCACCTCGCGCACATCCCGCGCCCGGCTGTTGGCCCCATAGGTCGCTTCGGCCCCCAGCGCCTCGATCCGCTTGGCGCGGAAGGGCGGCAGGTTGCGATTGCGTAACATCTCCTCGACCCGCTCAATCACCGCTTCGGCCTGACGCTCCGCCTTGCGCGCAGCATCACGCCCTACAACCGGCATGGCCGCCAGACAGCGCCAACCATCGGCATGGGTGACCGAGACCTTGTAAAAGCCGCTCGGCGCGCGGCCCTTGGTCTGACTGACCCGCACCCTCTGTTCGCCGACCTGTTCGATCTTGAGACCGGCAAAGTCGCAGACCACATCGGGCAGCATATAGGCTTGAGGATCACCGACCTCATAGAGGATCTGCTCGCCAACCGTAGCGCAGGTAACCAGACCGCCGGTGCCCTCCGGCTTGGTGACGATGAAGGAGCCATCGGCGGCACATTCGACGATCGGATAGCCGATATGGGCCCAGTCCGGCACGCTCTCCCAATCGGTGAACAGCCCGCCCGTCGCCTGGGCCCCGCACTCGATGACGTGACCGGCCAGCGACCCGCCCGCTAGCTGATCATAGTCGCTGGCCTTCCAGCCAAATTCGTACATCAGGGGCCCCAGAACGAGGGCGGAATCGACCACCCGGCCCGTGATCACCACATCGGCACCGGCCCTCAGGGCCGCGACGATGGGGTCAGCCCCGAAATAGACGCTGGCATTGAGCACTGCGTCGGGGGCGGGAAAGCCATCACCGGACACCATCTCGCGGACATCGGCCAGACGGCCCAGATCGCCGCGCAGATCATCACCCTCGACAATGGCGATGTTGAAGGAGAGGCCCGCCTCAGCGGCCAAGGCCTCCATGCGCGCGCGGCAGGCCCTGGGGTTCAAGCCCCCTGCATTGGTCACGACCTTAATGCCTTGGCGCTTCAGCTCGCGAATATTGTCTTTCCAGACCCATTCGGTGAAGTCGCGGGCATAGCCGCCTTCGGGGCGTCCCTTCTGCATCATGGCCAGCATCGGCATGGTCGCCTCGGCCAGATAGTCGAGGATCAGATAGTCGAGCCGTCCGCCTTGGATGAGCTGCGGTGCCGCCACCGAACTGTCACCGAGAAAGCCGCCCGCGCCTCCGATCCGCACGATCTTGTCTGACATGGCGTCCTCCCGGTTTTTTGAGTCTTGGATGTTGAACTGAAAAGGGCCGGCCGTTGCCGACCGGCCCCTTCCTAAAATGATCGAACCCCTTAGAGGCGCTCGATGATCGTCACATTGGCGAGGCCGCCACCTTCACACATGGTCTGCAAACCATAGCGCTTCTTCTGAGCGCCCAAAGCATGGACCAGGGTGGTCATCAGCTTGGTGCCCGAGCCGCCGAGGGGGTGACCCAGAGCAATCGCGCCGCCATTGACGTTCAGACGGTCTGGATCAGCGCCAACATCCTTAAGCCAAGCGGTTGGCACCGAGGCAAAGGCTTCATTGACTTCGTACAGGTCGATGTCGTCGATCTTCATGCCGGCCTTTTTCAGGGCGCGGTGGGTGGCGGGGATCGGGGCTTCCAGCATGATCACCGGATCACCGCCAATGACGGTCATGTGATGGATGCGGGCCAGAGGCTCAACGCCCAGAGCCTTCAGACCGGCCTCATTGACGACCATGACGCCCGAAGCGCCGTCGCAGATCTGGCTGGAGGTCGCCGCCGTCAAGGTGCCGCCCTCTTGCAATAGCTTCACGCCGCGCATGCCTTCGAGGCTGGCCTCGAAGCGGATCCCTTCATCGACCGTGTGCATCTCGGTCGAACCATCGGGCATGGTGATCTGGATCGGCACGATCTCGTCATTGAAAGCCCCGCTCTTGGTCGCGGCAATGGCCTTCTGGTGGCTGGTATAGCCGAAGCTGTCCATCTGGTCCTTGTCGAGACCATACTTAGCCGCGACCATTTCCGCGCCGACAAACTGGCTGAACTGGATGCCCGGATAGCGCTCTTCCATGCGCGGGCTCTTATAGATGCCAAGGCCGTTCTTGAAGGGCAGGATGGTGGGCATGCCCATGGGCACGCGGCTCATGCTTTCGACGCCAGCGGCGATGACAATGTCCATCGAGCCGGACATCACGGCCTGAGCGGCGAAGTGCAGGGCCTGCTGAGACGAACCGCACTGACGGTCGACCGAGGTGGCCGGAACGCTCTCGGGAAGGCTCGAGGCCAGCACGGCGTTGCGCGCGATGTTGGTGGCCTGTTCACCGGCCTGACCGACGCAGCCCATGATCACATCCTCGACCAGTGCCGGATCAGCACCCGTGCGCGCGATCAACGCATCCAGAACACTTCCGGCCAGATCGGCTGGATGCCAGCCCGACAGACGTCCGCCCTTGCGGCCCCCGGCCGTCCGCGCGGCCGCTACGATATAGGCTTGCGCCATGGTCATTTCCTCATGTCAGTGAACAGACCAGACCGCTCATTTGCCGCCTCGCCCTTTTCGAAGCCTCAAAATGCGCGTTTTATAATTGGTCTGTAAAGTCACGATCGCGCGTCTGCCCCTAGGTAACCTGATGGTGTGGGGAGGCATGAATGGGCGACAGACCCAAGGGCAATCGCGGGCCCACTGCCTCAAAACCGGAAGAAGGCGGCACGAATTATCAAAGAGTCAGCGATGATTGGAACAAAACTGCATTTTTCAGGACTCAGGACCCAACGGGCCTCTCTGAGTAAAAAAGAACCTAAGCCTTAGGCGGGGCGCAGGATTGACGCACGATCAGCTCAAAATCCAGCATGCGCCTTATCGGCAGCTTATCATCCATCGCCCGTCTGGCCTCACCGCTGATCAGGATGTCGGCGGCGGCGGCGGCCATCTCGTTGATCGGCTGACGCACAGTCGTCAGAGGGGGCCAAACGACCCGGGCCGTCGGCGTATCATCAAAGCCTGCCACGGACAGGTCGGTGGGAATGGACAGGCCCATCCGCGCTGCCGCCGACATTACACCCAAGGCCATGCCATCACTGGCCGCAAAGATCGCGCTCGGACGATGGGGGTGACGCAGCAGTTGCTCACCCGCCTGTACCCCGGACTGAAAGGTGAAATAGCCTTGCGCCAGCAGGTCCGGCTGCAGCGGCAAGCCGTGATCGGCCATCGCCGCCTGAAACCCATCAAACCGGCGATAGGAGGACCCATGGTCGGGGTGACCGCGCACAAAGCCGATCCGCCGATGACCCAGACCCAGCAGATAGTTGGTCATGTCATAGGCGGCCTTATAGTCGTCCATATAGACGCTCGGCCCCCGGTCACGGTCGCGCTCAGGCGAGATGCGGACATAGGGCGTGCGGCTGGCCTCAAGCATGGCCAAGATGGCCGGGTGATCAGAGACTGGCGGCGTTATGATCACCCCATCAACCCGCACATTGAACACCATGGCTTCGAGCTGAGAATCGGCGGTTTCTGAGCGATTGTCGACGGGCTCGACGACGAGATGATAGCCAGACACCCGGCAGCGGGTAATGGCCCCGATCTGGGCCTCGCTGACATAGGCGGGGTTAGGATTGTCGAAACAGAGGCCAATCAGGAACGAGCGCGAGCCGGCAAGGCTGCGCGCCGACAGGTTCGGACGATAGCCAAGGGCCGTCACCGCCTCCTGCACCCGCTCACGGGTCTCAGGCCGGACATTGGCCTCGTTGTTCAGGACGCGCGACACGGTCTTGATCGAAACACCGGCGCGATCGGCGACGTCATTAATGGTGATGGCAGCGACGGACGTGGCCTTAACCCTTCGAACGGTTGGAACCGACGGACGATGACCGGTCGGCACAGGGCAATCCTAATGCACAGCGGTTAGGAAATAAACCTTACCCGCCAAGAACTGATGGATCTGAGCCCGCACTTTACCCCGTGCTCGCGCCCTTCTATAGCACAGGACCCAAGAGCAGACCGCAATTTGGGCGAACAGGAGACGGGGTGCATGGCCGATTGGCCGCTGCGCAGATTGGCGAAGGGTCGTCACCTATGGGCCGCTTCAGCGGTCGTGGTCAGCCTGTCCGCTATCGCCGCCTTCGCGATGTCGGAGGCACCGCGCTCAGTGACCTCATCCGCGCCCAAACGGGTCGTGTCGCTCGACTATTGCGCCGACCAGTTCGTCCTGAAATTCGCAGACCGAAGCCAAATCCTCGCCCTATCGAGCCAGTCACAGGCCAGTCATTCCTATCTGCGCGAAGCCGCCAGGGGCCTGCCGCAGGTGCGCTCCCGCGCCGAGTCGGTTCTGGCCCTAGAGCCTGATCTGGTGGTGCGGACCTATGGCGGCGGACCGGACGCCGTGCGGTTTTTCGAAGCCTCCGGTACGCCGGTCCTACAGCTGGGCGAGGCCGATCAATATGAGGGCATCCGGGGCAATCTTCGGCTGGCAGCCAAGGGCCTCGGCCATCCGGAGCGCGGCGAGGCCGCCGTGCGCCAGTTTGATGCCACCCTTGCCAAGGCCAAGCGCAAAGGACCGCCCGTCGAGGCGCTCTATGTGACTTCGGGCGGCGTTCAGGCGGGGGCCGATACCAGCCTTGGCCAGATGATGGCGACGGCGGGCCTTGTCCCCTATGATGGTCGCCATCGCGGCTGGAGCGAACTGCCGCTGGAAAGGCTGGCCGCCAAAGCCCCGAGCATGGTGGTGACTGGATTTATGAGCCTAGGCGAGGTGGACCTCTTTCCTTGGTCCTCGGCCCGTCATCCCCTCGTGCGCCAGAGCCTGCAATCACGCCCCACAGTCGCCCTGCCCGGCGCGGTGACGGCCTGTTCGGGCTGGTTCCTCGCCGATGCCACCTTGGATATGGCCAAGGGTGGGGATGTTTTGCGCGGTAAGCGGCCATGAGCGCTGGACCGACCGATCATAGCCGCAGTCTGATCCCAGCCCTCGCCATCGCCAGCCTTCTGGCTGTGCTCTTGGCCTGTAGCTTGGGCGAGACCCCCATGGCCTTGTCTAAGGTCCTCGCCAGCCTGTTCGGCGGCGGGGATGCCACCAGCCAGACGATCGTCTGGTCCATTCGCCTGCCCCGCGCGCTGGCGGCCTGGATCGTCGGGGCCAGTCTTGGCCTATCAGGGGCGGCGATGCAGGGGTTGCTGCGCAATCCCTTGGCCGAGCCGGGCGTTCTGGGTGTGTCGGTGACGGCCTCATTGGGTGCGGTCATCGCCATCTATTATGGCTTCAGCGCAAGCTTTGCCCCGGCCTTGCAGATCGGCGCTGTGGTTGGGGCCCTGTCGGCCACAGCCCTGATCGCCTTTGCGGCCCAAAGGGTGCGCGACATGGTCGGCCTGATCCTGATCGGTGTCGGCCTATCCAGTCTGGCTGGCGCGCTCCTATCGCTGTTGATGAACCTCGCGCCAAACCCCTTTACGCTGAACGATATGGTCAGTTGGCTGATGGGGTCGGTGGCCAATCGCAGCCTGTCCGACATTGCCCTCTCCGGCCCGATCATCGGGCTTGGAGCCCTCATTCTGCTGATGACCCGGCGCGGTCTTTCAGCCCTGACCTTGGGCGAAGAGGCGGCGCACGGACTTGGGCTTGATCTGACCCGCACAAGGGTTTTGGTGGCGGTGGGCTGTGGTCTGGCGACGGGAGGGTCTGTGGCACTGGCTGGAGCCATCGGCTTTGTCGGCATTGTCACACCCCATCTGGTGAGGCCGCTGGTCGGATCGGATCCGGGCCGAGCTCTGGTTCCCTCGGTGCTCGCAGGCGGGGTCCTGCTGGTGCTCGCTGATGTGGGCGCGCGATTGGTGCCCAGCGATAATGAACTTAAGCTCGGCGTCGTCGCCGCCTTGGTTGGCGCGCCCATCTTCCTATGGATTGCAGCGCGGCGCAGTGCGCAGGGCAAGGCCCAATGACCGCACCGCTCCTTTCGCTGCAGAAGGCCGTAATTCGGCGAGGCCAAAAGGAGATCCTCAAGGGTCTGAGCCTCGATCTCTATTCAGGTGAATTGGTCGGGCTGTTGGGGCCCAATGGCTCGGGCAAGACCACGGCGGCGCGGAGCCTGTTGGGTCTCGTGCCTCTATCGAGTGGCAGCGCCCTGATCGGCGGCGATCCTGTGGCGAGTTTGAGCGCCACCGCCCGGGCGCGGCGCGTGGCCTATCTGCCGCAAAGCCGCCCCGTCGCTTGGCCCATCGCGGTCCATGAGGCCATCGCCCTTGGCCGGTTCGCCTATGGGGGTCAGACCGGACGGCTCAGCGCCCTCGATCAGACCGCCGTCGATGAGGCGGTTGAGGCCTGCGATCTGAAAGGGTTGCTCAATCGTGACATTACCACCCTGTCGGGCGGAGAGGCGGCGCGGGTCCATGTCGCCAGAGCCTTGGCCGCCAAGGCCCCGGCCCTGATTGCCGATGAGCCGACCGCTGCGCTCGACCCGCTGCACCAATGGACGATCATGCAGGTTCTGGCCCAGCAAGCAGCGCAAGGTAGCGGTATCTTGACCGTGGTTCACGATGTGACCTTAGCGGTTCAGTTCTGCACCCGCGTGGTGGTGATCAAGGATGGCGAGTGCCTGGCCTCTGGCCCACCCGCCGAGGTCTTGACGCCGGAGTTGCTGGCAAAGGCCTATGGTATTGATGCGCGCTGGACCTGCGATGCGGATGGCTCGGCGCTGGTGGTCCACGGTCCGGCCGTTCAGGGCCTCTAAAGGAAAAGGGGCGCGCTGCCGTTCGCAGCACGCCCCCTTGATCCGTCTTAACTAGCCGTTCGGCTTGCCCTTTTTGGAAGGTTTAGGCTTTTTGGTGAAGGGGGCCTTACCCTCGAAAGCTGCCTTCTTATCAAAATAGGGCTTCTTGTAAGGCTTAGGTGCGCGGGGCGCTTCGGCTTCGCCCGGACGATCGACCGGTGACCAAGGCTTGGCCGCAGCATCCTTAGGTGGACGCGGCGCAAAGGGCTTAGCGGCAGGAGCCTGTTCGCGCGGGGTGAACTTGCGCGGTGCCCGCTCGCGGGGGCCGCCTTCCTCTGAACGGGCGGCCTGTGGGCGGGGCTCATAGGCGCGCGGCTCTTGTGACCGAGGCTCTTGCGGGCGCGGCGTATAGGGTTTGGCGCCCTGTGGACGAGGCTCAAACGGACGATCCTGAGAGCGTGGCTCATAGGCACGTTTTTCACGAGCCTGAGGGGCTGGACCGCGCTGATCGCGGGGCGGACGAGGCCGCTGCTCACGCGGACCGTCGCGGTTGGCCGAAGGGGCCACAGCCGGTTCGATGCGCAGATCATTGTCGGGCGCACTTTCTGCCGCTGCCTTGATGGCGGCCGTGAAGCGGGCTTCGGCTTCTTTGGTGATCTCGAACTTGGTTTCCCGATCAAAGATCTTGATCGCGCCAATGTCCTTCTTGGTGATGTGACCCGCGCGGCAGATCAGGGGGATCAGCCATTTGGGGTCGGCATTATTGTTGCGGCCCGTCGATAGGCGGAACCAGACCACATCTTCAGCGGCCATACGTTCAGGACGGCCACCATCGCGGTCACGATCAAAGGCCCGGTCGCGGTCCTTGTCCTGCGGCGAGCGCGAGGGCGGGGCCATGCTGGCGCGGGGGTCGTCGAACAGGTCTTCTGGCGCAGGCAAGGCCGATTGGCGCAGACGGATCAGCGCGGTCGCGATCTCCATCGGCGTGCGGGTTTCCATGATGGCATTGGCGAGGGTCAGTTCTTCCTCGCTCGGGGCCTCAGTCAGAAGCGGATCTTGCAACATGCGTTGCAGGTCCCCGGCGCGAATCTCTTCGGCGCTGGGCGGCCCGCTCCAGGTCGCTTCGATATTGGCCGACGACAGAATCTGCTCGACCCGGCGACGGCGGCTATAGGGTGCCATCAGGACCGACACGCCCTTGCGGCCCGCACGGCCCGTCCGGCCACTGCGGTGCAGAAGGCCGGCGCGGTTTACGGGAAGGTCGGCATGGATCACGAGGCCCAGATCAGGCAGGTCCAGACCGCGCGCGGCAACGTCGGTGGCGACACAGACCCGCGCGCGGCCATCACGCAAGGCTTGTAGGGCATCGGCCCGCTCGCGCTGGGACAGTTCGCCCGACAGGGTCACGACCTCAAAGCCGCGCTCACGCAGGCTGGAATAGAGCCGACGGACATTTTCGCGGGTCGAACAGAAGACCAGAGCCCCCGGCGCATCGACGTGACGCAGCACATTGACCACCGCCCGTTCGATCTCGTTGGGGGCGCAACTGATGACGCGATATTCGATGTCGCCATGGGGTTCGTTCAGGCTGGTCGTGTCGATCCGCACCGCATCGCGCTGATAGCGGCGCGCGAGGGTGGCGATATCTTTTGCAATGGTGGCCGAGAACAGCAGGGTCCGGCGCTCGACCGGCGCGGCATCCAAAATGAATTCCAGATCATCGCGAAAGCCGAGATCGAGCATCTCGTCGGCCTCGTCCAGCACGGCGACCTTCAAGGCCGACAGGTCCAGATGGCCGCGCTCAATATGGTCGCGCAGACGACCGGGGGTGCCGACAACAATGTGGGCCCCGTAGCTGAGCAAACGCTGCTCGCGCCGCGCATCCATACCGCCGACGCAGGACACGACTACGGCACCGGCCTTGCCATAGAGCCAGGTCAGTTCGCGGCTGACCTGAATGGCCAGTTCACGGGTCGGAGCAATGGCCAGGCAAAGCGGCGCGCCAGACTGGCCCATCCGGTCAGCGTCACCCAGCAGGGTCGAGGCGGCGGCGAGGCCGAAAGCAACGGTCTTACCCGAACCGGTTTGAGCCGAAACGAGGAGGTCTTGATCGATGGCCCGCGCTTCAAGGACAGCTGCCTGCACCGGAGTGGGGTCCTTGTAACCCTGCTCAACGAGTGCGCTTTGCAGCGCGGGATGGGTGGTGGAAAAGGGCATAAAGGTCCTGACTGATGTGCCGGGCGCACACAAATGATCGCCCGGGAACAGCGCGCGGGGAGGCGCGCTGGCGCTCCTTTAGGGCAATAGGGCTATTTTCTCAACCAAAGCATTGATTCTCCTTGGAGATAGGGCGTCAAACCGCAATTCTTGCAGGCCATAGCGCCCTATGGGCCACAGGCTGACAGAGTTTTCGTCTCAAAAGCTACTGGCTGGCCCAGACAATCCGAGACATCCAGGCCATTTCGGACAGCTCAACCGTCAGGCCGTGCTGGCCGGGATCGAGAGCCTCAAGGACAAGCTTTTGAGCGGACCTTCGCGCCAACTGCATTATGACCATCTGACCAGAGTGGAGTTTAAGAACCACACGGTCCCCTCTCCGCGCTTCAAGGCCGGGGCTGACCACGAGGCGATCGCCATCGCGATAGATCGGGGCCCACTGATGGCCGTTAATCTCCAAGACAAAGGCCCCCTCTTCGGACACACCTGGGACCAAAGCGACATCCCAGCCCGTACCGATTGGGTATCCAGAGGGATCGAAATGACCCGTTTGCGCGGCCTCATTGAAACCCATCAAGGGGGCATAGACGGTCGGGCTCCCGGGCGTATCATCGGCCAAGGCCGCAAAGTCGGCAAAACTGATCCCTGCTGCCGCAATGACCTTGGCCAAGCTCTCTGTTGAAGGCCAGCGTGGGCGGGGCGGCCGCTCTTTAGACAGGCGCTTGGACCGATTGAAGCTGGTTGCATCAAGACCTGCCATTTTGGCCAAGGACGATGGGGACAGGGACAGGCGCGCAGCCAAGGCGTCAATCGCCCCCCAGATCTGGGCATGTGACAGGGCACTCATGACCGGCTCCGGCGCAGTTGGGGCCAAGTTTGGATCACTTCAGACCCAAACAGCTTAACCGGGCTAAAGTGCCCGAAAACACGTAGCACGCGCAATTGGCGAGCAACAGACCCCTGATCAGAGAATATTGGCTATGGGTAAATCGGACCACTTGACGTTAACGTAAGGGGCATCTAGCGTTCGAAAAACAAGCTGATGGGAGACATGACATGACCTCTGACTTGAGGCGTCCAGAGCGCACCTTCACCATTCGCAATCTGTGCGTCGAGTTTCGCGTCACCCCGCGCGCCCTTCGGTTCTACGAAGATAAGGGCCTGCTCTATCCGGCACGCGAGGGCCTCAACCGGGTCTATAATCATCGCGACCGGGCCCGCCTTCAGCTGATCTTGCGCGGCAAAAGGGTGGGGCTCAGCCTTGCTGAGATCCGCGAAATTCTTGACCTCTATGATGAAAATGACGGCGGGGCCGCCCAGATGGCGAAATCGCTCAAGAAGTTTCGCGAGCGGATCTTGGCCCTCGAAGCCCAACGTGACGATATTGACGGTGCCATTGAGCAACTGCGCGGCGGTTGCGATCGCATGGAACGGCAATTGACCCAATTGCGCCCAGATCTTTTGCCTCGCGCCGCAGACTATGATCAGGTCCTGCGCGCTCGTTTAGATGGTGTAGCCGACAATGCCCATGCCGAATAGACTGTCTCGCTGAGCGCTTAACTCCAGATTATCGGAACCTTCATGACCTATCGTGCTCCTGTCCGTGATCAAATGTTCGTTCTGCGGGACGTGTTGAACATTGCGCAATATGCCGACCTGCCCGGCTTTGCTGATGCCTCGGTAGAGTTGGTCGAACAGGTCCTCACCGAAGGTGCGAAGTTCTGTGAAGAGGTCCTCGCGCCCCTCAACGGCATAGGCGACAAGCAGGGCTGCGTCTGGTCACCCGATCACACGGTCAAGACCCCTGACGGGTTCAAGGCCGCCTATAGGGCCATGGTCGATGGGGGCTGGCCTGCCATCGGCGCGGAACCCGAGTTCGGCGGTCAGGGCCTACCGGCAGTGGTCACCCTTGCCTATAGCGAGATGTCATCGGCCGCCAATATGGCCTTTGCCATGTATCCGGGCCTGACCCATGGCTGCTATTCGGCTATCCTTGCCGGAGGATCGGACGAGCAAAAGGCGCTCTACCTTCCCAAACTGGCCACCGGTCAGTGGGGCGGGACCATGAACCTGACCGAGCCGCACTGCGGCACCGATCTGGGGCTCTTGCGCACCAAGGCCGTGCCTCAGGCCGATGGGTCCTATCGCATCACAGGCCAGAAGATCTGGATCTCCGGCGGCGAACACGACATGGCCGAGAATATCGTCCATCTGGTGCTGGCCCGCATCGAAGGGGCTCCGGCGGGCGTGAAGGGCATCTCCCTGTTCATCGTGCCCAAGCATATTCCCGACGCTCAAGGCAATCCCGGTGCCCGCAACAGCGCCAACTGTGTTGGCCTAGAAGAGAAGATGGGCATCCACGGCAGCGCCACCTGCGTCATGTCCTATGAGGACGCGACCGGCTGGCTGATCGGCGAGGAAAATAACGGCCTCAAGATCATGTTCGTGATGATGAACGAGGCCCGCCTCGGGGTCGGCCTGCAAGGCCTAGCCCAAGGCGAAGCCGCCTATCAGGGTGCCGTGGCCTTCGCCAAGGACCGCCTGCAGGGCCGCAGCCTAACCGGCCCCAAGAATGCTGAGGGCCCGGCCGATCCGATCATTGTCCACCCTGATGTGCGGCGGATGTTGATGGAGTCCAAGTGCATTCTCGAAGGCGGCCGCGCATTCCTGCTCTGGACTGGTATGCACGGTGACTTGGCCACCAAGAGCCCCGACGCCGATGTGCGCCAAAAGTCTCATGACTATATGGGCCTAATGACCCCGGTCCTGAAGGGCTTCTTCACCGACAAGGGCTTCAAGATCGCCTCAGACGCGCTGCAGGTTCATGGCGGATCAGGCTTCACCGAAAGCTATGCGGCCTCGCAATATATGCGCGATGTGCGCATCACCCTGATCTATGAGGGCACCAACGGCGTTCAGGCGCTGGATCTGGTCGGTCGCAAGCTGGCAGCCAGTGGTGGCCGGGCGGTGATGAGCTTCTTTGCCGAAATTGACGCCTTTATCGCCGATCATGACGACGACGAGACGCTCAAGGTCTTTGTCGAGGGCCTCCAGACCGCCAAGGCTCAGTTGCAAGAAGCCACCCTATGGCTCATGTCCAACGGTCTGCAAAACCCTGACAATGCTGGGGCCGCGTCCAGTGATTATCTGCACCTATTTGGCCTTACCGGAACCGCCTATATGTGGGCCCTGATCGCGAAGGCGGCGGCGGCAAAGATCGCGGAGGGATCGAG
Organism: Pseudomonadota bacterium; assembly: GCA_041182245.1. Taxonomy (GTDB): domain Bacteria; phylum Pseudomonadota; class Alphaproteobacteria; order Caulobacterales; family Caulobacteraceae; genus CAISGS01. Next base: position 24,724 of record JBEGNZ010000010.1, on the reverse strand, counting down.
CGATCCCTTCTACGCCGACAAGCTGGTCACAGGCCGGTTCTTCGTCGAGCGCGTCCTGCCCGATGCGGCATCGCACCTTGTAAAACTCAAGACCGGCTCAGCGACCATGATGGCGCTTGCCGCTGACCGCTTCTGAACCACATCACGATCAACGATATAAAAGACAGGGAAAAATCATGGGCGTTCTGAACGTTGAAAAGCCAGCCTTCATGGACATTGAAGAGCTCAACATCTTTGAAGCCGCCGTCGGCCGCTTCTTTGACGATCATGCGGGGCCTTCCGAGGTGCAGCGCTGGCGTGACAATGGCGTCGTGGACCGCAAGATGTGGACCACAGCGGGCGAGGCGGGGCTTCTGGGCGTGTCCCTGCCCGAGGAATATGGCGGCGCGGGCGGTGACTTCCGCCATGAGGTCGTGATCATGGAGCAGATGGGCCTGAAGGGGGTCGAGGGCTTCGGCATCACCCTGCACAACGCCATCGTCGCCCCCTATATCAACCACTATGGCTCCGAAGAGCAAAAGCAGCGCTGGCTGCCCCGGATCATTTCCGGCGAGCTGGTCACGGCCATCGCCATGACCGAGCCCGGCGCCGGGTCCGACCTGCAAGGGGTCAGGACCACCGCCAAGAAGGATGGCAACCACTATGTGATCAGCGGTCAAAAGACCTTCATCACCAATGGCCAAACCGCCAACCTGATCTGCGTCGTCTGCAAGACCGATCCAACCCTTGGCTCCAAGGGCACGTCGCTGATCATGGTCGAGACCGATGAGGTCGAGGGCTTTGAACGCGGGCGCAACCTGCACAAGGTCGGTCAGGAGAGCCAAGACACCTCGGAACTGTTCTTCAATGATGTTCGGGTCCCCACCTCGAACCTGCTCGGTGCCGAAGAGGGCAAGGGCTTTGTCCAACTGATGCAGCAATTGCCGCAGGAACGCCTGATCATCGCCATCCAAGGCCTCGCCATGATCGAGCGGGCGCTGCAGGTGACCATCGACTATGTCAAGGACCGTAAGGCCTTTGGTCAACGCATCATCGACTTCCAAAATACCCAGTTCAAGCTGGCCGAAGCCAAAACCGAAGCCACGGTCGCCAAGGTCTTCGTCAACCACTGTACCGACCTCTTGATGGCCGGAAAGCTCGACGCAGCAACGGCCTCAATGGCCAAATATTGGGTCAGCGACCTACAGTGCAAGATCGTCGATGAGTGCCTGCAACTGTTCGGCGGCTATGGCTACATGACCGAATATCCCATCGGCCAAATGTACAAGGATGCTCGCATCCAGCGTATCTATGGCGGGGCCAATGAGATCATGAAGGTGCTCATCGCCCGCACCCTTTAGGCCTTAATATCGATATTCACTGACATGGCGACCCGGGTGAGGACGAGATCCTCGCCCGGTACGCTTTAGTACAACTGGGCATTATTTGGCTCACTTCCGCTCTAACATCGGTAATTTCAGATATTTTTTAGCGGTGTAGAGGTGAAAATCCTCATTCATAATCTGCGATAGAGCATATAATTTTATCTACTAAGATATATTGATAGTGCTAGATTGATGGGGAGTTTCGAGGTCCCCCGAGCATAGCTTAGCCCTAATGACTGATGACAAGCCCTTGAACCAAAGTCCAAAGGCGACTGGCGACATAGTCTATGGCCAGAGCTTGGACGCCGATGAGGCGGGCAGCTTTGATGATCTCACCGCGGCGATCATGGCTACGACGGTGGCGCGGGTGGGCTATTGGCGGCTGCTGACGCCCAGCAACAACATCATCTTTTCTGAGACCATGTACGAGATCCACGGCCTGTCATCGGATCAGCCGGTGACGGCCGCGTCGATGCTCGAACGGTTCGTTCCCGAAGACCGCCACCTGATGGGTCAGATGGTGATAGCCGGTCTCAACCAGCCGGGCCCTGCCTTCGCGGAGTTCCGGCTCAATCACCCGACCCTTGGCGTGCGTCATCTTTGGTCCCGCGTGGAGCGTGAGCCCAGCTCGAAAACCGCCCATCCGGCCCTGTTTGGTATCACAATCGATATTACCGAACTGCGCCAGAAGGATCAGGATCTGGTCGAGAGCGAGCGGCACCTACGGTTTCTGACTACCTATAGCCGCGACATGATCATGCGGGTTCGCGGCGATGGAACCTGCACCTACATCTCGCCCGCTGTGGTCACGGTCACTGGTTATGACGCCAAGGATATGGTCGGCCACCGTCCAACCCGGCGCGTTCATCCAGAAGATTGGAAGCTGGCCCTCGCGGCTGTCCGCTCGATGATCGCCAAGGGTGAAAATAGCAATCGCATCCCCGTCGAATATCGCTATCTGCACAAGACCCGGGGATGGATCTGGCTGCAGAGCAATATCCGGTTTCTACTCGGCCCCAATCGCGAGGTCCTCGAATGGATCGACATTGTTCGCGACATTCATGACCGCAAGATCGCTGAGCAGGAGGCAGAGGCCGCAAAAGCGATTGCGGAGGCGGCGGCGCGGTCAAAGTCTGAATTCCTGTCGACCCTGAGCCACGAACTGCGCACGCCGCTAACCGGCATTATCGGCCTGAGCGAAATGATTGGCACCGATGGCGGACTCAATGACCGCGACCGGCACTATTTAGACCTGGTTCAGGACGCCAGCCGTCAGTTGATGGCCATCGTCAATAATGTGCTGGACATTAGCCGCCTCGAATTTGGCACGGTGCGTCTGGTCGAGGAAAGCTTCCGCCTATCGGACACCTTGGCCAATGTCATTGACGTGATGACGCCCGAGGCGCGTGCCAAGGGACTGTCCCTGTCGGTGGATCTTCCTGAGACCATCCCCCTGACCGTTGGCGATCCAGGCCGGATCAGTCAGATCCTGTTCAATCTGGTCAGCAATGCCACCAAACACTCATCTGGCGGCGAAATCGGCCTGAAGCTGCTGCTGAAAACCCAGCAGTACCGGGCGAAAATTCGGATCAGTGTCACCGATACGGGCACGGGCCTCGACCCCGTCCTCTTGCCGCGCCTGTTTGATCGGGTCACGGTCGCAGATGCGCCAATCCAGGCCAAGACCGGCGGTGCGGGCCTTGGCCTATCGATCAGCCGTCAGTTGGTTGAGCTGATGGGCGGTACCATTGGGGCGGAAAATATCGCGGGTGGCGGCGCTCAGTTCTGGTTCGAACTGGACCTTCCGCTTGATGCCGCCGAGCCGCTCACCCCCACCCTACCAGAAGCGGTTCCCACGCGGCGGATGAGCATCCTGTTGGCCGAAGACAATGCCTTTAGCCAAGAGCTGATCAAGACCATCCTTAAGCCCTTGGACTGTGAGATCGAGGCGGTCGAAAATGGCCAGAGCGCGATCTATGCCGCACAGCGCAAGAATTTTGACCTGATCCTAATGGATATTCGCATGCCGGGAATGGATGGCCACGCCTCGACCCGCGCCATCCGCGCCATGGGCGGCACCCATGCGACCGTGCCGATCATTGCCCTGTCCGCCGCAGAAGAGCCGCAAGATATTGATGATTGCTTGGCCGCAGGAATGAACGACCACGTCGCCAAACCCATCTTGCCCTCAGCGCTCTATGCCGCCATCGGACGCCATAGCCGAGCCTGATACCGACCAGAAGCCGATATCAGGCCCGCTTGAACCCTATAGGCCGTCGAACAGCGCCGTCGACAGATAGCGCTCTGCAAAGCTTGGGATGATCGCAACGATCACCTTACCGGCATAGTCGTCGCGGCTTGCGGCGCGGAAGGCGGCTGCCAGAGCCGCCCCTGACGAAATACCCACGGGAATACCTTCGACACGCGCAACCTTGCGAGCCATGTCAAAGGCGTCGTCGTTCGAGACCTGGATCACCTCGTCAATGACGCCGCGATCGAGAATGCCGGGCACGAAACCTGCCCCAATACCTTGAATCTTGTGAGGCCCCGGTTGGCCACCCGACAGGATCGGAGAGGCTTCGGGCTCAACGGCGATCATCTTCAGGCCCGGCTTGCGGGCACGAAGCACTTGGCCGATACCGCTGATGGTGCCGCCAGTGCCGACGCCAGAGACCACTGCATCGACGGACCCTGCCGTATCGTTCCAGATTTCCTCGGCCGTCGAGACCCGGTGGATCAAGGGATTAGCGGAATTTTCGAACTGCTGCGGCATCACCGAGCCGGGAATTTCGCTGAGCAGCTCTTGCGCCCGATTGACCGCGCCGCGCATGCCCTTTTCCGCCGGGGTCAGCTCGAGCTTGGCGCCCAAAAGGGCCAGCATCTTGCGTCGCTCGATGGACATGCTTTCGGGCATGACCAAGATCAGCGGATATCCCTTGGCGGCGCAGACAAAGGCCAGCGCAATGCCGGTATTGCCCGACGTCGGCTCAACAATGGTCGTGCCCGGCTTGATCAGCCCCTGATGTTCCAGCGACGCGATCATCGAGGCGCCAAGACGGTCCTTGACGCTGGCGATCGGGTTGAAGAATTCCAGCTTGGCCAGCACCTCACCCTTGGGCTTCAGCTCAGCCGTCAGGCGCGGCAGGCGCACCAAGGGGGTGTCGCCGATGGTATCGATGATGGAGTCATAGACGCGCCCGCGACCGGCTCGGCGGTACTGTGCGGCGTCGAAAGCGTTGTCATTGGCAGACGAAGACATGATGGTGATCTCGCAAAAGGATCGGGGCCCAATGACGCTACTTTATCAGTCTTGCGCCGCTTGTCTTGTAGATTGGCAGGCTTTCACCATCTGACGCAGCAGGTGTCGTTCGAGAAAGGCCACGACCGGAACCACCACCCCGTCTCCGACAAGGGTTAAGGCCGCCGCCGCCCCTTTGGGCAGGATATAGTCATCACCCAGTCCCATCAGCCTTGCCCCTTCGCGCGGCGACATCAGCCTTGTGCGCACGGCAGCATCTTCGAAGGTCGGATCAATCACGACCACGGTCTGACGCGAGGAGCCGCCGCGCGCGGTGCGAAGGCAGCCCGCTAGCCCGTCAAACCGCACCTCGGCGCGTTGCTGCGTGCGGCCCTGCTCTTGCCGCGTCCGGCGAAAGAGCGCCCCCACCTGCCGCTGCCCATCAAGCCTCGCCTGCGCCGCAGCCTGTTCCAGACGGTGGCGATGGAGCGGGGCCATGAGGGCGAGTATGGCTTGGGTCTGTTCCGGCAAATGCCAAATCACCTGATCATCAGGCTCGAGCAGGTCGCCCAAGGCTGCATTTCGGGCGTCAGGCTGAGGCAGACGCCACCACCGCCAAAAGGGTTTGAGGGCGTCTGGCAATCGTGCTGCGGCCAAGCGCGCGCTGGTCCCATGCCAAGGTCCGGGCTCTGCACAGGCCAACGCCTCAGACCGTGTCGCGATGAGAAACAGGCGGGGCCGAGACTGGGGTACAAAATGGGCGGCATTGATCTCGAGCGCCCCGAACCGATAGTTGTGCGCCGCCAAGGCCTCACAGATCGCGGTAAAGTCATGCCCACCGCGCGAGGTCAAAAGGCCGACGACATTTTCGATAACGATGACGCCGGGCGCTCGGCCCTGTTCATCTAGGGCCTCAATGAGCCGCCAAAAACCCCAAAAGGCTGAAGACCTTTGCCCCGAAAGGCCCGCGCGAGGGCCAGCAAGGCTGAGGTCCTGACAGGGAGAGGAGGCCCAGACCAGATCGGCGGTGCCGGGCAAGTCCTCGGGGGTAAGATCCCAGACATTGGCCTCAATCAGGTCCCCCTCACCCCAGTTGGTGCGATAGGCGGCTGCTTTGGCTGGGTCGAGGTCATTGGCAAGGCGACAGGTCCAGTCCGCACCGAGCCCCGCACGCGCCATCCCGCCCCCGGCAAAGAACTCATAGAAGCTGAAGAGCGAGGCGCGACTCATGGGGCCAGTCTAGGGCCTTGCCTGCGCACGAGGAAGTCGCACGCCCCTACACATCCCTGTTCCCTGCGAAGGCGGGGAACAGGGTGGACAGAGAGCAGATGAAGCCCCCTTCCTCGCGAAGCTTGGGAAGGGGGTAATGAGACCGATCCTAGACTACAGAACCTCGAACAGGCCTGCTGCGCCCATGCCGCCGCCAATGCACATGGTCACAACGGCCAGCTTGGCCCCGCGACGCTTGCCTTCCATCAGCACGTGGCCGGTGCAGCGTGTGCCGGTCATACCGAAGGGGTGGCCGATGGCGATGGAGCCGCCATTGACATTGTACTTCTCTGGATCAATGCCGAGCTTGTCGCGGCTATAGAGGCACTGCGACGCGAAGGCTTCGTTCAGTTCCCAAAGGTCGATGTCCTGCACGCTCAAGCCGTGGCGCGACAGCAGCTTTGGCACGGCAAAGACCGGACCAATGCCCATCTCGTCCGGCTCACAGCCCGCGACAGCAAAGCCACGGAAAAGGCCCATGGGCTCAAGGCCGCGCTTTTCGGCTTCCTTGGCATCCATCAGCACCACCGCCGCAGCGCCGTCGGACAGTTGCGAAGCGTTACCAGCGGTGACGAAATTGCCTTCGCCCTTGACCGGCTTCAAGGAGGACAGGCCCTCGAGGGTCGTGTCGGCCCGGTTACACTCGTCCTTGTCGACGACATAGTCGACGATGGATTCTTCTCCGGTCGCCTTATTGAAGCTCTTCATCTTGGTGGCCATCGGAACGATCTCGTCCTTGAACAGACCGGAGGCCTGAGCCGCCGCAATGCGCTGCTGCGAACGCAAGGAATATTCGTCCTGATAGTCTCTGCTGACATTGTAGCGCTTGGCCACGATGTCGGCGGTGTCGATCATGGCCATCCACAGGGCAGGATGTTCCTGCATCAGCTTTTCTTCAGTATAGCGATGGGTGTTCATCGCGCCGCTCATCTGGACCAGCGAGATCGATTCCACGCCGCCGCCGATGGCCACCGTCGCGCCCTCGTTCTTGATATAATGAGCCGCAGAGGCGATGGCCTGTAGGCCTGACGAACAGAAGCGGTTAATGGTCGTGCCCGACGTGGTCACGGGCAGGCCTGCCCATAGGGCGGCGTTGCGGGCCACATTGCTGCCGGTCGCGCCTTCAGGACCGCCGCAGCCTAGGATCACGTCCTCCACTTCAGCCGGATCAATCTTGGCCCGAGCCACAGCATGCTGGATCACATGACCAGCCATCGCCGCTCCGTGAGTATTGTTAAACCCGCCGCGACCGGCCTTGGCCAAGCCTGTGCGAGCATAGGAAACGACGACGACATCACCCATGGGAAATTCCTTTAAAGGTCAAGTTGAGCAAACGCTTGAATGGACAGCGGTGCGCACCCTAGGGGATGGACCTGGCGATCACTAGATGCCGCTTACGTAAACGTAATGATTATCTATTCCCCGAAGCCCTCGCCCGGCTCGAGGGGCTCCATGCGGATCAGCCGCGAATCGAGCACCCCAGCGGTCCGATGGGCGACAACGACGCGGTAGTGGGCGTCGGTGACCATCTCGAGGAAGGCTCCCGCCGTCGGATAGTAGGCGATGAAAGCCAGGTCCCAGTGCTCGTCCAAGGGACCTGTCACCACCCCCTGCGGCTTACCGGCCCAGATCTGCTTGCCACCCACGCGCTTGAAGATCTCGGCACTTTCGCGGCCATAGGCGCGGTAGGCCTCGAGCCCTGACAAGCCTTTACCATGGCTCGGATGGCCTTCTGGATAGTTGGCCACATCACGCAGGCGAACCAGATTGAGCATGTGAACCGGCTGGTCCCTTGGCAGGGCCTTGAACTGGTTGAACTGCTCTCGGGTCGGGTCGATGGCACCGGATGGATCAACAGACATGGCAAGAACCTCCTTGGATGATTTTCCAGAGGTTACGAGATCAGGCCGCAGCTTTCGAGCCCTGTTCGTGCTTAAGCGCTAGTCTGGCCAAAGATCCTGCACCGACCCCTTACGGTTCAGCATGTGGGTGGCGCGTTTAATGACGGTCAGCAACCGTTCGGTCCGCGCCTCCTGATCATAGGTCACGCCACCGCGTGCCAGACCCTCCAGCATGAAACGGGCCAAATCTCGGGTTGTTTGGAACCTCGGACCTGCTCCAGCACTGACCATCGCCGTCGACTGACCGCCAATCTGCGCGCGATCAAAGGCCTCCTGCGCGGTCGCCAGACAGGCACGAACCGTTGCGTCCGTGCGGGCCACAGCCTCCAACTCCGCAAAGGCGATATAGGGCACCGTGTGGAGCAGTTGCCAGTAGGACTCGATGGCGTGCTCGCTGACATCTTCGCCCGGACCAATGTCCTTTGCTGCTGCCTCAAACAGGGCATTACGCTGAGTCTGGATGTGACCGATGGCGGCGTCGACCAGGTCTTCGCGCGAGACAAAATGATAGAGCATAGCCCCGCGCGTCAGGTCCGCCGCCTCAGCGATCCGAGCATTGTTGGCGGCATGATAGCCGATTTCCGCGAACAGGGTCATGGCGGCGTCGAGTATGCGCACCCGAGTCCGAACAGACTTGGGGGTGTCCTTTGCTGAACGGCTCATCTCTGCACTGTCGCTCATCTGCCGTTTCAATAGCCTATCTACCAACCGTCGCGAAGCAGGCCCCCGCGCTAGATAGTGTTCATACACGCCGGATCCAACCCCGCCATAATCGGCAAGGGGCCAAGGCTGCAATTTCACAAAAGAGACACGCAATCAGCTTAGGTCGAACGGGTCTGCCCATGGGCTGAGCAGACCTGCACAACGGACCGCCTCATGACGTCAGACGTCCCCATCCTTGGCTTTAAATCGGTCTTCATTTCAGATGTTCATTTGGGCACGCGCGGATGTCAGGCCGAACTGCTGCTCGACTTCATTCGCAGTATGGAATGCGAACGGCTTTATCTGATCGGCGACATCATTGACGGCTGGAAGCTCAAGGGCGGCTGGCACTGGCCTCAGGCCCATAATGATGTGGTTCAAAAGGTTCTTCGGATGGCCCGCAAGGGTACGGCGGTGATCTATGTGCCCGGCAACCATGATGAGGTCGCACGAGACTATTGCGGCGTCCATTTTGGCGGGGTGGTGATCGCCCGCGACGCCATCCACACGACGGTTGATGGGCGTACCTTCTTGGTCACCCACGGTGATGAGTTCGACGGCGTCGTCCAACATGCCAAGTGGCTCGCCTTCCTCGGTGATTGGTCCTATAGAACGATCCTTATGCTGAACACCCTGTTCAACCATGCGCGACGAAAGATGGGTTTTGGCTATTGGAGCCTGTCGGCATTCCTGAAGGGCAAAGTGAAGAACGCCTTACAATTCATCGAGAACTTCGAAGGTGCGGTCGCTGATGAGGCTCGACGTCGCGGTGTTGACGGGGTGATCTGCGGCCATATTCACAAGGCCGAGATGCGTGATATTGACGGCATCACCTATATAAATGACGGCGATTGGGTGGAGAGCTGTACCGCCCTCGTCGAACATATGGACGGACGGCTAGAACTGTTGGAGTGGGCCAAGATGCGGTCGTGGTCGATGATAGAGCGCCGGTCGGATCGAACCGAGCGTCCGGCCCTTAACGGGCGAGCCATAGCCTGATGCGGATCTTGCTGGCCACCGATGCTTGGGAGCCTCAGGTCAATGGGGTCGTGCGGACGCTCAGCCGTACCATCGCCGAGTGCCGCGCCATGGGCCATCAGGTCGATGTGATCTCGCCGGACCAGTTCAAGACCTTCCCCTTGCCGACCTATCCGGAAATCAAGCTGGCCATCGGGACCTATGAGCCCATTCAAGACCGGTTCAAGTCCTTTGAGCCCGAAGCGATCCACATCGCCACCGAAGGCCCGATCGGCCTGGCGGCGCGTCGGATCTGCCTAGAATGGAAGCTGCCATTCACCACCAGCTACCATACGAAATTCCCTGAATATGTCTCCGCCCGCGTACCCCTGCCGCTGGCCGCAGGCTATGCCTATATGCGCTGGTTCCACGAGCCGTCAGGACGCCTGATGGTGGCCACACCGACCTTTCGCGACGAGTTGCTGGCGCGGGGCTTTCACAATATTTCGCCCTGGACACGAGGCGTAGACACCGACCTCTTCCGTCCCATCGGCATGGATGGCCGCGAGGGGGTTTATGGCGACCTGCCCCGTCCGATCTGGCTCAATGTCGGTCGAATTGCCGTGGAAAAGAACATCGAGACCTTCTTGGAACTGGACCTTCCCGGCACCAAGGTCATTGTCGGCGACGGGCCTCAGCGCGAAGAGCTCGAGGCCAAATATCCCGGCGCAGTCTTTCTCGGCGCTAAGTTTGGTGATGAGCTTGCCGCCCATTTTGCTGATGCAGACTGTTTTGTCTTCCCGTCCCTGACCGACACTTTCGGCCTGGTGATCCTTGAGGCCATGGGCTGCGGAACGCCTGTCGCGGGCTTTCCAGCCCCCGGTCCGATCGACATCATTCCCGGCTCCGGCGCGGGGGTCTTGGCGGCCGATGAAAGCCTTGAAGCCATGCAGCAGGCCTGTCTTGACTGCCTCAAGCTCGACCGCAAGGATGTTCGCGCCTTTGCCCTGACCTATAGCTGGCGCGCCTCGACCGAAGAATTCATCCGCAATCTGGAACCCTATCCAGAGCCCGAAAAGGCCCGCTTCTGGCGCCGCCTTCGCCGTCTGGCCCGCCTGAGGCGCAAGGCTCAGCCGCCGCAATAGGCCAGCCCGCACGGCCCCTCCACCGATAGAAGCAAGAAGCCCGGCTGTTCTTGCAACCGGGCTTCTGTTTGTCTCAATCAAACTTGACCCTAGCCCGCAGGGCGCTTCATGGGCATGAGAGTCTTCACGGCGGCCTTATTGGCTTCGTGCTGGGCGGGCGGCAGAATGATTAGGCCCCGACCCTGCAGATAGCCGCCGCGACCCGTGGCTGCGTCAGACACATATTCGCTGACAAATTCCTTCAGGCCCGGTGTGACACCAATCATCGACTTCTTGACGTAGATATAGAGCGAGCGAGACAGGGGATAGGTGCCATCCGTGATGCTCTTGGCGGTCGGACGAACACCGTTAACCGAGGCACCCTTGACCTTGTCGACATTCTCTTCGAGGAACGAATAGCCGAACACGCCCATAGCCCCCGGTGTCTTGGTCAGGGTCCCGATGATGGCATTGTCGTTCTCGCCAGAATCGATCCAGCCACCATCTTCACGCAAGGGATCAACCTTGGCCTTAAACTGAGGCTCGCTCGAAGCCTTCAGCGCCGCAGCAACGGGGAACTTCAGCGCTCCGGCTTCGATCCCTAGCTCGATAAAGGCATCGCGGGTGCCAGAGGTGGGCGGCGGCCCATAGACCAAGATACGATTGGTCGGCAGCCCAGCAGCAACATCGCTCCACTTTTTGTGGGGGTTTTTAACGAACTGGCCATTGCGCACAACATTGGCAGCAAGGCCCTGATAAAGATTTTGGGTCGTCAGATTATAGTTGCTGCCATCCTTGTCGACGGCGACAGCAATGCCGTCAAAGCCGATCTTAAGCTGGATGATATCCTTCACGCCCTTCTTCTGGCACTGGTCAAATTCCGAGCGCTTCATCGGACGTGAGGCATTGGCAATGTCTGGGAAGCCTTCACCCGAACCCGAGCAAAACAGCTTGATGCCGCCGCCAGTGCCCAGCGATTCGACCTTCGGCGCCTTGCGGCCCGTCTTTTTGGCAAAGTTTTCCGCAACCCGCGTGGAGAAGGGGAAAAGGGTTGAGGAACCCGCGGCCCACACATAATCCCGTGCAGCCTGGGCACTGCTGGCAGAGGGCAACAGGGCGACGGCCGCGGCCATGGCAAGATAGTTTTTCATCACTTAGTCTTCCCTCTTGAGGCGTGAAATAACCGATAGACAGTTCAAGTTCGGCCCCCATGAGGCAGGGGCAGTCGCGGTGGTCGCTATGACGGCGAAACAAGATCTCGAGCAGAGGCTAGCGCCGAGATCTGGCGTCGACCGTCGCGCCGCTCAAGCTGCACAACCACATCAATGACAGAGGCGGCATATTCAATGGTCTCGCGCCGGGTCAGGCCGATGCCGGTCTGCATGGCCATAAGCGCGATCTGCTCTAAGGCTCCGCGCGGCGAATTGGCATGGATCGTCGAAAAGGAGCCCGGATGGCCCGTATTGATCGCGCGCAAGAAACTCACCGTCTCGCGACCGCGCAACTCACCCAAGACAATCCGGTCAGGTCGCAGGCGCAAGGCCGCTTGCAACAGGTCGTCCGTGGATATCCGCGCCTCGCCCGTCTCGCCCTTGACCGCGATCAGGCCAACGCCGTTGGCTCCCGCTAACTTTAGCTCAGCCGTATCTTCGACAAGGACCACGCGTTCTTCACTCGGAATTTCGCGCAACATTGAATTGAGAAAAGTCGTCTTACCGGTGGATGTCCCGCCCGAGATCAAAATGGTTTGCCGCCGAAGAATGGCGTCTCTCAAGAACAGAATAGGCTCAAGGGACGGATCGATTGGCGGATGGTCCACGACCGGCTGAAGGGGACCTGGATCATAGGATTCCAGTGAAATATCCAAGAGCCGATGGCGCCGAATGGCCAAGGCCCAATGGCTGCGGGTGGCGGGCGGACCGCAAAGCTGGATCCGTTCACCGGTGGGCAGGGTGGCCGACAGGAGGGGGTTTTCGCGGTTGATCCCCTGATGGCTGATGCGGGCGACCTGTTCAGACAACCGCTGTAACAAGATATCGTCGACCTTGGGCGCCTCGATACGCTGCATGCCCTTGCATGTTGCGTCCTCGATCCAGAGCTCTCCTGGACGGTTGACGAGAATTTCCGTCACAGTTTGCTTTTCCAACCACGGCTGAAAAGGCGCCAGATAGGCATCCAGATAGGGGCTTCGCGGGATCAACGGAACGGCGTCCCTCATTCGGTTGTGACCTTCGAAAAATCGAGGTCGCGGGCGGTAAAGACGCGAATGGGCTCGCCTTGGCGCACGCGAATGGTCGGACCAATCTGACCGGACTGACCAACGGCGGCGGCGGCGGCCGATTGGGCCTGGCTGCCGATGAGCACGGTGGCATTGTTGCTGCCCGAACTGGAGATGCCGCCGATGACCGATAGGAGCATCGCCGAGCCGAACCGTTCGAAGAAATGGTTATTGACCTTACCCGGAAGCCCGGTCTCCCCGCCAAATCCAACGGCAGGCGAAGCAATATTGACCGAGACGCCATCGGGGCGGATCAGCCGAGTCCAAATGACATAGGCGCGCTTTTGGCCCGCCTGCATGCCACTCTTATACTGGCCGATCAGGCGCGAAGAATGGGGAATGAGGACGACTGTTCCATCGAAACTACGCACATCGCTGGAGACGATGGCGCGAAGATAGCCGGGCACATCCGTATCGATCGCCGTCTCGAGAACCGCGGGGATCAAGGTGCCCTGGGTCACGGTGGCCTTGGGATTTATACCTGCAGCAGCAATGGCGCTGCCGCCGCCAACACCGCCAACCCGCGCGGCGAACTCATCATTTGGCCCGCCAGGGGAGGCTGCGGCTGGACCAGCGCCCGGTACAATAGACGGCGGCAGGGCGCTGGCATCGAACAGAACCGTTGGCGTCGAAAAGGGGTTTGCCGCAGGCCCGGCAATACCAATCGGCGCTGGCGCAGGAACCGGCAATGGCGCGGGCGGCGGGGTGATGGCCTCAACCGGGACCGGCGGGGCCTGCTCTACCGGTTGCACGACGGGTGCCGGAACAACGGCTTGCGCGGGCGCGGGCTGCTCGGGCGCTGGCTTTTGACGGCCACCATTGACCCCCAAGAAGGTCACAACCCCGAGGATCCCAATCACGGCTATACCCAATATCAACCCAAGTCCGTCTGAAGCCGACGCCTTATGGGCAACAAGGGGCAGGACAGATCGGGTGGCCAGATCGGCCGCATTCGATCCCATGGCCGAGCGCGGATCTGTATCCTCTGAAGAGGTCAAGCGAGGGTTCGGGGAAGAGGGTCCAGACATGGTCATTGCCCCCGATCAGCCGCCGGTAGCGGCGGCTTGACGTCCGACGCGGTCGCCGATTGCGGATTTGGATCAGCCGACGCCGTTTCAGACGGGACGGGGCCTTGATTTTTCAAGGTTGCCACATCAATGCCCGCCCGCAAGACAATCACCTTGGGTACATTATCCAGTACGATCAGGTCCCCACGCACCGCATAGTTGGTTGCGCCCTCTGCGCCCTTGTCATCCCGAAGCAAGATGGCCGGAACAGGACGACCCTTAGCCCAGCTGAGATAGGTTGAGACCCCGTCGTCATAGATACGGGTCGGCAAGATTCTTGCGCTCCCCTTACTGGTCCAGGCAAAGTTTAGGGCAGAGGGCGGCTGTCCGCCCTTGACGGCGTTCGGATTTTTCGCGGCCTCGGCCTCTTCTGCGCTCATGGCCCCGACGGCGAGAGCCTTGGCCTTGACGGCATCTGGGTAGGTGAAGCGCAAGACGTAATGGGGCACACCTGAACCGGCAACCAGGTCAAAGAGATAGGTATGGCGATCGGTCACAACCGTTAGGTTGGTCTGGGCTTGGGCGGCCAAGGGTTTTACGAACAGCAGATTCGCGCGCTTGTTCGGCGTCACCTGCCAGCTGTTTGAGTCGCCGATGGCCACATTTTCAATATGCTCGTCATCGCCAAATATAATGGTCGCTTGCACACCGACACGTCCCGGCAAGACCACAATCTCATCGGCATTATAGGGGCGGGTTGCCAGCCGAGCATCCTTCGCCATGGCTGGGGTGCCAAGGGTCAGGGACAGGGTTGCGGCCAGCAGCGCGAGATAGATTTTCATCTTATGAACTCCCGAGAGACAGGGGGGCGGCTGGCAAACCGGCTACCGATTCCACGCGATCTGGCTGGTGCTCCCGAGCCGATCGCGGAACCTGTCCCTGTGATCGTATTGACGATAGTTCGGTTCGTTGCTGTGGTTGCACTCGCCGCCGCACTCGATCCGCCAACGGCATTGGCGGCAATCACACTGGCCGTCAAACTCTGACTGCGAGACAGTGCCGCCGCCGTCGAAGCCCCATAGGCGTTATTGGCGCCACCGACAGATTGGTCGGTCCTTAGACCGCTCGCCTGTTCGCCGTTGGACGCGTTGGCCGTTCCAAAGACCTGCCATCCGGAAACCATCGCTGACGCTACGCTGATGCCGAGGGCCATGAGCGCACAATGGACGATGGAGAAAATAAACAGGGCCATGGCCGCCCTCGGATCAAGAACCTCACTTGCGCGAAGGGCAACCACGATCGGGGTCGCCAACTCGATCATCAATCCGCCACCGAGCACCGCAAACAGCGGGGTGATGGCGGTCAGGATCACGCCCCTCAGCCATCCGGCAAATAGGCCCCGTGTTCCGTTAAACAGAATGAAGGTCACAAAGACAGGCCCCACGGCCAACAACACCGCCAAGGCAATCCGCGCTGTCACCAATATACCGACCGTGCCCAGCATCAAGAACATGCCCGCCAGCCACATCAGATTGACCGGCGTGAAGGCCCCCTGCAGCGTGGGCCGCGCGCCAGGACCACCAACCGTTTGGGCCGTCTCGGTAATGACGTTGAAAAGTATATCAATCTTGTCAGCAAAGAGCTGAGTCGCCGATCCGCGAACCCCCAATAGAGCACTGGCAATCTGGTCCGGCGCGCCAACAGCGAGATTCCAGACCACGCTTTGATAGGCCGCCCAACTGGTCGCAAAGGTCAAGACGACGCCCAAGGTGATCATGCGAGGGGTAAGGGTGCTGATCCCGATCTTCGAACGACCGGTGAGCAGGGCAATAGCAAAGAGCGCGATATAGAGGGTGAGGACTAGGGTCAGCGCGGGAACCAGAGCACCATTAGAGCCGAATAGATTGGTGAAGGCCGCCGAAGTCACCTCCGCGCTCATACAGTCTACAGCCCGTAGAGCCGGTGCGACCCCCGTCGATGCAGCGTCCAGAACGGCGGTACACTGGCTCATTGACGCGCCTCCGGTCGGACGGCGCAATGGGAAGCGTCGCCGGGCCACGGATGTCCGGTGAGGGCCTCATACCAAGCCTCTGGCGCGTCGCCGACCTGCTTTCGAAGCTGATCCAATTGCCTGACGGTTGTTTCCCGACCGGAAAGGACCGTGAGCAGTTCGGGCATTGAGGACAGATCCAGCCGAACCACAACCGAGGCATCGGGCTGGCGCACCAAGAAGCAGCGGCTGTGGGCGGGCAGATTGCGGATGATGTCGAGTTCATGCAGCGTGAGACCAAATCCCTCACAATAGTCCTCTTCACGCGCTCTGGCATTGGGCATGAAGATCATGGTCGCCGTCTGCTCAACCAACGCCGTGGATATGCGGCTATCGAGCGCGTCACGGGCCGATTGGGTCGCGAAACCCACAAGGCCATTGCGCTTACGAAGGGTCTTGAGCCAATCGCGAATGCGGGCGGCAAAGACCTCATCGTCCAAGGCCTTCCAGCCCTCATCAATCAGGATCAGGGTCGGGTGACCATCCAACCGCTCCTCGATCCGATGGAACAGGTACATCATCACCGGCGTGCGCAGACGCGGCGTCTCCAGAAGGCTCGTCATATCAAAGCCAAGGGTCTTGGCAGACAGGTCTAGAAGGTCTTCGGCATGATCAAATAGCCAGCCAAACTCTCCCTCGCCGACCCAAGCGGCGAGTCGAGAGGCGAGATCGCCCGGTTGCGGCCTGCGCGAACCGGCCAGCAATTCTTGAAAATGGGACAGGCGGCGCAGTTTGGGATCATTGGCATAGGCCGCATCAACCGCCGCCGCGATGGTGGCCAACTCTTCTGACCCCTTGGCATCGAGCAGAACAGCGAGCCAGTCGCGTTGAAAGGCGCGATTGGTCGGGCTGTCTGGAAGGGCCAGTGGATTAAACCCCGTCGGCTCGCCCGCAGAGATCCGGCTATAGCGACCGCCAATGCCACGAATAAAGACTTCTGCGCCCCGGTCCTTGTCGAACAGGACGGTGCGTGGCTCAAACCGCTGGGCCTGAGCTGCTAGAAAATTCATGACGACGGTCTTGCCGGAACCCGACGGGCCAATGACCGTGAAGTTACCCAGATCGCCATTGTGGAAATTGAAGAAAAAGGGCGTTGCGCTGGTGGTCTCAAGGACTGCCACAGGATCACCCCAATGGTTCCCCTCGGCCTGGCCCAAGGCAAAGCCGTGAAGCGAGCCAAAGCAGGCCATATTGCCCGATGAGATCAAGGATCGCCGCACGATCAGCGATTCATTGCCCGGCATCTGCCCCCAAAAGCCGGGCTCGAGGTTCATATCTTCGCGGACCGCAACAGCGCCGGCATCACCGAGCGCCGCCGCGCAGGCTGCCGTCAGCGCATCTAAGGTCTCAAGGGAGTCAGAGCGCACGAGGACGGACAGATGGTGGTCGCCAAATCCAACCGCGCCCAATCCCAGGGCATCACGGGCCGCATGAAGCTCTGCCCGCTCAGCCATGGCCTCTTCATCGGCTGACCTTAGACGGCGCACGGCCAAGTCAATCCGTTCACGAGACACTTGGCGATCTGATGGCGCGTAGCTTTCTGTGAGCACCATCTCACAGGGAATTCGGAGCAAGGAGTCGGTCAGGCCCGGCGAGGTCGTGTCGGGATAGTCCTTTAGAGACACCAAGGCCGCAAAACTGCTGCTGCCCGCGCCCTTCAGTTCAAGGGCGTCCGCGCCAAAACTGATGCGTTTATAGGGCAGCATATTGGCAATCATGGTGCCTTCGAACGGCCGCCGAACCGGTTTCATTTCCCCATTATAGAGGGCGGAGAGAAACTCCAATATTTCCGAACAGGCCCCGGACTTGCCCTGATAGTTGCTTAAGGGCCGCGCCCCATAGGTCCCCAGGGTTGTCACCATGGCATTGGCCGCGGCCCGCAGGTCACGAACATCTTGCGGTTTGGCTTGGATGCCTTCAGAGCGATCTTGAGACCGCGTCAATTGACGGGCAACACGTTCCACCCAACCGGTCTTCCCGCGAGCCGGGCGCCGCAGCAGGGTTACGAACTGATCATTGACAAACAGGGCACCGCTGGAAAGTTTGTTATCCCAGCACTGATCAATATGGGCTGTCAGGGGATCAGCAAATGTCCCCCGCAAGTCGGTCTGAACGCGGCGGCGGATGACGTGGTGATATAGAACGAAGCGGGCGTCCAGAGTGCTGCGGAGCATGAGCTCACGCGTTGCGGCCAAGGCGTTTAACTCGGCACTATCGGCCGTCTCAAAGCTGATGCCGGGCACCAAGAGGCTCATCATGACCGAGCCATCGCGCAACAGGACGACATGGTCATCGAGCAGCTTCGCATAGGGCAAGCGGTCCCCGGCTAGAGCCTCACGGCTCCTACGCCCCATAGTGCCAAACATGCCCACCAAGGTCGCTCCTCAAGTTCCGTAGCTGTTGCAGCGCCAGCGCCGCCAGTTTGAAATCCGTGGGCAACGGCTCACCTTGGTCAACCAAAGGTCGAAAATTCGAGGTTCCCGCAGGCAGGCAAGATAACCAATAACATGCAGCAACACCGCGACCGGGAGGGCTAGGAAGCTTTTTGTGATGAGAAAGACCTCGGTCGTCACCGCCGCATTGATAATGAAATAGCTATAGGTCACGCCCGCAAACATCTGCGGACGGGCAAGGGCGCGGTGTACTGGAAAACGGATGAGGTCCATCGTCGCTTAACCGAGGGCCGCGGCGGATCTGATCCCGGACACGATGGCCCCCGCGCCGAACAGGATGAAGCAGCCCAATATGACGGTCGCGCCAAATCGCCAGTTCATCCGACCCGTCAGCATCATCAAGCCGACCGTCGCCACAGCCATGACGGCGATTGCGGTAGCGACACTGCCCAACAGGGTGCCTTGAATCCAATTGAGGGCGGCAACGATCGGACCAGACCCCTGAGGGTTGGTGGTGACCTGTGCATAGGCCGAAAGGGGAAAGGAAGCGATGGACGCAACAAGCCCTAAAAGCTGAGATTTTTTCATTTTGACTACCTCCGCACAGATTCAGCAAGCCTAGACATTATCGCAGAAACATAAGCTTTCGTCTCTGGGATTTGAGGAATGCCCCCCGCGCTGAGCACACGGCTCGGCCCCGAATTATAGGCGGCCAAGGCCTTTTCGATGTCGCCATCGAACCGGTCCAACTGGATCTTTAAATAGCGCGCGCCCCCTTCGAGGTTCGACAGCGGGTTGGTAATATCTACGCCCATCTCGCGCGCCGTTCCAGGCATCAGCTGCGCCAGCCCATGGGCTCCCGCGCTGGACCTAGCGTTGGTTTGCCAACGGCTTTCTTGCCAAACGACCGCCTCTAAAAGCGCCGGGCTAATATCGTATTTTCTCGCGAGCATCGCGATGTGAGCGCGCCAGGCTGCGGGACCCGCCGTATCTGAGACATGGGTGAAACTGCGCTCGGCGCGCGGGCCGACCTCTACCAGGTCTGGCGCGACGGACTTGGGGGCTCCCGCCACCCAGACAAAGCCATTGGTGACCAGTTCCATCACATCCGCTTGAGCACTGACCGCAGAGGATAGCAGAGCAAGACCCGCCAAGGCACCAACCAGAGCGCCCTGTATGCAAACTGTCACGCAGCTCTTAGAATTGGGTTCAAGATTGCGCATAACTGCAGCTTTCGGTGGGGTGCTGGCAGCACCGACATGGCGCTATTAGCTCAGCTTCACGTCAGTTCTATGACAGTGTGCGGATTAAATTCCAAGCCGCTGTCATAGTCCTTAACGGGCGCTATACCGCCCTTCACCCCGGTCAAACACCCCCGCTCGGTCGATGCCGAACGAGGGTCTGTGACCCTTTAGGGCTTAGAACTTCATCTGGGCCGACACTGAGATCAGGCTACCCATCTTGTAGGTATTGATGTCAACGCGGTTACTACCAACAATCTGATATTCTTCGTTATTACGGCCTGTCAGATTGCGCGCCTCGAACTTTAGCTCAACATCGCGGCCTGCAACAGCCACGCCTTGACGTGCGACAAAGTCCAGCGAGAAGCCGGGATAGGCGTAGATGTCAGGCTGCCCTGAATTGACCAGACCACGGCTCGAAACGCGCTTGCTGGCATAGTTGAACATCAAGGTCTGTTGTGAAAGGGCATCACGATCTTCAAGTCCAAGTTGGACGTTGAAAATGTGATCCGACTGGCCGGCCATCTGAGCACCATCCTTAAAGAAGTCAGTGGCGTTCTTCGATGAGGAGGCAAAGACTGAAATGGAGTCGTTCTTATCGACCTTCAATTCCGACATTGTGTAGGTGTAGTTACCGTTCACTACGATCCGGCGTGAGGCCCAGAAATCACCGTCAAGGGCGGAGAGGTCGAAATATTTCTGAGCGTCAAACTCGGCACCAATGAGGTTGGCCTGCGGCGCATTGGCGTAGCTGGTCGTGAAGTCATCGCCGGCGACGAAGGATTCAATCGGATTGGTGATCTGCTTATAGAAAGCGGCGACCGTGACACGCTGATCGGTGTCAAAGTACCATTCAAAACGGGCTTCGGCGTTGGTCAGCTCACTATCGACCAAGTACGGGTTACCGCGATACATGCGGTTGCTGTCGGGGTCGAAGTAGAACTGGTAAACCAATTCACGAAACTGCGGACGGGCAATGGTTTTAGACAGGTTGCCGCGAAGCTGCATGTCCGAGGCCAATTGCCAGGTCAATGTGGCTGCTGGCAGCCAATAGCTTTCTTCGAGCGCTGTACCCGCCAGAGAGGCGCCTGCGGTGTTGAAGATCTTGATCGGTGAAACTTCTAGCTCGGCGGTTTCATAACGAATGCCGGCATTGAGCTGCAACGAGTCAGTCATCTGATAGTCAAACTTGACGTAGCCCGCCTGATTCCGAAGGGTCGCAAGGAAGGCTGGGTTACCTTCGTTGGTTTCAACCAACGCTATGCCGAAAGCTTCAATCACTGCGGGGGCCAGAAGCAGGTCAGGGCGGAACATATCGACACCGCGCGGGAAGTTGCTGGGGGCTTGGAACTGGAAGTCCCGGCGTGAACTTGTGCGCTCAGTGTCAGCAAAGGCGTAACCGACTGTACCGCTCAGCCCATCCCTCAGCCTGTAGGTGGCATCGGCCCCGCCGGACCAAAGCTTCTCATCCAGCTCGGAGAAGCTGATCACAGCATCACCGCCGTTACCATTGTTCAAACGGTTGACGAAATAGGCCCCGTAAGGATCCGCCTTCACATTGGTGCGGACATATTCGAAGGTCAGTTCGTACGGAGAGTTACGTTTTGAGTTGGCGTAGGCAACACGAACATCAACGCTCAGATTGTCATTGAGATTGAACTCGCCCACGATTTGGCTATCGATCAATTCACGCTCATACCAGGACGTGTCCTGCTGCATAAAATCGACAGTGGTTTGGTTCCGGTTTCCAAGCCCAAGGCGTGTATGTTTCAGAGTGTCGCGAATATAAAGATTGGTCCAACGCAGCTTATTGTCACCGAACTCTAGACCCAGGCCGACGAGGCCATTGAGGACGATTCGGTTGTCAGAGGTCACGCGCGTAAAATCAGAGTTCAGCGCGGAAAGGTCAGCCTGCAAGGAGTTTTGGTTGGTCGCTTCACGGGTTGACCACTTGTTGCTGTAACCCCCGGCCGCAATAAAGCCGAGCGTGTAGGCACCGCGATCAAACGACAGGCCACCCGACAGGTTAACGGATCCGTTAGGCGGCGTTTCGGAGGTGCTTTGAACAACGGCATTTCGGCCCGTCACCAATTGCCGAGCAATATTACTGGTATTGACCTTGCCCGAGCTGATCCGTTCACCACTCGCGATAAAGGCATTGAGGGCCGGAGCCATGTCACGCTTGCCATCGTCATAGCCGGACCAATCGGTCGCACTGCCATAATAGGTATAGCTCAAACGACCCGTTGTTTCGGTATCAGCGGAACCGCCAAAGCCGATGGACAGGAACGGCTCGCGCGGGATCGCCTTGGTGGTCAGGTTGATAACGCCGCCGCCAAATTCACCGGGGAAATTGGCCGAATAGCTCTTCTGAACCAAGGACGAGGCGATGATGCTGCTGGGGAACAGGTCAAGGGGAACAACCCGCTTGAGCGGCTCTGGGCTCGGCAGGGGAGAACCATTGAGAAGCGCGAGTGAATAGCGGTCGCCGAGGCCGCGGACATAGACATAGCCGCTGCCGACCAGGCTTAGACCGGACACGTGGCTGAGAGCACCGGCGATATTGCCTTCGCCCGTGCGGGCGATTTCGACGGCGGTTAGAACAGAGACAACCTGCGGCGCGGTCCGAACAATGCTGCTATCGCGACGTCCGGTGATGACAATTTCGCCGATTTCACCGGGGATGGAGACTTCCGATTCCGTTGGCGATTCCGCTGGTGCAGGCTCTGAAGTCTCTACAAGTGCTTGTTCTGATACGACAGAAGCAGGCTGATCTGACGCTGCCGCAGGAACCTCCTGAGCGTTGGCGAGCATCGGCATCGCAATAGCGGTGGAGACCAGCAAAAGTGTGGCAAGCCGACGCGTATCCATTCTCGATCCCCTTGGGCAAATTTCGTATGGAGAAAAGGGGGCCGCCCTAAGGCCGCCCCCTCACCCTAAGTACCTAGCGTGATTATTTGGTAGGAATTGACGTGCACAGGCCGCTGTTGCCCGTACCGAAGTCGGCAGTCGAGCTGTTGCAGGTCCAGCCAGCATACCATTTGTCATCCGTGTTCTTCACTGCACCGATAGAGGTCACGGCGGTGAAGAAGCTCGCCAAGGTCGTTGGATTAAACGCAGCGACGGCAAGCTCGTTCGCACCATTGATGAACAGGTTGGTGAGCGTGGTCACGAAGCTGTCATTGTTGTTGTTAGCACCCGAACCAAAGGCGGTGCTGACAGCGGCGGCATTGTACGAGCCAGTTCCGAGGAACTTGGTGGCGTTACACTGCAGCACGACCGACCGAGCGGCGAAGGTCGCAGGCGTGGTGCCCGAACCGTTCATACGCAGGCATTCGTTCTTTGGGGTCGAAATGACCGAGTTCGCCAAGGTCACGTCAGAGTTACCGCGAACCAAGATAGCGGCTTGGTCATTGGCTTCATTGTCCGTGCTGACTTCAGGCTGAAGACCCGTCAGGTTCGAAATCTTCAGCGTGGTGCGGGGCGTGTCGGCCTCGTTACCGTTGCTGTCGATTTCCATCAGGGCATCACCCTTTGCCGAACGTTGGATCAGCAGAAGGTTTTGGAAGTTGGCCGTCGTACCCATGTCGACATCAAGACTGTCATCATCAGCACCGACGGACACAAAGTTCTTCATGTTCGCAACGCCGCCGAAGAATTCGACGCCATCGTCAGAGCTGTTGTAGCTCATGATGTTGTTCAAAACCGTACCGCTACCAATGCCCGAGGGGGTCAGCGACTGGAGTTCCTTGTCGGCACCCAAGACATAACCCGAATAACGGATCTGGACGTAGGACATGGTGCCGCTGCTGTCAGCATTGTCTGCACCGCCGTAAAGAGCAGGGTCAGCCGAGCCTTCGGTCTGACGTTCGCAAGTGCCCGCAGCAACCGAACCCGTCGTACAGTCAGTGACACGCGCGCGGCCCATCAGAACCACGCCGCCCCACTGACCCTGGGAGGTTTCAGTGTTCAGGCCAAGGATGTTATCACGGCTGGTGAAGATGATGGGCTGAGTAGCCGTACCAACGGCGTTGATCTTGTTGCCACGGTTCACGGCGAGCCAAGAGATGCCGGTGTTGGCATAGATGATCACGCCAGGTTCAATTGTCAAAGTTGCCGTGCTTGTCGCAGTCTCGGCCAAGGTGCCTGTGGTGATCTTGGTGAAGCCGCGATCAGTGCCGACGTCGACACGTCCGTTCAGGCGATAGAGCAGGCCGGCAACCTTCGGCAGGGTGATCGACTTGTTGATCCGCGCTGGAAGCGAACAGGCGCGCCATGTGCCGGTTGGGCCCGTGATCGTTCCCTCGTCCGTCAAGCTACCATCGGCGATGGTCGGGCAGCCCGTGGCTGGCGTGACCAGGGTCGATGTGGGTGTGGGCGTCACAATCGGAGGGGTCGTGGTCGTGTTGGTGATGGTGACGTTGCCGCCATTACCTGGCGAAGCAATATCGTTAGGGCCACAGCTGGACAGTGCTAGTGCGCCACAGCCGACGAGGAGCAAGCTCTTAAAATTCTTCACTGCGAATCCCTTTCTCTAAAGCCCCATCCAAATGGGATGCTCATTCTGGGAAGCGGTCTAAATGATAATTGTGACGTTTTTTTACAAACGACATTCACCCGGACAAATATCGAGGTCGTCCATGATGGCATCTTGATCAAGAGACCAACGCGAAGGCGGATTTGGGCCTCTACCCAAGGCGATTCCTCGCCGAATTCCCGCTTAAAGGCGATTTAGAGAAGGCGTGAGCGGATGACTTGGCTGAGCAGGTCGATCAGGGACACGGCCACAATGATGATAATGACGATGGCTGCGACCCGGCTATATTCGAAGCTATTGAGGCTATCGAACAGAACCTGACCAATACCGCCCGCGCCAATCAGGCCCAAAACCGTGGCAGAACGTGAACTCGATTCGAAGCGATAGAGAGCATAGGAGGTCCAAAGCGGAGCCACCTGCGGCATTACTCCCCAAACAATCTCTTGCAGGGGCGCCGCACCGGTCGCCCGAACGCCCTCGACAGGGCCGCGATCAATGGCCTCAACCGCTTCGGAAAAGAGCTTACCCAATACGCCGCCGGTGCTGATGGTGAGGGCCATGACCCCGGCAAAGGGACCCAGACCCACCGCCACGATGAACAGGGTGCCGACCACGAGGTCAGGCACGGATCGCAGCATGTCCAAGAACCGGCGCATCGGCTGA